>NZ_CP026095.1:3130000-3730000 GCF_004006295.1 Peribacillus asahii
TATTCACATCAACTTCCCACGACGTGCCCAAGTAGTTAATTTGTGTTACTTTCGCTTTATGAAGTTCGATGAAGGCTTGTCCCACTTCTTCTTTTGAAACGATATGAATCTTTTCTGGTCGAATATATAATTTTACTTCATCCCCAACAGCACATGCACGATCGATACCCATTATATTTTTCACATCAACATGTGTAATATCTTGACCCATCTGTACAGTGATTCGTTGACGATCTACGTCTGTCACTTTCCCTTCAAAAGAATTTGCTTTTCCAATAAAATTGAAGACAAACTCTGTATTTGGATGATTATAAATATCGGTTGGAGAGCTAATTTGCTCTATTTTCCCGCCATTCATTACAACTACTCGATCAGACATCGAAAGCGCTTCCTCTTGATCATGTGTAACAAAGATGGTCGTGACACCGATTTCTTTTTGTAAACGCTTTATCTCTACACGTAATTCGTGGCGTAATTTCGCATCTAAGTTAGACAGAGGCTCATCTAACAATAACAATTCAGGCTCAACCACCAGTGCACGGGCAATAGCTACACGTTGACGTTGTCCACCTGATAATTCACGCGGATAACGATGTTCTAACCCCAACATTTTCACAAGCTTCAGCGCACGAGAAATCTTTGCTTCTTGATCTGCCTTTGGAACTTTACGCAGCTTTAAACCGAAGCTAAGATTTTCATAAACAGTCATATGAGGAAAAAGAGAATACGTTTGAAAAACCATTCCTAAATCACGTTTGTAAGGCGGCACTTTTGTTACATTTTTTCCTTTAATAAACACCTCACCGGCATCGGCTTCAAGAAATCCTGCGATTAAATTTAAAGTCGTTGTTTTTCCACAACCAGAAGGTCCTAAAAGTGTCAGTAATTCACCCTGTTTTACCTCTAAATCGATTCCATTTAGCACAACACTTGATCCGAACTGTTTAAAAGCTCCTTTAATTTGTACATCATTTTGGGTGGCCTGCATAAACTGTACCTCCTTTTTAAAATAACAGCTTTTGTTTAACTATTATTAATGCAAGACTTGTGCCAACTTTAAAATAACGCCATTGTATACGTTTTCAACATAATTAAGCATATACCAAAATAAAAACAGGAAAAATTTGCCGATTTATAGGCAAATTTTTCCTGTTAGCTACTTTTTCTCCTTAAGATTATAAGCATTAATTTTATCTCGTAAGCTTCTTTCGGAAATTTGAAGAACTTGCGCTGTTTTTTGTCGATGCCCTCCACAATGCTGAAGCGTTGCAGCAATCACTTCTTTCTCTACTTCCTTCATCGTCATACCAATGGGAAGTTGTAATTGATTGTCACGATTAGACGGTGTAGCAAACGCAGAACGTTGTGTTTGAACAGAAAGCGGTAGCTCCATTTCCGTGATTTCATCATTTATCGATAAAGCAACCGAATATTCGATAATATTTCCAAGCTCTCGTACATTTCCGGGATACCCATACTCTAGCAATAATTGATAAGCCGCTCTAGAAAATGTTTTCTTTGCACGATTCATTTCCAGACAATATTTTTCCAAAAAGTGCTCAATCAGTAATGATAGGTCTTCCTTTCTTTCACGTAAAGGTGGAATAGATAAAGGAATAACATTAAGACGAAAATATAAATCTTCACGAAATTTTCCTTCCTGCACCATCTGTTCTAAATTTTTATTAGCTGCACTTACAATTCGTACATCCAATGCAATTTTTTTATTAGAACCTAAGGGGGTCAGTTCGCGCTCTTGAAGAACACGTAATAATTTCACTTGAAGCGGAAGCGGCATCTCACTAATTTCATCTAAAAAAAGCGTTCCTCCATTTGCCGCTACCCATTTTCCTTCTTTTCGTTGTGTAGCTCCCGTAAATGCGCCTTTTTCATATCCAAACAATTCTGATTCAAGCAGCGCTTCAGGAATCGCACCACAATTGACAATTTCAAGTGGACCGTTTTTACGCTTCCCTGTATTATGAATACTTCTAGCAACAAGCTCTTTTCCTGTGCCGCTTTCTCCTAAAATAAGTACGCTCGAATCAATATCTTTTATACGATCAATGATTGAAAAAACATGTTGCATCGCTTTACTCTTACCCAAAAATTGATTATAACCGCGCCGCTGTTCCAACTCTTCATGCAACGTTTCTACCTTATTAGATAGCTGCTTATATTCAACAGCCCTGCTCAGTAATAAATAAAGTTCCTCTATATTAATAGGCTTTTCGATATAGTAATAGGCTCCTTGTTTAATCGCCTCAATCGAAGATTCAATCGAAGCATAGGCAGTCATCATAATCACTGTAGTAGACGGTGCTTGTTGCTTAATTTCTTTCAAAATGTCCAACCCATTTATACTGCCTATCCGAAGATCTAATAGAACAATATCAATCATATCTTGTTGAACTTTCGCTAAGCCTTCTTGTGGATTCGTTGTCGTTTGAATATAATAATCATCTTCTAATGCAAATCGAAGTGAATCGCATATAGCCAATTCATCATCAATAATAAGTACAGTAGGTTTCATTTAGGAGGCCTCCTTTTGATACAGCGGTAACAATATAGTAAATGTCGATCCTTTATTCGGCTGGCTCGCGATATGCAGTTCTCCTTTATTCTCTTTTATAAGATTGTAAGTTAAAGTTAATCCTAAGCCTACGCCCTTTTCTTTGCTCGTATAAAAAGGTTCTAAAATATGATGTAATTCTTCTGAGCTCATTCCTTTTCCTGTATCGGAAATCATCACGCTGCCGATTTCCTCATTTATCTTTTTCACGGTAATCGTAATCTTCTTTTCCTCTTTCTCTGCTACAGCATCCACTGCATTTAATAGTAAATTAATCATGACTTGACGAATTTGTTGTGGATCGATATAAAAAACTAAATTATCTTCCACCTTTTTCTCAAGACTAATTTGATTTTTATCCATCGTAACTTGAATAAATGATAATAAAGAAGCCATTTCCTTTAGCGTATACTTCTGTTTATTAGAAGGCCGTGGACGTGCGTATTCAACCAGATCCGTTACGATTGTATTTAATCGATTTACTTCAGAAGGTACATGTTCCGTTATTAACCTTCTAAATTCAGGGAGGTGATATTTACTTGGAAGCATATCAATAAACATTTTAATCGACGTTAAAGGGTTGCGAATTTCATGAGCAACTCCAGCAACAAGCTGACCAAGTGCATGCAGTTTTTCTTGTGTGAACAATTTTTGTTCTAGATTCTTCTTTTCCGTTTCATCATTCATGGACAATAAATAACCTGTCTGTTGTTCCTGAGAATTATATATTTGCAGTATGCGATAATAGATCACTTTTTTTTGACCTTGCTCATTCCATTCAAATACCTGAACACCTGATTCTTTTGAATGATAATGATCAAATAACTGTTTTAGAAGCGGTGGGTTTTGAAGACCAAAAGGTGTATCATGCGATAGGTTTAACATATGTAAAGCGCTTGCATTACAACTCGTAATCGTTAAGTCAACATTAAAGGTCACAATACCTGTATCAATATTATTTAAAATTAAGTCTTTAAAGGCGTTACTATCAGCTATAATTTGTTGTGTTTCTTGTAAGTGTTCATTGAGTTGACGAAGCTTACTCGTTTGTATATGTACAGCTGCTTTCAATCTCTGATTCCACATATAAATGATGAATAGAACAAGAGCTACAATAATCAACACGCTCATTAACAAATAAATAAAGGTTTCTAGCCTAGCAATTTCCGTTAAATCCTTTGGCACCGTCCATTTATTAATAAGCTTATTAAGCTCTCCTTTTGCCTCTAGCATAGTAATACTTTGGTTAAAGGCAAGTAACAAAGAATCATTTCCCTCTTGTACAACTACAGCATAATCTGAACTATTCATGACATCATCCAGAATAATAAAGGACTCTTCTTTTCCTAATTCCTTCAAATAAGCAGTTGCTGTCCACTTATTTCCTATAAAAATATCAGCTCTTCCCTCAATCAAACTCTGAAGAGCTGTATACTGATTGTCCTCCAATAATACATTAGTGGTTCTCATATTTAGAATGTTTTCATACATAGATGTATGACCCTCTACTACAACTTGACGATTTCCTAAATCTTCAATCCCTTTAATTTGATTTTTCCTTTCTTTCGAAATTACAATAGAGTCAGACATTGTAAAATAGGAAGTAGAAAAATCAAATTTCCAATCTTTATCAGGCCTGTACACCATACCTGCAATCGCATCAACCTTGCCTTCCTCTAGAGCTTTTTCAGCATCTTCTATATTCATAGGAATATATTCAAAAGAAAGCCCATGCTGTTCCGCTATTTCCCCCATTAAATCAATGCTCATTCCCGTTAGTACTCCATCTTCATTGATATATGAGAAAGGAGGCAGTTTTGGTTCCGCTGCAATTTTATACACTTTCTCTTCTGCAAATCCTGATGAGATACTACCTACCCCTGGCAAAAAAATAACTAATAAACAAAGAATGACTATGTTCAATACGTAATTTCTAATCCCCGCTCTCTCCTTTCTGTTTTAATGATTAGGCTCTGTTATACGACGTTGTTTAACAAAACCTATTTAAAAAAATCTAATAGATTCTCTTCATCAAAATATCTATGACTAGATGGAAGTGTATGACATTTGATTACGGTTGTTTGAGCAATGCCTAAATATTTAGCAACTTCACCTAAACATAGTTGTCTGTCCAAAATAAAAACCACCTTTTTGTTAATTATTGTAATATTATAACATTGAAAGGCGGTTTTCCATAATTTCAAAATAATTTTAATAGGTTTTTATAAACCGTTATAACTTGCTATATAATATAAATTCAGAATGGTAAATTCCACTTTATGAGAATTTTTACAGAAAAATATCAGTTTGCTTATGAATGTAATAAACTTGCTTGGAACACAGAGTTGTTCTTGCAAACAAAAAACGGCTTGTAGCCCATCTTATTTCATTATCGACAATAATGAAATAAGCAAGCTACAAGCCGCTTTGCATATTCATGAAGTAGGTTCACCATTATAAAGTTTAAAACAGTCTTTATATAGCAATTATTCTTCAGTCAATTTGTTTTCACGAACAGTACTTAAAAACTGCTCATCTTTTAAAACAGCCAATACTTTTTTATAAAAAGTAGGTTGATCAATGACAGCTGTATGTACATATTCATACTCTTTTAAAGATGAATGACGCAACACTTTTGGAAGGCATGATAAGCAAACGTTTTTCGTACCTAATTTGTAATAATTCATATTTGTTTCATCACCATTAGAAGTATCTTGTTGACATACGAAACAAGTATGAGTCACTCGACCTTTTTTATTGTATTCCGCCAAAGCTTTTTCTAAACGTTTCGACGCAGGAACTGTTAATAACACATAATCACCTTTTCTAATTTAAAATCTCTTTGTATTATAGCAGAAAAACCTAACAATAGGACAGTAAGCTTTTCATTACCTAATTATTCCTACTATTTAAGCAAATACTTTTACAATTGCAGAACCATTTTTAACAGATAATGAGACTTTAGCCCCGATTGGAATCGTAGCAAACGGAGTAGTATGTCCAAAGTTCGCATTAGCAATTACCGGAATACCCTTTAATTCTTGTTTCGTTGCAATGATTTCATGAAGCGCATAATCCGTCATACCGGATTCTTTTTGAAAACGCCCAATAATAATCCCTTTGATTCCTGCTGCGCCCGGTTGATGCAGCAAGGACTGTAAATGGCGATCAAAGCTAAATGGATGGCTTTCCTCATCATCTTCAATAAAGAGAATACGATTTTCTAATGATGGCATATATTCCGTACCTTGCAGAAGATTGATTGTACATAAGTTCCCACCGATTATGGAGCCTTCTGCTTCTCCTTCTTGAATGATCATGTAGCCGTGATTTGGATAAAAATTACGATCTTCTTGTTCGAGATGCCAAGAATCATCGCTCCATGTTTCACTTTGCTTTAACTCGAAATCACCGTCTTCCATGACTGCCTTTTTAAAATAATCCATCGTATAATCAAGACCCACTCGCATGCCAAATGAAGAGAAATAAGGGCCCACGTAAGTCGTTAGACCTGTCTTCTCATAAATAGCAAGCAAGATTGCTGTAATATCACTATACCCACAAATCACTTTTGGATTAGATTTAATTAAATCATAATCTAAATACCTAAGCAATTGATTTGCATTATAGCCACCGATTCCTGCAAAAATCCCTTTTACATTCGGGTCTTTAAAGGCCGCATGTAAATCTGCCACACGGTCTTCGATAGAATTGGAGAAAAAATCATCATGCACGAGCGCTGTATCTCCATATGTAACTCGAAATCCAAGTTCTGTTAATCGTTCCTCAGCCAGCTTTCGTTGATCTCCTTTCACAATCGCTAGACTGCGAGAAGGGGCTATCACACGAATTTCATCCCCAGCTTGTAAACGTGAAGGTTTCATTTCTTTTTCCTCCCTAGTAAATCACATCATTACGTTATTGTAGCAGAAAGCGCTTATCTGAACAAATCATATAGGAAAATAAAAAAACAGTAGAAAACCAGCCTTCGTGTGAAGACTGGTTTTAGTTTTACCTTAGCAGCAAGTAAATGAAGCTCCGATGATAATTAATAGAATAAATAAAACGACGATTAACGCGAATCCGCCGCCAAAACCACAACCAACACCACCATAACCGTATCCACCGCAGCCGCCGTGTCCACCATATCCATATCCTCCGTACATAAACATTTCACTCCTATCCTTTTTTCGAATTCACTGTACACCTTACAATATGTAATATCGCCCGCCTCGGTCTGTGCAAACGCCCATTTTTTTTATTTTCCTGCGCTGATTGAAAAAGTCCCCTGTACAAAACGAATAAAAAACGCCCTTTAAGTAACAGAACGACTAAGCTTCCAGATACACTTTCTTTACAAATCTGATACCAAAACTGGTTTAAAAATATAGCTGAACATGTCCGCTGCATAAAGAAAAGAAGATCATGAACGATGACCTTCTTTTCTTTATGCAATATAGTCAATTTCCTTACCGATGCCCTCTTTTATCTCACTCAAAATACTTTTTATAAGAGCCGTACCCTTCTTTCTCTAAATCAGCAACGGGAATAAATTTAAGTGCTGCTGAATTAATACAATATCTCAAACCTCTTGGTCCAGGTCCATCAGGAAACACATGTCCAAGATGAGAATCAGCCGTTTTCGAACGTACTTCTACGCGGCGCATTCCGTAGCTTGTATCCAACCTCTCCTCAACTTCTTCTTCCTCAATTGGTTTTGTAAAGCTTGGCCAGCCGCAACCAGAATCGTATTTATCTTTTGACGTAAACAATGGCTTTCCGGAGACAATATCAACATACAATCCTTCTTCTTTTACATTCCAATATTCATTATGAAAAGCCGGTTCTGTGCCATTATTTTGTGTCACTTCATACTGCATTGGTGTTAATCTTTTCTTCAAATCTTCTTGATTCATTTTTTATCCCTCCAATATCGCTCTTGAAATGCTTTACGACCAGATCCGATTTGATAAGCCTGATATCTTTGCGGTTCCTTTTTATAATAATGCTGATGATATTCTTCCGCTGGATAAAATTCTTTTGCTGGCAAAATCGGTGTAACAATCGGCAATGGGAAACGTCCGCTTTCATTCAAGCGCTCTTTTGAAGCTTGTGCAATACGCCGTTGTTCCTCAGTATGATAAAAAATAGCTGTCTGATATGATGAACCACGATCATAAAATTGACCGCCTGCATCCGTTGGATCAATTTGCTGCCAAAACAGTTCCACTAGTCTTTCATACGGAAAAACAGATGGATCATATGTAATTTGTACAGCTTCATAATGTCCTGTCGTTTCACTACATACTTCTTGATAGGTTGGACTTTCCGTTATGCCCCCGGTATACCCAGATAAGACAGAAACAATCCCTGGCTGCTCATCAAATGGCTTCACCATACACCAAAAACAGCCGCCTGCAAACGCCGCCTTCTCCAAATTTTCTTCCATTTCATTGTCCTCCATCCTTTAAACATTCCCCTATAGTTCGAAACTAGACACCTGCCCGAGCATCTTGCCATATGCTAATAGCATGATGAGCAAAACTAAGAGGTGATTGGCATGAGCTATGAATCCCACAATCATTACTTACAAAAAGCTACGAAATACGATCTCTTATCCCACTTTTATAAATATAGCAACCCAACGCTTCATGATTATTATTATCATAAGCATTTGCAAAGTATTACAAAAGCAATATCACTCATACATGTTAGACAAACGAAAAAGTTTGCACACCTTCGACTGTTCCATGTCTCTCCCAATATACCTGCTGTTGATGTATATGTAAATGAAATGCGGATTCTACAAAACTTCACTTACAAAAACGCGAGTGACTATTTGTCCTTGCCAGCCGGAACGTATCAAATTGATATATATCCTGAGGGAACAACAACCTCCACCATTGCTAGCCAAAAGCTAAAACTAGAAGCCAATCAATATTATACCGGGGCAATTGCTAAAAGACCAAAAGAAGTAAAACTTGTTACGCTAAAAGATTCCCCAGCTGTCCCTAATGGTGAAGCAGCGTTTCGCTTTGTTCATCTAGCCTCTGATATCGAAGCAGTAGATATTGCTGTGAAAAACGGTGATATTGTTTTCGATCAACTTACACCCGAACACGCAAGCTCATACTTACCTGTCTATCCTATCAAAGTCAATCTTGAAATTCGACCAACTGGAACAAAAGAGCTCATTCGTTCCTTGCCAAAGACTCACTTTCTAGTCAATCAAGCCACATCTTTCTATATTGTCAGTACAAATACAAATAATGAAACGACTGAATTAGCAGTCCTCTCTCTTACACCTTAGAAAACGAAACATAGCAACACTCTCTTTATCCGCAAACTCCAAGCTACCTATCGTTTCACCATAACAAAAAACCGGGATATCCCGGTTTTTTGTTATGGCTGAACAGAAGGCACTGTCAATAAAAATGAAATGTCATTGTGTTCTAAATCAAATTTTTTGGCCTTTACACGTACATCGCTTTTCAATTTCATTTCTTGTAGCGAGACATAAATCCTTTGCTCCTTCGGCTGAATGGTAACCCAATCAGGCGTTTTATAACGCTTATTAATAAAGTTCATTACATAGGATACAGGAAGGTTCATCTCACCAACAGAAATTGACTCTTGCTTGAGAACCAAATCGCCATTTTCTTGAGCAATCGGCTTAAACGTTAATTTCAAATCTACTTCACGATTAAAGAAAGGCATCTTTCCATACAATTCAACTTCATCGGTTAAATATACTTCATAATGAAATCCTCCAGTTAGCCCTTCCTTATCTAAATATTGATTGATTAATTGATTCAAATCATCTCGTGTTGTGTGTACTTGAAATTGAATATCCTCTTCCTTACTTGACTTATTGCTAATCTCTTCACCTTTAATGGGCCAATTAATTAAAATCAACATAAAGCTAATGACAAGGATATTACAGGCTAATAAAACAATAAATAACTTTTTCCATTTCTCACCTGTCATTATTGTGGTTCATCCCCTCTAATGCTTGCTGCTTCTAGGGTCTCTCTTCCCAATGTGGCAACTTCCATATTGTTATATATTCTCGTCGCAATTAATTCATAACCGCGGTCGTTTGGATGAAAGTAATCCTCCGTATAGAGCAAATCTTCTGTTGTATTTTGAAAAATGTCTTCTATCGAAATAAAGTAAGCCGAATCATACTTAGATACAATTTTTTCACCGCTATTATTCCAATCGGCAATAATCATATCAAGCTCATATAAATCTGCAAATATCTTCGTATATGGGTTATACACTCCAACTAAATATATTTGTGCTGACTTATTATACGTCCGTATTTTATCAAAAATTTTCCTCAAACGATCTTCATAACCGATTTTAGCGGTTTCAAACTGCTCCATTTCTAAATTGGTGAAATTTTGTTTAAATACCTTCATAATATCATTCCCACCAATCGTTACGACAATGGAATCAGCCTGCTCAATATGTTCACGAATCTCTTTTTTATCCAATCGCTTCAACAATTGATCCGTTCGGTTACCTCGTACACCATAATTGATCATCTCTACAGCTGTAATAGTCGGCTCTTTTTCTAACTTCTTTTTTAGATAGGGTAAGTAGCCTCCATTATCTTTGCTATCTCCAACCCCTTGTGTTAATGAATCACCTACCGACACAATTTGAATCGGATCAGGGAAAAACCGTGAAGGAATCTCTTGCTTCTTACTTAATTCCGTCAGATGCTGGTACTGTTCCAAAGGTTGCGTTGAGACCGTTTGACTTTGACTGCATCCACTGATTAAGAATAGACATATAAGAAGACAGGTGATGATATATTTCATCGCTCTCACCTTCCTTTAAAATATTATATCATGAAAAAAACGGGATTTTATAAAGAAAAAACCTTGTTTCAAAATGAAAATTTTTGTATAACTTTAGCTTTTACTAGGCTTTTTCAAAACATGCTTCTAAACATAAAAAAAAACAGGTCCGCATGTGGACCTGTTTAACGACTTTGTAGTATTTTAATATGCTGTATAATATCTTCAAACGGAATGTCCTCAAGACCTGTATACTCTTGAACAATTTTCCCCTCTTGATTCAGTAAATAAAAAGAGGTGCCATGAATAACTTGATCTTCACCTTTTGGCTTTACTGCTAACGTCCCAAAGCCTGTCTTCGCAAATTGAATAATCTCATCTTGTTGATACCCCGTCAAGAAATGCCAATTTGAATAATCTACACCGAATTGATCAGCGTACTTTTTTAACACATCTGGCTTATCTACTTCTGGGTCAACGGAAAAAGAAACGAATTCAACATCCTTTATACCCTCATCCTTGAGCATCTTCTGCAGCTTGACCATATTGGATGTCATCGGAAAACAAACCGTCTCACACGATGTAAAAATAAAATCAGCCATCCATACTTTCCCTTTTAAATCACTTTTCTCCAGACTCTTTCCTTCTTGAGTTGTAAAACTGAAATCCTGAATATCTCGGTTCTGTTCATTTGGTATTTCATTAGAGCTACAGGCTGATAACGTCAACAAAACTATGACCAGCATAATAAATAGTTGCTGTCTCCCCATCTTTTCTCCGCCCTTTCAGCTTGTCTAATCAATCCCAATAATACATAATGGCTAATGCACCTTCCCCAGCATGGGTACTAATGACCGGAGTTGTGTCGTCCATCGTAATAGTCTGAAGCCCAGTCAATTCCATAATTGCTTTTCCAATTTTATCGCCAAGCTCCCTATTATTTGCGTGGGCAATCCCAATTCCTGTTAGTTGTTTCCCTTCCATATCTTGTTTAAATTGATTCACAACGTACTTAACAATTTGTGAATGACTTCTTGCCTTTGAAACCGGATGAAGTACACCGTCTTCTAAAACAGCAATCGGTTTAATATTTAACAAAGAACCAATTAAGCCTGTCATCTTGCCAATTCGTCCGCCTTTAATTAAGTTTTCCAGCGTATCAATACTAATCGTTAATCTCGTATTACTGCGAATCGTCTCCAAACGTTCGATAATTTCTGCTACTGATTTACCCTCTTTAGCCATTTTTGCTGCTTCAATTACCTGAAAACTTAACGCTTTTGAAATAAATTTCGAATCAATAACCGTTACCTTCGCATCTGTCATACTTGCAGCACTTTCCGCTGAACGCACTGTCCCGCTCATACCACCAGTCATATGGATCGAAATAATTTCACTCCCATCTGCTCCTAATTCATCATATATTTGAGCAAATGTACCAACAGCTGGCTGAGAACTCTTTGGTAATTCTTTTGATTTTCTCATCCGGGCTAGAAATTCATTGGATCCTATTTCCACTTTATCTAAAAACGTTTCTCCATCAATAGAAATAGATAGCGGGACCATTGTAATATCATACTTCTCTAATTCTTCTAATGTCATATCTGTTGTTGAATCTGTTACTATTTTTACTTTTTTCATTAAAACACATCCTAGTTCACATTTCTGTCTAGACCATTCAAATCAATCACTAGCATGTAGATTCTATCTATTAAGCCTATTCATTTTTTCTATGATAACGATTACAAAACACATGTAAAGACTGTCCATCCCCAGTTATAAAAGAACCTTTACTTAGGCTCTTCTAAACCACTGACTGTGAATAGACAGTCCTTGTTTAAGCATTATTAATCAAATCCTCAGCGAAAAGCTTACGATAAACCGGCCACTTAAGAACGGTTGCTAAATACTGTTTGAAGGAATATATTACTATACTTTCATTCTTCTTAAAAACTTGCTCTGTGAAAACCTTTAACCTGATATGTACCATAAAATAATTAGGATCGTCAGGTAATAAAACTGATATATCCGTAATCATCACCTTTTGTCCAAGATAATTTTTGAACTCTAGGGATTTAAGCAACAAACTATCAATCCTCTTTTTTATCCGATTGTCTTCATTATACACAAAATAAATAAAAGGATAAAATATTGTGTATTTAAACGTAGAAGAAATCAATTTAGCACTTCTAAATCCGTACACCCCAAGATACTAAAAATGTTGGAAGATTGATTAGGGCAGTCTCCTCGCTTATAAATCTAGGGGGGCAATCAATTGATAGACATACTTAACGGGCAGTAAGACCCCCACCTCAAGCTTATGAGAAAACAAAGAAGATAGGTGGGGGACAACTGCCCTCATCTAGTTGCGGCTCCTAGCCCCTCGAGGTCATAAGCTGTCATGCTCTGTGGCAAACTGCGCCACGCCGCATTTCATCTTATGCTTGTCGGGGCTGAACAGTCGCCTCACTTTTGTAGTAAAGGTCCGATTGGTGAGATATAGTGAAACTTACCTTTGCGATTTTCAAAGGTAAGCTTTCACCAATCAGGTTCGTACGGTCACTTGATTGAAGCGAAGCGGAGATCTTAGTGACCGTAGAACGTGACTAACCATCAGTGGGGGATAAAGAAAAACCCCCACTGATGGAAGTTTCACTTTATTGCATATCTTCTCCCTGACTATATTCTGCTTCAGCCGCTGCTTCCCTTTTTTGACGCCGCTTAAAGACAATTTTAGACAGCGATATACTAATTTCATATAGAAGTAACAACGGTACAATCACAACGAAGTCTGACATAAAATCTGGAGGGGTTATACAAACAGCAATGACTACAAGAACAAAATAAGCATATTTTCTAATTTTATGAAGCACATAAGGATTTAAAATTCCGATAGAGGTTAAAAACATAATGACAACAGGGAGCTCGAATAATACAGCAAAAGGAATGGTCATGTGAAAAACAAACTTAAAATACTTCTCAGCCGTGAAGTTCGTTAAAAACATGTCTCCACCTAAATCAAGTAAGAACTGATAAATCATCGGAAAAATAATAAAGTATCCGAAGGCAAGTCCCGCTACAAACAATATAAATAAAGCTGGTATGTACGCTAATGTTGCCTTTATTTCATGCGGTCGTAAAGCTGGTTTAACAAAGAGCCATATTTGCAATGCTAGAATTGGAATCGTCGCTGCTACAGCAATCACTGATGCGAGCATGAAGTAAATCCAAATAATCTCACTCGGTCCTAACACCATTAAGGTAACATCTAACCCCTTCACAAACCACTTATAAACATCTTCAACAAATATAAAGCCAATAATAAAAAAAAGAAAAAAACTAACGACAACAATAATTAATCGTTTCCGCAACTCATCAAGATGTTCAATGACATTGAGTTCTTTATCTTCCAACATCCATCACGCCTTTTTTTGAAAAATCCAATAATGTTTCGTCAACAAAAAGGCGCAAGACAACTCTATCTTACGCCTTCATCCATCTGTTTATTTAGTCGTTTTCTTCTCGTGATCTTCGAAGTCGTCACTCGTTAATTCGCGCGTTGATTTTTTAAATTCCCGTAACGTTTGTCCAAACGCACGCCCAATTTCAGGAAGCTTCTTAGGACCAAAAACTATTAACGCTAACAGTATGATTAAGATTAAACCAGGTACTCCAATATTCGGCATGGATACATCCCCTTTAATGTTGACATCAACTTATAGCCATTATAATACTTTTTAGTTTTAAAGAAAAGCAATCTCCATTTCCATTTAAAAATGATAACTATTCAAAATAACTTGTATTAAATCTATTTTTCAGCCCATTTCACGTGAATGATAATCATATGAAACGAGCTAAAAACCGTTTAATAAATACTAGTTAACAGCTTCTAAATTAAAAGGTGGAATAAATTGCTATCTTTATTCACTTCCACAAATGTAAAGCCTTTTTTATTCATACGATCAATCAATCCAGCATAGTCGTTTTTATATTTTAATTCGATACCAACTAATGCCGGGCCGCTTTCTTTATTATTCTTCTTCGTATATTCAAAACGGCTAATATCATCGTTTGGCCCTAATACTTCATCTAGAAACTCTCTTAAAGCTCCAGCACGTTGTGGGAAGTTAACGATGAAGTAATATAACAATCCTTCATATAACAGTGATTTCTCTTTAATTTCCTGCATTCTGCCGATATCATTATTTCCACCGCTAATCATACAAACGACTGTTTTCCCTTTAATTTGATCTTTATATAAATCGAGCGCTGCTACAGAAATCGCTCCGGCCGGCTCAGCAACAATCGCATGCTCGTTATATAAATCAAGAATGGTCGTACAAATTTTCCCTTCTGGTACAGGAATAATGTCTTCTAAATTCTCATGACAAATTTCATACGTCTTTTGCCCAACACATTTCACAGCAGCTCCATCAACAAACGTATCAATCGTCTCGAGCTCTGTAACCTCTTCCTTTTCAAAGGAATATTTCATCGAAGCGGCTCCTAATGGCTCAACTCCAATACATTTCGTCTCTGGAGAAACGGATTTGAAATAGGTGGATAAACCAGCCATTAATCCGCCGCCGCCAATTGCAGCAAACACATAATCAATTTTCTCATCACAGTCATTAAGAATTTCCACGGCCGCTGTCCCTTGTCCTGCAATCACCAGTTCATCATCAAATGGATGGATAAAAGTCCGCCCCTCATCCTTCGCACAAATCATCGCATTAGCAAACGAGTCATCAAACGTATCTCCAACTAACACAATTTCAATGTTATCTCTCCCAAATAATTGAACTTGATCGACCTTTTGTCTCGGAGTAGTAGCAGGCATGAAGATTTTTCCATTGATGCCTAAATGGTTACATGCAAACGCTACACCTTGTGCGTGATTCCCAGCACTTGCACATACGACTCCATTTTGCGTTTCTTCCTCTGTTAATGTACTCATCTTATAGTAAGCCCCGCGTAATTTGAAGGAACGTACATGCTGTAAATCTTCTCTTTTTAAATACACATTACAATTATATTTCTCAGATAACCGTGCATTTTTTTGTAAAGGAGTGTGAGCAACGATTTCTTTCAAATCTCGATAAGCAATTAGAATATCTTCCAATTGAATTCCCCTTTTCATAGATGCTGTCTGACTCATAACAATTCCTCATATCCTTTCCCTTTTAATAATCCAATATTTAATCTAATAATTATAACACTTTCACCAAAGGATGTAACTGACTTTTCGAAAAATTCTTTATTTAGTAATTGGATTAAACCTCTATCTAACATGAGATAAACAGACAGTCAACAGCAGTCTATAACATAGTTAATTTAATAAAACTGATGATCGAACAACAATCACCAGTTTTATTCCAGTTTTATTTTCTTTCTAGTACAACAAAGCGATGAGCGTATACATTTTTCTCGTCAACGATTCCTGGTGTAGATGAACGTGTAGTCCACTCATTTTCATCTAAACTCGGAAAATACGTATCCCCTTCAAAGCTCGCCTCAATTTCGGTAATATATATTCGATCGGTAACAGGTAAAATCTCTTTAAAAATCTCTGCTCCACCAATAACAAAAACCTCTTGCTCACTTTGATCAGCATATTGCTTAATCTCATCAATAGTATGCAATATCGTACAATCCGAATTCGTATAAGATTGATTACGTGTAACGATAATATTTTCACGACCAGGCAGCACCCGGCCGATTGATTCAAACGTTTTACGCCCCATAATAATCGGCTTTCCCATCGTCACTTTTTTAAAATATTGAAGATCAGCCGGCAAATACCATGGCAATTGATTGTCCTTTCCGATGACCCAATTTTGATCCATCGCAACAATTAATGAAATCATACGCTTACTTCTCCTTTAATATAATGTAGGTTTCCATTTATATTAGACTGCAATTGGTGCCTTAATAGAAGGATGTGGATTATATCCTTCAATCGTTAAATCTTCTAATTCAATATCAAAAATCGATTTCTTTTCTGAATTGATTTTTAATGTTGGTAAATCACGCAATTCACGTGATAGTTGTTCTTTGACTTGTTCAATATGATTTAAGTAAATATGAGCATCACCAATTGTGTGTACAAAATCTCCTACTTCTAAATCGCATTCATGTGCAATCAAATGAGTAAGTAAAGCATAAGACGGTATATTAAAATTTATTCCTAGGAAAGAATCTCCGCTACGCTGATACAACTGGCAAGAGAGTTTTCCATTCGCTACATAGAATTGAAACATTGCGTGACATGGAGGTAAAGCAGCTTTACTTCCCTTTGCACCTGCATTTACGACATCTTCTGGATTCCATGCATTTACGATAATACGACGGGAATCGGGATTATTTTTAATTTGGTTAATGACATCTTGTAACTGATCAATTTTATTTCCTTCGGAGTCTGTCCAGCGACGCCATTGCTTACCGTACACGTTACCAAGATCACCATATTTTTCAGCAAAAGCATCATCTTCAAGTACACGTTCACAAAAAGCGTTCATTTCCTCTTGGTATACTTTATTAAATTCTTCATCCACTAAACAACGATTGCCGAAGTCTGTCATATCTGGGCCTGTATATTCGTCTGATTCAACCCATTTTTTAAATGCCCACTCGTCCCAAATATGATTATTATTTTGAAGCAAATAGCGGATATTTGTATCCCCTTTAATAAACCATAATAACTCACTTGCAATTAAACGAAATGGGGTACGCTTCGTTGTAAATAAAGGAAAGCCTTTTGATAAGTCAAAGCGCATTTGATAACCAAATACACTAATTGTTCCTGTTCCTGTACGGTCTTCTTTTTTCACACCGTTATTTAAAATATACTGTAAAAAATCCAAGTATGTTTTTTCTAACTCATTCGTCAATTTACTTCACCTCAGTATGTTTTCACCTTATACATTATATCTAAAAAATTCAACTTTTGTAGAATCTACGGTAGTTTTTTATTTTCTCTCTTAAAGTAGATACTTGTTCATTTAAAGCGCTATTCATAGTTATCTGTCTTTCTAATCATCACGATTATAAGATTCTTTTGACAAGCTGTTCAACAAAAAACTAATCTAATTGCTTAATATACATATAAGTTTGTGGAGCTGATCCTTCCAAACGATGACGTTGCTCCGAATTTACATAATACATGGCAAATGCTTCAGCAAAGTATTCCTCGGGATAGTCATTGAAATACGTTTGATTTGGAAATAGTGTACCTACTTCTTTTTTCCAAATACCTAAAAATTCAATATCATCTCGAATACCATTATAAACAATTTTATCAATGGAATGCGCTAACTCATGAAGCTCTAAATTCACGGAGCCATGTCCATTTCCTTGATCACTTGCTCCAATTTTGACAAACACCGTATGTGAACCGCCCATTCCTGGCACATCATCCCACGTTGTCTCTTCATTCTTATATCCTCTTGGTTGAACTCCTTTTAAATAGGCTGCACTAGGATTCTCCGTTAAGCGGCCATTAAACAATTTCACTTTCACTTCTTCATCTACCAATTTATCTAACAGTGAGGGGGGTAATCTATAAATTGACTTAACGATTGAGAGCGCCTCTCCTGTATCAAATGAACCTTCTGGAAATAAAAATAACTGCTGCAAATTCTGATGATTTGTGAAGATTTTTTCTTGCTTCAAAGGGTGTTTTTCCGATAATTCATCCCAGCTCACCCCGTCTTCTTTAGCCTGAGATAATGTATAAAAAGAAAACAATCCAATACATATCATAATTAGCATAATCCAATATTTAAATCGCATAGACTATACTCCTTCCCCACTATGTATAATAGATTACAAAAAACAAGTTATTATTCTATTATAACATAATGAGAATCATAGCTTATGGAACTAAATTTTGGAAACTACTTTCAATAGAATGACGCACATTTCTTCTGTCGATACATATATTAAATATAGGTGATCCATTATGAGACGTTATGGCAGACGACCAATAACACAAGAAGAACGAGAACTGGTTGAGGAAATTTTCAATATTTATTCTCTACAAATTTTTTTATTATTCGACCTTTGCTTGTTCACTCTTTTTCTAGGCATTTTATTATTTCCTCTTGTTCCATCACTTTGGCTACTATTCTTTATTCTTTTCCTCTTTTTTATAACTTTTTTTCTTCTTTTAAAACGCCTCAATCATTTCGACAAAAAAAGCTGACCTAGTTGTCAGCTTTTTACATTACGAATGAGTATATTTTTGGTTTTTTCGAAAATGAATAAGAATTGTTCCAGCAAAAATAAGGAAAATAATCACAAAGAACAACGTATGAGAAATGTGAATATTAAATACCGTTAAAAGCATTTTAACAGCAATGAAAGCAATCAATACATAAGCAGCAGATTCAAGCTCGGGAATGCGATCAATGAGCTTTAAGAACACACTTGCCACACCTCGCATCATCAATACACCAAGCATGCCGCCAATTAACAGCACCCACACTTTATCACTTACACCAAAAGCCGCGATGACACTGTCCACTGAAAAAGCAATATCCATTAATTCAACTGCTACAACTGTTCCCCATAATGGACCAAATAGGTGGATAAGGATACTATTTTGATTTAAGCCCTGCTCTTCCTCTTCACCCGTTTCTCTTCTTTTATCACGGAAATATTTATAAGATAACCAAGCTAAGTAAGCCGCTCCTAGTACTTTCACCCACCACAATTTAATTAAGAATACACCGATGCCAATCGCAACGAAACGGAAGAGATACGCACCAAGAAGTCCATAAAACAAAGCTTTTCTTCGTTGTTTTTCAGGTAAATGACGCACCATCACAGCTAATACTAACGCATTATCTGCAGACAACAACCCTTCCATTAACACAAGTGTACCAATTAATCCCCAGCTAACAGGATCTGTTAAAACCTCCACCCACATTTGTCCATCAAAGAATAAAGCATAAGTGCTCATGATGTTATGAAACAATTCCGACATGTTAAACGCTCCTTTTACTCTAAACAAAAAGAAACCTTCACCAGAGAATATTGTATTCGTTCACTGATGAATAGTTAGATTAAGCAAGTATTTATTCGTTAGGCTATACGACTCGTGAAGAACTTTTAAAAAAGCTGAAAGGCGTGTAAAACGACAGTTTCACACGCACAATCAACAATCTCCATTAACATAACCATTCCTTACATTTTTCTATACTAGTATATCACTTTTTACATTTATATACACTAAAATAATCAAGATACTACCTTGGCACTTCCCCATTTAGGCGGTGTATTCGTATCCCAATAAATAGACCCTAATTCGTAGTGCGTCATAAATGAATCATGATATGTATGATAATGAAAATTAAACCAATACCCCTCTAATGGGATACGATCTTGGCGAACATGAAAACGAATAAGATCTTCTCCACTTTCTGTATTCAAAATATGAAAAATCTTTTCGCTTCTGCCACCAGTCGGATTTTTACTAATCGTTAATTGCTGCAATTGTTCATCAGGGAACTGATTAGCGATTTCAACAATTGCTTCTTCTATTTTCGGTAAAATCACCGCTTGAAATTCATCATTAATTTTTGGTTGAATCTTTTCTCCAAATTTTTGATAAGCATTTGCTTCTGCCTTCTCTATCAATTCAGCGATACGCTGCTCTCTATTAAAGCTATCTTCTTCTATATCAGCAATCGGTATATACGGTAGTTCCTTCTCTTCAAGTGCTCCATCTTTAACATCTTTAATCGTATTCGCTTCTGCTAGCCATGTTAAATTCGATGGAGTCACAAGACCAAATGTTAATATAGAAATTAAAACGACAAGACTTTTACGAAGCCATTTTGTTCCTGCCAACAAAATCCCCCTTTCCATAACACTGCCTTTCTTCCTTTCAGTATACTCCTAAAAATAGCAGATGACGAATAAATAGTAGCGAAAATTACTGTATTAACCATATTGTGTAACTATTCCGATATGTTAAAAAGCATACCAAATCACGATTTCACACAAAGTGAGCAAAAAATCCAAAACGTTCTATAACAGAGGCAACTATCCAAACACAAATATGTAAATTAAAGGAATTAGATGGTTCGCATCGAATTAAACTATGTAGAGGATACTTTTCATAAGGAGGAGAAAGAGATGGAATGGAGTTTCTTAGCAATCATCCTTTGTATTCTAACGTTAGGCTACTTTATTTATTTATCATTCACTGATTAATCAACCACTATGCGACCTGTGCCCTATATCCATAAAGCATAGGTTGTTTCATTTTGCTTATGATAAGTGCTTACTCCTCCCCAAAAACAAATGATATACTTGCTGAAGATGAATTGTATACGAGAGGAGAAAGTAAGAAATGGATTTCGTTCATATTATAGCGGAAGAAAAGATTAAACAAGCCATGAATAATGGAGAATTCGACCATTTACCCGGAAAGGGAAAACCTCTTGTCATAGAAGATTTATCAGCTATCCCTCAAGACCTTCGAATGGCATATAGTCTATTAAAAAATGCTAAGATGTTGGAAGATGAGCAAAACTACCGAAAAGAATTAATGCAAATAGAAGATTTAATTGCTTGCTGCCATGACCCGGAAGAAAAGCTAGTTCTCCAACAAAAACTCAACCAAAAACTTCTTCAATTTAACCAAGTCCTGCAAAAACGAAACACCACAAATAGCAATGCTTTTAAAAAATATGATACAAAAATTCAAATGCGCATAAGAAAAAATTAATTCTTTATTTAAATAAAAGCCTGGCACCTCATTCATTATTCTAAGGTCCCAGGCTCTTGATTCACTTGGAGAAAACCATAATGAAATTTCGCTGTTTTCCGCTTCAATGCTTGAAAACCAAATTGCTCAAATCGTAAACTGCGAAAGTGATCTTTCAGTACGACCCGGTTCCGAGCAACACGCTTCGCTTCTTCTATAATCGCTTCTGTTAAAGAATGTGTCACCGCAAAATGTGTAAGTGTTCGAATACCATCTGATTCAAGAATGCTTTCTTCAAACATTGGATCAAAATATACCACATCAAAGCTATTATCGGCCATTTGCTTAAGCGCTTCAAAATGATGCATGCACTTCACTTCTACTCGGCGCATCGCTTGAATGATTGAATTCTCACCGTCTTCCCATGTGTGTAACCCATGAGCCACAAGAAAAGCAAGAAAACGATTATCCTCTAATGCCACAACTCGACCGCAATCTCCTACAGCAAAACTTGCGACAATCGCATCGGCTCCAAGACCGAGCGTACAATCTAACACGGTGCTGCCAGCTGTAATGTTTCCCGCTACAAGATAAGGGTCACTTTCTCCTTGTAAAAGCCTTTTAATACGGATCATCGCTACATTAGGATGAAAAAAGAAGGGGGCTTGCTCTCCAAAACGATGTAATTCAATACGGTTTTTGCCATATACGATACAATCTGCTCCATTTTCGGCTTCTTGTACCGCTTTCACAGAACGCTTACAACGCGCAACATACGGAATATCGAGTTCACGTCCTACTTGCTGAGCAAGCTCAATGGACTGCTTGTCTGTTCTTCCTGCTGTAGTAATAAACATATAGATAGCTCCTATTTCTACTTAAAAAATGCCTTGTTGCATACACAAGGCATTTTTCCAAACACTTATTTTACATTATCAAATGCAATCAGCAAATTATCTTTAATGGCTTCTAATGAATTGCCCTCAATATCGTGACGTGGAATAAAGTGAACGACTTCTTTCCCTTTTAATATAGCCATTGATGGAGATGAAGGTTCAATTCCAACGAAGTATTCACGCATTTTAGCTGTTGCTTCTTTATCTTGACCAGCAAATACAGTCACAATGTGATCTGGTTTATTGCTAGTCTCTGCAACTGCTTCAGTAGCTGCTGGACGAGCTAAGCCAGCTGCACAGCCACATACAGAATTTACAACAACAAGTGTTGTTCCTTCTACCGATTCCATAAAGTTTTCAACTTCTTCTACTGTTTGTAATTGTTGAAAACCTGCTTGCACTAATTCTTGACGCATTGGCATGACCATCTGTCTCATGTATTCCTCATATGCCATTGACATACTAACATTCCTCCTCAAAAAACAACAATGATAATTATAAGGATACTATACTTTATGAAGATTATGCAAAAATCGCGCTTACCAAAGAAAAACAGCGGCAGAAACGCTAAGTTTCCACTGCTGTTTCACTGCTGCAGACGTATTAGATTTTCATTACTCCGCCTGTGCTAGCATTCGTAACAAGTTTAGAATAACGCGCTAAGTAGCCTGTTTTTATTTTTGGTTCAAAACCTTTCCAGTTAGCTTTACGTTTTTCAAATTCTTCATCCGAAATTTCTAATGTGATTGTACGGTTTTCCAAATCTAATTCAATGATATCGCCATCTTCAACAAATGCAATTGGGCCGCCTTCCGCTGCTTCTGGAGACATATGACCGATACTGATTCCGCGTGATGCACCTGAGAAACGTCCATCTGTAATTAAGCCAACTTTCGCTCCAAGACCCATTCCGGCGATTTGCGAAGTAGGTGCTAGCATTTCCGGCATACCTGGTCCACCTTTTGGACCTTCATAGCGAATAACAACAACATGACCTTCTTTAACATGACCTTTCGCAATGCCTCGTAATGCATCTTCTTGTGAATCAAAGCAAATAGCAGGGCCTCTGTGATAACCGCCTACTGATTTATCAACAGCTCCCACTTTAATAATAGAGCCGTTCGGTGCAAGGTTACCAAATAATACAGCAAGACCTCCACGCTCTGAATGTGGATTATCTAATGGACGAATAACATCCTTGTCCAAAATTTCACAGCCTGCTACATTTTCACGAAGTGTTTTTCCTGTTACTGTAATACGATCGCCATTGAAAGCACCTGGCTTTTTCAATAGTTCGTTAATGATTGCACTTACGCCGCCAGCATTGTGTACATCTTCAATATGATAGTCTGAAGCTGGAGCAATTTTCGCAAGATGCGGTACACGATTTGCTATTTCATTAATGCGCTCAATTGGGTATTCGAATCCAGCTTCATGAGCTAATGCCAATGTATGAAGAACTGTATTTGTCGATCCGCCCATTGCCATATCTAAAGCAAACGCATTGTCAATTGCATCGATTGTTACAATATCGCGAGGTTTAATATCTAATTTAATTAATTCCATTAATTGCTTAGCAGATTTTTTAACAAACTCTTTACGGTCTTCTGATACAGCTAAGATCGTACCGTTACCAGGAAGAGCAAGTCCTAAACCTTCAGCTAAACAGTTCATGGAGTTCGCTGTAAACATTCCTGAACAAGAACCGCATGTTGGGCAACCGTATTGTTCAAGCTCTAATAAAGCTTCATCGTCAATTTTACCGACTTGGTGAGCACCTACTCCTTCAAAAACAGAAGATAAGGAAAGCGGTTTCCCATTTTTATCTTTACCAGCTTTCATCGGTCCTCCACTAACAAACATCGTTGGGATATTCACACGAAGAGCACCCATCATCATACCTGGTGTAATTTTGTCACAGTTTGGAATACAAACCATTCCGTCAAACCAGTGCGCAGAAACAACCGTTTCAAGAGAATCTGCGATAATTTCACGACTTGGCAGTGAATAACGCATTCCAATATGTCCCATTGCAATTCCGTCATCTACACCGATTGTATTAAATTCGAATGGTACTCCGCCCGCTTCGCGAATGGCTTCTTTTACAATTTTACCAAATTCCTGTAAATGTACATGTCCAGGAACAATATCAATATAAGAGTTACAAACCGCAATAAACGGTTTACCGAAATCTTCTTCTTTAACGCCGGCTGCACGCAATAAGCTGCGGTGTGGAGCACGGTCGAAACCTTTTTTAATCATGTCACTTCTCATTTTTGGTTTAGACATTTGATGTGATACCCCCAATTTAAACTAAAATGTTTGATTACTTAGTGTAGTTCAACCATTCACTATTCTCTAAAAATTCTAACATATTTGAAGACAAATGCAACCGTTGTACTCTTAAAAAGTGCTTTACCCAAAAATAAATAAGTAAAAAACACGACCTATCGCTCCTAATGGCGAAAGTCGAAGTCTTTTCTCACACTTTAATCCTTTAGAAAAGTTAAACTTCTTAAAAAATAAAAAAGTAACCGCGAAGGCTACTTTTTTATTTTTCCTTTATCATAAGATTTTCATAAAATTTATCTCTCATCCGCTTGTCTTGCTTCCGTCATTTGCTTCCAAACAGAACCTTTTGCTGCTTCTCCATTTTCAATACGGTCAATCGCCATCTTTACTTGTAGTGCGACTTCAAACTCTGGATCTTTCTCTGCTTGTTTTAAAGCAGGCAGCACTGACTCATTTCCTGCTTCATAGAGAAACATTGCTGCTCTCCATCTGACAAGCTTATTTTTATCCGCTAATGCTTGCGCCATTTCACCCATCGCTTCTTCAAATCCTAAATCAGACAAACAATCACCCGCTGTTCTTCTAACAGCTGCACTAGAATCTTTCAATGCTTTATACAAACTTGGTAAAACTTTTGGATCTTCAATCATTCCTAAATACACAACGGCTAGACGACGAATAGACACTTTGTTATCATCTAATGCTTTTTCGAGTAGAGGAATATCCTCCACGGTCGGATCTTCCATTTGCTCTAATGCTTGATAGCGTTTTTCCCAATTTTCATCATCAAGCATATCTGCAGTAAGTTTGATTTTAGGTCGCTTAACGATTGGATCTTTTTTATCCTGTGCCTCCTGTGCAGCTGCGACTAATTGATTGACTCGTTCCTCTGGATAAGCAGCGACAAGCTCATCCGCTACCTCTTTTCCGATTTCCTCCATATCTCCATAGCGTACTCCATAATCTTTCCACTTACGAAGCATCACAACATTGTCATCCTCTTTTTGAGCAGCTGCTACCGCTTTAACAAAATAATTAGGCAGGGCAAATCGTTTCTCACTATTTCCATCACTCATTTTGATTTGCATTGGAATGCCTTTAAATTGTTGAATCATGACCGTTACTTCACCGAAATGTTCAAGCATCGCTGTTTGCCGCGACTGCTCAGTTGTTTCCTCACCAAACACTTGACGAATTTGAACTAATATATCTTTCCAATCATATTTGGCATTTCGCTCTACAGCTAAAAAATCGGCTACATGATACACGCCTTTCACACCGTCAATTTTAAACAGCTCTTGAATAAGTGCTGGCGCTTGATCCGCCCCATCTTTTTTATAATTGTTGCTTTTACCAGCTGGCAGTTCTTCTGTTAAATTAATTTTCATTGTATTTGGACTTGGTGTAGGTTCAATTGATTTAATTTGCATCATTTAATCTCCTTCATTCACACGTTGTTCGCTCCATCGATTTTATCATATTCAACGGAGAATCTCATGCAATCCGGACTGAAGGTAAGAAAGTGACCGTCTAAAAAGCCCCTAAAATAAAAAGCATTAACGAAAAGCCAATGGACAGCGCCATTCCTTTGCTGGATTTTATTGTTCATGGCTCTGATAAACGACATTTTCCTGGCTGAATTCCTCCATTTTGTCCTTAAACATACTTTTTAAGGACGGTAAAAAAGTAATGATTTGAGAAGAATGATTGTTCAACAAACCGGAAGGCTGCCCCAAAAGCCATTTTCATGATTTTTGGGGCAGCCTTCTCACTGTTATTCCTCTTCCAGCTTCTCTGCTAAATATGTCCATCTTTCCATCATATATTCTAACTTTTCATTTAGTTCACGTTCTTCTTCTACGAGCACATGAATCTTTCCAAAATCACTTCCGGCTGCTGACATTTCCTCAGTAATTTCGGCTAGTCTTTGTTCTACTTCTTCCATCTTGCCCTCAATCTCTTCCCATTCTTTCGTTTCAGCATACGTTAATTTCTTCTTTTTCTTTTCGGTACGCTTTGGGACAGGAGGCGCCTCAACTGCCTTTTCCACGACCACTTCTTCTATTTTTTCTTCTAAAAACTCTGAATAGCTACCGTAATAAAATTGGATATCTGCTTTTTTCTTAAACACAAACAATTGCTGACACGTCTTATCTAAGAAATAGCGATCATGTGACACGGTGATAACAACGCCTGCAAATGTTTCTAAATAATCTTCAAGCACCGTTAATGTTTGCGTATCTAAATCATTGGTCGGTTCATCTAGCAGCAAAACGTTTGGAGCTGACATTAAAATGCTTAATAAATAAAGGCGGCGTTTCTCTCCACCCGATAGCTTACGAATCGGTGTTCCATGCGTATGCATTGGAAACAAGAAACGCTCAAGCATTTGCGCCGCTGAAATATGGCTGCCATCCTTCAATTGAATTGAATCAGCCGTTTCACGAATATATTCAATCATTCGCATATTTTCATTCATATCGACATTTTCCTGTGTATAATAGCCGATTTTGACCGTTTGACCAACTTCTATTTCACCAGCATCAATCGTTTCGCGACCTGCTAATATATTTAGTAACGTTGATTTACCGCTTCCATTGCTTCCAACAATTCCAATTCGATCTCCTGGTTTAAAAAGAAACGAAAAATTCTCGATAATAGGTTCCGGCCCAAAGGACTTCGAAATCGACTTTAGTTCCAGCACCTTTTTCCCAAGCCGTGCTCCACTTAACTCCATTTCTAGTTGATCGTTATTACCTTTATGCTTCAAACCAGCCTCTAGAGACTCAAATCGTTGAATTCTCGCCTTTTGTTTCGTTGTTCTTGCTTTTGCTCCTGTACGAATCCAGGCTAATTCTTTTTTAAACAAGCTTTCTTTTTTACCGCGCTCAATCGACTCATTTTCTTCACGAATGGCTTTAGCTTCTAAAAAGGCCGCATAATTTCCCTTGTATTCAAAAAGGCGACTGTTTGCTATTTCCCAAATTTTATTAGAAACATTGTCCAGGAAATAACGATCATGCGTAACGAATAAAACAGCGCGAGGATATTTCACTAAATAATCCTCAAGCCACTTAATACTGTCGTAATCTAAATGATTTGTCGGCTCATCCAAAATCAATAAATCCGGTGTCTCAATTAGCGTCTTGGCAAGTGCTACTCGCTTCTTCTGGCCACCTGATAATTGTCCTAATGTTTTTGAATAATCCTGCATTCCAAGCTTCGATAAAACAGTTCTCGCATTCGCACTTGTATCCCATGCATTTAGTGCATCCATTTCCTGCTGTTCTTGTAATAAGCGATTTTGAAGAGTTGAATTTTCCGGATCGTTTTGTAACTCGACAAGTGTTTTTTCATATTTTCTAATTAATGAAAAAATCGGAGTATCACTTGCAAACATATATTCCATCATCGTTAACGATTCATCAAAATTCGGATCTTGCGATAAATAAGAAATGCGATAATCATTCGGATGAGTTTTCTCGCCTATATCGCTCTCTTCCTTGCCTGCAATAATATTTAATAACGTCGATTTCCCCGTTCCATTAATACCAACAATCCCTATCTTTTCTCCTTCTGAAACCGAAAAAGAAATATCTTTAAAAAGCAGCTTTTCACCTTGTGTTTTCGTTACTTTCTCCATGCTAAACACTTTCATATCGTCTATCCCATTCCCCAATCTATTAGTTATAACCTAGTAAAGGTCTATTGTTCCCTCATTATTTATGCAAACATTTCTTGATATCTTCTTCCATTTCAAACGGTTTTGTTTGAGGAGCATAACGGCTTACAATCTCTCCCTCTCGATCAATTAAAAATTTCGTAAAATTCCACTTAATCGATTTGGACCCCATCATTCCGGGTGCATGTTCAGTTAAATAGTCAAACAATGGATGAGCCTGTTTTCCATTTACATGTACTTTCTCAAAGATAGGGAAAGTAACTCCATGATTTAATTTACAATACGTATCAATTTCTAACGAATCTCCAGGCTCTTGACCAAGAAACTGATTGCATGGAAACCCTAAAATGACTAGACCTTCTTCTTTATAGCGCTCATACAGCTTTTGCAAATCTCCATATTGAGGAGAAAACCCACATTTACTTGCCGTATTCACAATAACAATAACCTTTCCTGCATATTCCTCAAGCCAAATTTTCTCACCATTGATTTTATTTACTTCGAAATGATAGATAGACACGCTAATCTCTCCCAACTATATAAGTTGATACTACTGATTCATGCCTTTTTAAAAAACGTTTCCATCCATTGCAGCGACTGAATTAAGTACTCAATCATATCGACTAAGTCGTCGATTTGGTCTTCCTTCACCAGCCTATCAAAAGAAATCGTAAAGGTCGAAGAGAAGGACTCCTGCTTTGTATTCATCATGGTAGCCACTGTTGTCCAAGCAATCGATCGTTGTTCACCCCAAATGCCTGCTAAACCTGTTAATATAGATACCGCCTGCTCTTTTGTTAACTGCTCCAGCAAATTCACAAAAATTTCTACGGTTGAACCATTCGAACTTTCGTTATTATATCCCGCTAATAACTCCGAACTTAAATTTTCAAGAGAAGCTGACAGACGGATACCTCCACTGACTTTCTTATGTATACGCGGTTCCTTTAATTCAAATTCTACCGAATACTGTCGTGACAGCGTAGCCAAATTCATCAAATCATCTCGTTTAATCACAAGAATATCTCCATAGAAGTCCCGGTCATACACCGCTCCCTCCAGTATTACTTTCATATTATCAAATGCCGTTGGGTCAAACAAATACTCATTCACCTCATTTTCATTTACAACAAGCTTATATTCTTCATTTTACCACGTTATAAAACATCAACCTGTATAAGAATTTGTAAAAAACCCTTTCCTATTTTTCAATATTCTATATAATAGAAATATTATTAATTTAATCGTGGGTAAAGGGGGAGAACTATGCCAATCAAAATTCCTGGCCAATTGCCAGCAAAAGAAATATTAGAACAAGAAAATATTTTTGTTATGGACGAACAGCGTGCGACTAGTCAAAATATTCGCCCTTTAAATATATTAATCTTAAATTTAATGCCTGAGAAAGAAAAAACAGAAGTACAGCTACTTCGTTTTTTAGGTAATACACCACTCCAAGTGAATATTTCATTCCTACGTCTTAGCACGCATAATTCTAAAAATACAAGTAAGCTTCACTTAGATCAATTTTATAAACCATTTTCTGAAGTCAAACACAAAAGATACGATGGCTTAATCATTACAGGAGCTCCCGTTGAAAAACTTCCATTTGAAGACGTCAACTACTGGGAAGAGCTGAAAGACATTATGAATTGGTCAAAAGACAATGTCACATCTACTCTACATATTTGTTGGGGTGCTCAAGCCGCATTGTACCATCATTACGGCATTCACAAATACGAATTACCACAAAAATGCTTTGGTGTATACAAACATGAAGTCCTGCTGCCAAACGAAAACCTTGTTCGAGGCTTTGATGATTTCTTTTTGGCTCCGCATTCACGCTATACAGATATTGATTATGCAAAAATCAAAAACCATCCCGAACTGAAAATTTTAGCCGAATCTGATCAAGCCGGTGTTTTAATCGCTTCTTCCAAGGATGGTAAAAATATTATGATTACAGGTCATTTCGAATATGATGCAACAACGCTTGCTGATGAATATCACCGCGATCATGAACGTGGCATTTTTACACAGCTGCCTGAAAATTATTTTCCACAAGATAACCCTGATAACACACCTTTACATCGCTGGAAAAGTCATTGCAGCTTAATGTTTTCTAACTGGTTAAATTATTACGTATATCAATTAACTCCATTCGAATGGGATTGAAGAGGAAAGATTAACCAAAAACCTATTCTAGTATAAGAAGCGAGCTAATTAGCATAATTATGTAAAAAAATTGACACAGTTATGCCTCAATTCAGCATGTTCTTATGCTAAATTCGCTGCATTTTTAATGATGAAAAGAGCGTAACTCAAAGGTCGAATAGATGCCTTTTGAGTCATGCTCTTTTTGATAATTTCTCATCATCTACAATAAAAAAAGCCGTATATAACGGCCTTATTTAGTATTTTCTTCATTTCTTTTTTGAATTGCTCGCAAATCTGCGATACGCTGAGGAGACTCTTCAAAATATTCAACAAGATCTCCTACGCGATCAATGGAATCCCAACTAAGGTGATGCTCGATTCCTTCTACATCTTGATAAATATTTTCTTCCTTCACACCTATTAAGCGTAACATTTGCTCTAACAGCTCATGGCGATATACAAGACGTTGGCCAATTTTTCGACCATTTGCCGTCAAAACAAGCCCTCGATACTTTTCATAAATTAAATATTTTTCTTGATCTAACTTCTGAACCATTTTCGTAACAGAAGATGGGTGAACAGACAAGTTTTCCGCAATGTCAGAAACTCTCGCATATCCTTTTTCTTCAATTAATAAGTAAATTTGTTCTATGTAATCCTCCATGCTCGGTGTAGGCATCCAGAATCCTCCCATTCAAACGCATATAAAAAAAATTGTACTATACATATATCCTTGAGACAAGAATCACGTTGTCCAAACTATTCTAATGATGCCATATTTTATATACGCTGTACAGATGTAGGTGGATATGAACTACTCCTATCGTTTTTATTTTTCTCTCCTTTTACGCTTTCTGCCAATTGGACAATTTGTGCAATATCCTATTCCTTCCATATCTTCTTTCAATTGATAATATAAACAACATGTTTGACGATCTGGATGGATATGAAGTTCTTCTCCTATTTTCAAAAAGCGACTAATTGGATTTTCTAACAAATCAAACAGTTCTCCACTAGCACCTTTTAAGTAGTGAAAATCGCTATCTACTCTCTGCTTTTTTATAGACGTTACTTCTTGCTCCAAAACTTTACGATACACAGAGTTAATTCGAACAGCTAGATTTTCCCATAATATTGCCGAAGAAATACCCGATATTTTTTTTAACATATTCCAAACAGGTGTTATATGATTGGAGAACAACTCCTGTAATAGCTTTTCACGCCACTGTTCTCTCGTACCATCCATTCCTTGATTCCATTGACACAAGTATTCTTGAATAGATAAGGTTTGTTTTGTGCTGAACGAGCATGCTTTTAGTGGTAAAACGAATACACCATTAAATTCAACCATGCTATATAATGTAGACGCCACAACAAGATAAGCATACCTTTTTGAAAACATCGACGCTGTTACTGATAAACTAGGTGCTTGTAGCTGTTGCATCTGCTTTTGAAGAAACAACCTACACTTTTCTTCCTCTAACAAATCAGTTACTGTCATTACTTCGGCAACTTGTGATGCGTCATATATATGAAATTTTTTCTTGATCAACAAGATCTCATTCGTTCTAGAACTGTTCATTTATATCACCCTTAAAATGAATTACGATTCTTAATCAGTAAATAAATAAAAAATGGGGCGCCAATGCCAGCTGTAAAGACACCTACTGGAATATCTAATGGTTGAAAAGCATATCGTGCAATCCAATCGGCAAGAACGACTAAGATTGCGCCAATGCCAGCTGTTGTAATGAATAAGAGCGACGTATGGTGCCGAACAATTCTTCGTGAAATATGTGGTGTTAATAAGCCGATAAAACCGATTCCTCCAGCAACAGAGACAGATAATCCACAAAGCAATGCACTAAACAGCAAGAAAACGATTCTAAAGCTTTTTAAGTTTAAACCTAGCTCTTCAGCAATAGAATCTCCAAAACTATATAATTCAAACTTACGTGTTGACCATAGAACCATAATAAATAAGATAAAGAAACCAATTAAAATAGAGATTGTTTGAACCCAATTGACCGCATACAAACTTCCAGTAAGCCATAAATACGCTCTCTCTGATGAAAAAGAAGCGGATGTAACAAGAATATACAAAATAATGGCATCGGCTAGTGAAGATAAACCAACTCCAATCAACACAAGACGATTTGCCGTTATCAATGGATGTAGAGAAAAAAGATAGATGATGAAAAAGGTAATAATAGCCCCCAAAATAGCAAAGATTGGCGTCCATTGAACACCCATCCCCTCACTAAAATATGTTAAAAATAAAACAGCACTTACAGAAGCACCACCAGTAACCCCAATAACGTCTGGTGAAGCAAGCGGATTGCGAATAATTCCTTGAACAATTAATCCTGCAATGGCGAGTGCTGCCCCCACAATCATGCCAGATAACACGCGCGGCATTCTTAATTCACCTAATGCAAATTCATTTTCAATCGGTGCTAATTGAAATATATAATTGATAATTTCATAAAATGGGATCACATCTGTACCAATCATTAAACCTAATAAAAGAGCCCCTATTAAACTCACGAATACCGCAATCGTTTTATATACTTCTTTTTTAATCAGAAAAAAAGATACTTTCTCATTTTTTGTACGAACAACCCATCTATCATTCACGTGCACGCCCTCCTTTAAAAGCAACATAGATAAAGAATGGAGCCCCAATAAATGCTGTGATAACCCCTAAAGGAATTTCCGCAGGCGGATGAATAAGTCTTGTACTTAAATCAGCAATTAATAAAAAGATACTCCCTAACAAAATTGAATACGGTGTTAACCACGGATATCCATTTCCAACAATCGCTTTCGCTAAGTGAGGAATAATTAAGCCAACGAAACCAACATTTCCAATTACCGCTAACGAACCACCTGCTAGTACAACCATTAAAATAAGTAATGTCACTTTCATAATGAAAACATTTTGCCCTAAACCTTTCGCAATACTTTCTCCAGATGCATAAATGTTCATCGATCTGCCTAGAAAACAAGTAACAACAAGTGAAACAAGCAAGTATGGCAACACAGCTAGAATCATATCTAATGTTCTTCCACTAATCGTACCCGCCATCCAAAATAAAACATCACTCATCCCTTTTTGATTCATCAATAAAATAATTTGTGTAAATGAAACAAACATCGCATTCGCAGCGATTCCAGCTAAAATGAGTTTGATAGCTGAGGTACTTGAGCGGCCTAATGAACCTAAAAGATAAACGAGAAAAGCGGCTAATAACGCACCTAAAAAAGCAAAATACACAAGAATATGTAAATCTGAAACTTTAAATAATACAACGCAAACAACAATAACAAAAATCGAACCTGAGTTAATCCCTAATACGCTAGGAGAACCTAATGGGTTACGCGTCAATAATTGACTGATTACACCTGCTACAGCTAATGAAGCTCCTGTCACAACAGCTATCACCATACGTGGAAAGCGTTCTTGCCAAATAATAATATGTGCTACATCTTTGGAATTAGACGATGTTAGCGTTTTGTAAATATCCGTCAGCATAAAATTCGTATTGCCAAACATTAAACTAGCTAACATACAAATAATTAATAAAAGAGTTAATAAAAATAAACCTATCCATTTCATTTTATCTTGTCGTACGATTCGTCCCATTTAATCACCATTCATTCTTTTCGACATCATTCCATAAAAACAGCGTAAGGCGCCTGAAACTAGGCACCAAAACGTATCGAAACTTGTATACTTTCTTACCTTTTTAGAAAAACACGACTTATCGCCTCTAATGACGAAAGCCGCTGTACCTAAAGGTATGACCTGAAGGCCCTCTTTTCTTATACTTTTACCCTTTAAAGAAGTTAAACGTTCTTAAAGGATCGGCTATGTTATATGTTGATTTTTATCAACAATATTGTTTAACACAGCCAAAGTATAAAGAAAACCCGCTTCAATAATGAACATGATTTGTTCATTTCTCAGCAGGTTATATTTTTGAAATCATTGAAAAGAATCAATCTATGACTTATTTTTTCAAATCATATATCTCATATAAACTATCAAGCATTAAATTCGCTGATTTATAACCAGCACCTGCGCTCCAATACACTTCATCAACTTGGTACACTTTGTCGTTTTTCACAGCATCAAGTTCTTTCCAAAGTGGATGGCCTGTCCACTCTTTATAATTCTTCTCAACAAGTTCCGTATCTTTAGATGCATTGAAATTAAAAATTGTATCTGCATTTAAATCTGGAATACGTTCCTTAGATGTAATTTTTTCTCCCCACTCTTCTGAATCATGCCCTTTTGGACGCTCAAAACCTAATTCATTTAAAATAGAACCTGCATAACTATTGTAATAAACACGCATATGATCTGAACGGAAGTTTGTAATAGCTGCTGTAATTGGTAAACTGTCGCCCATTTGCTCTTTAAAATCTTTTACTCGATTATCCCACTCAGCCACTAATTCTTTTTCTTTATCTTGTTTATTCATCGCATCAGCCATTAAATGCAGTGTATCTTTCCATTCATAAATCGTATCATCCATAATTGTTGGAGCGATTTTAGAAAGTTGCGGATAAATTTTCTCATGACGATAGATAGAAGCAATAATCAAATCTGGTTTCAATTTAGCAATTTCCTCTAAATTCGGTTGCAGTTCTTGACCAACAATTGTCGTACCTTCTAAATCAGTTCTTAAATATTCATAAATTGGTTGTTGATCCCATGATTCAACGATACCTACTGGCTTCACACCAAGTGCAACAGCTGTATCATTCGCTCCTTGATATAAAGTGACAATTCTTTTCGGCGTACCTTTTATCGTTGTTTCTCCTCCAGCATGTTTAATAACACGCTCTTCTTGAGCTGGTGCATCTTCTTTTTTCTCATCTATGCTTGACTTTTGTCCACAGCCTGTCACGATGAGCAAACATGCTACGACATATAAAAGAATAGATAATAACTTTTTGCTAGAAAACATATGTACTCCCCTTTAATTGGTAATGATAATTATTATCACTGTTAATTATACCGAGACGAACTTTAATAACCATGAACATTTACGTTTAATGTTTGGACATTTCCGTCATCATGAACTAATCCATTGATTTTATCCAACAGTAAATCATGCGATAATGATGTATAGCATGTATACAGATGCTGAGTGTCATGTAAACAATAAATAGCTCCATTTTGGACAGCCTTTAAATTTTTCCATACAGTATGAGCGTACAATGCATTCACTTGATCTTGAATAGCTTGATCCATATATTCTGTACCATCATGCTGATAAGTAGTGAGAAGAATTCGATCTGCATCAAACTCTGCTAAGTCTTCAAGCGTGATCTCCTTATAATGATCAATCTGTTCTACTCCTTTAGGGAAAGCAAGGTGTAAATCTCCATAAAGAACCGTACCTACATTCCGTTTTCCATACACACACATTTTCCCATCACCAATTCCAACAATTAAAATGTTCTCCTCTCCGATACTTTTCTTTAACTGCTTACGAATATTTTCAGCTTTTCTCTCATAATTCTCTAACCACCTTCTTGCTTCTACTTCTTTACCAACGACTTTTGCAATTGTCTGAAAATGAATGCGCCAATCTTGAAAGAAAGGAAGTGTGATTGTCGAAGCAATTTGATCATATAGTTTCTCTTTTTGAGATTTCTCAAAATCGCGAAACTCACATGTCAAAATTAAATCAGGGTTTACTGAGATCAATTTCTCCAAATTAGGCTGATAGTCACCGATTGATATCGTATGACGTAACTGATTGGAAATTGGATATGCATGATTCTTGACAGTCGCATACGGTTCAATACCAAGAGCAACTAAATGACCGGTCAGCAAATGCTTTAAGGAAGCAATTTTACTTGAATTTTTAATTCTCTCTACATAAGCAGTTGGTGAAAATCCAGTCACGGCTTTGAACTTTCGACTAAAATAAAATTCATCATTGAATCCCACGCTGTTTGCAATCGAACGCAAAGGATCTTTCGATAAAATGAGCAGCTGTTTTGCTCGATTGATGCGAACTTCCGTCAAATATTCCATTGGACTTTTTCCGATTTTACATTTAAATACTCGCGAATAATAATCTGGACTCATGCCAGAAAGTGCAGCTAGATACTCACGCGTAATATTTAAAGAAAAATGTTGTTCTATGTAATCTTGAGTACTTTTAATAGCCTGATTAACATCTCGTTTTTGCTCTTGAAAATTCGCTTTAAATAAAGCGACAAGCAATTCTTGAAAAATAATATTTCCACTCATTACATCCCATGGACTCTGACTTTGCTGTTTCTTTTGTATCTCCTCCACTCGACCGAGCAAATAATCAAAATAGCTTGTAAAAATCTCATCTGCATACTTCAAGTCTGTTGTTACATAATGACTATGATTTTTTGTCGTTTGAAGAACGAAAAACTGAAGATGATAGTAATCTATTGAATCGTCTCTATCAAAAAGAAATTCTACAGACACGTTCGGAGAAACAAGAAAAACTTGTTGCTTATGTAATGGATAGCTTCGTCCATTCATAATAATCTCCCCGCTAGCTTCTTTAAATAACAAAAGAGTAAACATGGAGGTCTTTCGAGAGAAAAGAGAGGGAACCGAGCGAACATGTTTAATATCTCCCAATTTATATAAATAGGAAGATAATTTTCCAATCAGATTTTTATTTTTATACATAGTCATCCACCTTTTATATATAATGACAATCATTCTCATTATATAATAAATAATGCCAAAATAAAATGCTATCTAAACGAATAGGCGCTCTTAATCATTGGCTATATTAAAGAACATTGTTGCTAAGACGCTTTTCAGACAATTACTTTGAGATTTCATATCTACAAATATGTAAATAAATGATTCTTTTGCTAGACGTTTATCTTCACAATTAACTATAGATCCAATTAAAGCTGTCCCATAAATCTGTTTAACAGACTTATAGGACAGCTCCTCCATTGACAAAATCTATTCCAGCTTCTCTTCGTATAATTGGAGTATATGCTTTAATTCATCGAAGCGAACAAATCGAGAAACTCTATATATTTCCTTTCCTTCCACAAACAGAAGTAAAGTCGGTGCTGAGAAAACCACATATTCGGCCGTAATTTCGGGAACATCCTCCTTAAACACATACATCCCTTTAACTTGTAAATATGATTTCAATAGCTCGCTCATCTTGAATTGAACAGATTCACATACACCGCAGTTTCCTGCCTTAACCAATAGAAGAACTGATGGACTTCCTTGGATTGTTTCCTTTATTTCATTTAAATTCATCATTTTCTGCATACAATCACCTAATTTCTTACTTCATTTAAAGAGCAAACTCCTCGATTTTACTTTGAAAAATTTGAAGGGCTTTAGATATTTCAGCGTTCTTATTCTTTACGATAGAAAAAGGTCTTTTTACTTTGTGATTTTTGATGTAGAGAGCATATAATAAATTTGTTTCTAACTCACTATTCACTGCCCATCGAGATAATAAAGCAATTCCCAATCCAGCTTTGACGGCTTCTTTTACCCCTTGATTGCTACTAAAAATAAAAGAACGTTTGATTGTTAAATTCAAATCATCAATCAATCTATCCATATACGTCCGCGTTCCCGAACCTTGTTCTCTCAAAATCCAAACTTGATTTTGAAACAACTCCTTTTCGATTAAACTTCTTTGAGATAAAGGATGTTCCTTTGGGGCAACAATAATCATGTCATCTTCCATAAACGGCTCAATAATAAGATCTTGAAAATCCGCTTTTCCCTCAATTAACCCTATATCTAATTCGTTCATTCGTACTCCATGAATGACATCATCTGTGTTTGAAATAATCGTTTGAATATCAACAAGAGGATATTGAGTCGCATACTTCGCTAATACCTTTGGAAGAATATACTCTCCGATTGTGAAACTAGCCCCTACTCGTAATTTCCCTGTTACAATATGCTGCAAATCATGAATTTCATATTTTGCTTCCTCATAATGTAATAAAATTTGCTTAGCATGTTTATATAAAATGACTCCCGCTTCGGTAAGGCTTACTTGCTTAGGTGAACGATGAATCAACTTAGCTCCTAATTCATTTTCTAAATTTTTAATATGCAAACTAACATTCGGCTGAGAAATATGCAATAGCTCTGCTGCACGAGTAAAGTTTTTTTGTTCAATGACTGTTACAAACACCTTCATTACATCTACAATCATATATAAACTCCTATCCACTCACTTCAATCATTAGTTTTTTTAATACTTACTATATTATATATATATTTAACTAATGAAAGAAAGCACTTTATAGTTTAGGTAAGAAAGTGCAAACCGTTATGTTGGAGTGATTAAAATGCAGCAGCCGTACACCGAAGAACAGCAGAAAAAAATATTCTTTTTTAGAGGGATTGGATTAACATTCGTTATTGCTCTATTTGCTAAATGTTTAGCATGGCTCCCTTTTTTCAATATGATGGGACAACTCGTGATAGCGATTTTAATAGGAATGACGTGGCAAGCTGTATTCAAAGTACCAGATGTTTTATTAGCCGGTTCGAATTTTTCGAGTAAAAAACTACTTCGTTTTGGCATTATTTTATTAGGAATGCGGCTTAATTTCGTTGATATGATAGATGCGGGCCCTAACGTTTTTATTCTTGCTGTTATTAATATTGTCCTTACTTTGATTATCGTGTATGGATTAGCTCGACTTTTTAAAGTAGATGAAAATTTAGGAATCTTAACAGCCTGCGGAACGGCCATCTGTGGAGCTGCCGCTGTTGTAGCCGTTGCTCCACAACTAAAAGCAAAAGATAATGAAATAGCCATTGCCGCTGCAACGGTAGCAATTTTAGGAACCATTTTTACAATGAGTTACACAGTACTCTATCCTATTATGCATTTAAGTTCACACGGTTATGGTATTTTTTCCGGTGCTACTTTACATGAAATTGCGCATGTCATTGCTGCAGCTGAACCTGCGGGAAAGGACGCTATCGATACCGCCATTATTGTGAAATTAACAAGAGTCGCATTGCTTGTTCCAGTAGCTATTGTCATTGGAATATGGATGAACCGTTCAAAAAATAATAAACGAGATACAACTTCATGGACACCGATTCCAATTCCATGGTTCATTTTTGGATTTTTATCTATGAGCGTGATTAATTCTTTAGGCATTATTCCGGCTTATTTAGTCCACTACATTGTTCTTCTTGCTTATACATTCATCGCAATGGCTATGGCTGGATTAGGATTAAATGTTGATATCGCCACTTTTAAAAAATTAGGCCTTAAACCTTTTAGTGCTGGATTGATTGGTTCTATTTTGCTATCAATTTTAGGATATGTACTGATGCATCTTTTGAATTTAGTTTAAGCTTTATAAACAAAAGACTACCTTCCATTTCATTCGGAAGGTAGTCTTTTTTAGCTTGTTGCCTTTTTCGTTTTGGAAGTCGATTTCACTTTTGGTGATTTCTCTGGTTTAGTTTGTTCAATGCTCTTATTTAAAGCTTCCATAATACTTATGATATTTTCCTTGTTCGGATTTATAACAGATTTTACTTGGACATCTTCTTTCTCAATTTTTGTCTCAATCAAATCAAGTAAAGCTGTTCGGTATTCATCTTTATAATCTTCGGGCACGAACGGTACCGTCAACTGATTAATAAGAGTAGTTGCTGCAATAAGTTCCTTCATTTGAATCGTTACTTGTTCTTCAGAAGGCAGGTTAGGCACTTGTTGAATCGAACGTACCTCGTCTGGATAATGAATGGTTTCAAGAATAAGTCCATGTTTATATACACGAATGATAGCTAAATGCTGTCGGCTGCGCAGTGAAATTTTTACGATACCGATTTTTCCAGTTCTCTCTAACGCTTGTCGAAGAAGGACATAGGTTCTTTCAGAGCCCTCCATTGGATTAATAAAGTACGAACGTTCAAAATAAATCGGATCAATTTCCTCTAATTGTACAAAGGAAATCAGGTCAACTGACTCCACTTCGTATTCTTGCTTTAAATTACGTAACTCTTCTTCACTGACAATAACGTATTTGTTGGCACCATATTGATAAGCCTTGACAATATCCTCAGGCTCAACCGGTCCTTCTTCGCACCCCGGAGCTACCTTTTCATATTGAATCGGCACAAGACAATCTTTATGAATGCCAATAAGCTTAACGTCTTTGTCTTCAATAGCACTGTGAAGTTTAATCCCGATATTGATCAAACCAAACGATAGATTGCCTTTCCAAACTGTATGCATGCGATCACCTATACTCTTTTTCCATTACTATGTCCTAAGACAAGAAAAACATAACCAATCATGCATCCCATTTCTCTTTTTCGCAGGCTCATCATGCTCATTGTTGAAAAACATATTGAACAGTTTATCTGAAGTTGCTGGTAATTGGCATTGTTACAGTTGGATTCCCCCATCTATTAATGAAGATTTAAGTTTTCTCCCAGGATACAAGATTTATCGGTCTCAGCATCACTTATTATAAGAACACTTCTCCGTCATTTAATTGTTGGAAAATATATTGAACAGTTTCTATATCTGAAGCTGTTGGTAATTCGAATTGTTGTTGATACGTTTCAGCACCTTTCCCTGTAATAAAAACCCAATCTCCTTCATCCACTTGATCCAAAACGTTTTTTATTGCTAAAGTACGATCAGGTATGACAGATCCGCTTTGATTTAACTTATAAAGATCTTGCTCCATATCGTCATAAGAAACACCATTTAAATCATCTAAAGTAAGAACACTATTATCACTGAATGTTTGAGAAAGATTTACCATTTCTTTACGTTTATCGGTATCCCTATTTCCTCTAAAGCCATAGATATGAAACACTCGTTTAGCCCCCTCGTCTCTGGCCGTCTGCAAGCAGTGATAGAAAGCATCGGCAGTGTGAGCATAATCAACCACAATAGTGGCTCCATTATTAGGATGCTGCATCATTTCAAACCTGCCGGGAACACCAGAGAACATTTCTAATGCCTGAATAATTTGGCTGCTAGGAAGACCCATTTTTTGAGCCGTTAAAAAAGCCATGGAGGCATTCAGAATATTGTGATATCCTAACATCTTGAGATTTAGGTTAAAACTTTGGTTCCTTTCAAAAATCAATGTAAAAACATTTGATTTTACCTTGTCAACTTTTAAATTATGGTGGCTTTCATCCCCTATGATACATATATCTTCATCCTTTAGGTTTAGAAGATTCACCAACTTTTCTCCCCAACTGTTATAATGATTAACAATCGCTTTCCCATGCGGTTTTAATTGATTAAACAATTTGGCTTTCACTAGAAAATATTCATTCATATCATGATGGTAATCAAGGTGGTCATGATCCAAATTGGTAAATAAACAGTAGTCAAACTCCACACCTTCTACTCGGTATTGTGATAGGCCATGGGACGAAACTTCCATAATAACACATTCGTCTTCACTTAACGCAAGCAGTCTCTGCAATTCAAGAGCATCAGGAGTAGTGTTTTGAGAAGGAGAAACTTGACCATTTATCACATTGTGCACCGTACCAAATACGGAACAGGTTCGGCCTAACGCTTCTAAAATATGTTTAAGCATAAAAGCAGTAGTCGTTTTACCATTTGTCCCTGTTATCCCAATTAAAATCTTCTTTCGTGAAGGATGTTCATAAAATTGACAAGCCAGTTTAGCTAAGGCTAAACGACTGTTAGATACTTTAATATAAGGAACAGGTAAATCCTTTAAGTTTTTTTCTCCCACGATTACACTAGCCCCAGCTTTTATAGCCGCTTCAATGAAATCATGACCGTCCACCCTGTAACCCGGGATTGCAACAAATACCTCATTTGGTCTTACAGCAGCTGAGTTAGTACTTATCCCCTCAATATTCATATTAGGAATAGATTTATGTGCAAGCTTTTCAACACATTCTAATAGGATGTTTAATTTCAATTCCTTCTCACTCCTGAAGTTATATAATGGTTGATGATTTTTGGGAATTCGTTGAAATTTTCCTCTTTCTATTTAAAAGAATTTACTTTATTTATAACCAATTACAAAATTCATAACCAAAAAATATGAGCTTCTTCATCGCGTAGACAGATTATTCTTTTCTTAGCTTTTTAAGCTTTAGAAAAATAAAAAATGCAGCCCAATCAACTTGGACTGCTATCCATTAAATTACTGGTCAAACTCCATCTTCCAACTAAAATACTCATTATCCGGATTTTTCTCATAGCGTAACTTCGCATCGAATTTATTGCCTTTTTTACTTGTTAATCCTTTAACCGGTGCTATGCCATTTTTCAATAGTGCCTTCACCATCGTCTTTGTAGGCTTCTTCTTCATCGTCGCTAAAAATTTATCATTTTTCCAAATGACGAATTTACAGCCATTTTTCCAATTGCTGCAGCCAAAGCCTTTTTGTCCTTCAATGACGGCATGACCACAAAGGGGGCATTTTCCTAATACTTCATTCGGCTTCCTTTCTGTCGTTACTTCATGAATCGTGATTTCTTTTTCAGTTTTGATTGTTTCAACGGCTTTTGTTGTGAAATTAAAAATAAGCTCTAAAAAATCATTTTTACTGAAGTTTCTTTTTTCAATATCGAACAGAGATTTTTCGAGGCGTCCTGTAAATTCTAGATTGAATAAGTCTTTGATTGGAAACGTTTCAACAAGCTTTCTGCCTAGCTCTGTACAAACCAAATTTTTATTTTCCATCGAAATATAGCCGACATCTTTTAGCTTCTTAATGGTTTCGGCACGTGTAGCAGGAGTACCTATACTAAAACCGCTTAAAATAGCATGCACATTTTCTTCACTTTCACCGTCACTGTCATAGTTCTTTCCACATGTCTCCATCACGCGAAGCAATGTTTTTTCAGTATGCTGCTTAGGCGGCTTTGTAACATGAGAAGTAATTTCATGCTTGATGATCTCTATAGGATCGTTCACTTGTACGAGTGGCAAAATCGTATCTTTCGATTGAACCTTCTCAACCTTTTTCCACCCTTCGACAAGCTGTACTTTTCCTTTCGAGAGAAAGATGCCTTTTAAATCTGCATTCGCAATTTTTGTTTCAATTCTCGTTTCCTCATATTCAGCAACCGGCATAAACTGCATAATAAATCGGTTTTTAATTGCCTGATATACTTGTGCTTCATCCTGAGTGAGATTTTTTGGCTTCAAGTAAGTAGGCACAATCGCACTATGGCTTTCTACTTTTGCATTATCAAAGACCCTTTTTGACTTCACAAACTTAATTTCATCTCGATATGGTAAATCTTCTGATAACGTTTCTAGCACTTTTGCTGTTTTCCCGACTAGACTTTCTTCTAAAGCGATACTCGATGTTCGTGGATAGGTAATGAACTTTTTCTCATACAACGATTGGGCGACTTTTAATACTTTATCCGATGTCCATCCTTTATATTTACTCGTAATATGTCCTTGCAAATTCGATAAATTAAATAAAAACGGTGGATATTCCTTTTTCTTCTGTACTTGCTTATCGTGTATGATTGCGGATTTGTCAGCTAACATCTGTTGAATCTCTTCCAGTGTTTCTTTACTTTTAAACTTCTCTTCTTTTCCTTCTATATATGTTCCTTCATATTCTTCATGCTTCTTTGTTTGAAAAGTAGCTTGCAGCTTAAAATAGTTTTCTGGAACAAAGCTTTCAATTTCTTTATCGCGATCATAAATAATTTTTAACGTCGGCAACAGTACGCGTCCAATATTTAACGCCTTACCCTTCCCCTTTTGATATTTTAGAGTGGCTACGGATGTTAAGTTTATTCCTATTACCCAGTCTGCCCATTGGCGGCTAACACCAGCATCTTGCAAGGGCTTCAGCTCTGAATTGAGCTTAATATTTTCTAACCCTCTCATCACTTCAGCTGGAGTCCATTCGTTTAATAATAATCGATATACCGCTTTATCTGTGCCCAAGTTATAGATGATACTATCTCCGATAACTTGTCCTTCACGGTCATAATCACAAGCTGAAATAATAGCCTCTACATCTCGTCTTTTCATTAAACTCTGAATAATCTTTAGTTGCTTTTTAGCGCCCGTATCTGGCTTTTCTCTATTCCTCGGATCACTTTTCACTTTATATTTAAAAGTTGGCGGAACAAAAGGGAAGTTCTCCATTTTCCATGTAGACATCTTCTCATCATAATCTTTTGCATCATATAGTTGAAGTAAATGGCCGAACGCCCATGTTACAATATAGCCATTCCCTTCAAAATAACCGTCTTGTCGATTTTTTATTTTCAGTGCATCTGCAATATTCTTCGATACAGATGGCTTCTCTGCAATAATTAACTTCATTGAATTAATCACCTTACATCTAAAATTTCCGAAGCACACTTGCTTAGTTTTTTATTTTATCATAGACAAGCTTATAATTGGCAGAAGATCATATAAGTGTACTTACTTAAACATTTAAATTGTCGTTACATACCTTTATTATTATTTAAAATAATCGTTCAATATCGTTACAATCATATGAAAAATTTACATTTTTTTAAAATTCCATCTGTACTAGAACGCTATAATAGTAATTGATTCGTTATTGTTTTGATGAAATAAGTGAAGTCGTTTAGGAGGTGGTTGAAATGTTCGCCGGACATTTCGGAGTTGCTGCTGCAGTGAAAAATAAAGCACCAGAACTTCCGCTTTGGTCGCTGCTGGTCAGCACACAATTGCTCGACATTGCGTTTGTTCCATTTAATTTAGCTGGAATAGAGTCAATGGAGCCAATAGGTGAAGGCGGCTATGCCCACATGATGATATATGCATTCTATACTCATTCTTTCGTGGGAGCACTATTGCTTACTATTCTAGCAGCATGTCTTGCTGGAGTATTTTGGGGTAAAAAATCAGGAACTATTATAGGCGCTGTCGTATTTAGCCACTGGATACTAGATTTAATTGTTCATCGCCCGGATCTGCCTATTCTCCCAGGAAATGCAGGTAATCTTCCACTTCTTGGTTTCGGACTATGGGAATCTGTTCCCTTAAGCATTCTAATAGAATTTCTCTTAATTGCAGTCGGTTCTTTTTTTTATTTCAAGCATGCTCTTCAGTCATCAGGTCCTGAACGCAGAGGAAAAGGGATTGCAGCTGGATTTATCATGACTGTCTTTCTCTTCCTTTCTTTGGCCATTGACGTTTTCTCATAAATATACGGGCGGAAACCTCATTTACTTATAATAAGGATATCTAAATAAGTTTTTATGCTCTTCTCAAAACCGAAACTATCTAATCTATTCCCTTTAAAGATGGATGTTTCAAATTGATTTAAAGGAAAACATTCAGAAATTTACTTTTTCAAATACAACAAAGAGCATCAAACATCACCATGCTAAAAAAGGAAAAGCAGACACAACAAATGTAGGCTGTAAAGATTTACAGCCTACAATCATTCCAGTTTCTTAATAAATAAAATAAACATTCTCTAACACATATTTGCCATTCTTTAATTGGGTAAATTTAAATTTGACTGTTACCCAACCAAAGGCATCAAAGTTTTTTGGTTGGAATTGGTACGTGAATGTAGCAAATCCCGTTCCTTTATACGTATTGTCAACTTTCAACTTGGACGTTTTGACTTCTTTAACAGCCTTCGAATAAGTGGAAAGAGTTTTTTTCGAATTGACTTTTCTCATTTCCTTTACTTTTTGGCTGTAATTATCACGTACATATTTGCGGCCAAGTAAATAGTTACTATCTGCTTTCTCAGCTACATGTTTATTAACATATGAATTGAAAGATTTAGTTTTTCCTGTATTAAGAGACTCACCATAAATTTTTATAAGTTTAACAGCTTCCGGCTTTAATTCACTTGTCACTTTTTTCATGCTAAATTTCTTAGGGAAAGTTAGTACCCCTTTTTTCGAAACAGTAGCAGATGCTTTTGTCACACTGACAGATGTAGATGTTTGCTGTGTAACTTTAGTTTCTGCTCCGACTCCTATTGAGCCAAATAAAAGGCTACATGCTAGAATCGTTGACATGATTATACCTTTTTTTAATTTCTTTCTTCTTTGTTTCATCAAAACTCCCTCACTTCTATCCTCTTTGTTAATGTAGGTTTTTTCAATATATATCCATATTAACCAATATTATCATAATAAATCTATTATTTGATTTAACACTTCAAAAAACAGGATAAAATACCCGGTATATTCATTTAAATAATTAAATCAATCTAGGTCACTTTTATTTACAAAAAAATAGTTGAAGACAACAGAGAAGAATTATAAAGCACCCGTCCTCATCCAAAGTATATTAAGAGTTGCCGAAGTAACTAAACTTTTTAAATCAAAAAAGCCAGATTGAAACTGGCTTTTTTATAGTTGAAAGCAATTTCTAACTGCACCTAAAACCTCTCACCCACAATATAAGGACTTGTGATCCGCTAATGAATTAAGTAATGAGTTCCATTCAACAGCTATCCAGATATACTTTCCTTCTCATTCATTTCTCAACAAATCTTTTATACTAGATTCATATTTTAATAAGAGATTCCCCCTACTATTTTCATGGTCCGTATAACACCTTCCTCTTTACTGCTCCATCGAAATTAATTCAACTAAAAACCAAAAATACCCTTAATAACCAATTGTAAATTAAAAGAATTTTTGTCCGACCCCCCAAATTTCAAAATGACTACCTAAACCTTTATTGATGGTCATTTTTTGTCGAAAAAGTTTGTCTGATGGATGAGCAACATTTAGGATCACTTTTGGTTAATGTTCCAATAAAGTGAAACTTCCATCAGTGGGGGTTTTACTTCATCCCCCACTGATGGTTAGTCACGTTCTACGGTCACTAAGATCCCCGCTTCGCTTCAATCAAGTGACCGTACGAACCTGATTGGTTCAACTATACCTTTGAAAATCGCAAAGGTAAGTTTCACTGTATCTCACCAATCGGACCTTTACGGGCAGTTGTCCCCCACCTATCTTCCTTGTTCACTCTGAATCTTGAGGTGGGGGTCTTGCTGCCCGTTAAGAGTGAAATAAATTTTTTAGAGAGATTAATTGTATAAAATCAACCTATTAAATATAATTATAAATTTTTCGACACTACACCTATGAGGAGGAATCTAAGTGAATCGAGTTTTTATGTGGGTTATCAGATCATTGTTTGCACCTGTCACTGGAAATGCAGGAGCAGTTGCAAGTACACTGGGGTTTTTTCTGGCCTTTTTGCCTTTAGATAATTTAAGAGTTCCATTATTGCTTGCTTTTTCACTTTTGTTGCGTCTTAACATTATCGCCCTATTTCTTGGAACGTTGATTACCATTTTCATCCCCAACATTAGCCATTTACCCTTTCTAGATTTACATATACTAGAAGATTTTTGGTTATTTTCTGTCCTAGAAGCTAAAATACAACTTTCGCAAGCGATTGCAGCAGGTGTCCTAGGGGGGGGAATCGGTCTTGTTTGCTATTTTTTCTTCCACTGGTTTTACAATTTAGGACTGAAAAAAAAGGAGAGAAATCAAGAACATGTTTTTCTTGATCCTGCCAAAAGACGCTGGTCCATTATTAAACGAATAAGTGCAGGCTTTATTGTTTTAATTGTTTTAGTATCGACTTTTTTTATCGAAAGCCTTAATACTAACCCAGCATTTCCTGAACTTCAATTGAATAATAGCACAGCAAAAAGTGGGATTGAGCCGATTAATACAAGTTTAAGTGAAGAAGAGCTTGCTTCACAGATTCAAAAAACGAAGCCTTCCCCTATTATTCAAGAAAATATGGGTCTGTTGAACAAAAAACAAATAGCTAGCAAACAAGAAGTTTATGGTTTTTATGTCAATTGGGACGAGAAAAGCAAAACTTCTTTTAAAAATAATATTCATTCTATTACAACGTTAGTGCCGGAGTGGCTGCAACTTACTTCTAGCCTTACTCTTGAGGACAGTACTGACAACTCTATTGTTGCAGAGGCAAAAGAACATGATGTAAAGATTCTCCCATTAGTTAACAATTTTATTGATAATAAATGGGATGGCGATATACTGCATCGATTATTTACTACTCCCGGTGCTGAAGATCGTTTTATTAAAAACTTGTTGGCTTATGTGAGAACAAATGGCTTTGACGGTATTAATATAGACTTTGAAGAAATTAATCAAAAGGACAAAGCTCATTTCACTCGTTTTATGAATAAAGTTTCTAAAGCATTTCATCAACATGATCTCATGGTCACAGTGGATGTCCCTCCGAATAACAATAGTTTTGACTATGCTTCTTTAGCAACTAGCGTTGATCGGATGTTCGTCATGCTATATGACCAGCACCACGCCATGAGTAAACCCGGACCTATAGCTCCATCTAATTGGGTAAAAGAGAACTTACAGCAGCTCGATATTCCTTCCGAAAAATTAATTGTGAGTTTAGGAAACTATGGCTACGACTGGGAGGAAAACTCTAATCAGCCCGCAGATGCAATGACATTCGGGGATATCACGAATCTGGGAATTAAAATAAATCCCAAAATCCACTGGAATAAAGAAGCAGGCAACCCTTATTTACGCTATAAAAAGAACGGAAAAAAACACATTGTTTGGTTTTTAGATGCTGCTACATTTTATAATCAAATGAAGTTATCGATAGACAGCGGTTCGAAAGGAATAGCGGTTTGGCGCCTTGGTTCTGAAGATCCTGCTATCTGGAATTACATTAATAAACCAAAGGAAATAGACAATCCATCCAATGCCCTTAAAACCTTGGTCAGCTCTGATCCTGTTCACTATACAGGGGCTGGAGAGATTTTAAAAATTGTTTCTCAATCAGAAAAAGGACAAAGAACCATTCAATTGAATTCACATGGATTGATTGAAGCCGAAACCTATGTGAAATTACCAAAGCCTTTTCAAGTGGCTAGGTATGGGAAATCGAAAACGAAAGAAATCGTCCTTACCTTTGATGATGGTCCGGATCCAACCTATACAAAACAAATATTGGACATTCTGGATAAGAATCATATAAAAGGAACCTTCTTTATAGTTGGAGAGAATGCTATGATGCATCCCGACCTCGTTAAAAGGATGTATAAGGAAGGTCATGAAATTGGCAGTCATACCTTTAGCCATCCTAATGTTGCATCCATCACACCGTTTCAAACAAAAATGGAGATTAATGCAACTCAACGTTTATTTCAAGCCATTACAGGTCATTCAATGAACCTTTTCCGCCCACCGTTTGAAGCCGATGCAGAACCAAGCACCAAGAGTCAACTGTTGCCTATATTGCGGGCACAGGACATGGGTTATACTATGGTTGGAGAATCTATTGACTCTAACGATTGGAAAAGAATTTCTAGTAATGAAATTGTAAAACGGGTATTGGATCAACTGCCAGAAGGAAATGTGATTTTGCTGCATGATGCTGGAGGCGACCGCTCCAACACAGTAAAGGCCTTGCCCATTATTATTAAAGAACTTGAAAAGCGCGGCTACACCTTTACCACCATTGGTGATCTAATTGAAAAAAGTGATAGTCAAATTATGCCCCCTGTTACGAAGCAGGATAGCCCTTATTTAATCTATGACAAGGCTGTATTTAAAATCATGCAAGGCTGGAGTTCAGGCTTAAACTTCTTGTTCTACTCAGCTATCCTTTTAGGAATCTTGCGGCTTGCTATCTTCGTTTTTCTATCTAGAAAGCAGGTAAAAGAGTACAAAGAGATCGAAATCGACCCTAGCTTTACACCTTTTGTAAGTGTCGTTATTGCAGCCTATAACGAGGAGAAAGTCATTTGCAAAACAGTTGATTCAATTTTATCCAGCGATTACTCAAACTTCGAGGTACTGATTATCGACGATGGATCAAAGGATGATACTGCTGCTGTTGTTCAAAAAACGTATGCAAGTCATCCTCTCGTGAGATTGATGAAAAAAAACAATGGGGGAAAATCTTCTGCTGTTAACCTTGGTTTTAAAGAAGCAAAAGGGGAAATCGTAGTTGCTCTAGACGCTGACACACTCATTGCTGAAAATGCTATCTCACTGCTTGTAAACCATTTTAAAAATGAAAATGTTGCCGCTGTTTCAGGTAATGTAAAAGTAGGCAATAAGGGGAATCTCCTTACAAACTGGCAGCATATCGAATATGTGACAGGCTTTAATCTAGAGCGAAGAGCCTTTGCCGCTCTCAATTGCATTACGGTTGTTCCAGGAGCAATCGGTGCATGGAGAAAGACAGCAGTAGAAGAAGCTGGATACTATAAAGAAGATACACTGGCAGAGGATACCGATATCACTCTTACTCTTTTACGTCTTGGGAAAAAGATTGAATTTGAAGAAAAGGCTTATGCCTTTACAGAAGTACCAGAGGATATTAAAAGTCTTGAAAAACAGCGTTACCGCTGGGTTTATGGTACATTACAATGCTTATGGAAACATCGCGGGGCATTATTTAATAAAAAACATAACTCATTAGGGTATATCGGTCTTCCAAACATGTGGATTTTCCAATATATTTATCAAACCATATCACCTATTGCGGATATATTGTTCATTATGGCCCTTTTTGGCAAGCACCCTGGTAAAGCAGCCATTGGATTTATACTGTTTTACTTGCTGGATTTCTTTACTTCTCTATATGCGTTTCGATTGGAGAAAGAAAGTCCTAAACCACTAGCTTCCTTGTTTCTACAACGAATTTTATACAAGCAGCTTATGGCTTATGTCGTAATAAAATCCATCTTCTCGGCAATAAAGGGAGTAACCGTTGGTTGGAATAAACTAAAAAGAAAAGGAAATGTTACTCAAGAGACCTATATTGCGGAGGTTAAGGAAAAAATATAATAGAATACCTGCACAGGCCTTTCCATTTGGGAAGGTCTTTTTTATATTGATTTATTAAAGAAAAAGGACCACCATTTTTTGGTGATCCTTTTTGAAAGAATTACATTTTCTTTCCGTTGTTTTCTTTTTTGTCCTGAGAACTTGCAGCCTTTGCTTTTGCGTCTTGAGAAACTTGTTGTCCATGGTTGGTTGTCTTTTTGGTTGCACTTGTTGTATTAGTTGCCGTCGTCGTTGGTGCTTCTTTTGATCCGGTTGTATTCGTTTCCGTTGTCGTTGGTGCAGTCGTTGTCGTTGGTGCTTTTGTTTCGGTTGTATTCGTTCCCGTTTTCGTTGGTGCTTTTGTTGTCGTTGGTGCTTTTGATCCGGTTGTATTCGTTCCCGTTTTCGTTGGTGCTTTTGTTGTCGTTGGTGCTTTTGATCCGGTTGTATTCGTTCCCGTTTTCGTTGGTGCTTTTGTTGTCGTTGGTGCTTTTACTCTTGTTGCATTAGTTGCCGCCGTCGTAGATGTAGTCGTTGTCGTTGATTCTTTTCCTCTAGTTGCAGCAGACGTTGTAGTTATTGTCGTATTCGTATTAGCAGAATTTGTCATCTTCTTCTCGGTGGATTTTTCCGTATTTTGGTGACTGGCCACTACGGTCGTCTTACTCTCGTTTCTATTTTTTATAGCCGCAGTATTATGAGAAGGCTTGGTTTGCACGTCTTTCACATTCGTTGCTGACGTTTGATCTTTCGCCGTTTTTTCCCCTTGGTTAATTACATCCGGTTTCTTTGGTACTTCAGATATGGTTAAATCATTTTCTTTTATTAACCGTTTAGAAGATTGATCGACTAACAAGACATTAGCAATAGAAAACGTCACCGATCCCGCTAAAACCATGGCAAGGGCTCCCTTGGTTAGTTTATTCATCTTTATTCCCCTCGTGTTTTTTCTATGATTATATTTATATTAAAAGAATACGAACGAACCAAAATGGTTATGGGGGTAGTAAAAAAAACAGAATTTTGAATACTATTAAATCACTCTCTCACTGCTTCATCTATCGTGTTTATACATTAATACCTTCTTAACTTCTCTTCGGATTCTTTAATTTCTTTTACTCGAATACCATTCTGCTTGAAATATTCTAAGTACTCTTTAATCTGCGGCTTATTAAGCTCTAAATGGTCAATTGATTTAATAACGTTATAAAGGTTTACTTTCGAATTAAATAGACACTATTTAAGAGCAAGACTACACTGTCTAAAATGGAGTAGCTTTATAGACTTGAATACAAAAAAAAAAAGACTGTCTATGGACAGTCCTGTTCTTGCATTAAAGCCCCGTTACTTTAGGAAGATTTGATCTCTTGGCACCTTATATTCTCTTTTGGACTTATTTCTTTTTTGGTTAATAAATGCAGGAATAAATAAATATAACGCATATGCAAAAGACATCCATGCTGTAAATGCAATAACCTGCGGCTCAGCCAAATTAGGAAAAATAAATTGGTGAAACGATAATGAAAAGGTGTCCAATGCTAATCCAATCATTGTGCCAATTATTCCAAACTTTAATGGTGCGTTTTCGGTTTTATCAAATAATAAATAAATATATGTAATACCCCATAGCAAGAACCCTGTCCCAACTACTAATAGTGTAATACTAATTGCAAAGCTGACTGTTCCAGGAGGATAGAGGACACGTTCACCAAGAATTACGAAAAACATTGTAGCAACAAACCATACTAACACACCAAAAATGAGAGCAAATGCATTTCCCTTCATTTATTAATCCCCATATCCTTTAATTTACTAAAAGCTTTAAAAAGCTGTTCAACCTCCTGATACGTTCTTTCTACTGGAAAATCTTTTTGTAATAGTGCTTGTAAAGCAATTCCATCTACAATAGCGTTTATGAGAATCCCCCATGTTTCTAACGTTACACCTTCTATTGGTGATTTACCCCATAACCCTGATAAGTTACTAATTAAAGAACTATTTTCTTCAGTAACGATATCACTTAATGGATTTCTTATTTTTTCATTATTGAAACTCGAAGCAACCAAGGTGAAAAATAACTTATGAAAAAAAGAATCGTATGAACAACGACTTTTTGCAGATTCGATTGCTTGGCTTAAAAAAAGCTGTTCATTTTGTTCAGATATTTCAGTCCAAGAGTTTTCACAAACATTCTGAACAATAGCTAATAACAACTGTTCCTTCGTTCTAAAATGGTAGTAAATTGTTCCCTGTGTTACTCCTGCCATCTCTGCTACAGACCTTAAAGTAAACTTTTCTATTCCGTTGTTTACTAAACACTCCTTTGCGTATTGAATTAAAACATCCTTACTAATTACATTAGGTTTTGCCATTTCTACATCTCCCTATTAGTTATTCAACTAACTAACTATAAGAAAATACTACCATTCATTATTTATAATTACAATATTTTCTTGTTAAACTATTAGCTGGTTTGGTTTAAGTACATTCTTTCACATTTTTTAATAAAATACTGATATGTCAACAAATACAATAGACCAAATCACATACGATTTGGTCTTCTAATCATTAAAAATCGTCGTCATTAGCCCATCGTATTCGTTCAATGAAATCACTCCTTTGCTAGTCACGTAAGTCTTTATATTAATAATCAAAACTTTTCTAAAACCCATAATAAATTAGAACTACTACATGTGACTAGATTCTCTTTTTAACATCTTCTCTTATTAATTCAATAATATTATCAGATAAATTTGCCGGTAGAGACGTACCATCTTTAAAAATCCATGTATTAATTATTTCAAGGTCTGCTTTTTTAAAAGTAATGCTATAATCTTTATTTTGGTAAGCAAAATCAGTTGTCACGAATTCTTCACCATCAAATTCATCATCAATGATCATTTTATTTATTTGATAAGGCTTCATGATTAATCTCCTCGTTTACCATTCTTTTAATTATAGAGTTAACTTTATATTTATATTTATTCACTATTTTCAACCAACCTGCACAGATTATCAAAAAGAAAAGGCAGCCTCATTCATTATTTATGTAACGCACTCGTTTAACAAGGATTAATTCTTATTTAAACACTTTATCTATTTCGTCCTTGTCGTAATCTAATATCCAATCATTGTATACTTTCACTTCTTCAACCGTACAGCCATTATCAGCCAGATTTTAAACATAAGCTAAATCTTCCATTTCGTTATTAAACAATCCGGGCTCGCTACACAAAGAAAGAGCGCAATTTCCCCTTCGGAATTGCACCCGATTACTGACAAATATTATTCGATACTACTTATTTTCTTCAAGCTGAGAAGCGCTAGTAATAACCGTTAACTTTTCTTCAATCGAAGTTCGCTGCTGTGCTTTCGGTGTCATGTCTGGGTAGCCAATTTGCATAATTCCGACAACCTTCTCACCTGGCTTCACACCGATTTGTGCATGAAATGTTGGTGAATAAATGGTTGGATCCGTATTCCACAGCATTCCAATTCCACGCTCCCAAGCTGCTAATTGAAAGTTTTGAATACAAGCACTCACCGCAGCAAAATCCTCTTCAAAAATCATTGGTCGTGGATCTGCTTGCATTACAACAACAACGAACGCTGGAATTGAAAGTAATTGTTCAAGCCTTTCTGGCTTCATCGGTCTAGGGAACTTCCCTTTTTCCTTTTCATTTTTTAAAACTTCCACAAGATGCTGCTTTCCCTCATCTAAGAAGGCGATAAAACGCCAAGGTTCACGCATTTTATGATTCGGTGCCCAAATCTCAATATTTACTCTTTAAGCGTATCTAAAGAAATCGGGTCCTTTTTAAACTTTTTAATCGTTCGGCGGGAACGGATAACCTCTTCAACAGTCAAATTTGATTCTATATTCATATTTTCAATATCCTCTTTCTAAGCTTCCGTGTTATTTTCGGTATCTTTTTTAAATCGTAAATTCGCATATTCCTCGAACTCATATAACTCAAACAGTTGCACAAATTCATCTATTATCGACTGTGTTGCCTTTAATTCACCAACAATAATTGGATTAACGGATTGCAACTCTGGTGTTTGCAATTGCTTTTTCAGTACCGCCTGCTTAGTTTCTAAATGCTCTAAAAACATTATCGCACGCTTGCGTCGGAACGTTTTCGCTCCTTCTGATTTTACCTCTACATGCTCCCCGCGACGTCCACGATGTCTGCCTTCATGATGTTTATGCTGTCCCTTATGTCCTTCATGTCTCATAATATGCTCTCCTCTCTGTATACAATTGTATACATTTGAATTCGTTTCTATTGTATACAATTGTATACATAATAGTCAAATTCATTTTGTTAATAGTAAATAAAAAGGAAACGTTTCATAAGATTAATTTTACGGAGATGGGTCCATGCTGCATTTATATAAAAAACCGCACCTACTTATGTGTACGGTTCTCCGTGATGTATCTAAATGAGGGATTTTATTATTTTTTGCTATTTATCGTGGTTTTAATTTCTACAAGGGGATTTTGTTTTTAGTACAAAGTAGGGATTGGATAACAGGCAACCGTTTCAATAAATCTTTCATCAAAACCATAGAACGTCCAGAATGTACGGTTCCACCTATATCCTGCAACTTCACCATATTGGAGGTACGTCGGGTAAAACCAAAATCCCTCCCCATTTACTAACCAAACATAAGTGTAGTTATATAAACAGTCTATAGAATGTTTATAAATCAGCTTTTTCTTTTTACCTAGATAATAATTATTAATAAAATAATAGAATTCTCATGCTTCTAAAACCTCATTAGATAAGTTGCTCTAATATCCCAAAATAGCTACATTCTGATTTTGCAAAACAAATCGATTATCCGACCATCCTAAAGTGTTCAAAATATACCCTAAAGAATCTGCATTATATCTTCCGGCAATTTTTTGATAAGCCAATAGCTCGTACCTTTTATCCGAATTAAAGTCAACAGGATATAAGCCACTTAGAGGATTTACAAAACCTGTAATAGGACTTTTCAGTTTACCATTTTCATCATATATTTCAGTTAAATACTCAGCACCCTTTGTTGAAATATCTATCATGTACTTTTTATTATTGATTTTACTGACAACTTCCACTTTGTATTGGTCTTGATAAGTAACGTCATATTGATATTGCTCATTATATACATTGAAATCAAACAGTAAATATGCCATATTTTCCACAAAGGAATAAATATAATGGTACATGATTCCACCACTACCACCTGTAGCAATACTTATTAAAATATCATCTACTCCATTCCCAGTAAAATCCCCTAAGAATACAGTAGGATTGTAGCCAGCATTTTCTCGAAGTGTAACACTTTTTACAGTGCCAGTTCTTCCATCTTGAACGAGCAGAGTAATATTTTGAGTAAATGGACTAGCTGGAGTCTTTATTCCGGTTAAATAAACATTATCAGGCACTCTATCCCCCGTTATATCACCACGAGCAAACGAAACAATATCTTGCTGATTCATAGTTGTACTAGAATAATAGTTATACATAATAAACTCCTTTTTATGCGGACTAGCATCATCATTTTCTAACAGTCTTAAAGAATTATTACTCTTTATAACTAGCCTTCATTAAGTAATATCTAATCACCAGCTTCATAAAATTTATAAGGCCAACTAAACTAACATTAAAATATTATACGCACCCCGTCCTCGAAGTTTCCTAAAGAGTGAATTACGTTTATTATTCAACATAAAGGAGGGGGAAAAATGAAGAAATACAATTCTTTTTCTGGTACGGTTACCATGATTCAAGATTATTTATTAGGTTCAAATGAGGAATTAAAAGGGTGTTTTAAATTAATGTCCTTATTAAGAGAAGATGGTTCGATAGTAAATTTTGTTATCAGCCCAACAACATATTTTCTAGACCATGTTATGGTTTCAGTTGGAGACCGTGTAACTGGTTTTTATGATGTCAATGTACCTGTCATTCTTATTTACCCGCCCCAATATCAGGCCCTCATTATCGTAAAAGATAGCCCTTATCAAAATGTTAAGGTTGACTATTTTAACAGCCTGCTGGTAAGTAGTGATGGTCAGTTACAATTGAATATCTCTAGTTATACTCCGATATTATTACAAAACAATCAATCCTTCACACTTAGTCCTACAAACCGAAATCTACTTGTTGTATATGGTCCCGCCACATTTAGCATTCCAGCCCAAACTACTCCCTATAAAATCATTGTTTTGTGTTAATCGCATTTAGAAAATTTAAGGGGCGTAGCAGCCCCTTATCGTGTATATTTCGTTTTTCTCGAGATTTGAGGTATTTTTTATCTAATTTACTCAACAGCCTATAAAGAATATATTAAAACCAACAGTAAATAGGTAAGGAGTAAAGGGTGAACCAAATTTACTAAATCAGGATAACCTTAAGAAAACTCGCTGATTGGCGAGCCTGTTAAGGCGAAGACAGAGATGTAGTTCCACTTACACTTAATTCCTAAAATTGGCCACTACGTCGAATCAGCCACTTGCTAAGCAAGTGGCCTTTTACATTCTGTTACTCATGTATATTGCAGCTTTTTTACAGGAACCATATCTAATTATTTCAATAGTCGTTTTTATATAAAATAACCTCATTTACTTATGGTACGGCTCACCACATTTAATCCTAGAAAATTTCTCTTAGTTGATACTAATATGTAGAATGAGTAAAACAACTATAACCCCTCACTGTACAACAAAGGCGACCATATGACTATTATGCTTCTGATAATATTGATACTTAGTCCTAAATATCTTATGATGAAAATATAACTGAAAGCTTTCATGTCAATCATAAGGGGATATTTTACACTTTATATATTCAGCTGGAAGCTGCTTAAGCAGAACATTAAAGGGGAAGAACTTTTTGATACGAACACATAACATTAAACCATTTGCAAAGATTTTTGTTATTTATATTTTGATAGCAGTGGTTCCTACGCTGATTATCAGCGGCATTTTAGCAGAGCTACAAATGAAAAAATATGAAAATGAATATAAAAATAAAGCTCAACGGAATGCAAATCTTCATGCAACAAATATAGAGAATTTTATTGGCGAAACAGTCGGACGGTTAGAAATGCTTGCTATCCTGATTAAAGTTCAGCATAGTAGCTTAATTGATACAGAGGAAATTTTCAAGGAAACTCAAGAAAAGGATAAACGTTTTTCAGGCTTTTATTGGGCCAATCCAAAAGGAGACTTATTAATAAGCTCAAATTCCCTCAATCCTCCTGTTAATGTAGGTGATCGACCGTACTTTCAGCAAGCACTGAAGTCAAGAAAAACGAGTTTTTCAGAAGCACATATTGGTCGAGTAACAGGGCGTTATATTATGACAATCGCCGTCCCTGTTACTGAGAATGAACAAATTAAAGGTGTGTTGCTGGCCAGCTTACGATTAGATGAATTAGAAAATACCATAAAAATGTTATTAAAAGATGAAATGATTGTCGTAACAGATCAATCAGGGAGAACAGTAATAGAGGCAAGCTCACTAACTTCGACTGAAAACTTAGTAGATTATCGTATCGATTTGAAACAACCCTCTTGGATTATTACGGCAAAATTAGGCCCTGAAAATAAACACTTATATCGTCATACATTTACCTATTACCTAGTGGCGGTTTTTATTATTATGAATGTTTTACTACTATTAATCTACAACCTTCGACTGAAATTTAAAGTAAAGAAAGAAAAAGAACAAAATGAATATCAAAAACTAGAATTACTTGGGAATCTGGCTGCTAGCACTGCCCATGAAATAAGAAACCCTTTAACAGGAATAAATGGATTAATTAAACTACTTAGCGAAGAATATTTAGATAAGAAAGCCCAGTATTACTTTGAAGTGATACAAAAAGAAATCATTCGAATAAATGCCATTGTTAGTGAATTACTAGTCCTTGGAAAACCAACTGCATATACATTAAACACCTACAATACAATAGATATCTTAAGAGAAATAGAACCTATTTTACAATCGGAAGCTAATTATATGAATGTCCAACTCTCTATTTCCTATTGTGCTGATGATGTGCCTATATCTTGTGTCCAAGATCATATAAAACAGGTGATTCTCAATTTGTCTAAAAATGCTTTACACGCTATGCCCGATGGTGGAAAATTAACGATTTCAATAGAAAGAGACGCTGATTTTTGTTTCATTATGATAGAAGATACTGGTGTAGGTATTCCAAAAGATAGCTTAGACCAAGTCTTCAATCCATTTTTCTCTATGAAGAAGCATGGTTCCGGATTAGGATTAACAATCTGTAAACGAATTATTGATACCTATCAAGGAGATATTTCTATTCAAAGTACTCTTAATAAAGGAACTCTCGTCAAAATACGTATACCTCTATCAAAATGATTCAAAGTTAACATTGAAAAAGTGACGAGAATTTATATATCTCGTCACTTTTGGGTTATAATTTCACAATGATTCTTCCGCGAGCATTACCTTTTAGTAATGTAGGCAAGGCCTCCGGAAGCTGCTGAAGTGTCACTTCTTGTTGAATTAGCTCTTCTAAATTTGCCGGTTTAAAATCAGTTGCTAGACGATTCCATGTTTTCAATCTTGTCTCCATAGGACAATACACAGAGTCAATTCCAAGTAAATTTACTCCTCTTAAAATAAACGGGAAGACTGTTGTTGGCAGCTTTGTCCCAGCTGTTAATCCACTGACCGCAACTGAGCCACCGTACTGGATTTGGCTTAAAACAGAGGCAAGTGGTTCGCCGCCAACTGGATCGACAGCAGCTGCCCATTTTTGTTTACCTAATGCTCGAACCTTTCCATCATATACATCTTCGCGTGATAGAACCGTAGTTGCTCCAAGTTTCTTTAAGTACTCTTGTTCAGCTTCTTTTCCTGTACTCGCTTCTACTTGATAACCTAGGGTAGATAGAATAGAGACAGCAAAGCTGCCAACTCCACCTGTTGCTCCAGTTACAAGAACAGCTCCTTTGTCAGGAGTTAGATTATTTTCTTCAAGGCGCTGTACGGATAATGCAGCCGTAAAACCAGCTGTTCCGATAATCATCGCTTCTTTTAACGTAAGGCCTTTTGGAAGTGGAACAATCCACTGAGCCGGAATACGAGCGTATTCACTATATCCACCGAAATGGGAAACACCAATCTCATAGCTAGTTGCAATAACCTCGTCGCCTTCTTGAAAGCGAGGATCTTCTGAAGAAACTACGACCCCTGCTAAATCAATTCCTGGTACAAATGGATAAGTTTTGACAATGTTGCCATCAGGGATACTCGCAAGACTATCTTTATAATTAACGCCTGAATATTGAACACGAATTAGTACTTCGCCCTCTGGTAAATCCTGTAGTGAAAACTGTTGAACCCCTACAGAAAACTGGTCATCTTGCTTATTAACAACTAGTGCGTCAAATGATTTCATCTAAACACCTCTTTTATTATTTTTACAGATATTATTATATCTGTATCACTCGTTCATACAATTAATCCCATGAATCGATTATAGTATTAACTATTTGACCAGTCAATATAATTTTGACCGGTCAGAATAAAATATCCTTTTAGCATAGAAGTCTCAAAACATTTATCTTTACTATCCATTATTTTGTCCGGTCATTTTTTGTGTATAATGGAACTATTAAAAATAGGATGGTGGATTTTAATGAATAACAAAGCTGAAAAACGGCGCGAACAAATTTTAAGAGCCGCCTTTCAAGCCGTCTCTGAAAAAGGCTTTCATAGCGTCACCCTTCAGGATATCGCCGACTATGCTGACGTAAGCAAAGGGGTGACAAGTTATTACTTCCAAAATAAAGAAGATGTTTTTCGTCACCTGCTGGAGTGGGTTACTGAAAAAATTTATAAAAATGAACATGTAGCAATCAGTAAGGAGCACAATGCACTTGATAAGTTACGTGCCTATGTCCATGCAGCTTTTGCCAATCCGAGTGATAACCGTAAATTTTACCGAGTGTATCTTGAATTTCTCGCTCAAGCGAACCACAATGAACAATTTCGTCAAACTAATGACCGGTTTTATGAAAATTGTTGGTCCATTGGGCGTGAAATTATCCAGCTAGGTCAAAAGGAAGGAACATTCGCTAATGTTGACATTGATAAAGCCTCTTACACAATTCGTGCTTTGATAGACGGATCCCTTATTCAATGGTTGATGCAAAACAACGATCAATTACACACATTCTATCGCGATAATTGCCTAGAAACTCTCTCGAGTTACTTAAGAAATAAAAATAATCAAAACAGTAAGCAACCTAGTTTTACATCTGAAGAAGAAAAAGGAACCACTACATAAAATCTATACTCGAGTCCTTTACTGAATATATTTCTTTATCGTAATACTATTTAACAAACGGCCCCCCTTGTCATGAGAGGAAATGACACTAATCTGGAAAAAACATAGTACAACTTTGTAATTACCAATAAACCAAATAGGTTCACAAAACTCAATCTCTTCTCGACAATAATCATCTATCCAATCATAATACTTCTCATAGAGGGGGCAAATAACTTCTCTACCGTTTGCAATAGTCTCATATCCTCTATCGTCATAAACAAAATAGATAATGTTTTTCGTAATATTAATAAAAAAGACATCTGCATAGTAAACAAAAAACCTATCGCCTAATCCTAGTTTTTAAAGGAAATCCTTATTACAAGTTGCTTTAACTAAATCGCGTTTTATAACATTTTAAAGAAAACTGAGAAGTATAACACTCCTCTGCTTCCTCCTCATCATCAAACATCGATGGCATTGTTTACTGACTTAAACGAAAGCGTAAATCTTTGTCTTTATATAGTTACTTTGATAAAGATTTTCATTAATTAATGATAACACTAGATTATACTCGTAATCGAACACCATCCATTTTAGTTCGTCCATTCCAACTATTAATACATCTGCTTTACTTTAGCAATGAATACGTTTCAAGGCCTTCACCCACCATCCTTTAAATCTACCTTTATAGTTTTTTCAGCTTAAACAGTTTCGATTTTAACAGGAACGCACAGCACCTACTTTTGAATAGTGTTGTTCATCATTTTTTGACAAGTTCCTTCTATGTTGGGCTTCTTCTCAAATCGAATTCCATTTAAAAGCAAGCATGCACCAACTAATACTACACTTGCTGCTCCTATCAAAGCAGAATTATAATCATGACTGAATGATGATAAAATTCCGGCAATTGTTGGTCCTATCATTTGGCCAACAGCATAAATAGCTGTAAGATAGCCAATGATTCGACTACTATTAGATGGACTCATTTGGCGTGCTAATGTGGTGGCAAGTGTAGTAATCCCCATAAACGTAGCTCCAAATAATAATGCACTTATAACTAGACCAGTTTTGGACATCAAGAAGACTGGCATCGCAATACCAATGGATTGTAAAATCATTGCAAGCACTAATGATTTTACAATCCCCCATTTTTTTGCTAGCGATGACCAGATGATACATGATGGAACAGCTGCCAACCCCACTATCATCCAAACAAAGGTAGCATCTCCATTAAAGCTTGGGGTCTTTTCAGCGATAGATACGATAAACGTACCTGTAACGATGTACCCTAATCCCTCTAATCCATAGGCTACAATCAGCCAAGGAAGCCATTTGACTGAAGGTACCTGTGTAAAAATTTCTTGTTCAATCTTTCGATCAAGAATGAGGGGGGTATCTATGAGCCAGATCCATACTAAGAAAGCAAGGATTGCACTTACGACAGCCAATCCTATCCATGTGCCTTCCCAATTTTATCGACATAATCGTGGTACTACCTTAACGTCCAAAGGAAAAATGTTATTGACATACTCTGAACAAATCTTTCAACTTATAGAAGAAACTACTAAAGTGATGAAAGATGATCAGACACCAAAAGGCCCTTTGATTATCGGATCTATGGAGACAACTGCTGCCGTTCGCTTACCCTCACTACTTACAAAATACCATCACGCTTATCCTGACGTAGACTTAATTTTAAAAACAGGGCCAACGGAGCAAAATATCCAAGGAGTTCTTCAGTACGATTTAGATGGAGCATTTGTGGCCGGCCCCATTGATCACCCTGAACTGATTCAGAAAACAGTAATAGAAGAGGAATTAGTGCTTATTACAATTAGCCTTCCCCTTTCCTTTCTCCTTCTATACTCTTGGATACTTTCATTAAATCTCTCCTTTATGGGGTACAGTAACGATTCAGCAAATGAAGTGACAAACTGATGATTTTTTAAACTTCCAATGAAAATGGGAAAATGTAAAAATAAAAAGCTGATCATTCCTTAACGTAGGAAAAATCAGCTTTATACTTTTAGTCTATTCCATTCATCAACGCTCAATCGGTACCCGATGTTTCATTCTAGTTAAAATACTTTTATACTTCTTTCACTTTATGGCGGCGAAAAGAAAACCTGTTTGGAATCTCGCGCAATTGATAAACAACATTTGCTGATGTACAAGCAACAGAATGTTTGCTTACCTTCAAAGGTTCCGTTATAGGTGAACGGCTAAAAATATTTTTCTGAAGCTGATCTACGGAGAAGCCCTTTTTGGCTAAAGCTTCATCAAATTCTTTCTGAGCAGCCTGTTTAGCCTTAAACAACATCATTTGTATTCTGCTATAAACGTTAATTGCCCCGTCTCCCGTCGTTTCAATGGGAAGAAAAATCGCTTCAGGATGAATCTCGGTAATGAGTGACTGTACTCCATCGGAAACACCGGATGAAGGCATGCATCCGAATGGCTTAACAGAAATGGTCATATTTACTTTCCGTTTCTTCACATTAAGTATAAGCTTACCAACTTCCATATGTCCTTCTCCACCCCTTAGGTGGTTGTTATAATAGGAGTGGGCCACCTCAGCTATTTCATCCATATCAGGTAAGTGATATCCGCGAAGCCCAATCGCTCTGGCATAGGTATGGAACATCCCGCGGACAGTACGATCGGCTAATTCTAATATTAGTAGACGTTTTAAAGGATTCTTTCCTTTTAAGCCCTTACTATCGGAATCCGCTTCACGTAAATGCATCCGTTTGCGAGTATCGTATTGCCCCTCCCAAATCAAAAATAAGATCCATGCCGTAACAGACTGCACTTCTACTTCGGCCCCTTCACTTTCTAAAAAATTTTGCAGCTGATAGTTGCCGTCTCCTTCTGTCGTCATCGCCCAAAACTCCCCTATGATGCTTACTTTCGGTTTTACCCGGGTTCTGTCGACTTTCACCGTTTGTAGTTCTTTTCGGCATCGGTATAAAGCTGGTATTAGTTGTTTACGCTCGCTGAAAGCTTTATATAAATGCTGCTTGCAGCGTTCAAGCGCAGTATTGGTGGATCCCTCTTCCACTTCATAAGGCCGGATGCGATACCCTAGTGCATTCAAAATATCTCCAATCAATACAGCCTTTAAAAAAGTAAGGAAAAATGAACTATCTAATTTAAGCGCAGACTCTTCACCTGTAGCCTGTTTTAAGCCGCTCTGCTGCTGAAAGAGCAACACTCGAAACCCATCAAATCCGGCATCCCTGAGTGCCTTCCGATACTCTGTTACATAGGTACCAAAACGACAAGGTCCACAGGAACCGCTCGTAATGAAAAGATACTTGCTCACAATTTCTTCCTTTGATTTCCCTTCAACATCTCGAAGATAAGTAAGATATTTGATTAGATTCCCTACAGTAAAATACGTTGGATTGCATTGCCCGCGATTTCCAAATTCCTTGCCAAAGCGGAGAGACTCCGTATCCGGGCAATCCATGTGTTTGACAGTATATCCCAATCCTTTTAGCGCTCCCTCCATCAAGTAGTCATGGGCCATGGTAAGACCGCCGAAAAGAATGGTTGTGGAATCTTTGTCCTTTGCAAAAAATTGGCGGGGAACCGGATCAAACCATTGTGCATTTGATTGATTCAGTCCTAATTTTGCTTCTTGTTCGGCCTGATACCGGTCTAATTCTTCCTCAAAGTTACGAAGATAATCCGGCTGACGGCTATCCTTAACAGCTTCGCGTTCTTTTGATGTACGCACTTTCAAATCAGCTCCTTGTTGTGTTATTCAGATATCGCTTTTTTCTCCTGGTTCGGTTGACGCAGAAATTCATGGCGCTTTTGTTCAATAAGTTGCTGCAATTCCATCTTCTTTTGCGCTAAATCCTGAAGCCGCTCCTCATGCAGTCCCAGACTATGCGCATAGGTTTTGACACGAATCTTAATGGAGCCACTCGGCTTATTCGCATCGATATCATGAAGAGCGGAATAAGGAGTGCCAGCTGTTGAAATAATCGAGTCAATCAGCCCATAGGTAGGGGCATCATGCCCGCATTTAAAGTTGGAAAGATCCAATACCGCCACATTAGGATGCCTAGCCGCAAACTTAGCAGCCCAAACCTTCTGAACACTATTTGAACTGAAATTTTCCGGCCATACATCGGTCACTTCCAAAGCATGATTCACTCTTCCACTTTCTAAATCACCTTTAAAAAATCGGCGCAGCCAAGCTTCATCTTTCGGAATGGAGCGCATCGATAGAATCGGATAGCCTAACACCTGAAACTCATCCAATACGCTGTGGTTAAGCCCTGGATCCGAATGATAGGGACGTCCAATCATAAGAATGGCAATGCGATTTTCCTCTTCGACTTGCTCAAGAATCATCCTTCCTTTTTCCTGCATCTCATGATCAAAAAGCTCCATAGCCTTCCATGCTTCATCTGCTGCAAAATTACTTTCGTCTTCTGTTATTTGTAGGAAATCAGTAAACGCCTCATATAACTGTTTTTTTAGCATATTTGGTTCTGTAAACGTTACCGCCGGATCGAAATAAGTGATCTCTCTTTCCTTGAAAAAGTCCGTTTCTTTCGTAAAAGCGGCTTTAATGACATTCGGAGCCCCGGCGACAATCGGACAGCTGGTGGAATCCACCACATTCTGTAGATGAGTCGGAATATGGGTGATGCATGGGAAAACGATTGCGTTTAACACCTTGCGCTCTGTATGATGCTTGAACAATAAATTATGAATATGTGCTTGTGCTACTTTTGACGGGTAACAAGGATCAATGGAACCGTACTTTCCACCCTCCTGCCACATTTCCTCACTCGTGTCGTCACTGAATACGATATTCTTCTGATCGATGCCCAGCGTTTCAAAATAAGTTCGCCAAAATGGGGCCGTAGACCAAATATTCAAGACTTTCGGAATTCCAATACGCAGCTGTTTCCGCCGTTCCATCGCCTCTATAGAAGAACGTTGAAACGAACGAGTAAATTTGCTTTTTCGCTTCCCAAGACTTAGCAAACCGGTTTTGATTTTGATATCCTCAATAGTTTGGTCTGACGGAGGCATGGAAACAGGATCATAGAAATGCCTATACATTCGTCGCGCTTCATAATCCACCAGGTTAGGGTATTGTTTTTTCAGCTTATTGCGCTCTTGAGTCAGCTGAATCATCGATTCCTTGTTTTCCACCGTTCCCTTTTCACAGCTAAAACCTGAAATATAGCGAGCAGTTTGTCCATCAGGTGCAGTAGTATCGATAAACGTCCGGCTGCAGTTATTCGGACAAAAGTTACAGCGAGTTGATTCATCATTGCGGGATATATAACTTAAGCCGATTGCAGCATCAAGCCCAAGAAAAGTTGAGTACCCCCGGCGCTTTACTACACGAAGGGTTTCCATGGCCGCTCCAATTGCACCAGCTTCACCTGTATGCGGATGGACATGCACCTCAGCATCCGGAACCCGCTCTTTAATATAGTCAACTTGCGCTTTCACAGCTGCCAGATTATGTTGTGTCCCTCCCTGCAGGACAAACGTTCGGCCCAGTTCCGCCATGCGCGGAATTTGCACCACATACTGCCATACGTTTTTTGGCAGAACTAAGGCAAGTCCAGCCAACAGCTCCTCCTTTGCGTAGCCTTCCTTCTGGAAATTCACCCGGTCAGAATCAAGAAATACCGCACAGCCATAAGAAAATTTCGGACTCAGATCCGCTTTGAAGGCGGTTTCAGCATACTCTTGAACAGGGATCCCAAACTGGTCAGCCATCGCCTGTAACAGCATTCCGTTCCCAGCTGAGCATTGGTTGGACAAGCGGAAGTTGCGGATATCTCCATTTTTCAGAAAAAGAACTTTTATGTCTTGGCCGCCAATGTCACAAATAACGTCAATATCCCCGAAAAAATGGACGGCACTCATCATATGAGCAACTGTCTCCACAATATTGACATCCGCTTTTAATGTCTTTTCCAAGACATCCGCAGCATATCCTGTTGCCCCAAAGCCGATAATTTCAAGTCTAGCACCAGATGCATGTACCTTTTCATATATACGCCCGAGAAGCTCCTTCGTATCTTGAATCGGATTTCCTTTAGAGAGCTGATATTCCTTAAGAAGAATCGTTCCGTTTTCATCGACCACCACGGCCTTTGATGAAGTAGACCCCCCGTCAAGACCAATTACCGCCTTAACTGTTTGTCCCGGTTCAAAGGAAGCAGGCTGAAATTTAGGAATACTGTACTGACGACGAAATTCGTCCAATTCCGCTACGCTTTTTACTAATGGAGCACCGGCTTTTTCACCCAGCTTTTCCTTTCGGCCATGGGTAATAAATTTCTTCAATTCTTCTAAACCTTTGTAACGGCCAACTTCACTCGGTTCATGAAGTCCATATATGACAGCACCATATGCAGCATAATACTGGGAATTTTCCGGAACAAAAATTAGTTCATCGATCGGTATATCTTTCGGATAATTGTATCCCCGCTGTTCCCACGATTCAGGAATTCGCTTGCGCCAACATTGCTGAAGAAAAGGCAAGTATGTATTCGGCCCACCCAATAAGAGAACCTTATGTCGCAACGTATTCCCGCGGGTCAGTACAGAAAGGTTCTGCATAACAATAGCATCTGCCAAAGAACACATGACTTCCGAAGAAGGAATGCTGCTTTTCACCAGATTCACGATATCCGTTTCTGCAAAAACACCGCATTTCGCTGCAACATGATGAAGTTTGGTGTCATCAAAAGCGAGCTTTGCAACTTCTGCTTCCGGCATTCCTACCTTAATGATGCACTTATCAATCGTAGCACCAGTACCAGAGGCACATTTGTCATTCATGGAAGTAATGGCCTGCTTATCCCCTGTCTCCTCGTTTTCTTTAAAAATAATAATCTTGGCATCTTGTCCTCCGAGTTCAATCACACTGCCTACATCAGGATGCAGTTGTTCGACAGACATCGTAACGGCATTCACTTCTTGAACAAACTTGGCACCGATATGCTCAGCAATCGGACCGCCACCGGATCCCGTAATAAACACTCGAATCTTTTCTTTCTGTACTTCAGAAAATTCATTCCCGATACGAACCAAGAATTCTAACACGTTTTCAGCCTGTTTCGTATTGTGGCGCTGATAATCAGACCATAGAATCTCTTTCGTATTCGGATCGACTACGGTTGCTTTTACCGTGGTGGAACCAACGTCAATTCCAATCATCATATTTTCCACTTCAGCTCACCTCACATATATGAGTTTTTTAGTTTATAAAGCATAGTGACAAATATCACACTGACCTTATATTTTCCATAAATCTAGATACTATTAATAAACTTAAAAATCCATGAGTTCAAAGAGAAATAGCAAATTTAAACAAAAATGATTATCCAATTCTTTTGAATCCTATCTTAATAAATAGGTACTGTACCCATTATATGAATAACAAAATGACATTTTCTTATACTAAAGTCGAAACCAATTTAAGGAGGGATAACGAATGACTGAGCAAAATCAATCTGCTATTGACCAAGGACGTAACAGAACAAAACGTGGGATTGAAGCAGCAGGCGATGCAGCTAAAAATGCAATTGATACTGTTGAAGATGTTGGAAAAGCAGCAGTTGACCGTATTTCTGACGCGGTTAAAGATGTTACAGCAAGATGACTTGTTTGAGTCTCAGTTATTGTTGATAACCAAATTTTAAGAGGTGATACCATGACCGTTATTAACGAAGTTCAACAGACATTAGCAGGATTAAAAAGTGCTCAGGCAAGTTTTGAGACGTTTGCTTTACAAACGGATAATGAACAAGCAAAACAAATGTATCAACAAGCGGCACAACAAACGCAAGCCATTGTGGACGAGCTTTCTCCACGGGTTCAACAAATCCTAGAAGAAGAACCCCAATATAAACAATAATGCCAAAAAAAGGTTGGTTAAACTCCATCAACCTTTTTTTGGCATATATCAGAGTCCTAAATGAAATGCTTCAAAATCTTAATTTAATATAGAAAAAGAGTAACAATCGAAAGAGAAGAAGGATGATTTAAGTGGCGTCTTTACAAGAAAAAAGTGTTCAAAAATCAAAACCAGTAATTATGCTCGTTATTGATACATTAATGGACCCACCTTTACAAGAGGCCATCAAAAATAATCGAGCACCGGCATTCAAGTTTTTCATTGAGAACGGCATGTACTTTCCAGATGTAATCAGTCCCTTTCCAACAATGTCTGTTAATGTTGACACAACAATACTTACGGGTACCTATTGCAATCAACATCATTTGCCTGGACTAGTTTGGTTCAATATAAAAGAAAATCGTCTCATTAATTATGGTAGTCATATTCGTGAATTATGGAAGCTTGGTTTTAGTCGATCTCTTGAAGATATCTTATTTCATCTGAACAGTAATCATATCAGTAAGAGAGTAAAAACCATACATGAGGAGTTAGAGGATAAAGGTAAGAGTTCGGCTTCGATAAACGCACTCGTGTATCGAGGAAATACACCCCACTTTTATAAATTACCGAAATTATTAACATGGTTTACTTCTATTCAAAAAGAACGTTCAACATTAGGTGCCAATATTTTTACATATGGGTCATTAAAAAAAATTAGTTCATCTAAACGGTATCAACGACTTTGGCAAAAGTTTGGGTTCAACAATTCTTTTTCAGTTCAAGAATTAACTTATTTAATTAAGAAAGATCACCTTCCTTCCTTTACGATTGTCTACTTTCCCGATCTTGATCAAAGTGTTCATAAACATGGACGTATGGATGTAAAAGGAATTGAAAAAGTCGATCAACATTTACAAAAGATTCTTAATGTATATGATTCATGGGAAGAAGCATTACAGAACAATATATGGATTACAATAGGTGATAATGGACAAGCCTGGATTGATCCTGACCGCAAAGTAGCTCTAATTGATCTTAGGAAAATGCTAGGGACATATCGAATTATGAAACTAAGAGAAGGAGTTCAGCCAAAAGATCAGATTGTGCTTGCCGTAAATGAACGTATGTCCTATATATACACTTTAGATACGAACACGTTACCTATTCATAAACTTGTATCAGAGCTAGAAAATGACAACCGAATTGATGTCATTGCATGGCGAGAAGGGTCATCCATAAAGGTCAAGTCCGGTGGAAAAAAAGGGGAACTCGATTATCGAAAAGGCGGAGAATTTATTGATACATATAACCAAACATGGTTTATTGAAGGGGACCATGAATTATTAGATATTACTGTAAATGACAATCAAATTCTTTACGGTGACTATCCAGATGCGTTGGACCGATTATATAGCAGCTTAAATTCACATGAAGGAAATTTCATCATAGTCAGTGCTAAACCAGGCTATGAATTTATTGGTGAAGGCTCACCTACCCACGTAGGAGGGGCTAGTCATGGAGGATTGCACCAACAGGATTCCTTAGTACCTTTGATCGTAACAGGTACACATTCAACACCTTCATATTTACGAATGGTAGATATAAAAGAATGGGTTTTATCGTTGATTGGTTAATTAAACGACTTGGTCTGGAATCGTGATTTACTCTTCTACAATTGTAAACAAGTTATACAATTTGTTAAGTATGTTTTCAAGTTAATGTCACAGAATAGTATTTGTATTTTTTATAGATATCATAAAAATGAGGTTAAAAAATGACAATAAAAAGAGGTCGCCCAAAAGTATAAACTTTGAGTGACCTTTTTATTTAATTAATGAAAATATGGTCATTTAAATATGATAGATATGATCTCTTCTGTCGTCATGTCACTTTGTACTACATATGTACCAGGACGTAAATGGTTTTCCACGCCTCGCTGTTCAACTTCATTAAAGAAATCCTGCCCGCTTTTAATAACTCTTGCTCGCTGCAGATTTTTACCCACATCAATACTTGTCATCCCTTTAGAAACTCTCAGTACTGTGCGGTATACAATCTTTTCTTGTGTTTCGGTTTTTGTTTCGGTTTTTGCTTCAGTTTCTGCTTTATCTTTACTAGATTTCGCTTCAGCAAGTTGCTCTTCCCACTCTTTTTCTGTATGGATGACATACCCTTCCGAAGATAGCAAGTCTTTCATCTCGTCTTTTGAAAGTTGTTCTGTAGTCTGTGTGCTCGTCGCTTCAGTAGGTCCAAAGAAGTACACTGCACCACACAAACCTGCTGCAACAAGAAGGCCGCCGGCAAAGCTGCGCATTGATTTAGATGTCATTGGCAACTTTTCCCCTTTCCTGCTTTGTTTTTACATAAGGAGCAATCAACCGTTCTATTTCATTTATAGTCTGCCCTGTTTTCATTGCTATACTTTCAACTGAATACCCACGCTTATGTAAGTCGAGTACTTCACGCAACAAGATTCGCTGTTCAGAAGAAGCTGCCAGTATACCAGCTTCTTGTGCTGTAATTTCAGCATCTATCTCAAGAGTCCGAATTTTTTCTTGTAGTTGATTCACTTCCCCCCCAAAAGTAAGAGAAAGTTGTTCTAGCTGGTCTTCAACTTTTGGTGAATCCGTTTTAATAAACGACAAAATGAACAGTATCACTGCAGCACCAAACAAAATGGCTAGCGCCCATTCCATCATTCTATGTCCCTCCCTAATCTAAATCTATTATCTCGCTTCCTTATTATATATTGATTTAATCGAGAATTCGATTTAAAACAATAAAACACCACAATAGTCATTGCATTTATACCTCTATTTCACTAATTATCGTACTCATTCTGATATCAATCTTACTGCACAAGGACTATGTTACCATTAAAAAAGACTAGTTATTAATGGCTCTGTTCGACATATGGAGAATTGAGATGTAGAAAAATATATTCATTGAAAGTCTAACATATCACCGCACATAAACAAACAATAAACACTCTTATTTGAACGGGAACAGATTTAAGGGAAATAATAGATAAATATACTTTTTCAAATTTAGATACAAGGCGCGCAACCGTAACAGTGGTTGCGATTTTTTTAGCACTTATGTTAGATTGAAAAATAACCTCAGCAACACCTTTTTCTTTCATTAAAACAAACAATATAACCACCCATACTTTTTAGACTTATTAGAAAGAAGGAGAAACGATGCCAAACGATTTTACAATTCGCTTATTAGTAACAAGCGATATTCACGGATACATTTATCCGACTACATACCGGGATTATACGGAAGAAAACTTTGGATTAGCCAAAATAGCGACTATTATTAAAGAAAAAAGAATGAAAGAAAAGGTATTATTACTAGATAACGGTGACTTAATTCAAGGAAGCCCTTTAACCTATTATCATGCTAAATACAAACCAAATACTGAAAATCCTATTATTAAAATCGCTAATTCCCTCCAGTACGATTTGGCTGTTTGCGGTAATCATGAATTTAATTATGGTTTGGATTATTTAAAAGAAGCTATTCAACAATCCACTTTTCCATGGCTGTCTGCAAATATTATCAATTCATCAACTAAGGAGCCTGCCTTTGGAACACCTTACACAATAAAAGTAATCGATGAAGTCAAAATAGCTATTCTCGGTATCACGACTCATTTCATTCCAAATTGGGAAGAGAAAAAAAATATTGAAGGTCTACAATTTAACGATGCTTTACTCACCGCAAAATGGTGGGTCAGTCACATCCGTCAAAAGGAAAAACCAGATGTAATAATTGTTTCCTATCATGGAGGGTTTGAACGGGATTTACAAACAGGGGAACAAACAGAACGGCTAACGGGAGAAAATCAAGCCTATGCTATATGCAAAGAGTTAGAAGGTATAGATATTTTAATCACAGGTCATCAGCACCGTACACTGACAGGAACAATCAATGGCATTACATTCCTACAACCAGGTCATCACGGACGTTATATAGGTGAAATATGTATAAAGGGAACAAAACAAGAAGGATTCATTTCAAGTATAAACTGCTCTGCCAATTTAATCGAAATAGACGAATCTATCCAGGCAGATCAAGAAACACTCTCCTTCATAGATGATTTTCAAAAAGAAACTCAAAAATGGCTTGATCAATCAATAGGAACAGTCATTGGAGACATGACCATTAAAGACGTACTGCACGCACGTCTACAGGATAATCCATATATCGAATTTATTAACAACGTACAAATGAACGCTAGCGGAGCTGCTATTTCAAATACGGCCTTATTCACCAATGAATCTCTAGGTTTCCAAACAAACATCACAATGCGTGATATCGTATCCAATTATATTTATCCAAACACATTAAAAGTCATCCGGATAAGCGGTCAGGATATTAAAGAGGCTCTTGAGCAAACCGCCCAGTATTTCACTATCGAAAACGGAAACATAACGGTTAATCCTGCTTTTTCATATCCAAAACCACAGCATTATAATTATGACATGTGGGAAGGTATTGAATATGAATTAAAAATTTCAAACCCTATAGGTCAACGCGTGATCCACTTAAATCACCAAGGGGCACCATTACAGCTCAATCAACAATACGATGTTGTCATGAACAGCTACCGTGCTAGCGGAGGAGGTAACTTCAATATGTTTAAAGAAAAGCCTGTTATAAAAGATATACCGATTGATATGACTGAGCTTATTGCCGACTACATACGAGAAAGAAAAATCATTAAAGCTACTTGCAACAATAACTGGAAGGTTGTTTTATGATTCTTATGCAAAGCAATTAAAAGAATAATCATCTTCATTCTTTTAATTGCTTTATCGTTTATAGTTAAACGATATATTCTACCGAGTTATTTTTTCTAATACATTTATTTGCTTTTTCCACTCACATCATTATCTTTTTCATCAAAGCTAAGTTCATATGGATGATTAAAGAAAACGAAAAAATCCTTAATATGTTGAAAGTGACGTCTCATGATTAATTGACCATTTGTTGAGCTTCACAACGCTGAAATGCACGAACTTTACGAGGCAAAAATCTACTAATCTCATCTTCGTTATATCCAACCTGTAATCTTTTTTCATCGAGAATAATCGGTCTTTTTAATAATCCTTGGTTCTTTTTGATTATTTTATATAATTCTTGAAGTGATAGAGATTCTATGTTTATATTCAGTTTTTCAAAAGCTTTCGATCTTGTCGAGATAATTTCATCTGTCCCATCTTCCGTCATGCGAAAAATTTCTTTAATCTCGTCAATCGTAAGAGGTTCAGAGAAAATATTTCTTTCTATATAAGCAATTTCGTGTTCCTCAAGCCATGCTTTTGCTTTACGACAAGACGTACAACTTGTTGATGTATATAGGGTCACCATATTAACAATTACACTCCTTATATAAAGAATCTATTTTGCTCATTCACATTCTGTACTTTGATGTGTCCTCACTTTGTCTTACCAGCTATCTTTTGTAACTTATGAATATATCATAAACCTAATAGGCATAAATCTCAATACAAAATATCTCTAATTAAAGATAAAAAATATCTATTAATAGAGCTTTTTGTCATACATGAAAGAGAGTTCTGTATTTCCCCTTTCCATTTGAATATTGGTAAGAAAATCAAAAAAGAATCTGCTATTAAACAAGATTGCTCGACAGCAGGTTCTATTAAAAGATAGTTTTGATTACCCTTTTTACTGTAAATTTTTCAATAAACTATCTATTGAGCCCCCATGTGTAGCAATTGGATAGAGCTCTCCGTTTAAGGCAAATGAAACTCTACCTGTTTCCTCAGAAACAACTAGAACAAGGGCATCACTGCGTTCCGTTAATCCTAAAGCAGCGCGATGTCGTGTACCAAGTTTTTTATCACCTGTAAATCTATTTGAAAGAGGAAGAACATTTGCTGCAGAAACAATCTGATTAAAACTTACCATTGCAGCACCATCATGGAGTGGATTTCCTGGAAAAAAGATGGACTCTAATAAAGAATGGCTCAACTCTGCTCCAATTGAAATCCCCGGATGAATTAAAGATTCAAGAGAATCTTTGCGTTGAATGACAATTAAACCACCATGTCTTCGATCCGACATATTTTGTACACAGATTGATAATTCTGGATATTTATCCGTAAACGGGGACAAATAACAATTCAAATAAAAAGTAGCGGCTTTCATTTCAATGTATGCAAATCTATTTTTTATTTTTTCAAAATTTCCAAGTAGACAATCGTTTTCATGATCTATTGTTTCTAAGCTACTCTGAAGCGTCGTGATCACTTGACGTATATCTTCTTTTAACGTTTGCTTCATCGGTGAAAAGTCGCAATTTGCATCATTCATGGAGCGGGCCTCCCTCATTCTAATCCTCTTTCTTTTCTTTGATTGATTATTGGAGCATTTATTTTCAGTTTGTCTACATAAGCATGATTTATTCATCAAACCAAAAAGGATTAGATCCCTTTTAATCAAGCGGTTTTAACTTTGCTTCAATTTCCGCACGTCTTGCTTCCAAAAATGGTGGTAAATCTAATTTCCCCCCTAACTCTTCAACCGTTGAATCTGCTGTAAATCCAGGTCCATCTGTCGCAATTTCAAATAATATTCCATTCGAATCACGGAAATATAAGCTTTGGAAGTAAAAGCGATCAACAACGCCTGTTGACTGAAAGCCGCAATCTTTCACCACTTTATCCCAATAACTAAGCTCTTCCTCGTTTTTCACACGAATCGCCAAATGATGGATACTACCTCGACCTGGCTTTTCACTCGGCCCCACCTGCTGCTTTACTACAATTTCACCAAATGCTTGACCCGCAACGGACTGATAGATTGCCTCATTTTCTGAACGAGCCGCTTCTATATAGCCAAACATATCCTTTAAAGTTCTAGCCGTTCGATTCAAATAACGCACTGTTATTTCCACAGTCCCCATCCCTAAAATACGATGCTTTTGCTCTACGCTGGAGCCTTCCCAAGGTGCCCAGTATTCTGGTATTTCTTCGCCATTATTATTCAGTAAAATAAGGCGCAGCCCTTCCGAATCCTCAAATGGAAATGCTGCACGGCCTGCATATGTTGTGATTTCACCGTGCTTGACGTCGAAGTGCTCAAAGCGTTTTTTCCAATATTCCAGACTTTCCAATGATGGTACAAGTAGGCCAATTTGTGTAATAGCATTTGTTCCACGAATCGTTCTTCCAGCCATCGGCATTTCAAAAAAGGATAACTCTGTCCCCGCACTTCCCGTTAAATCTCCGTAAAATAAGTGATACATAGAAGGATCATCTTGGTTGACGGTCTTTTTAACTCGCCGCAAACCTAACACTTGTTGATAAAATTCATTATTGATTTGAGCGTTTTTTGTAATCATCGAAATATGATGATGTCCAGGAATTGTATACATAGTAATTCCTCCTTACTTTTAACTTGATTAATCAAGTGATGGTGTAAAAATTACTCAGGTGGTAATTCTTTTTTTGGCTGTGCTTATGTACACGAGCCATCAACGTGTACAATGTTTTCATTTCTTCCTCATTTAAAACATCATCAAAAACTTAATCGAATAAATAACCAATGTTCCTTCATTTTTATTCAGCTGGTCTCGGACCAGTTTCTAACCCAGAGTTTTCTACTGTCATAATTGGGCGAACGGTTACGTCAGCATTCACACGGATTTGACAAGATAAACGCAAATGATCTTCAATCCCCTTTTCCGAAAATGCTTTCTTTTCTACATTAGTTAAATCACAAAACTCACCTGCCATTACTTCTACTCTACAGGTCGTACATTTCGCCTTTCCTCCGCAACGATGGAGAATATTTACTCCATTATCTTCAAGTGCTAATACTAACTTTTTCCCTTCCTCCACTTCAAAAGTTCCTTGTCCGAAAACTGTTACGTTGGGCATTTTATTACCTACTTCCTTTTCTTCCATTGATTATTTGTCCAACCTATTAAATAATTAAATAAAGTGACATAGTTGAGACCCTCTCATTTACTCTCAGTTTGTCTACATGAGCGTAATTTATTCGTCAACTGAAATAGAATATTTATGCTAAAATTTCAGTTCACTAACTCCATACTAAAAAGAGCTGTCGCAACTGCAACACCTCAAAATACATCTTCCTTTTAATGTTCCCCATCTCTGCTTTTAGGATCGAATATATGGTCTAATAAGAAGCATTATGCTAACAAAAACACTGATTCTCAAAAATAAAACAGAGATGGATGCTTGTCTTATTCCACAAGCCTTACAATTCTACCACCCTCGTTTTCCCACTCATCCAGGCATATAACATCGTTTAAATCAACAGACTTCTCGCTGTTTTCTAATATCAATAACTCTTTCTTTTCCATACTAGAGCCCCCAGTTGTATAGAATAGTATTTTCCAAACTTTTATCACAACCCTTCTATGGTAATGTATATAATGTGCCTTGCTCTATTTTATGCATAACGTATCTATGTGACTCCATAAACCGCCTTCATATCTTCTAGCCATAAAAGTTTTCACAATTTGCAAATAAATTAAATCAAAAGTTAAAAACTTCATTTCCTCATGAATGTTTTCCCCTTTTTTGATAAATAGTAAATAGGATGACACCTTCAAGGAGGAAAGAAAATGAACAAACAACGGGCACAAGAAATTGCCAGTTCACCTGTTATGGCGAATGTTACCTATAATGGGGCAGCCATTTATATTCAACATGTTAATGATGAAAATGACACAGCAAGAATTTATCCTCTCGATGAACCAGAGAATGAACAAGAGGTTTTATTAACTAACTTAATCGAACATTAATACGATGAAACAAGACTCCAATTGAAACAGTTGGAGTCTTGTTTCGTTATCTATCATGTATCGGAGTAAATTTTGTAAATATTCTCTTTACTTCACCTCACTCTAAATGGATAATTGTTATAAAATATTACATAAAAGGGTAATAAATTATGACAAAGTTACTTATTATCAAATGTGGTGAAACATTCCCAAGTATTAAAGAGCAATTCGGGGATTTTGAGGATATGATTATAAAAAGTATTGGCATTTCACATGACGACGTAGTAATCGCTCCTGTATATAAAGATGCAACCTGCTTACCTTCTCTAAATAAAATTGGAGCAATCATTATAACCGGTTCACATGCAATGGTCACCGATCACGAAGAATGGAGTGTTCAATTGATACGCTGGTTACAAGATATTAAGCAGGATAACATCCCCATATTAGGCATTTGCTATGGTCATCAAATACTGGCAAAGGCATTTGGCGGTCAAGTAAGTCATCATCCAAAAGAAATTGAAATCGGTACAACAAGTGTCCAGCTAACAAATGCAGGCAAAGAACATCCTCTATTTAGTATCCTTCCTCATACATTTTTTGGGCATGTCACTCACTATCAATCTGTTATTACTCTGCCGAAACAAGCAACGATTCTCGCACAGAATGATTTTGAACAACATCAAGCTTTTATGATTGATCAGCATATTTTCGGTGTGCAATTTCATCCATAATTTACAGCTCCTATTATTCATGCTTATATTGATGAACAAGCAGAGCGATTACAGGCGGATGGTTTTTCTATAACTGCTTTGCATGAAACCGTAATTGAACAAGATTATGGCCGGATTTTGTTAGAAATGTTTGTTAGAAGTGCCGGACTACCTATAACAAACACTTCTGTCGGCTGTACATTCTTTCAAACAGAAACAAAAAATACGAAATAGTTTCCTAGACGATAAAAAAACCAATCAAGCACTGAATTCTTGATTGGCTTTTTCATAAAAATCACATCACAAATCCGCCATCTACAAATAGCGTTTGCCCTGTCATAAATTCACTCCAATCAGATGATAAAAATAAAACAGGACCTGCGATATCTTCCGGCTTTGCAATTCTTCGAAGCGGGGTTTGGGAAATGATTAGTTCTTTCAAACTTTCTTTTGTTTTTTTGCTCGCATCGGTTGGATAAACAAGGCCCGGTGCTACACAATTGACCCTTATCCCAAAAGGTCCTAGCTCCACAGCTAAATTACGCGTATACCCCATTAATGCTGTTTTAGCCGTGTTGTATTCATGATAAGGAACCAACGGTCTTTCTACTAAATTACTAATGATATTCACAATGCTTCCACTGCTTTGTTTTTTCATAATGGGCAGCACTGCTTGACATAGATAATGCGTCGATCTTACCGATCCATCAATCTGTCCTTGATAATCTTCCCATGTGAGCTGCCAAGCCATTTTTCGTTGTTCAGGATCAAAGACATAAGGTTTAAATGCATTATTCACAACGACATCTAGTCGTCCCGTTTCAAGCACAATTTGCTGAATCATCGACTGAACAGCCTCTTCGGACGTAACATCTGCTTGAATCGCCCAAGCATCTCCTCCAACTTCGATACAAGCTGACACAATTTGTTCAGCTGCTTTAACATTTTTCAAATAATTGACAATAACGAAGGCCCCTTCTCTTGCAAATTCAATGGCAATCGCTGCTCCAATTCCTCGGCTGGAGCCCGTAACAAGAACGACTTTTCCACTAAATTTCCCCATGTATGTTCTCCTTTATTTTTTTGGAAGTAATGTATCAACTACTACCTCATCCATATTAAGCTTTTCTTTAATCAATCCTAATTTTTGATACGTATCCGCACCATCCTGCAAGATATTCGCATCAAGCGCTCCTAAACCATGTTGATTTGTTTCAGGAGATACGCTAGAAGCATTACGCAGTTTAATAATCTCTAAGTTTTGTTGCTCATCTTTCCCATCGATTGCATAGGTTTTAGCCAAAGCAGCCGCTTCTTCCGGACTCTCAATCATCCATTGTGCACTGTTACGATAAGCTTCCAAGAAATCCTTCAATTCTTGCTGCTTTTCTTGATATACTTTCTCTGTTACAACAAATACATCACTCGGTACATTTAAATAGTCTTTCACATTCATCACATTGACTTCCTCTAAACCTTTGGCTTGTCCAACAACTAGTCCCGTATCAGTCGCAGCTGTTGCATCCACTTGCCCTTGCATTAATGGGGCAAAGTTTAAAAGACCTGTCTCAACAATTTTTACATCATTTTCTGAAAGACCGACCTGATGTAATAACACTAATAAGTTTTGACGTGTTCCGCTTGATAGACTATAAACGCCAATTGTTTTTCCCTTTAAATCTTCTGGTTTGTTAATATTAGCTTCCTTTAGTGATACGATGTTAAATACATTTTGCGGATAAATATTGTAAATAACTTTTAGCTTTTCACCTTTATCTAATGCGAAAAATAGTGAACCTGGATCAGTAAAAGCGATATCTGCTTTCCCAGATAAAATATTTTTAATCGCATCGCCACCGCCTGCACCAGGAATAACAGTTACATCTAGGCCTTTATCTTGAAAGAAATGCTTCTTCTCATCGACTAATAGATTCGTTTGTTCTGTAAGTGGCTTACTCCAGTTCGCTACTCGAATCGTTTGGACGTCTGTTGAATCAGATTTCGCTGTTCCCTTATTTTCATCCTTTGCACCACACGCTGACATCAATACGGTCATACATAATAAAATCGTGACTAACCATCTATTTTTCATTTTCTATTCTCCTTCATATATTTCTTTAGTACAGTAACTTCTAATACATAAATCAATTGATATAAAACCATGCCCATCACAGTTAATAAAATTAACACAGCAAACATTAACGGCGTATCCATCATCCCTTGCGACGCGACGATGAGCGCTCCTAATCCATCGCTTCCCCCAATAAACTCGCCAACAACAGCCCCTACTACGGCTAATACAACCGCCACTCGAAGTCCGGCTAGAATCCCTGGCAGGCCATTAGGAATTTTTAAATGAATTAAGGTTTGCCAGCGTGTTGCTCGAAGCATATGAAATAATTCTTGTTTTTGTTTATTCGTAGACTGAATCGCTGTAATCGTATTCTCCAATAATGGAAAAAAACAAATCAGGGCAGTGATTATGACTTTCGATTTCATGCCAAAACCAAACCATAGAATAAATAAAGGGGCCAAAGCAAGCTTAGGAACAGCTTGGCTCGCAATGATATAAGGAGAAAGAAGCTTTCTTAAAAATTCAATCTCACCCATAATCACCCCAACGATAAATCCCCCGACACAGCCAATTACCAAACCTAGCAACACTTCTGATAGTGTTCGCAAAATATGTGGAATAAAGTATCCACTTTGCAGACCATCTACTAAAGTCGTAACAATAACCGTAGGAGCCGGCAAAACAAGCTCTGACATAAAGCTTGCACTATATTCCCAAATGATGAGGAACATAATAAATAATAGAATTGAGTATAAAGGGAGACTTTTCATCGCTTATTTCCTCCCAATACATGTCGTAACGTCAGGCACAACTCATTAAAATACGGCGCGTATTTCATTTCTACATTTCTCTCTTTTTCTAATTTTACAGCAGTATCAAAAATGATTTGGCCTTGATCTATGACTGCAATCCGATCTGACAAATACACGGCTTCTGCGATATCATGCGTAATAAAAAGAACCGTTGTATGACGGGTCTTACAAATTTTCAACAAATCATCCTGTAGTTCTTCTCTTGTAATAGCATCCAGAGCAGCAAATGGTTCATCTAGAAACAGCATCGTTGGTTTTTGAATCAACGCTCTCGCAATAGCAACACGACTTTGTTGTCCTCCAGATAATTGAGTAGGATAACGATCTAAATAAGTCGTTAAACCAACCATCTCTAATACTTCTAACCCATACTGTCGATCTTGTTGCGTAATCTTTCTTTTCAGCGAAATCGGAAGCAACACATTTTCTAGCACTGTTTTCCATTCTAATAAGGTAGGAGATTGGAACACAAAACCACATTCATCCAACGGCCCTATTACTTCTTTTCCTTTAAAGCGAATCATTCCTGAATGAGATGGAAGCAAGCCCGCTGCAAGCTTTAATAACGTTGTCTTTCCACAGCCGCTTTTCCCTAGAAAGCAATGAAATTCCCCTTCTTCAATAGACCAGTTCACTCCATGTAACACAGTTGTCTTCTCTTGATAGCTATAAGTCAAATCCTCAATTGTTAAAAAACTCATCTGCTAACCTCCTAATCTGCATAGGGAGCCAACTCTTCACTTAATTGTTCAGCTGAAGCTTCGATATCAACCATATTAATTAAATCCAGTACATTAAAGCGGCCATCATGATGCCATCCAGCTTCTGGAGATGTCATATTTCCCAATGCCGTCATTCGAGTCACACCAACACTCCCTAGTAAATGAGACCATTGAAACAATTCAGACGGACTAGCAGCGATTCCAACCGTTTGCAGGTAATCCCGATGCATGAGAAGGCCTTTCGTCACCTCTTCTATGTGATCAAACTCTTTCACTTTTACAACACGATTTAAACTGCTTGGTGTAAGGCTAAGATCGGAATCTTCAAAAACAACAGTCCAATCATTTTGGTTATTGCCTAATACTTCATTATTTGGATTCGAGAACAGGTTCATTTCTTCTTTATTTTTCCAAGCGGCCATCTCCATCGATTCGGCCATTGATAGTTTTCTTCTCGGAAACCTTCTATTAAACGCCTCTAGTTCATGACCTATATATCTAGCAAATTCTTTTGGAGAAACATTTCCTCCTTTTTGTACATAGAAAACATGTGGAGAATAACAGCCTTGTTGGTCATAGCGCATCACATCCAAAGCAGCCAAATGGGCTGCCTGCAAAGCTTTAAGAGAATCAAGAGACGTCTTTGAAACAATCCCAAAACTTAGCTTGTGTCCAAATGGTAAAAACCTTTTAGTGATTGGAATCCGACTTCGTAAAGCTTCCATCGCTTCATTGCCCCCATACCCGACAACAATATCTGTTTGCTGAAAAATAAAGCGTTCTCTCTCTTCTTCTCCGCCCTTCCACCAAAGAACGGCAAAGCAATCTGCTAATCTTGGTTCTATTTCCACTAAAAGCTTAGCGAACCAGCCAGCAAATAATGGCTCAGCACTCGATACCTTCCCGATATTCCCTGCTTTCACTAACAAACTAGATATAAAGCTCCATAAAGGAAGACCAGGCACATTCCCTGACCAAATATGCGTAATTAAATCCGGACTAAAAGCCTTCGAAAATCCACCTTTTACTCTCGGTTGAAAATCATCCAACAACAATGGATTTCCTAAATCTTCAACAAGAAAACGCTGCAGTTCATGTTTTCGAAACGTTTTTAAATAAGAAGTCAAACCAAGCCTTATCATTTCTTCATCATAGCCTGTTACAATCGGTAATACTTTTTCAGCTTTTTGTCGATAAGATGAATCACGCTCTAGAAGTCTATGTATCGCTTCATCAATGATGTTCATTAACTCATTAACAGAAAAAGATTTTAACACCTTACGACTGCTATGCTTAATCTTGTCAATTAACCTGCTCATTTGTTCATGTGTAAGAATCGGAATCTCCACTTCTATTGTTTCCTGATTTCTTTCGAATAGAAGCACCTTTGTCTCAAATGATTCTTCTCCTATATTCGGAATATATCCAGCGATTTCTCTCATTTCTCCAGTCCCTTTGAAGCCTTTAAAAATTCTGCCATCGCTAGCGAACAGCCTTTTGCTTCTGTTCCTTCCACTCTTCCTAATAACAGAAAACCGCCTTCCACTTCAACACCAACATCTTCTGTTAAAATCGTAGAAACAGAATTCATATTAGCAAGGTCACAATGAACAATAACGCCGCGTTCTCCTTTTGCTACTTCTTCACCTGTTAACGGATTTACGACTCGCGTTTTAATCCAACTTGGTCCTGACTTAACAGCAGGCACAGATTGATTTCCATTGTCATACAGCTGTGTACTCAGCTCGGTCATGCCGTACATATTGATACACGCTGAACGATTGACTCCTAAATATGTAGAAAGCAACTGATAGAACTCATCCAACTCTAATTCTTTAGATTGTTTTTTAAAGCCGCCCGTATCAAGAATTTTACTTCCTTTTGGTAGAGTAAAAGTTTGATTCCCACGCTCTAGTTCTTCTAAAAGATGAACAAAGCTATAACTTGCACCTAAAAGAGCATAAGGTTCTCCAGTTACTTCAGCATTCCTCAGCTCTTTCTGTAAGCCTTCCACATCAAGCTTGTGATTTTGTATAAAATAACGGCTATCTTCTGTCCCAAACCTTTCTTTTGCGAGTTTTAAATAACGAGCTAAAGAAGAATTAGGCATCTCCTGTTCTGTTGGAAATAAGATTCCCATCCGAATCTTATCGGTATTTCCCATAAATCTTTCTTGAAAATTTTTAATCATCGACCTATCAAATATGTCTAATGTTGGATGATAATGTTTACCTCTAATTCCTTGTGTTGTACCACTTGTCATATAAACCGCTTCCGCTTGCTCCGGATCACAACAGCTCAAAGTAACATCTTTAAAAGCATTAATCGGTACTGGCGGGATGTCTCTCCAAGTTTTCACAGTACGCGGTGTTTTTCCTTTTTGAGAACAAAAAGTTCGATAAGGAATGTTATATTGATAGTGATAGCGAAATAATTGTAAAGCCTGCTGATTAAAATCTTCCTCAGAAGATTCATTACAATTAATAAATTGAACTGTCGATTCAATCATTTCTTTTTGAGTCATCATGTTTACCCATTCCTTTCAATGTAGCCATTTATTTTCTAATAGCGCAAAAAAGCACTTTGCGTACGCAAAGTGCAAAAATACAGAGTAATCCCCTTATCACTTCCCTACGCTGGCATGACCCAACAGGTTCAAACGGTCTACGGTAGATTAACCGTACTCTCAGCCTGATTCCACAGACTCCCGATATCATCTATTTTTATACAAAGAATACCCTTTCTTTTTGTAGAATGCAATCATAAAGTGAAACTTCCATCAAAGGGGAGTTCCTTTATCACCCACTAATGGTTAGCCAATTGGGCCTTTACTACAAAAGCGAGGCGACTGTTCAGCCCCGACAAGCATAAGATGAAATGCGGCGTGGCGCAGTTTGCCACAAAGCATTGCAGCTTATGACCTCGAGGGGCTAGGAGCCGCAACTAGATGAGGGCAGTTGTCCCCCACCTATCTTCTTTGTTTCTTCATAAGCTGGAGGTGGGGGGCTTACTGCCCGTTAAGTGTAAGACAAAAAAACCTGTACCAAAAGTAGCGTACAGGTTTTCACTCAATCTCGTTCATCAACTATCCACTTATCCGCGAATTTGTCCTTGTCCATAAATAAAATATTTAGTAGATGTTAAAGCAGGTAATCCCATTGGTCCACGCGCATGAAGCTTTTGCGTACTAATCCCAATTTCAGCACCGTAACCGAATTCAAACCCATCAGTAAAACGGGTAGAAGCATTATGATAAACAGCGGCTGCATCGACTCCATTTAAGAAAATGGCTGCACTTTCCTCATTTGTTGTGATAATGGCTTCAGAATGATTCGTACCATACTGATTAATATGCTCAACAGCTTCTGTAACATCCTTCACAATTTTCACACTCAATTTTAGCGCTAAATATTCCGTTGCCCAATCTTCTTCTGTTGCTTGCTTCGCCTCTGGAAAAGCAGTACAGACCGTTTGATCTCCGTATAGTTCAATTCCTTTACCGTGAAGAACGGCTAATAAGTCAGTCCCATTTTTAGTAAACCAGCTTTCATGAATGAGCAAACTTTCAATGGCATTACATACAGATGGACGCTGTGTTTTTCCATTGATTACAATATTTTCTGTCATCTCATAATCAGCTGATTCATCAATAAAAATGTGACAGTTACCGGCTCCCGTTTCAAGAACAGGTACAGTCGATTCACGAACAACAGTATCAATTAAATTTTTGCCTCCGCGTGGAATCAACACATCTAAATATTCATTCAAATGAAATAATTCTTTCGCTGTTTCACGGCTTGTATCTTCCATTAATTGAACCGCATCAACTGGTAAAGATGTTTGCGCCAATGCCTTATGAATCGACCTAACAAGCGCTTGATTAGAGTAGCTTGCAGACGAACTTCCTCGTAAAATAACCGCATTTCCTGTTTTTAATGATAATGTAGCCGCATCAATCGTTACATTTGGTCTCGCTTCATAAATCATACCAATCACACCGATTGGAACACGATTTTTTTTAATAAGCAAGCCGTTTTCTTTCTCAATTGTTTCTAAGCTTTCACCGACTGGATCTTTTAAGTCAATCAGTAAACGAATAGCCGCTGACATATCTTCAATACGCTTTTCGTTTAACATAATACGATCTAATGTCGAATCAGGCAGACCATTTTTCTTTCCTTGTTCTAAATCTTTTGCATTTTCACTTATTAAATAATCTTTATCTGCCAATAATTGATCCGCAATTTTTGCTAATGCTTCATTTTTTTCTTCTGTCGTCTTCCCACTCATTTTATAACTTGCCGCTTTGGCCGCTTTTCCTTTTACAATGACTTCACTCATTACTAACTCCCCCTTTTTAATTTAGGCTTTCACCCATTTATCTCGATGAATCACTTCAATTGCTGACATCACAAGCTCGTCTGTCCGTTTTCCCATCGCTAGTTTCAGCTCATCGACAGAATAGAGAACTTCTCCTCGGCCAAGCAATCCGCTTGAACCAAACACTTCAACAACGTCCCCTTTTTCAAAATCTCCTTGAATGTCATAAATACCGGCAGGCAATAAACTGCTGCCATTCAACATTAGGGCTGTTTCTGCGCCATCGTCAACGAAGATTTTTCCTGACACTTCCGAATGAATCGAAATCCATTGCTTATTATTATTTACGGTTGTAAGCACGTCATTTTCAATATACGTCCCGTCACCGTCACCCGCTAAAATTCGCAGAAGCTTATCACGGCCTTCTCCTTTACCAATAAAGACTTTTACACCTAAAGACAGTGCTGTTTTCGCAGCTAATAATTTCGATTGCATCCCGCCTGTCCCAACGTTTGAGCCGGCTCCTTCCGCTACTTGCAGCAAATCATCCGTTACTTCTGTTAAATAATCGATTCTCTTAGCATCCGGATTCGTCAACGGATTACAATCATATAAGCCGTTAATGTCCGTTAAAATAATAAGCTGATCGGCATGAATAAGCCCACTCACAAGAGCAGAAAGCATATCATTATCCCCAAATGTTAATTCTTCAACAGACACTGTATCATTTTCGTTAATAATTGGTAAAATGCCGCGTTCAATTAATTCTGACAAAGTCGCATGGGCATTTTTATAACGGTCTTTTTTTGAAAAATCGGTTCTTGTTAATAAAATTTGGGCGGCGTTAATGCCAAACTGCCCTAATTGTTGCATATATGATTGAATCAATAAACTTTGACCGACGGCTGCGGCTGCTTGTTTCCCTTTTAACGTAACCGGACGTGATGGGTAACCTAGCTTACGGAATCCGGTCGCAACAGCACCAGATGATACAAGAATCACGTCATGCCCTTCTTTTCGCAATGCCGCAACTGCTTGAATATGATCTAAAAATTTAAATTGATCAATTTCCCCCTTGGAGTTCGTTAACGAACTGCTTCCGATTTTGACAACGATGCGCTTCTTTTCCATCCATACTTCCTCCAATATAATTTTCTAATATATTAGAAAACTCGCTTCCAACTTGCCTTTCAGTTAGAGGCGCAGTTACACTCCCTAAAATCAACAGCTACTTCAAGATAGCTTATCTGATCATTTATACATTCTAATCGTACAAAAAAACCCTTCTCATCCTTATTGATTAAGGACGAAAAGGGTTGCTTTCCGTGGTACCACCTTGATTGAATGTGAACATGTCACATCCCACTTTACCTCATAACGCTAGAGACTGCGCCTATGTTTTCATAGGACTCAAGAAGTAGGTTCAGTGCCTTTTCTGTTACGGGTCTTACAGCCACGGACACCGCTCTCTATTACAGCAAGATTTCACATACTAGTCTTCTTTTAACGTTCATATTTTCTATAGTATGCAAAATTATCGAGCTGATGTCAATGATAATCCCCTATTCCAGTGTGGAATTTTATGCTTACAATGCCATTGCCGGGCCGAAAAATTCGAAATGAATTTTTTCTTCTGTTACACCTAGTTCTTTTAAAGTTGAAATAACAGATTTCATGAATGGAACAGGTCCACATACATAATAATCAGCATCCGGTTTAATTGTTTCAGCTAATACATCGCGATCTACATAGCCTTCTTTTACAAAATACGGATTATTTTTATCGATATCTGTTGGAGATGTATAAACAAAGCCAAGTTCGTAATCTGCTAGTTTAATCTCAGAAAGTTCATTTCTGAAAGCTTGAACAGATCCGTTATTCGCTGCTTGAATAAATTGAACCGAACGATTTGGTTGTTTCTCTGATACAGTTTGAACCATGCTTAATAATGGAGTAATTCCGACGCCGCCTGCAAGGAAGACAATTGGTGTATCTTTTTCTTCCAAGATGAAATCTCCAGCAGGAGCTGTAACTTCAATTTTGTCACCAATTTGAACAGATTTGTGTAAGTAGTTGGATACTTTACCTTCATGTTCCCCGCCTTCTGCTTCTTTCTTCACTGAAATGCGGAAGTAATCGTGACCAGGTGCAACGGATAAGCTATATTGACGATTACATAAGTATTGCTCTCCTGGAATATTTACACGAATCGTAATGTATTGTCCTGGTAAGTAAGTTGGGACCTTAGTTCCATCAGTTGGTCTTAAATAGAAAGATGTAATCAGATCGCTTTCTTGTACTTTATCTGTTACTCTAAATTCTTTATAATCTTCCCAGCCATTATTTTGCTCAGAAGCTTCTTTGTACATGTCTTTTTCAATGCCAATGAATGCATCTGCAATCACACCATATGCTTCTGCCCACGCATTGATAATTTCGTCTGTTGCCGCATCGCCTAGTACTTCTTTAATCGCTTTCAATAAATTTTCACCAACGATTGGATAGTGCTCTGGCTTAACAGCTAAGCTTCTATGTTTATGAGCAATCTGTTTCACAACTGGAACGATTACTCCTAAGTTATCAATATATTTCGCTGCAGCTAAAACTGTATTTGCTAATGCCGTTTGTTGACGGCCTCTTTTTTGATTTGTTTGGTTGAAAATATTTAATAATTCTGGATGAGCTTCAAAAAGGTTTTTATAGAAAGTTTTTGTAATTGTTTCCCCATGAATTTCTAACACAGGTACTGTTGATTTCACAATATCAATTGTTTTTTGAGATAGCATAACGTACTCCCTCTTTCTTTAAACAAGTATTTTTAATACACCTTTATAATAGACCTTCATTTTCCATAAAGCAATATTTCAAATACATCTTTTTGTGAACATTTCGTTAACGTTTGAAAAGTGTTCACAATCTTTCTTTTAACTGTATTTCGTACATATTCAAATGTTATCGCTTCTTTATTTTTACAGTCTTTCATATTCTCGCTGTTATTCTTCAAAACGGACTGTGAAACATCGTTATGAATACTTTTCACATCTCTTCACATAATAAGCTTTGTGATTTATTCCTTACAGTAAGGAGAACAACATGAATCTAAATGAGATAAGGAGTGCAATTATGGGAATCTTAAGCGGCAATCCAAAAGATGAACCAATGCATTATGGTGAAGTATTTGCTATATGGACGAATCTTTTTACAAACAATGGCTTAATCACTGCATATCAAACATTTCTTCAGCATGCGGGAGATGAAGATCTAAAAAAACTTATCGAAGAAGCTATTGAGTGTATGCAAAATGAAAATCCACAGTTAGAGGAATTACTAAAAGCAAACGGCCTTGGACTTCCTCCTGCCTCACCTGATCGTCCGGTTGCCAAATTAGAAGACATACCTGTTGGAGCAAGATTTACTGATCCAGAAATTAGCACTGCTCTTTCTATGGATATTGCAGCGGGGTTAGTTGCATGCAGTCAAGCAATTGGACAATGTATTAGAGAAGATATTGCTATGATGTATGGCCAATTCCATGCGGCTAAGGCCCAATTGGGTGCAAAATTTTTGAGACTGAACAAGAATAAAGGGTGGTTGGTTCCACCTCCTCTTCATGTACACAGACCCGAACAAGAATAGCTCGCATTTAAATGTTAAGAGCAATCTTACTTTAAGATTGCTCCCCTTTGTTCTACATTTTCGCCCGCTTTCATTCTTCTTAGATGTCACAATATAAATGAATAGTAATCTATCTTGCTCCTCATTCAGATACTTAAATACGTATACTTGTCTCTTTTTTAGCCACCATAATAAGTGGAGGTGATGAAAATGATGAAGAAAAATGATGTAGAGATAAAGGAACCAAAAGAAACAATGAAAAGTAACAGTGATAATTACCTAGGTCTTGATCCAGACGAACAAGAGATGAATGGATTATATGGAATGGCTGAAACGGAATCTGAAGATCGCCTCCATGATGTAGAAAAATAAAAATTGCGTATCTTAATATGTATGTAGGAGGTAAATTCATTTGACAAACCAACAAAATCAAAATAACGAGAAGCAACAGAAGAAATCCGTTAGCACGCAGTCTGTTTTTGAAGAAAACAATACAGATAATGCTCTCGGTTATGGGGATACGGATCCTAATGCTAGAGTATTAAATAATATGACAAATAAAACCAATCAATAACGACTAACTGAAACGCCTTCTTTGGCGTTTTTTCCCTTTAATTCCCCTTTACCTTTACTTCATTAATGCCCTATGTAGCCTACACTTCTCATTTCTTTCGAATATTTTTTGATTTACTACAAACCCTATAATTTAAGAGGTGATAGAAATGAAAGAACAAGAAAAATCTAAAAATATTGGTCAAAAAGCTAATTCAATGAATGCGATGGATCAAGGGCTGAACTTAGTAGCACAAACAATAAATAATGCTACAGGTATTGACAAAGGAAACGATGGGAAAGTCAGTAAAAACGATTAAATGACACGCCTTTTTTGGCGTTTTTTTATTTTCACTTACGAGTTCTCCCCCCGTCATAGATATCATTCTACTACTTACGTTCTGAAGCAGATCATTACATCATGTTTACAATTATGCTATTATAAAATTAAAAACTTTCTCAATTAAGAATATGTTTTGCCTATTCGTTACATATTTTTCTAGGAGTTTGATAACTTGTTCAACAGAACGGGTGTAGATTGTGAGGCGAAAATTATGCGGTTAACTAGCTATTCAGATTATTCCATCCGAGTATTAATCTATTTAGCGACCCAAAATAACGACAAGCTAACGAACATAAAAGAAATCTCTGAAGTGTATGATATATCGAAAAATCATCTAATGAAAATTGTTCATAATCTTGGAAAAACGGGGTATATCGAGACGGTTCGAGGAAGAAACGGCGGTTTTAGACTAGCCAAGGCACCTGCCGATATCAATATTGGAGAAGTAGTTCGCCGAACTGAAGAGGATTTCTATTTAGTCGAGTGCTACAAAGATCATAACAACTGTGTCATTTCTCCCGTTTGTTCTTTGAAGTTTATACTTAACACGGCCTTAGATGCCTTTCTACAAGTGCTTGATCAATATACATTAGCTGATATTGTTGAAAATAAAGCAATGCTAAAAGCATACTTCCAATCTGCTCAAAAAGAAAAATAACTCAGATTAAAAAGAGAGAATGACTTATAAAAGGTTTTATACTTATCAGAAATACATGATGTAAATGGCTTAAAAAATCGATTGGGGGTCTGACACCTTTGCTTTTGAGTCATTCTCTTCTTAAAATAAAACAGAGACTCTCCATCTGCTTCTAGTTCTGTATTTAAATCTAATAATAAATCATCCATCTCTGGAATATAAAGAAGCTTTTCCTTCTCCTTGTTTCGTTTCATTTTGTCCCCTTCTGCCCCTGTGCCCTTTCAACTATTTTACTATTCTTCATAAAGGGCATGTATGACAATTTTCCAAACAAAGGCACAAGAAAAGGCTCATTTTTCATTTAAATTCGTTAATTCTTGACCAAGCTTTTTTAATTTTTCTCCTACCGTACATTGAGATAAACAAAATTGATGCGCAAACGTACGTCCCTTCTCCTTTCGAAAATGTTTTTGTACAAAACAGCCTTCGCAAAAAGATAGCATTTCTTCGACTTCTTCATAAATCTTCTTCCGATTCATTTCTGGTCATAACTCCTTCTTTTCTATTTGCATCTTGCCGAAAATTTCTTCTCCGTTTATAGCTTGTGATGCCAATTGGTCACTTTCTTGATTATCTTTTCTTGAAATTGGTGTGTATACAGGACGAATGTTAAGCTTTGCTAACTTTTCCTCGATGCGGTCGATCCATCGATTTAATTGCTCTTCATAGCACGGCCATTCTCCCGAGAGCTGATTTAGTACAACGAGTGAATCTCCTTTAAACACACAGCTTTGATGATGTACCTCTAATTCCTCAAGCTGCTTAACCGCTTCATAAAATGCTGCATACTCAGCTTCATTATTCGATTCTAATTGATGAAGCAGTGCATTTTTCCGAATTCTCCAGTTCTTCTTATTTTGTGTATAATAAAGAGCAACACCAAGCCCTGCCAGTCTTTCGTTTTTTCGGTAGCTGCCGTCAAAAAAGACTGTAATATTTTGAGGTTCATCTTCAACCTCAGTCAACAGCTTAACAAGTTCTTTTTTCGTCCATACCGTTCCTACTTCATCTTCAAATTCTACCGCTTTTACCCGCCCTGTTTTTTCTAAATCTTCTACAATAGCTAGCGCAGACTCAGCCTCAAGCCATTCCGAAAGAAAAGAAGCTGTTCCTTTTTTATTTAAAAAATATGTCCAACGAATCAATACTTTCAATCAACTCAACTCCTTAACTAAACAATTTCTATACCTATTTCAACATTTTACAGCTATAATTTATATATTAGGATGGAGCTTGTTATCTAGTATCATTCGTTTTACATGCCTTTATCCCATCTTAAAAAATCTATTTGAATTGAGCATGTCTAGCTAAACATCTTCCTGACTTTCAACAGAGAATAATCATAGCATATTCAAGTCCAAAGTTCGAGGTGAAGTAAAATGATTGAAGTATATATTGATGGCGCTAGTGCTGGGAACCCTGGCCCAAGCGGTGCAGGCATTTTTATTAATAATAATGGTCATGTAGAACGCTATTCGATTCCACTTGGCTTACTGGAAAATCATGAAGCAGAATACTATGCATTGATTAAAGCATTAGAAATTTGTGTGAAAAATCATTATCAAATTGTCTCTTTTCGCACGGATTCACAAGCAATTAACCAAGCAATGGAAAAAGAATTCGCCAAAAATAAACGCTATGCACCATTGCTTGCTCAAGCGTTAACTTTAGCAAAACAATTAGACCTCTTTTTTATAAAATGGATTCCAAGCATTGAAAATAAGTCCGCCGATCAATTAGCTAGACGAGCTATTCACTTAAACAAGGAGCGGCCAGATGAGAAAGACAGCTGATTTTACGTTATTATTCGTCGCCTTTATTTGGGGGGCGACCTTTGTTATGGTTCAAAATGCAACTTCTTTTCTTGAACCACATAGCTTTAATGGGATTCGATTTTTGATCGCCTTTATAAGTCTACTTATTATTTATGTTCTTTTCATCCGAAAAGAACAAGGTGTTTGGTCAAGAAATTTATTAATTGCCGGATTTAAAATTGGCATTTGGCTTTTTTTAGGATATTCATTTCAAACGGTAGGTTTACTGCATACCACTCCAGCCAAAGCCGGCTTTATTACCGGCTTAAGCGTCGTGCTTGTTCCACTGTTCTCCGTATTGCTTTTAAAAATGAAATTATCGCAAAATGCAATCATTGGGGTTATTGCAGCCACAATTGGACTTTATTTAATGACAGTGGTCGATACAGCCTCATTCAGTCTTGGTGATCTGCTCATCTTATTATGTGCGGTTAGTTTTGCAATGCAAATCATTATGACAGCTAAAGTCGCTGGCGATTATGCAGCTTTACCATTAACATTAGTGCAGCTGTTTACCGTATCGATTCTATCCTTTATATCAGCACCGATTTTTGGTGAAGATATTTCAGTCTTAGTCAATCCAACCATCATGTTGCAAACAGAAGTTTGGAGCGCCTTGTTTGTAACCGCTATTTTTGCTACAGCATTGGCATTTTTGGCGCAAACGCATTTCCAAGCCTACACATCTCCAACACGAGTTGCGTTAATTTTTGCGACTGAGCCGGTATTTGCCGCTCTCACATCCTATCTATGGATTGATGAAAAATTAACAGTCGCTTCAATCGCTGGCTGTATATGTATTTTGTTTGGGATGGTTATTGCCGAACTGCCTGCTAAAAAAAGAAAAATAAAACCGGACTTCCATTGAGGGAGTCCGATTTTATTGAAATAAGCCTTGTTCACGAGCAAACTTTTCTGCTTCTCGTTTTGTAGAAATATGATTTTTTGTTAAAGTTTCAAGCAAAGATACATAAAAGCTGCCGTCGAACTTTTTTTGCACCTTTAATGTTAGTTCAATCGCAATATTAACTAAAGAATCACTAGCTTTCGTATACTGTTTTCCAAAATAAATAAAACCAATCATGTCTTCACCAAAAGAAAAACCTTTTCCTTCTAAATATGTAATATACTCTTCAGTCGACCAAGCCAATCTTCCACCTTCTCCGTACACTTTTTCCTTCATCTTACCGCAAAATTTGACTTTTTCCTATCGTTTATCTAATAAAAATTAATACTAAACATGAGAAATACCACTTTGTTCAGAGTAAACTTTACTTCTGAACAAAATGGTATTTAAAGCTCTAGTAGACTTGCTACAATGAAAAAGATTTTTTATCACTTTACTCATTCAATACGTTCGCTCTATTCAAAGTAACAGCTATTGTATCGCTCGAATATATTTTACTTTTTCAAATGATAAGGTACAGTCGTGATAATGACATTTCTTCGATAAAGCAAGGAAGTACGAATCAGTAAACTTGATTGGTTATGAAGAATATTGTGCCAGCCTTTCCTTGGTATAAATTGTGGTATAACGACTGTAACCCGATAGTTTGCTTCACTCGCTTTATGTTCAATGGTATCAATGAATTTAGTTAATGGACCTATGATGCTTCTGTAATGTGAGTGTAAAGTTACAAGTCTCACATCAGGTTGCCATTTCTTCCAATTATCCTCAAACTTCTTTTCATCTTCTCGTTCAAAAGAAACGTAAACAGCTATAATCTGTTCTGCTGAAAGGGATTTTGCATAGTTTAATGAATTCTCCACCACATGAGTAATGCCAGCGACAGGTACAATGATTACATTCCCTTCGATTGGTACAGCAGGTTCACAAGACGTAACCCTTAGCTGCTCACCTACTGCATCATAATGCTTTCTAATTCGATGAAAAACGAGAATGATGATAGGTAAAAAAACTAAAACCGGCCAAACCTGAGTAAATTTAGTTAAAAAGAATATGATGGTAACAATCAAACTAATAACAGCACCAATGGAGTTAATGATTAACTTAAAAACCCATCCTTTTGGCTTTTCACGAATCCATTTAACCATCATTCCGGTCTGAGACAACGTAAATGGAATAAATACTCCTACTGCATAAAGCGGAATAAGATTTTCTGTATGCCCTTCAAAAGCGATTATTAAGACGATGGAAGCAAGTCCTAATATGATAATTCCATTCGAATATCCTAATCGATCGCCTCTAATTGTAAACATCCTTGGTATAAACTTATCCTTTGCGAGATTGACAGCCAGCAAAGGAAAAGCAGAATAGCCTGTATTGGCAGCAAGGATTAATATTAAAGCTGTTGCTCCTTGAATAAAGAAATACATGAAATTTCGTCCAAATATCTCTTCAGCAATTTGCGAGACAACTGTTACCTCTACACTCGGAACAATGCTTAAATAATAGGCTAGAAATACAATGCCTGTAAATAACACAGCAAGTAAGGAACCCATTAAAATTAACGTTTTGGCAGCGTTATTAGGAGCTGGCTCTTTAAAGTTTGGAATCGCATTAGAAATGGCTTCAACTCCTGTCAACGCAGAACCACCTGATGCAAATGCTCTAAGAAGGATAAATAAACTGATTCCTGCTACCGGTGTGCCCATTGGAGTACGTAAGTCAGAAGACACTTCCCCCATCAAGATTTTGTATATCCCTACACCAATCAGAATGAATAACGCTAAAACGAATAAATACACCGGATAAGCTAATATGGAAGCTGACTCTGTTACCCCTCTTAAGTTCAGGATAGTAAGAAATAGTACAAAAAGGATGGCTATCACCACATTATGTGTATGCAAACTAGGAAAAGCAGATGTAATAGCATCCGTCCCAGCAGACACACTTACAGCCACAGTTAAAATATAATCAACTAATAAGGAACCTCCAGCTATCAATCCTGCATTCACACCTAAATTATTCTTTGAAACAACATACGCTCCCCCTCCATGAGGATACGCAAAGATAATTTGTCGATAAGACAAAATTAAAGCCGTTAACAGAAGCAATACTCCTACAGCGATAGGAATGGAATACCAAAATGCAGTGACACCCACTGTAATTAGCACAAGCAATATTTGTTCGGGACCATATGCAACAGAAGACAAAGCATCAGAAGATAATATAGCCAAAGCTTTTGTTTTGTTAAGCTTTTGTTCCCCGGCTGCCGTTGATTTTAAAGGCCGCCCAATTAAAAATCTTTTTATAGAGGCCATCACTAAGAATCACCACCGAACATAAATGTAGTTGTATATTACCTAGTTAAATGAAAAAATCTTTTACAAAATGCAAAAATGCCTACAAGTCAAAGTTAAATAGACCTGTAGACATCAATTTTTTTGTCTCACAAGCTCCACCTTCCTTCTCATATAACGCTTACGAGGTTAGCTGTCGGATTCGGACCTTTGAGTAGCCCTACCTTGAAAGGATTCACCCCTTGAATTGTTAACCAATTCTAATAATGGTTCCCCCGCACCAAACGGTTTCAGCGATTTAGAAATATGAAACTGTGATTAGCATACTGCTGTGAATTCGAAAAGTAAATAAAAATTTTATTATGACCTATACTTCCTATGTTTCTATAATACTATTGTCTTCCCTCCTAAATGTTTAATGATAAACAATATATAATACTCTTCTCTTACTACATCATTTTACATATATGATCAATAATACAAAAAATAGGAGCTTCTATTCTGAAGCTCCTGCCCTCTTATAACATACGTAAAACCGATCGAAATTCATGCGTCTCTAGCATATACCGTACCTTTTCGTCATCATATTGAAAATACGCCTCATCAAGCGAGCAAGAAATTGGTACATCACATTTAATTTCAGCAAGCTTTCGGGATAAATGAAGCATCTCAAGCTCTGCTTCAATTTTCGCCCGCTGCCCCTTCGTTAATGAAGATAAATTTTCTAAAATTCCTTCGATACTTTCATACTCCATTAATAATTTTAACGCTGTTTTTTCACCAATTCCTTTTACACCTGGATAGTTATCTGCTGTATCGCCCATTAACGCTTTTAAATCAATCATTTGCCTCGGCTTAATCCCTTTCCATTCATAAAAACTATGAGGATTATGCACATCATAATTACCAAAGCCTTTTTTCAATAACACAACAGAAATATGCTCATCTAACAGCTGCAGCATATCTTGATCTCCCGTTAAGATGCCTACACGACTATCCTTAGCTGACGCCTTCGCAATCGTTCCAATACAATCATCCGCTTCAAAACCGGCTAGTCCAATATTCGGAATATCAAAGGCTTGAACTACTTCCTTCGCTAAATCAAACTGTGGAATCATTTCCACTGGTGCATCCGAACGATTCGCCTTATACCCATCAAACAGTTCATTTCGAAACGTATGACTGCCCATATCCCAACAAACCGCCACATGGCTTGGCTTAAAATGATTAGTTGCCGTTAGCATATGCTTTAAAAACCCTTGCACTGCATTGGTCGGTACACCTTTTGAATTAATCATAAACTGTCCTGTAACAGCTGTTCCATAAAAAGCTCTAAATAAAAGCGCCATCCCGTCTACAAGTAGAAAAGTTGGACACTGTTCATTTTCATTTCCTAACATACTACCACCTCAACTATGATGTCTACTTATTTTATCATGATTTTTATTAATATAGTTACTTTTTAAAAGAGCTTTGTTATAGGACGCTGTTCATTTTTGGCTCCTACCCATTTGATCAACAATATTGTTTAACACAGCCTTTTTAAAAAACACTAGTCAATAATTCCTATTTTTCAAAATATTAGTTGAAAATATATATAAATTATATTAATTTAGTGACTAGTGTTATAAATTATGACACAAAATAGAATAAGGGGGTTCAAAATGAAAGGTCGTAAATTAAGCTTTACCCTGTTAACAACTTTTATTTCTCTATCATTAGCTGGTTGTTCTTCAGGAGTAACCGAATCAACCAAGGAAGAAAAGCTTCAAAAAGAAGAATCCACAGAAACGTCAACAACTGTACATCATGAAACGGATTGGTCTTACAAAGGAGAAACAGGACCAGAACATTGGGGTGAGTTAGATCCTCTAAACTCTGCATGTATAAACGGGAAGGAACAATCCCCTATCAATGTTGAGACATCCCAAATTAAAGCAGATAAACAACTTGAAAAACTAGAAATCAACTACATATCCTCTGAATTTTCCCTAGAAAACAATGGACATACTATTCAAGGGAACCCTGCAACATCAGATAACTTCATTGTTCTAAACAATAATAAGTATACATTAGCTCAATTTCATTTTCATACACCAAGCGAACATCAATTTAATGGACAAAACTTTGATATGGAATTACATCTCGTACATAAAGATGACAAGAATCAATTAGCCGTAGTAGGGCTAATGATTAAGGAAGGCAAAGCAAATGAGGTTCTTGAACAAGCTTGGAAAGCTCTCCCTCAAGAAAAAACAACTGAAGCGAAGAAACTAGCTAATCCGATAAACTTAACGGAGATTCTTCCAAAGGATCAACAATCATTTAGATATAATGGTTCATTAACGACTCCCCCGTGTTCTGAAAACGTTAATTGGATTATATTAGAGCAGCCAATTGAAATGTCTAAAGAACAAATCGAGGCATTTCGTAAAATCTTTCCAGATAATCATCGTCCTGTCCAACCATTAAATGAACGTGAAATTAGGAAGAGTTAATCTATTGATATTTTTATTTTAGTAGCTATATCTAGTATCACTGTGAAAAGAGATGTAGAATCACCCTTTCACACGAAAAACAGTAAAAAAGCAGACTTACTTATTTTAGTAAGTCTGCTTTTTTCATTAAGAATGCTTTCTTTTCATTTTCGCCAATACTTCTTCATAGTACGGAATATCCACTTTTTCTTCTAAAGCAGAACGTAAACCAGCAAAGATATCAGCAATTTCTCGTTGATAGGCTTGTTGAATGGCAGCTAGTTCTTCTTCAAGCATCGCTGTGTAGGCTTCAAACATACGTCCACCTTGGAATTGTACATAATCAAGAGCCGGCTGATCTAAACGCGCTTGAATAGCATTGCTCATATGCACTTTTTCATTTTTTTCAAAGAAGGCCTTTGGATTCTTAAAAAGAGCTAACTCTTTTTTGAATTCCGCTTCTGTTAGGTCTTCAAAGGCCCGCTTGAATTCAGGAATATCCCGTCCTGCCGCTTCATAAGACTGCAAAGAAATGGTCTTTCTAACATCTTGAATTTGCTGTAACAGTGACACTTGCTTTTCTTTTAATAACTTATTAACAAATACTTCTGAACGCAAAGCCGTCGCTCTCATTTCCTGGGAAAGGTCAAAGCCTAATGATTCTAGTAAACTTTGTAGCGCTTGCTTCAATACAACCTTTAAGTCCTGCCCATCGTCTTTAATAACAGCTGGGTTAAAGGATTCTTTAAAGAAATCCGTAAAACGTAAAAAGACACGCTGCTTACTATAGAAAGTTAGTTCATCCACTTCTTTTTTCAATCGTTTTTTCTCTGCTTCGCTCGGAATCACCGCAAGTATGTCAGCAATCGCTTGACTTTCCTCGTTCAACGTTTCTAATGCACGCAATTTCGCTTGCTCATCTTGTTTAGAAGCAGCAATTACATCCGCTAATAGTTCTTCTGCGCGAATGACGGCCGCTTCTGCTGACTCAATCGCAAGGTCCGTTAAATCATGTTCAATAAAGTCATCGAAACGTGATTGGAACGTACTAATTCCACTATTCGGCAAGAATGCGTGATGGAAGGAACCTGGCTCAAGCTTTTCTGAAAGCGCCCCTTTACTCGTTAACGGGAATAATTTCGGGAAGCGAATACCAAAGCCATTTAATTGGTCTTTCACATATTCGATTACGTCCTCTAATTCTTCTGTCGTTTCCGCCAAATCTACCGCATTAACGATAAAGAACATTTTATCCATCGCAAAGGAATCTTTAACACGACCAAGCTGAATTAAAAACTCACGGTCCGCTTTCGAGAATGGATGATTATAATACGTCACAAATAAAATGGCATCCGAATTTTTAATATATTCAAAGGCCGCTCCTGTATGACGAGCATTAATGGAATCGGCTCCCGGTGTATCAACTAATACCATTCCTTGCTTCGTCATGGCGCAATCATAATACAGTTCAATTAAATCAACAAGACAAGACTTCGATTCCTCAGCCGCAAAGCTTTTAAAGCCATCTAAATCTACTGTAATAACTGTACCAAGCTGCTCTTTGTAAGGAGGTAACCCTTGATGAAACGCTCTTAAGAAAGAAAGATACGTTTTACCTGTTTCCTGTTCATCTGCTTTCGCAACAATCTCACCCGCAAATTGATACGCTTCATCCAGTGTTTTTGCCTGCTTTCCAAAAGCATTTAGCGCAAGTGATACATCTTCGAGTAACATCGCTTCTGTTTTTAATTGAACAGTTGCAGTACCGTGTGAATGCTCCGCATTTGACGCCATAATTTTATTGATAGCAGCTGTCGTCGGATTCGGTGAAACAGGCAATACTTTTTCGCCCATTAACGCATTAGCGAAGGAGGATTTCCCTGCACTAAAAGCCCCGAATAAAGCAACGGTAAATGTTTGCTGCTCTAGGCGACTGGCTTTGTCTGTTAATTCTTTGTATAAAGATTGGAATCCTTTTAAAGGCTGAATCAGTTGGGCGGCTTCTTGTAAACTTGTTGCCGTTTCAAGAAGTTTTTCTTTTCCGCGTAAATCGCCTTTAACAACCGATGCTTCCTTCACGTCTGTACCAGCACTTGCTTCCATTTCTGCAAGAATAGAAGCACCAGCTCCATCACGTACTTCGTGATTTCCTATTTCCATCATCTTCACAGTCACATTTCGTTCCTCTTCTAGCCATTGATTCACTAATGTGTCAACAGCTAGATTGTCGAATACATCAGAAGTTGCATGTGCAATATCTTGCAGCTCTTTTTGTTCTTTTGTTACTTTATCACCTAAGGCGGCGGAAGCATTTAATGCTCTTTCAAAATCAGCATACTGCTCAAGTTCAGTAGATAGCTGACGTAATTTATTATCCGCTTTCTTCTTCATAGCAGCTAATAAATCTGCTAAAAATTGATCCGCTACTCCACGTGCTTCTTTCTTTATAGAGTTCGCCAAGTCATTTGTATAATTCAGCACATACTCTCCGGTCATACTAGCTTGCGGTTTTAAAGAGCCTCTTAAAAACTCCTCCATAATGGAAATCGAAAGCGATTGTGCCTCACTTTCTAAGTTCGCATCATGAACCTCAGCATCTGCAAGGACTTTAACGGCCATTTCTTTAATATGCCATTCCAGTTGAATCTTCACCTTTTCTTGAATATCAGCAAGAAAAGCACCTAATCGCTCCTCTTTCTCAGCCATTGTTTTCTTTTTAGCAAACAGCATGCCTACTTTGAAATCAGGCTGTGTGGATTCTAAAAAGGCTGTCGCTAAATCACGCGTAGGAGCTGGCATTAGATAAGCATTTTTCAAAATCTCTTCTAAATCATCCGTAAATCGTTCTTTCACATGATTGATTCGTGCAAGAATGTCACGCTTTTCTTGTTGAAGACTTTCCACTTGCTCCGTCATTTGCGCTCGTTCATCATCCGGTAATTCTGCTAATAATGTAAACTCTTTCTCATGCTCTTCCTCAAATTGTTCCTCTAACCAAGTAAGATGCTTCTCGATTAAAACATGGGCAGACTGCATAACTGTGTCTGTACCACTGGCTTCACCTTTCTCAGCCATCTCATAAATAAATTGACGTACCGTTTCAATTTGGTTCGCTTCTAAATCTAAATCCCTTACAGATGTATAGAAAATACCACTTGGGAATACATTCCAGTTTGCGAATGCTTCCGTTACGGAACGCTGAAAGCCTTCAAAGCTGAGTTCTTTCTCATCGTGCTTATCAATCATATTAATAATTAAGTACGTTGGTTTATTTGCTTCAATTAGTTCCTTTGTAAATAGAAAATTCACTTCCGATTGAACATGATTGTAATCCATCACATAAAACACAACATCTGCTAAATGCAGAGCCGACTCTGTCGAAACCCGGTGTGCATCATCCGTAGAATCAATCCCAGGTGTGTCCATAATGACACAAGATTCTGGCAATGGAAATTCACTTGAACTAATCGTAATCGCTGAGACAGAGTCACCATCTTTAGCAAATTTCTTTACTTCCTTAAAATCATACGGCGCTGGAAATAAGACAGGCGGCTGATCATGGTAGAATACTTTCGCATAGTTCTCCCCTTTTTGCACCTTAACTGTATTCGCGCTTGTTGGAATCGGACTCGATGGCAACACTTGATCTTGTAATAAAAAGTTAATCATGCTTGATTTTCCGGCTGAAAAGTGACCGCAAAATGCGAGGACAAACTCATCTTGATTACATTTCATTATTAACTGCTTCATTTTATCGGCATTACTTACATCCCCAGCCGACTGAAACTTTTCATATAGTGCGGTCAAAACTCCTATTTTTGACTGTTGCTCTAATGTTTGTTGAATCATGAATCCATACCCCTCATATCTCTTTATTTATACTTATTGTAAACGATTTCTACATTTATTCCTACAGGAAAATTCAGACCTCATTGTATGAAGGCATAAAAAAAAAGCCAGATTCATGATCTGACTGGTTGAACGGAAACTACTGTTACCATATTTTCATTTTTCACATGGTTTTGCTTGTTCGCTACTTTAACCGGCTTTTGAATATGACTTAATACATGTTTCATCACAAAGCTATATGTAACTACCGTTAATAAAATAAACAACCAAACCATTTAAAGCACCGTCCTTTTAATTATTTATATCGTCATTCATTAGTAAGTATATTGAGAATAATTTTCATGTTCATTTGAATCTTATCATGAACGATAATCATTTTCAATGAATTTTTTGACTTTTTTATTTATTATTTTTGCTTAAATACAGAAAGATATGCTGTATGTTCCTGCAAAGCCCGCTCCTCTATTGGAATTCGCACCCTCATCATCCAAAGATTTAATAATGAAAAAATAATGGCTGTGAAGTAAGCATTAAACAACAGCGATAACACAAGAATTTCGGTAGCCACAATAACATAGTTCGGATGCTTCATAAATTTATAGGGTCCTTTAATAACGACATCAGCTGATGGTAAGACAATAATCTTCGTATTCCAATGTTTCCCTAAAGAGCTTATCACCCATATTCGTCCTATTTGAGCAAGTGTAAACAACAACAACCAAATTGGCCATAAAGAAGATAACTCACGATCTAATAGAAGCACTTCACTCAGCAACACTGTAAAGAAACCAATATGAAGTAAGACAATCCATGGATAATGGTCCGCCCCAAACTCAATCGCACCGCTGTTTTTTAACTGTTTTTCATTTCGTTTTGCAATAATTAGTTCGATGAACCGTTGTCCAACAACAAAACTAAGTAAAATCGGAAATAACATTAGTTCCACCTCATTAAGACTAATTCTGAAGAAAAACCAGGTCCAAGTGCGGCTGCTAAGCCATATTCTCCACGGATCCCTCCACGTTCCATAAATCGTTCTAATACATATAAAACGGTCGCTGAAGACATATTTCCAAATTCCTTTAAAACCTCCATAGAAATCAATGTCATCTCTTCATCAAATCCTAGTGCCTCTTGATAAGCCTCAATCACTTTCTTTCCACCTGGATGCGCCACAAAGTAGCGAATATCTTGCAATGTCACGTTATATTCTTCAAGAAAGGCTGTAACATTCGGTTTTAGCCATTGTTTCACAATTGTTGGAATATCTTTTGAAAACACAACATACAGTCCTTCATCTTTCACATTCCAGCCCATAACATCTAATGAATCAGGCATAAGTGTTGATTGACTCGCAAGCACATGAAACTGCTGGCCTCTACTGGAAAGCTCCGCTGCCGGCACGTCGTCTCCGCATACTAAAATACAGCTTACCCCATCGGAAAAAAGCGATGTTCCAATGATATTGCTTTTAGAAATATCCCGTTTCTGAAACGTTAAACTACAAAGCTCTACACTAAGTACAAGCACCTTTGCTTTAGGATAAGCTTGACAATAGTCAAAAGCGCGCGCAAGTCCGCTCGCCCCCCCCGCACACCCAAGCCCCCAAATCGGAATCCTTTTGGTATGTGGACGGAATGGGAGAATATTCATAATTCGAGCTTCAATCGTTGGTGTTGCAAGTCCTGTACTAGATATGTAAAAAAAAGCATCAATTTCGCTCTCTGCTACTTCCCTTTTTAAAAATCGTTCATTTGTTAAACACTTCTTAACCGCCTCTACACCGAATTGAACCGCTTGGTCGATATACATGTCGTTTCTTTCCGCAAAGGTCCGGTCTTCTTTAAACCAGTCTAGATGATTGGACAAATAACGCGTTTGCACTTGTCCATTTTTAAATGCTTGTAATAATCGTTCGATATTCTTAAATGATTCTCCAAAAAGCTCTCTTGAGAACTCCATAATCGCGTCCTGTGTTAACGCATAAGGCAACTCTGCATGAGCTGAAGACAATACATAAGCCATGTTCCCACTCCTTCAATTAGTGGTTAATATCTCCAGTCATTGAAGGATTATTCAAAGTATCATTCTCCCTGTAAATAAAGTTCATAAATTTTTAAAAACAAATAGTAATTTAAGACTATTTCTTTGGTATGATAAAAGAAATTCATGGAATCGGAGGAAATGAAAATGGCCATTAGTACTCATGTTACAACTGTTTTAAATGGAACGATTTCAGCTGTAAAGTCAGTATTACCACTCACAATGGAAACGGACAAACCAAACCTAATTAACCAACCTTTCGAACAAGAAGCTCTTAGTGTATTAATCGGGATGACAGGAGATATACCAGGCCGATTAATTATCGAAGGCTCTGAATCATGCATGAGTAAAATTGGAGAAGCGATGTTTGGCATGCCTCTTGAAGGTGAAATGTTAGAATCGTTTACCTCAGAGCTTGGTAATATGATTGCAGGGAACTTAGCTACTACCTTGGCACAAAGTAACATCAGTATGGATATTACTCCTCCTACTGTCCTTGTCGGCAAAGCAAAAATGTATGGATTTGAAAAAGCCATTTGCCTGCCTATCCATCTTCAAAACACCGGAACTATTCATATCATCTTGATGATCAAAATGTAAAAGCAATGTTTCATACTATCTAAAAAACCTGCTAAGTATGATAAAGTATCATACTTAGCAGGTTTTTTAATAGTTTGTTTTCGAATCTTTTTCAGATTGATATTGAACTTTAATAATAAGGCTGCAAAATTCTTGTTTACCACATACTTTACATACATTTTCTTCACTGCATAGCGTTTGACAATGTAAACAATATTTCTTCTCCATCTCGGCTCACTTACTTTCTCTCTATATATTATTTACAGTATATGCAAGAGAAGTAAGGATATTGACAAAAAAACTATCTTCTTAACTCAAATTCGAGTTAAGAAGATAGTTTTTTATATTAAGCCGCTTTTTTCACTTCTACAGGAGCCTATTTCTCTTTTTTCGATGGAATCACATTGAACACAATATTCAGAATAATAGCTGTTAAACTACCAGCAACAATTCCACTATCCGTTAAAACCTTCATACTCTCTGGAACTTGAGAAAATAAACCTGGAACAACGGAAACACCTAGACCCATTCCAACAGAGCAAGCAATAACTAATAAATTTCCTTGTGAATTAAAATCTACTTTACTTAGCATTTTGATACCAGCTGCTACTACCATACCGAACATAGCGATCATTGCTCCACCTAGAACAGCAGAAGGAATGATAGTTGTAAACGCACCGATTTTTGGCATAAACCCAATTACAATCATAATACCAGCTGCTGTAAAAATAACATTCTTCGATTTAGCACCCGATAATTGAATTAAGCCAACGTTTTGCGAAAAAGCTGTATACGGAAAAGAATTAAATAATCCACCGATAATCGTCGCAATACCTTCTGAACGATATCCGCCAACTAAATCTTTTTCTTTAATGTCTTTACCCGTAATTTCTCCTAATGCGTAATAGACGCCTGTTGATTCTACTAAACTAACAATAGCTACTAATGTCATAATAATAATAGCTGTCACATTAAAGGTAGGTGTACCAAAATAAAACATATCAGGCATGTGTAGCCAAGATGCATCCTCTACTGCTTTAAAGCTTACTTTTCCCATAAAATAAGCAACAATTGTTCCACCAATCAATCCGATTAAGATCGAAATAGAACGAATGAAACCAGTAGAAAACTTGTACATAAGAAGAATAAAAATCAGCGTTCCAAAAGCTAAACCAATATTATCTAACGCTCCAAAATCAGGTGCTCCTTGTCCGCCCCCCATATTATTAATCGCAGCAGGAATTAACGTAAGCCCGATAATCGTTACAACGGAACCTGTTACAACTGGAGGGAAGAACTTTGCCAATTTCCCAAAAAAATTACTAATTAAAAGGACAATCAATCCAGAAACTAAAATAGAACCATAGATGGATGTAACCCCATACTGACTTCCAATTGCAATCATAGGACCTACAGCTGTAAATGTACATCCTAATACAACAGGAAGACCAATTCCAAAAAATTTATTTTTCCAAACTTGAAGCAGGGTAGCAACTCCACACATTAAAAGGTCAATCGAAACTAAATACGTTAATTGCTCAGCGGTTAACTTTAAAGCCCCGCCAACAATTAGAGGAATAACAGCCGCTCCTGCATACATCGCAAGAACATGCTGTAATCCGAGTGAACCAACCTTCATCGGTGACTGTTTAGACATGAGCAGCGGCTCCTTCCATTTCTTCTGCAAAAGTAATTTCGCCTTTTTTCAATGCTTGAATTCGAGCAAGCGATTCCACTTGGAAACCTTGATCTCGTAATTCCTTGCCTCCATCTTGGAAAGCTTTCTCAATGACAATTCCAATACCAACAACTTCTGCATCGACTTGGTTACAAATATCCACTAAGCCTCTTGCCGCTTGACCTACCGCGAGAAAATCATCAATAATTAAAACTTTGTCTCCTGGGACAATATACTTATTAGAAACCGTAATAGTATTTGTTTCTTGTTTCGTGAACGAGTGAACAGAAGAAGTGATCAAATCTTCCGTTAACGTCAATGATTTGCGTTTACGAGCAAAGATTAGAGGTACATCTAATGTTAATGCCGTCATCACACCAGGACCAATTCCTGACGATTCAATCGTTAACACTTTTGTAATCTCTTTTCCCTCAAATCTCTTTGCAAATTCTTCCCCCATTTTTTTCATAAGCACCGGGTCCATTTGGTGATTCAAAAACGAGTCTACCTTCAAAATTGTTTCCGAAAGAGCTTCTCCTTCGTTTAAAATCTTTTCCTTTAAAAGCTGCATAAAGCTTCCTCCCAATCTAGGATGTTTATCTGTTGGCCATCTAGGCAAATATCACGATTTTGAACTATGCAAAAAGCCCGAGAACAATTGTCTGTTAAGTGAGACAATAGTTCTCAGGCTTCTACGAATATGGATACATTCATCATTCGTGATACACAAGATTTATTTCCCACTCATAGTCGGATTATTTACGGTAATCCGGTAGAAACTTGTGGGCCAATCCCCACGATTATACGAGCGAAACTATTAGATGCAATACATGCATTATAGCAACGTTATACACTTTTGAAAAGCTATTTTTCAAGAAAAAGACGAACTTATTTCCCGAATATGAATTCATCGTTCGCATTTTTTGGAAATTACAAATTTATTTCTATAGTTTAATTCTACAAAACACTCCCGATAGTTACTTCGACTATTATACATAAATTTGTCCGTTAGAAGCTATGTACTTAAAATCGAGAGACTGTATAATATGCCTAATCATCAACAAAAGCCTTGGCGTCCAAGGCTTTTGTTGATGATTCAATTCAATTTATAGACATCCCTATATTTATCCTCTAAATAGGAAATCAAGTATTGTGCATTTAGACCTTCTCCTGTCGTTTCCTTCAAAATGTCTAATGGTTTCTTCATTTTCCCATACTGATGGATCCGTTCATTCAACCATTGCTTAATTGGTTCGATGTTACCGCTTGTTAATAGCTGGTCATAATGAGGCAAGTCTTGCAATATTGTTTGTTTCATTTGAGCTGCATACATATATCCTAGTGCATAAGATGGGAAATAACCAAAACTTCCGTCAGACCAATGCACATCTTGTAAAACACCTACTCCATCATTGTCTGGCACAATCCCTAAATATTCTTCATATTTATCATTCCATACTTTCGGTAAATCTTTTACCTCTAATTCACCATCAAATAGCGATTTTTCAATTTCATAACGAATCATAATATGAAGAGGATATGTAAGTTCATCCGCCTCTACTCTAATGAGGGAAGGCTTCGATTCGTTAATGGCTCGATAGAAGCTCTCTAGTGATACACCGGCAAATTGTTCCGGAGCGTATTTTTGTAACAACGAATATTGCTTCTCCCAAAAATACTTATTTCGGCCAATGAAATTCTCAAAAAATAGCGATTGCGATTCATGAATTCCCATCGAAGTCCCGTCATCTAACAATGTTCCTGTTAACGCACTTGAGATATTTTGTTCATAAATCGCATGACCACACTCGTGAATCGTTCCGAATATGGCTCCACGAAAATCATATTCATCATAGCGAGTCGTCACCCTCACATCACCGCGATTAATCCCTGTCGCAAATGGATGAACTGTTTCATCTAGTCGTCCTGCATCAAAGTCATAGCCCAATTGCTTTAGAATGTCTAAACTAAATTGTTTTTGCTTTTCTTTTGGAAAATATTTATACAAAAATGATGTATCTGGCTGATGCGAGCTCATTGAAATTTGTTTAACAAGCGGTACAATCCGTTCACGTAGCTCAGCAAATACTTGATCTAATACGTCAACCGTCATACCTGGTTCATACATATCTAATAACGTATTATACTTATAGCGTTCATATCCCCAATATTTAATGAATTTTCTTGTACAAGCAACAATCTGTTCTAAATACGGTTGAAATAAAGAAAAGTCTGCTTTTTCACGAGCCTCTTCCCAAGCGCTTGTCGATTTAGATTGTAAGATGACAAATTCCTTATATTCATCCATTGGAATCTTTTTATTACGTTCATAATTTTTTTTACATTCTTCTACCATTCTTTTTGTTACTTCTGATAATTGAGCTTGGTTATCCTTTGCTGAAAGCGTTGCAATAAAGTGAGCCATTTCCTTGCTCGTACCCATTTTAAACACTTCAGATGACAACATCCCAATAACTTCTGAACGCTGTTCGACCCCTTTTTTTGGAGCTCCTGTACGTAAGTCCCAATAAATCACAGAAAGTGCCTCATGATAAGCAGCGATTTTTTTTATATATTCTAAAAATTCTCGTTCAACCTTATCGATTGCAATAGCCACTTTGCTATTCCCCCTTTCAATCCTTTTAACTTTACCATATTATGTGAAGTCCATAAATAATCATACTTTTTCTATTAATTGATTTATGATAAAAAAATCCTCGCCCTAATTGTTAACCTATTTATTTTTAAGTTGACATTATAAACTAAATAGTGCAAACTAAAATGCAGTGAAAGGGGGTGTTTTATGTGAGGGCAAAAACATTGGCCTATATTTCTTTATTTACCGCTCTAACAGTTGTCGGAGCCTATATTAAAATTCCAATCCCGTACATACCATTCACACTCCAAATTGTGCCTGTTTACCTTGCTGGTGCTTTATTAGGACCTCGTATCGGTATGTTAAGTCAAATTTGTTACGTAACAATTGGACTTATTGGAGTACCTGTTTTTGCTGAAGGAGGCGGTTTCGGTTATATTTTCAAACCTACATTTGGTTACTTATTAGGTTATATTGCCGGCGCTGCATTAAACGGATATCTCATTCAAAAACTACAATTACAAAAGATATTTTCTATTTTTTTAGCTAATGCAGCCACACTTTCGGTCGTATACCTATTTGGTTGTGCATGGCTTTATGGTTCTATGAAATGGATTATAGAAAAACCTTTATCCATTCAAGACACTTTATTCTTCGGCATGATTTTACCAATTCCAGGTGATTTATTACTTTGTGTTATATGCTCTATCTTAATTTATCGACTAAAACCTCAAATTCGACGTTTTATATTAGATTCACAGGCAGCTCAACCGACAGAGAATAAACAGAAAACAAACTACTTGTAAGAGTGCATTACTTGATAGAAAAGGAGATAAAGAGAGTGGGACAAGCTTATTTTATAACCGGAACAGGAACCGATATTGGAAAAACAGTGGTAACGAGTTTCTTGTATAAAACACTGAATCAATTAGGCGTTAAAACAATGATTTGTAAACCTTTTCAAACTGGATATAGAGAAGATATACAAGGTTATCCAGATCTCCATTGGTTTGAAACGGAATTAGGAGTAGAGAATTCAGGAATTTATCAGCTTAAACCAGAAACATCTCCTCATCTCGCAATCCGATTAACTCAGCAAGAAATTGATATCCCACGGATTTTAAATCGAATTCAACAATTACAAAAAGAGTTTGATGTAGTCCTTGTAGAAGGAGCTGGAGGATTGGCTGTTCCACTACTTGAACAAAAAACAGGTTTTTACATGACAAAAGATTTAGTAATAGATGCAGATCTGCCGATTATCGCTGTCTCCCCTAGTGGGTTAGGTGCTATTCACGACGCTTTGACTACTTTTACATATGCACAAGTATGTCAATTAAACATCCAATCTATCATCTTTAATCGGTTCAATCATACGAATGAGATTCATCAAGATAATGTGCAAACAATTGAAAAATTAATAGCTGTTTCACCGCTTGTTTGTTTGCCAAATTTCGAAAATATACATACAGAAATGGACCAACTCATTGAAGAACTGGTTCAAAATAATCATTTTGTTACACAAATTCAGGAGGTGTTTAATTGTGTCCTACACAAATAAACAATTAGAACAATGGGATAAAGAATATGTTTGGCATCCATTCACTCAAATGAAATCGTATATTCAAAATAACCCATTAATTATTGAAAAAGGAAAAGGCAGCTACCTCTTTGATATAGAAGGAAAAGCTTACTTAGATGGATATGCCTCTCTTTGGGTCAATGTACACGGTCATAGTGATCCTGAGCTCAATTCAGCGCTGCATGAACAAATCGAAAAAATTTCTCATTCTACATTACTTGGTTCAGCAAATGTGCCATCTATTTTACTCGCAAAAAAACTAGCAGAAATCACTCCAGGAAACTTATCTAAAGTGTTTTACTCAGATACAGGGTCAGCGTCTGTTGAGATTGCCTTAAAAATTGCCTATCAATACTGGCAAAATATCGATTCAGAAAAATATAAACATAAGAACAAATTTATTTCTCTTGATGAGGCTTATCATGGAGACACGATTGGAGCAGTCAGCGTTGGAGGAATGGACTTGTACCATCGAATTTTCCAGCCGCTTTTATTTGAACGAATTGCAATCCCTTGTCCGTATACCTATCGAATGGATGAAATCGGCAATGAAGAAGAAGTAAAACGCTATTGCCTGCACAGACTTGAAGAATTGTTACAGGCAGAATCAGAGCATATTGCCGGGTTAATTATCGAGCCTTTAGTCCAAGGAGCAGCTGGTATGATTACGCAGCCACATGGATTTTTGAAAGAAGTGGAAAGATTATGCCGAGCGTATGATGTATTGTTAATTTGCGATGAAGTAGCCGTAGGATTCGGTCGTACCGGAACTCTTTTTGCTTGTGAACAAGAACAGGTAGTACCTGATATTATGTGTATTGCAAAAGGCATTACAGGAGGCTATATGCCATTAGCTGCCACAATTGCAAGCGATAAAGTATATAATGCCTTCTTAGGAAATCCTGAAGAACAGAAAACGTTTTATCATGGCCATACATATACAGGAAACCAATTAGCCTGTTCGATTGCCCTAAAAAATATCGAATTAATTGAACAAAGAGAACTAGTCAAAAATATTCAAATAAAAGCAAGAGCATTTAATCAATATTTATCTAAACTTTACGAGCTTCCAATTGTCGGCGATATTAGACAGCGCGGATTAATGGTCGGAATTGAAATTGTGAAGAATCGGAAATCGAAAGAAACATTTTCTGTTCATGAACCAATTGTTAATCAAATTATTATGATAGCTCGATCAAAAGGATTAATCATTCGCGAACTAGGCCCTGTTATTACGATGATGCCAGTATTAGCTATGAAACAAGAAGAACTACAGCAAATGGTTGATATTGTCTATCAATCCATTGAGGAGGCCATGATTCACTATACATCTGTCCAATAAATACAAATAAAATGAAAAACCCTCTTATTATATTATAAAGAAGGCCTTGTTATAGAACATTGTTGATTTTTTACTCATTTTATCAACAATATTGTTTAACAAAACCTAAAAAAGTCAAGGCGGCTTATATGATCCACCTTGACTTTTTTTCTAGGCTTGTACTTTTGTTGGTAAAACAGAAACAATTTTTTCAACTACAGCTGGCTGCACATCTTTTTCAAGTAAAATATGGACAGAACCTTTATCTTCACTCGTTCGAATTAAACGACCAATTCCTTGTCTTAATCGTAATAACATGTACGGCATATCTACTTTTTCAAACGGCTCATCTACCGCTTTTCGTTGCGCTGTGAAAACGGGGTCATGAGGCGGGAACGGCAAAGAGAAAATGACGACATTTTCAAGCGATGATCCCGGTACATCCAACCCTTCCCATAAATGATAGGAAAGCAGAACAGACTGCTCTTCTTCTTGAAATTTTTTCACAAGTTCACTGATTTCTGCATCTCCCTCAAAATAAAGCGGATAGCTGCTTTCTGAACAATGTTCACGGAACCATTGCAATTCTTCCTTCGATTGAAAAAGAACAAGTGTCTTTCCTTCATTTTCTTCAATCGTTTTCAACGTATACTGCAGCTTATCTTGCCCTCGATTTTCTTCAAAAGCAGGCATATAAATATCCATTACCTCATCGTAATCAAATGGAGATTCAACAGAAAAACTTAAATAATCTTGAATCCCAAGACTATCAGCAATATACTCAAATGATTGATTATCCGATAACGTAGCAGATGAGAAAATATATGGAAGCTGTTTATTAAATACTTGCTCGGCTAAAATATCTTTTACAAGACGCGGCATAATAACGAGCGTTTTCGTTTCAGCATTTTCTTCAAACCACGTAATTGCTTGTTCGTTTCTAGCAAACAGCGATAACGAATACCCGAGTTGTTCTAAATATTCTTCAACAACATTCAAATCATACTCATTAATCGTATACATTTCTGCTTCAAATACTAAACTTTCTTCCAGCTTTTCAATTTGCCGCTGAAATGTAAGAGCAAAGCTTGTTAATTGTGTCGATGAAGGAATTTCATATCGATTTGAACCGCTAACATGAACCGCCTTTTCTTTTAAAAGGTAAAAGAATTCTTCATTAATATCAATTAAGTCTTCAATCATAAATAAAGTTTCTTCACGTACTTGATTCGCAGATAAAAGCTCTAGCACTGTTTCTAGTGTTTGCTCACCAATTTTATAGGTAAGTGCTTTTTGAGCAGATAATTCTAGTAAGTGACCTTCATCAAAAACCACACAGCTATGCTCCGGCAACAATGGCAATTGACCTTCTCGTTTACGCTTCTCCTTTGTCCATACATGCTCCATGAAGAAATCATGAGAACAAATAATAAGATCTGCTGCTTTTCGATAATAGTCACGTGATAATGTTTGTCCACAACGATGACGCTTATCGCAAGTAAAGCAGTTTTGCAGCGCATCCCAACCAACTTGGCCCCAGTCTTCATCATCTAAATATGGATACTGCTTTCGATCTCCATAAGGAGTATAGGAAGTCATAGATCCATGATCATGTACAAAGCTAGGTAATTCATCATACAATCGATCAATCCCTTCTGAATCAATATGATTGACTGCATGATCCAGTTTCTTTAAGCACACATATTGATCATGATATTTCGCTAAACGTACATCCATCGTAATACCAAGAGCATCCTTAATCTTTTGAATGTCTCCTTCTTTTTTAACAAGCTGTTCAATTAGCGTTTCATCTGCACAAGATATAATCGCTGGTTTATTCGTATAACGCGCATAGCAGAGCGCATAAAGTAAGTACACAAGGGTTTTCCCTGTTCCAACCCCCGCTTCAGCAAAGCTTATCTTCTTTTCCTTAAATGCTTTTTCTAATTGAAAAGCCATAAAAACTTGCTCATCACGTAGCTCAAAGCCTTTATCGGGAAGAATATCGTAAAAAACATCACCGACCCATTCGGAAAGTTTATCATAAAAAGAATCTTCTTTAGTAACTGGAAAAGGTAGTGTTTTAAGCATTTTTGTCTCCCCTTTGTTTAACATCTTCTCTATTTTTTATAAAGGAACAGTCAATTATTCCTATGTAGTATATATTCTAAGACAAATTTATATTATCCTTTATTTTTTTAAAATGGTCAAGATTTTTACATAATTGGACGCTAAACAGTATGATGGATTAGCAGCTTTACATAAAAAAAACAGACTCCCTAATTGGAGAGTCTGTCTGTGTTTTAGAATTAAGCTTTAGTAACGTTAGAAGCTTGAGGTCCGCGTTGACCTTGTTCCACTTCAAAAGTCACGTCTTGTCCTTCTTCTAATGTTTTGAATCCTTCGCCTTGGATTGCTGAGAAGTGTACGAATACATCGTCTCCACCTTCACGTTCGATGAATCCAAAACCTTTTTCTGCGTTAAACCATTTTACTTTACCTTGTTCCATTTTTGTTGCCTCCTAGTGCGCTTACGACACATTGTATTACTATCCTTGCTCATGAAATATTAAGGGCTTTCCTTAAACCTAGAACAAAAATAATTCTTCTTTAGAATAGCAGAAAAGGGAATGATAAGCAAGGTTGGAACGAATTATCAAACACCCACAACCATATTTTTTACAGAAATTGACCTATCATCCTTTACGTGGCGGACGTTTCCCCCAGTACTGATAATAATCTGTACGAATAAATCCGTTAAAGAGCTTACGCTTCTTCGGAGCGGGTTTACGACCCTTTTTCCGAAAGTGTTGCGGACACACTGCACCGAATACTTTTCCGCATGTTCAGAATATCATAAAAGGTACGGATAAAAAAGTATTGTAGATGGATAATTTGCGTTATTTTATACCGTATCGAACGACTTCCTCGACTATCATTCTTCGTATCTGTTTGCAAAGTCAGATAAAGCAAGAGTGACTAACGCTGCCTTGTCTATCCAAGTTCTCTGCGCTAACTTGTCAATTTTATTGAGCACACTTGCATCAACTTGGAGTGTCACTCGCCTCCAATTCTCGCGTGGCAGCTCCATTACACGTTCATGAAGCGCAGGTGAATAAGGAGTTGCGTTTGCTAAATATTCTCTTAAAATCTCTTGTATAGCCGCTACTTGTTCCGATGTAAATACCGCAGGAGCGACCTGTTCTTTAGTAGGTTGTGCGGAAGGTAAAGTCTCAGTTTCTTCTTCACGAGGTTTTCCTAATAGTAACTCATCATTCGGCGCTTGACCTTCTCCTGTATATCGCCATTTACCTATGGATTTGTCAAAGCTGTACCCCGCATCTTTTAATAACACTCTAATTCTTTTTTCTCCAAACGGGAGCTTTTTCGCAGCAGTTTTTATGCGTTCTCCCTCTGTATTTAAGAATTCGATTAAGTCTCTATATGTACGAATCATGTTGCCCTCTCCTTTTAACGATGTATACATATATATTTATAATCTCAATCAAACGTATTTTAAAAGGTAATTTAACCCAGTATTATCGTTAGCGTTTCGTTGCGTTCCACCTATTTCGCGTGTATTTTTCGTTATTTTGTTCGTTAATAAAGGCGCTCTATTTTGCATCGAACGGGCAATGCTTCGCAAAAACAAAGTTAATTGCGTCAGAATGCGTTTCTCAAGCAAGTCTATTTCGCATAATCTTCGTATTTCACCCCCGTCACGGCTCGTCTCAAGTTTTCGCCTGGCTTTATGAATACGTCGACTTTTTCCAGAATCCTAACCAGAGTATTATCGTGTGGGTTTCGCCCTGTTCTCGCAGCTCGACCGACTGGCTTCGCAGTCATAAATCCGATTAACTTCACCTCGTTGCCGTTTTTCAGCGTTTCGATTACCACTTTTTCCATTGAATCCAGCATTTTATTTACATTCTTTTGTGAAAATCCGCAATCTACTGCGATTGCTTTTACAAATGATTCCTTATTCATTCCGATTCCTCCTTAAATTAAAAAGAGCGCGACAGCTCCGAAAAGCCATCCTGCGTCATATTAAGCACCTCTTCGACCTGTATCCTCGATTTCTTTTACTAAATAATTCATTATCTTTTCCATCTGTCTATGGTCAATTTCTCCGCCTTCATTGTTGATTGCAAAGTTATTCGTTAAGCTGATTATAAGCTTGCTAGTTCTTGGCTTAACCGATGCCTGGCTTCGGTACTTTAAAACAACTGACTCTAAAAGCGAGAAACCTGACTGCCCTTGCGTGTGATAACATTTGTTTTTTCGTTCATTTCCGTCACTCCTTCGTTAAATTTGTGTAAATAAAAAGGAGGCCAGCTGTTGTAGCTTGCCCCTAATTCGAAGGTATTTCGTTGTGCTCCTCGTTACCAATTGTGTGATAAATATCGGGTCCTCAAATCAACTTAAATTAATGATTTAATATAAGTTTCTATTCTTCGCCTAGTAGAATTTTTACTCGGATTGAGATTAATATAACCACTATCTTCAAAGTTACCTTTTGAAAATTTATTATCACTTCTTACGTTTACAACCATGTGCAAAAACCCCCTGTTTATCGCTTCTATTTCCGCCTTTTCAGTCAACTTTTTTTGAAGTGATCTTCCTCGAAAGTCTGGATGAATCAAAAAAGAACTTATTACAGCACATTTGGCCAATGCAGCCGTGTCTAATTGAGCTTTTCGGGGTAACATGTTCGGTTGAACTCCTTCAAAGTGCACTAAATAATATCCAAACAACTGACCGTCATTAAATACGCCATAACACACCACGTTTTTACCCCTTCAATAATATTTACGTGAAAAATACCCCAAGCTCGGAATCCTATTTTTCCGAAAACCTCCCAAAAGCCTTATATGACGCGGAAAAACAGTTGAAAATTTTTTTATTCTACACTTATTAGTTACGCTCGCTGTAATTCGTTTTGGGACAAATCAGTGAAAATAATTCCGCCTCACCTAAGGTATCCGCCTGCCACCTCCGTTTCTGGTTCACTTTAGCGAAACTTTTTAGCCTTCACCTATAGTACCCACCGCACCTCTCCGTTTTGGGACATTTCAGCAAAACTTTTTCGCCTCACCTAAGATATCCGCTCGAAATCCTCGCAATTGGTTCACTTCCGTAAAATTTTTTTCGCCCGGTACTATATCATAAGGACAACCTCTTATTTTCGAACACGTTTACGAAATTTTTTTCGCCGCTACAATACAATAGGCGCGTCTTTTCATTTTCGGACACTTTTGTACAAAAACATTACAAACAAATGTTCTATAAACTACACATTTTCCTGTTTTCGTTTTTTATTTTTAAAAAATGGGTAAATTATTAAATACATTGAGGCAGATGGAGGGTCATGATGAAAATACAATTAAATGCTTCAGAAATTGCAAATCTCTGGACAACGTATATGAATAATTTAATGTATATTTTTTCTATACCTTATTACATGAAAAAATGTGAGGATGAAGAGATTTGTTCCATTATAGAATTAACATTAGAAATTTCGCAGGAGATTGTTGTCAATGTAGAAGAAATATTAAAACAAGAAAACTTTCCTTTACCATTAGGATTTACTGAAGAAGATGTAGATTTAAATGCCCCTCGGTTATATTCCGATCAATTTGCTCTTATTCAATATAATGCTTTAGCTGAGAATGGATTAGAGTTTTACGGTCTTTCGTTAGTGAATTCAACTCGAGTGGATGTCCGTGACTTTTTTACTCATTGTGTTTCTTTAACTACAAAACTTTATAATCAAAGTAAAGATTTATTGGTAAAAAGAGGATTGGCAAATTCTGCACCAACTATTCCTATACCCGAAAAAGCAGATTTTGTACATCAACAAGGATTTTTAACGGGCTGGTTTGGCGATAGAAGACCTTTAAATGCGATTGAAATCAATCAATTAGTTTTTAATATTAGAGGGGGAGCTTTGGCAGGAGCAAAGCTCATGTCGTACAGTCAAATAGCAAAATCAAAAGACCTTCGTGAATTTTTTATTAGAGGAAAGGAAATGTGTGATAAACACATTGAGGTATTTACATCATTACTAAGAGAAGATGATTTGCCTTCCCTAACAACTTACGAATCTGAAGTAACGAACTCAACCATACCCCCTTTTAGCGATAAAATGATGATGTTTTTCATTATGACAATAGGTGCTGTGTTCATAAGCAAGTACGGCTCTGCAATAGGTTTATGTAACAGACGAGATATTGGGCTACATTTTACACGTTTATTGGCGGAAACAGCCAAATATTTAGAAGATGCTGCTAATATTATGATAAAAAATGGGTGGATGGAGCAACCTCCTCAAGCTACAGCTCGAAAAGCTTTAGGAGAAAACAGATAGAAAGAAGTCTGCATTTGTTGAACTAACGGGTAGCTTTAGTAAAAAGATAAATCCTGAGTTGGCATTTTATGATGGAAACTCTTAACGTTGTAAATCCGCAATTTCGACGAGTAAAAGGACGGCCAATGACGGTCGCCCTTTTTTGTTACCCTATTTTTATTCGAACACCTTCCAGCTTCCTTAAATGGCTCAGGCACTCTCATTGTCCTCATGAAGTCCGCAATACTTGCCGCCTGGATTATAGGAAACTTAGAACTACTAACCGCATACCTCGTTTGCGTTAGGATTAACACCGCTGGAAACACTTTACGCACCTTCGGCTGCCATGCTTCACACTGAATTAAACCCGAATCATATAACGCCTCATATCTTGCAATCTTATCCGCCATGACTTTTTCGGAGTACGTTGACCTTTGGATTTCCAAAAATAACGGACTGCCCTTGAATATTATGAAACAATCGGCCTCAGCTAATCCCTTTTCATACTTCGGCTCAACAACGAAATGGCTCGGCTTGGCATACTGGCATAATTCGAGATAAGCGTCAGCTATCGCCAGGAAATGAGGAACCTTCGCGCTGTCTTTCTTAATACTGCCATCCGACGGAAAGTATAAGTAAGGTTGATAGTTTGCGGATCGGTCAATTAGTCCTTGACGATATAACCGTAGCAAAGTAGAATTTGCCGCCGTTATCGGATTTTTAACATTAGCAAAGTGAAGGCTTGCGATTTGGTCGCGAGTAAGCACACGGAAACATGCAAGGTCAGCTATAATAGCACGGTCACGCTCTTTCATTGCGATGCCTCCTCGTCTAACAATCCGAATGTGAACTCTTTGGCAGGATACGAAACTGATTTCGTATTTGCTAGCTGTATTTCCTCGTTCGGTACGACGTCATACCGTTTAAAGGGCTGTAGCAATCGCTTAGCCCCGTTATACTCTAACCACGGCGCCTGCACTTCCTCCGGCTTATCTAATACGTAAATCATACGTCCCTTCTCGCTTGGCTTGATTAGCTCAGCACCAGGCACACCGGCCACCTTTGCGTTAATTTTATCGCTCTGTCTGCCACTTATCCTCACAGTTAAGTTATTTTTGAGGCGTCCTTGTAGGATGGTTGCGTCAGGTCGCTGCATTGATAAGATAAGTAGAACGCCGAGGCTCCGACCAATGCTCGAAATGTCCTCGATTATCGCCATACAATCCTTTTCCTGCCGCAGTAATGCCACTTCATCTATTGCGACAACAAACCATGGCAACGGCTCTGACAGCTCTGAAAAGTGTGTAACTTCGTGCTTGTCGAGTAGGTTGCCGCGTCTTTGCATCTCTGCCTTGACTCGTTTTAACGCAAGCGATAAACTCGCAGGCTCAACATGTACGCTGTCAACATGAGAATGATTACGGAACAAACGGAACTCGCTCCTCTTTAAATCCCCCAAAATATATCGAATAGATTCAGGCTTCATTGTTAGCATTTGCGTAGTTAGTACGGCTCTAAGTAACGATGATTTGCCCAATCCTGTGAAACCACTTAGTAACGCATGGGGATTCTTCGCCATATCAAAGGCGATTAGCTCACCGTGCCTATTGCTTCTAACTATGAAAGGCAAGCTCATACCCGCAACAATTGGCTTCCAATCCCTTAGGCTATACTTAACTAGCTTCGGCAAGCCCTTACGATAAACTGTCAGCGTCAAGCGTTTGGAATCGCCTTCTATTTCAATATTTTCGCTAGATAGAACTTGTTTAAATACGTATATTTTATCGAGTAAGATTTCGGGATTGGTGCCGGTTGGAATGGTAAAAGAATAGCGAGTTTCATTAGTGGAGATAGATACGGAATGAATACGAGGTATTTTATCTGTGATTAATCGAAAGACATAAACAAACTGCTTACGTGCTTTATATTGCGCGAATAAACTCATAGGAATGCCCCTATTCCCGTTGATAAAAACCAAACGATTGCCCTTGCGGTAATGCTAAATGAGTAGCTACTTGATAAATACTTATGTAGGTACTACTGTAAAATTGCCTGTCCGTAATAAATATTTGCCAAAATGGCAAAAAGGACGCTCTATTCTTGCGCCCCTTCTATTCGATAAAATATTTCGTTTACTGGTCGCTCAACTTTTTCGCTAATCTGCAGAGCGACTTCAAGCGTTGGCTGCCGTGCTTCCTTCTCGTAGCGATTATATTGGTAAACGCTTAGACCGAGAAACTCCGCGAACTCTGTTTGATTCATACGGTATTCATGGCGCAGTGCTTTTAGCCGATTTCTTATAGGCATGTCCGTCACCTCGTAAAACCATTTCGACATAATCCGTTACTTTTCCTTTTTGGAGGAAACTATATGTTAAATTATGTATTGTTTTTCGCTATACTTGCCGGTCCGATTGCGTTATATATAAAAGTTAGACCGTTGCTGGCGCCGGTTGAGGTTATCGACGATCAACGAGCTAAATGCGAAAGTCCGATTGAATTAAGACTATATATTGCGCTGGTAAACAACGGTTATGAGGTAAAAACGCAAACGCCGTGTGGCCCCTACAGGATAGATATAACGCTTCCTGCATACCGTATAGCCATAGAATGTGATGGCCGCGCCTTTCATAGTTCGCCGAAACAAAGAGCTCATGACCGCAGGAAAAACGCTTATTTACGTAAGCATGGCTGGAAGGTGCTGCGTTTTAGTGGATCGAGAATAAATAGAAGGCTTAACGAGGTTATTACGAAGATTGATAAAGAGGCGCGAACCCCTTGAGTTCTGGAATACTATGAAAAACTTTTTCGACTTGATAAATATATGGAAATAATTTTTGAAATGTTTTTTTGATATGAGTAAGGTGCGAAGGCCAGGCGAGGGGATTTCGAAGGGGTATGCTTGGGGAAAATGCGCAAAAAGAAAGCCGGCTCCTATTCAGCCGACTTCTTTGCCCTGATTAGCGTTGATTTCGAAATTCCTGTTAATGCTTCAACTTGTTTATATGAGTTCGTTTCTAACAGCTTCATTGCGTGTTCTAATTGTTTCTTGCCATACTTCTTTGGCCGTCCTTCTCGGAAGTCTTCACGTTGTTTAGCGATGGCTTTACCTTCTTGTGTCCGTTCCACAATCATATCCCGTTCAAACTCAGCAAAGCCACTCATTATCGTAAAGATAAGGCGCCCAGTAGGCGTGTTCTCGATTAGCCCCATATTCAGTATATGAACCTTTACGCCCCGTTCAAATAGCTCTCTAACGATTTGTATGGCGTCACTCGCCGACCTTGCAAACCGATCCAGCTTTGTTACTACTAACGTGTCGCCTTGCTTTAGCTCCGATAATAGGGTTTGGAACTCCGGTCTATCTGCTTTCGTGCCTGTAAACTTTTCGCTATATATCTTCTTGCAGCCTTCCGATTCTAACGCCTGCAACTGTGATTCTAAATCCTGCGAAACTGTTGACACCCTTGCATATCCGTATTTCATAAAACCGCCCCTTTTTCCGCCCTGACTTATGGAACTAAGTTATGAAACCTTTTGATACCTTGATAATAATACATCGCGAAAACGGTGTCAATACTTTTAAGTTATGACGCCGATACTAGCAATTAGTGTTTATAAAATTAGGTATAAAAAAGACTGACTTTACAGTCAGTCTTTTCTATATAAACAGAAGGATAAAGTGAAAAATATTTGGAGGCAACGTATTTTATGCTGTAAGTAGGACAAGTGTTAAAGGTATTTGTTTAATTTAGAAAAAATACCTTTTATGAAGTTTTATAATTTATAAGATATGATACCGACAAGGGAAGATTCTAACTACTCCTATTTCTTTGATTTCTTAAGACAAATAGTTACTATTGCCACAATTCCACCAAACAGTACCACAGGGAAAGCCCAAGTGTTGATGAAATAATCATAAATCCAACCTAACATAAACCCACCTCAGCACTTTTCATTTTCTTAGTATGAACGTTAATTAAAGAAACCTGTGCTGTTAGTTGAAAAAAACCATTCCATAAATGTTAAATTATGATGTCGATTAGCCTTGCGATATATACTATTTCAGCAACAATCGGAACCCCTTGAGTTTTAGCGAGGGTCATCCGGTAGGCGCCTCGTGCAGATGCGGAGATATGCGGAATCCATTACGTTATGTTACCTTTTTCAAAGCGTTTTAGGGCGTGCGTGGTGCAGGAAAATCGGAACCTTAAATCGGACATAATACGACATCTGCAGCGTGCCTCAAAGCTTGTTACACCAAGTATTTGCTCAATATTAACAAAGGTCGCGCGGTTACTTCCGATTTCCAGCGCTCGAAATGATTTAAGGACACGTCTCCCAGGAGCATCATGCACGTAATACGACCGATGTAGACCGATTGAAAAATGCAGTAAAAATTAAGCAATGTTAACCTGCGGAAATCCTTGCAAGCCCTTGTCTGCGTATACCTTAGTATGTATTCTAGTGATGTTTACTTTTCGCTAATATTCGTTATAGCCTTCCTCTTCCTCGTACAGCTCCGCTATTGTAGCCCCGTATAAGACCGTCTAATGACTTACGAAGTGTACCGGAATAACAGCCGCAAAGGTTACGTAATTGCTTACGTTTAGTTGCCTGGAACGTTACCTTAATAGCCTAATATAAAAATAACGCCACTCCGAAGAGTGACGCTAATATGCGTGTTACAAATCAATATCATTTAACGGATTATATTTCTCGTTATGATGCTTCCAATCCGATCCCCACATATCAACATACCGTTGTGTCATTTGAAGCGACTCATGGCGCAATATACGCTGTAATGTAATTGCATTCATGCCATTTTTCAACGCTTTAGAAGCGAAAGTATGTCGAAATGTATGCGCCGATAATCGCACGTCATCAAAGTTAAAAAGACGCTTCAATCGTTTAAACACCGACGCTAAAGTATCTGGCGATAATTGACTTTTATTGATTGCACAAAACACGTATTGACTCGGCTTCCCGCCGTAATATGACTGTAGGTACACATAATAATCTGCCAATTCTTTTCGTAACTTATTGGCGATAGGGATACTAACTACTTTACGCTTTTTTCCGTATACCTCGACAAGATTGTTTTCAAAATCAATGTTGTTCCAGCGTAAATTACACAGTTCGCCGAGCCTCACACCAGTACCAAGCACAAAAACTACCGCCATTTTATTTCTATACGCGTGAAACGGCTTGTTGCGCGATTCTCTATCAAAGTACCTCAATATTTGTTTAATGTGTGCGTCTATAAATGCGTCAATTCGGTCGTCTACTTTGCTAAACCGGATATTCCGAAATAAATCTACGTCACCAGGGCATAGTTCTTCCGCAATCAAATAGTTAAAAAATACTTTTAAAACACGCAACTTACTGTTGATTGTTCACGGACTGTTTCCTAAATCCCCGCGGCAAAAACTTAAGAAGCCCTTAACCGTTCCTCGTGAAATGTCTTTCACATTCGAAATTCCTTCATCTGTAATGCAGTACGATTCGAACGACGATAGAATACGTTTATAATTTTTCAACGTATGCGGAGATAAATTAGCGAACTCACGCTCCTCTAAAAACTCCCTTACCGCAAATTTTAGTATCATTTTTACGACAACTCCTCCGACTCATTTGTCGGAAAAGTATTGCGGACACATGACGCATACTTTACGGAATAGGTGCACCGAATACTTTTAACGCCTCAAACCCGCACTATATCATCCTTTACGTGGCGGACGTTTCCCCCAGTACTGATAATAATCTGTACGAATAAATCCGTTAAAGAGCTTACGCTTCTTCGTAGCTGGTTTACCATACAGACGCTCAAAGTCTGGATGAGATGTGATGATATAGATCGACCATGTATCGAGCTTAGCAAAGGCCTGCCCCATTTCTTGATACATTTTTTCGACCGCTTTCTTCTCTCCAATCCGCTCTCCATACGGAGGATTGCCGACAATCACACCATATTCCTTCTTCGTTGAAATATCACGCACTTGCATTTGTTTAAAATCAATAAGATCACCAAGTCCCGCTTCGACACTATTCGCCTTCGCAATCTCAACCATTCGGTGATCAATATCGGAACCAGAAATATCTAGCGGTTGATCGTACTTTGCTAAATCTTCAGCTTCTGTACGTACGTCATCCCAAATTTTCGCATCAAACCAGCCCCAGCTTTCTGATACAAACTCACGATTAAAGCCTGGTGCGATATTTTGTCCAATTAAAGCCGCTTCAATCGGAATCGTTCCTGAACCGCAGAACGGATCGATAAATGGTTTATCCGCATGCCAATTGGTTAACAAAATTAAAGCTGCAGCCATTGTTTCTTTTAGAGGAGCTTCACCTTGTCCGCTGCGATATCCCCGCTTATGTAACCCCGCCCCGGATGTATCAATCGTTAACGTGACGATATCTTTTAAAATCGCTACCTCAATTTTAAAAAGGGGACCACTCTCTGTAAACCACGATACTTGCTTATATTTATGCTTTAAGCGGTCAACGATAGCCTTTTTAACAATCGCTTGACAGTCCGGCACACTGTATAAAGTAGATTTAACAGATTTTCCGCTAACAGGAAACTCCGCATCCACCGATAAATAATCTTCCCAATTTAACGCTTTCGTTTTTTCAAATAATTCATCAAATGTAGTTGCCTTGAATTCGCCCACTTTAATCTTAATCCGATCGGCGCTTCTTAGCCAAAGGTTAGAGCGCGCAATCGCGGCCGCATCTCCCTTATATATAACTTTCCCATTGTCTACTGTACATTCGTAGCCGAGATTACGCACTTCCTTGGCTACAACAGACTCTAATCCCATTGCTGATGTGGCAATGATGTCAAATGATTTCATTTTGTATAGCACCTACTTTCCGCTTAACATGTCCGGATTCCACATTTCTAAAAATTGTACTAGCTCTGGAAAAGGGATCGGTTTAGATAAATAAAACCCTTGAATAATATCACAATTCTCCTGCTCAAGAAAGTCTAATTGGTTTTTATCTTCGACTCCCTCAGCAATAATATCTAGCTGTAGTGTTTTAGCCATCGTAATAATCGCTTTGATAATCGCCGCGTCTCCTTTAACCGACATTAAATTTCGAATAAAGCTTTGATCAATTTTTAATGTATCAATTGGAAAGCGATGAAGATAGCTAAGGGATGAATAGCCTGTACCAAAATCATCAATCGATAATTTCAGACCCATTCGCTTAAGCTTCACTAACTTATCAATGGAATCCTTTGCATTAGGCATAATCATACTTTCTGTTAATTCTAAATCCACATTATATGGATTAATGTTTGTATTTTGAATAATTTCACTTACCCTTTTCAAAAAATCACTTTGACTAAAGTGCACACCTGAAATATTAATCCCAACTTTAAGATTAGTATGCCCTGAAACATGTAATCGCTTAACCTCTTCACAAGCTTGATTAATAACCCATTCACTAATTGGAATAATCAACCCTGTTTCTTCAGCTATTGGAATAAACTCCCCTGGAGAAATATAACCCAATTCTGAATGATGCCAACGTAAAAGCGCTTCCACTCCAGTGAGATGTCCGGTCTTCAAAGAAGCTTGCGGCTGATAATAGAGCATTAGTTCCTCATTCTCTATCGCTTTTCGCAATCCATTTTCAAGAATGATGCGCCTCGACTTATTAAAGGGCTGCAGTTCTTCATAAAATAATTCAAAGCTGCTTCCGCCATTCTCTTTTGCTTTATGCACCGCTTTTTCTGCATTTTTAATTAATACCTCTACGCCATCACCATCATGTGGATATAAGGAAATACCAACGCTCGTCGTCGCATACACTTCTTGATTATCAAGCAAAAAAGGTTGCTCCAAAGCCTGTATAATATCCTCTGAAATTTGAACGGCTTCCTTCGCATGCTTAATATTCGGCAAAACGATGACAAATTCATCACCGCCAAAACGTGCAATTAAATCTTTACTTTTTAACATCCCTTTAATACGAGAGGCAACTTTTTTTAATAATAAATCTCCATAATTATGCCCTAATGTTTCGTTAATCACTTTGAATCGATCTAAATCAAGAAATAAAACAGCAAGCAATTGATTATATTTATTAGCTGTTTCAATCAGCCGCAGTAACTCTTGAGATAATATATAACGATTCGTCGTACCTGTTAATGCATCATAATTGGATAGCTTTTGAATTTGTTTTTCTTTTTGCTTGCGATCTGTAATATCGGAAAATACAGCTACATAATTCGTTACACGGCCATACTCATTGGAAACAGAACTAATCGTGAGCCATTCGGGGAAAATCTCACCATTCTTTCTCTTATTCCAAATCTCCCCTTTCCAATATCCTTTTTCATGAACATCCTTCCACAACGCTTGATAAAAATCAGCTTGATGGTAACCCGATTGCAAAATATTCGGGTTTTTTCCGAGCACTTCCTCTTCTAAATACCCTGTTACGATTTTAAATGCAGGATTAACAGATAGAATTTTCCCTCTATGGTCGGTGTATAACACGCCTTCTTCAATGTTTTCATATATTTTTCTAGCAACTAATAGTTCTTGCTCTGCTCTACTTTGAAAAGAACTATTCTCAAAAGTAACTAAAAAAAGCTGTGTCGATTGACCGATCTCAGTTTTACTAATTTTAATCTTACTCGTATAATGTTCTCCATTCTTTCGAACCATATCGAATGAATTAATATGATAAACTTCCTTCTCTAGTGCCTTGCGAATCGATAAATAGTCTTCTCTATTCGATAACAAGGACGAAAAAAATACCGTATGTAATTCAAACCCTGAATACCCTGTAATAATCTCTGCTGAACTATTAGAGTCGAGAATTTTTCCATCTTGTGAAAAAACAAGTGCGCCTTCTTCCATTTGTTGCAGCGCAGATTGTAATAAAGAATAAATATCTGGAATAGTGATTTTAGATTGCATGTCTGTCACTTCCTTCAAACCCCCGATTTAATTTACACTTCTCCTTATAATAAGCGATTTTACTTATTTCGTGTAGAGGTTCAAGTACATTTACCTACTCATTTATGAAAGTTTAGCCAACAGACAAAAACTCTCCTTATTAAAAGGAGAGTTATAGGTTGCCATTCATGTATGAAGACGTTTTATAAGCCATGTTTTGTTCCTCAGTACTGCAAACGACTTATCATCTCGTACTTTGGTGGTAATCATCTATCTACAGAAACAATTGCTTCTGTCCTTCTTCTCGTTCATTTCCAAGAAAGAAAGCGCCCCTACCATAATTTGGGTTTCTCGCTCGTGGGGTTTACCGCGTTCCACCCTTTCTATTTCTAGAAAGGCTACGTCACTGTGGCACTTTTATAGGTATTCATGCCATATCCGAAATGGACTTAGGCATTTTCCCAGCCGTCAACAGTTCAACTGTTGCCCAAGCTTATTTTTTCGCCAGGCACGAACACTACGGGCATCGCAGCCCGTGCGAGCATGGACTTTCCTCTATAGCAAAAATGCTACAGCAATTACCCAAACGTCAACATAAATAATTATATCTAATTTCATAATAAAAAACAATAGAAATTAATGACAGACTAAAAAACTCAGTTCCTAGTCAAACAATTTACTGCCAAAAACGTGTTTCTCTAGATTGGATAGACGCTTCAAGATATCAAAGTTTGTTGTCCCTGGAGACGTGCTTTGTACAGGCTGTGCCGGGCGTTGGGGTGTAACAGTCTCCGTTTGTTTCTTCAATTTAAGATTTTCCTGCCTCAAGTCTTCAATTTCTTGATGAAAGGCTTCATAATCTTTTATAATCAAATCTAAAAACTGATCTACATCTTCTGGTTTATAACCGCGCATAGCTGTTTTAAAATCTTTCTCTAAAATATCTTTAGCCGTTAATTTGATCTTATCAGATAGCATAAGATTTCACCTCAATACTTTCGCTAATCATCTAATTTGATTATATTTTTTCAAATCTCTACGGATTTGTCAACGAAACTTATCATTTTTACGTCAGGTTCTGTAAATAATATTGTTGATTTTTGGCTCATTTAATCCAAAATCGCATAAATCAACAATATTCGTCACCGGAGCTTTACGTGAAACAATGTACGCTAACGATTAATCTGTCCACTCGCTTTCTTCAGCGGCCTGCTGAAGGTCATCTAAACTAATAACCAAAATCGGATATTCCTCCTGTTCATGCCGCTTGAGCGCAGCAAAATAAGCAAACTTCGGTGACCCTTCTTTTTCTACATCATAAATAATCAGGATAGCATTACTTTTTTGAATCATATACTCATTTTTAATACGTAATTGCTGTGGCCCTTCGTAAGGCCTTTTAAAAATAGCGTCCACAAAATCAGCTCGTGCTAGTATCGATTCATAATAGGCTCGATTTACCTCATTCCACGATTCTTCTTGCTTTAAAAATGGTAATAAAACACCAAGTTTGATATCAACATATTCCTCTTGCAATTCAAAAACAACCTCAGCTGTCCATAATTCTGTTCCTAGCTGCCCAGAAATAATGACCCACTCCAGCCCTTCTTCCACTAGAGGCTGCAGACGATTTCTAATTGCTTTTTTTATATATTTGACCGCTTCATGATCATTCTTAAAAATACCAAATTCAAAAGCTTTATAGCCTGTCACATACAAAACCTTCATTACATGCTTTACATCCCCTTCTTATGTATGGATATAAGGGCAACGTTGCCCTTATATCAATTAAAATCCAAATGGTCTCGGTGGACAACACGGAGGCGGCGGACAACATACCATTTGTTGATTAAAGCACTGATTCACAACCGATTGTGTCTGAGGAAAATAATGTTGATGCGTAAACACATGTTTATTAACAGTCGTTGTATGTGTTGGATGAACATGTGGAACAACCGTATTCATTACATTTGTTTTTACTACCTGTTGAGTTGGTGAAACTTGTGCCGGAGCAACCTGTGTTGGTAAAGCTTGAGGTGGCATAGGACCAAATTGTGCTGGCGAGACGTTAGTTGGCATAGGACCAAATTGTGCTGGCGAGACGTTAGTTGGCATAGGGCCAAATTGTGCCGGCGAGACGTTCGTTGGTGGACAATAAGGTGCTCCTCCCATTGCAGCACCTGCAACGTTTGTAGGCATCTTTCCAGGAAATGGTTTAAAGCCGCCCGAGTTACGATTAAACATATAAAAGTGTCCCCTTTCGTCTTAGTTTTGCCTTACACTTACAGACTATGAAGCGAAAGGTACACGTGTACTGATGAAAAGACCTAATTTTTCTTTATAAGAAAGAATAGAAACTCTCCTTAAACGTTGTTAAAACAATAATCGTTAGGCAAAGGACAACAAAAAATAAAACTAAAGTCGTTTTATACATGCTTCCAATCTCCACTTTCCTTCTATTATTTCAATACAGTACAGTGTTAACCATCATGATTTCGTTTACGTTTTAGACGACGAATTCTTCTTTCAAGATCTTCTTGCCATTTAGACACGCTTTTCTTTGTTATGCTTTTCTCTATTTCCTGCAAAGCTTTTTCCGTATACTCAAGAGCCAAAGCAACGTCCCTAAATTGATGTTCGTGTAATTTTGCACATTCAATACTCGCTTCTATTCGCTGCTGCGAATTGCCATGTTTCACAATCTCTTGCCAAAGATCCAGGGCCTCTTGAAACTGCTTATGACGTTTTTTTTGAAAAGCAAGAGCATGACTAGCAGTTAACCGATCTCCATTACTTCCTGACTTTCTCACTGCTTCATACGTTGAAACAGCGACTTCTTGTTCCCCAATGTAATCAAGCCAGCGAGCGACTTTAATAGATTCATCGGTATGCCCATCCATTTGTAAAATTTGTCTCGAAATGTGAATGTACAAAGAAATCAGCGATAAAATATCTAACTCATTATGCTTCAAAATTCCAAATAAAATTTCTGGATCCTTCCGCTCAACAAAATCAAAATAAATCATTGGAGCTAAATAACCAGGGATATCATTTACTCGTTCAACTCCAAGAATATCTGTTTCAACAACGGATAATTTAACTCGCTCTAATTGATCTTTCCAAAGTCGTCTTGAAGCATGATACAAATCAAAATGACCAAACTCCGGAAGCTTCGGCACATGCTCTTTAATGAGCATATGCTGTGTCGTTAACTGTGGCCAATCAAAAGATTTACCATTATAGGTAACGAGTGTTTCATAATTAATTCGCTCTAAAAAACTTTGATACAGGGGAATTTCATGACCTGGCTGCGGCAAAATGTGCTGTCTCACAATCACTTCTGTTTCCGTTACATAGGCATACCCGAGCAAAAAAATCGTATTTCCTGCACCACCGCTAAGCCCTGTTGTTTCAGTATCAAAGAAGAATAAATCTCCACTATCCAGTCCCTTCCCAGATAGAGGGTGATCAAAAGACACCGCGTTCCACTGTTTCATAATAGTTTGTAATTGTGAGAAAGAGTAACGACCATGCTGATAATCAAGCGGATAGCGGACTTCCCGAATAAAACAATAAGATTCATCAAAATGATAACAGCTTGTATCATTTTGATGCCATTTATCTTCATATGGAATGTCGACTTGATGGATTGCTTTTTCTTCCGACTTTGTCTGAAGCGAATTCTGCTCCACCTCTCTATTCATATGCGGCTTAAGACGATTTAATTTCGATTTTAATGACAAAATATCATACACCTCTATTTACTGATCAAATGATTAAAACTGCTTGAGCAGATTGATACATGCTTGCTTCACATTCATACCGTCTAGTTCCATCCCAACACATGATGGACAACCGTTCTCACATAAACATTGACTGATTAAATGTACAGCTGCTGCTCGAATGTCATCAAACCGTTTGTACACATCCTCTGCCAAACCAATTCCACCTGGGTAATGATCGTATAAAAAAATCGTTGGTAACCCAGTGTGATTCGCTTTAATTTGGGAAACAACATGGATATCTTGTCGATCACACATCACATGAATCGGGACAATATGCTGAAGCACATGAGCAATACCTAACAATAATTGCTCGAGCACTTTCTCCCCTATCCCTTCGTCTACTTCTCTTAATTCAAGCCAAGTAGAGCTCGTATGCAATTCTTCTTCAGGTAAATAAATAGGGCCCGAACCGATATTTTCAAATGTCGTCAAACGGATTTTTTTAAAAATAGTCGGGAGCATATTAACAGTTACATCACCATAATGAATTGCTGTCTGTTTCCGATTTACGGATCGATCAATCTCCAATACTTTAAGCTGAACGGCCAAGTTGGCATCCGTATAGTATTCTACATCTACTTTTCTGACGTACGCTTTTTTATGCTCCCAATCTAGCTTTTCTACTTGATACTGAATGCCCTCATGTAAATAAATCGCTTCATCATGCAACAGTGTCATTGCACTAAAACGATCCATTTCCCCGATAATAGTTACGTTCGCGACATCTGATTGGTCAATAATGACGACATTTTCCTGAGAAGCGGAACGCAAACTAATATTGGTCGCTGGAAAAGATTGATTAGCCCAATAAAATTTGTCACCGTTTTGGTGTAGTACACGCTCCTCTACTAAATATTCTAGTAGTTCATCTACTTCTAGCAAGCCAAACGATTCTCCTGTTCGAAAAGGCAATTCATAAGCCGCACACTTAAGATGATCTACGAGAATAATGAGATTTTCAGGATTAATTCGTGCATATTCTGGTGAACGATCAAAGAAGTAATCAGGGTTTTGCACAATATATTGATCAATTGGAGTAGAGCTCGCAACCATAATAATTAACGCTTCATCATGCCGTCTTCCTGCTCGTCCTGCTTGCTGCCAAGTACTTGCTACACTTCCTGGATATCCTGTCATCACACACACTTGCAGCTGACCAATATCAACACCTAGTTCCAACGCATTCGTACTAACAACCCCGATAATACTTCCTTCTCGAAGTCCTTTTTCAATTTCTCGTCGCTGCTTCGGTAAATATCCTCCGCGATATCCTCTAATCGATTTGGAACCAAGTTCTTTTTTTACTAGCTCTTGTAGATGGCTTAAAATAATTTCTACTCGTACTCTACTTCTTGCAAAAACAATCGTTTGAATATTATTTTGTAAAAATTGCTTGGCTAAATGATTCACTTCAACCGTTGCACTTTTTCTTATATTAAGCGGCTGATTCACAATCGGGGGATTATAAAAAACAAAGTGCTTTCGACCGCTTGGTGCCCCATTATCATCGATTAATCGCATCGAATGACCTGTTAATTGTTCGGCCAATTCTCTCGGATTCGCAATCGTCGCTGATGTACAAATAAAAACCGGATTGCTCCCATAAAATTCACAAATTCGTTTTAAACGGCGGATTACATTCGCAACATGACTCCCGAATACACCTCGATACGTATGTAACTCATCAATAACAATATATTTTAGATTTTCAAATAAGCTCACCCATTTTGTATGATGAGGAAGAATCGCTGAATGAAGCATATCTGGATTAGTAATGACAATGTGCCCTGCTTTTCGAACTTTTTGTCGGATAGCAGGTGATGTATCTCCATCATAGGTAAAGCTTTTAATATCGATTCCCATCTCATTAATGATGTCATTTAATTCACTTTTTTGATCTTGAGCTAGTGCTTTCGTAGGAAAGAGATACAGAGCTCGATTTTGATTATTTTCAGCAATCGCTTGTAGAACCGGTAAGTTGTAACAAAGTGTTTTTCCAGACGCTGTTGGCGTAACAGCCACAACATGTTCCCCTTTTTGAACGGTTTGAAAGGCGCTATATTGATGTGTATATAACCTATCGATTCCTCGCTTCTTCAAAGCCGCCTGAATACGTGAATCTACTTCATTCGGCAGCGCTTTCGTCCGCGCTTCCTTAGGTTCTATCTCATGCCAATGAATAATTTGCTCATTCGTTCTTAATTCCTTAATTACGTCAGAAAGTGATTTCTTCTTCATCTCCGTTACACCCCTTATTTGTACAGTGTAACGAAGATTCATTCAGATGACTAGATGTATGATTAACCATTCACCCTTCCCATTAGGTTGACATAGGTTATAGGTGAAGAAATAATCGAAAGGAGCAGTGCGATGACCTCTTCTGATAAAAGAAATAACGATAAGCAATTGTCTCGAGAGCCTTTTTCACAATTTATGCATACGATGGACCGTCTCTTTTCAGAAAAGCCTGTAAAAGGAATGCTGCAATCACTTGATGATTTCTTCGGCTCCATGAGAGAACGAAGCTTTCCTACAGAGTTTTTTAATAAACCTAATTATTATCTGATTACTGCATCCCTTCCAGGAATTAAAAAAGAGCAAATCAACATTGAACTATTGCCACAAGCTGTGACGATTACGATTAAACATACACAAAATGAAACACTTGAACATCCCTCCTCTCGTTTCTTTCAGGGAAAACAAGGAACTAGTACAGTAACTAGAACGATTCACCTGCCTACCCCTATTAACGAACAGAGCGTCACTGCTTCTCATCGTAATGGAATTCTCCAATTGAAGCTGCCTAAGTTAAAAGGAAACAAAATTGATATTCATGAATAAAAGGCAGAGGTTTATGTTATAGCACATAAACCTCTGCCTTTTTCAAAGATAAGAAAATATAAAGTGAAACTTCCATCAGTGGGGGTTTTCCTTCATCCCCATTGATGGTTAGTTGAACCAATCGTTTCGACAGACAAAGAACATATCTGCCAGCCGCTTATCTTATGCTTGCCGCCGCTAAACGAGCGCCTTACACTTTTCTTATGTTATTTTAAATAAACTTCCTACCCCTTTAAATACCGATGACATTTGCGTAAATGTATTAACCATTTGCCCCGCTGTATTCATCATTTTAGTAACATCCATGGAACCATCCTGTGTTTTAAATTGATTAAGCACAGACTGAAAACCCGAAGGCTGTGCCTTTTGCATAAATTGCTGTTTAGGATAAGGGTTGGAGAACGCTTGGTACGGCGGACGCTTTACTTGTGGCTGCAATGGATTATCAAATGGATTAAATGATTGCGATGTCGGAGAATAAGACGACATTGTTGCTCCCTGCGGAGTCTGAGCCCCTCCAATATTCATCGGCTGCTGTGGATATGGTTGAAAAGAATATGGTTCTTGTTGGATGCCACTCTGTTGATACGGCTGCATCACACTATCACCCGCTACATGAAATGGATACGATAGCATCGGTTGAGCATGGTACTGCATCCCTTCAGAATACCCTCCCCAATAATTCGGCATCGATTGCGGATAATAACCGGGATTTGGATGTCCTTGATGATAATTCGCTCTCATCATCTTGAAAGAAACCTCCTCCATTTCCTGACATTCTCTTCTATACTATATGTGAAGAAACAACAGATAGTGAGTTAAAGTGAGGAGTCTTCTTTACCTTTTTGTTCCAATATACGCACGCTTTCCATCTTAACATTTTGTAGAATAAATAACACTGACTGCACATGACTCTTAAATCGTTTATAACTTGTTTTCGGAAAAAAAGCTTGAACAGATACATCTGTGAGGTTCTGAGCAGTCTGTTCGATTTGTTGCGGAAATAAGTGCTTAAACTCCGCTTCTTTCATCCATTGTTTTACTCTTTGCTCCCATTGTTCACAGGCGAGCCGTACTCGATCTGCAAACGGCTTAACTTCATGATAGAAATCCTTCTCTTCCCCATCCTTTCGAACCTCTTCGTAGATTGCATCTGCTTCTTTTGCCAATACAATTAATTGCTCTGTTAAATTTATAACTTTTTGGTACTCATCCATACGTTCCCCTACTTTACTTTTTTCTAATTAGCACTGTTAAATATCTTATAAATTCAACAATATCAATAAACATAGCCTTCTAAATTATAATAGAGAACGGCTCAAAAAGAAATGCAGCTGAATTCCAGCTGCATCTTGTTATTAATAGCCTAAACTAGGCGTTACTTGTATGTTCTTAGGTACTTTCTCTAACTTTATCGAATACGCAGGACTCTGTTTTAAGGATGACTCAACTGCGTCTAATGCCTCTTGTGTTTGATTGACCATTTTATATTGCTCAGCCCATAGCTTACAGCGCTCCGTATTAACAGCAAGGCCATAGGATTTTTCTAAACCATCTAGGCTTGAATGAATATCTGCAATCATCGCCAACATCTCATCGATTGCAACGTTTTTATTTCTCATTTGTTCATCCCTCCCTGTCTTTACTAGTTAATACTATTCTTGCTTTGTTAGCTAAGACCTTCTTGCCTGACAAAACTAGAAGGAAATCGGCAAAAAAAGTGCTAAATTCTCTATTTATCAGTTACTTCGACATTATATTAACTATTGTCTCTATATGCTGCTGTTTCTTATAATACGAATCTGTTAAGCAAACGTTTTTCATCGTTTTGGGTGCACGGAACCACTTCGATTTAATCCTATTTCTTACATCCCATTGATCCGTTCCATCTATTGAATGATAAATAATGGGATATGTCTTTCGCAGGGTTGGTGTCATTGCTGCAGGAATATGATTCCCATATTGTTCATAATCATAGCGCGCCCCCGTCGGCTCTGTTGTAAGAACAAATTGATAAAATAAAGGAAATAGGTCCGGTGAAAATAGAAGCTCATATAGTTTCTTCCCAAGATGGATACGGGCATCTACATCGCAAAAATTCGCAACGGAAAAACCATACAGTTGCCCGAAGCAAGTTGGAAACAAAACCATACTGTAATGAAGCCAATCTTGCAGTAAAAATAAAACAGAATGAAAAACAAACGAGCGTTTTCGAATAACCGGCCGCTCAATAACATGCTGCTCATTAATAATTAAGGCATATACGAGCCGCTTTTCATCTCGAAGCTGCCAAAACCGCTGCCACTCTTTCTCCATGAAAGTCGTCATAAAAAAGTGTTTCCCTAAATGGAACAAAGGACGATTGTATTTCTTCGAATAATGGTAGAGCAATAATTGCGGGTAAGCATCTTGAAAAATTCTCCAATTAGCTTCTTCATACGTTAAAAATAATTGGCGTCGATAGCGTTCTGTCAAAATATGCGGCAACCAGTTCCCTGCAAGATCACACATATTCCACCCTGCATTTCTAGACACTACGCCAGCCAATAAGGACCATCTAATTTCCGGATGTTTGCTAAAAAAATGCTCATAGGCCTTTGTTCTTGAGATATTATCTCTATTCCCTTTTTCCGTTAAACCTTTTATTGTGTTAAGAAGTTGCTGATTCATCTACATACCACCTATTTATGTTTTGATAGACTATGTGAGATACTATGATTAATGAAAGGAATCAAACAACGACATTACTGTCATTACATAACCATTTACGGTAAAATGTGACAATTTTATAGTTTTTTCGTAACTATTCTCTATCGTTTTGAGAAATGATTCGTTTTATTCACCTTTTTTTCACTTTTTTTGCTATCATACGATTAGGTGAAAAAGGAGGAAGAACGTTGGCCTTTCATTATCCCAATGGGCGTAAATTTATGCCGCAACCAGCTAAAATAAAACCCTCACACTCAAAAGAAATGAGCTATAGTAATCGAGGAAAAACATTGGAGGACGATTTAAACGAAACCAATCAATACTACTTAACAAATGGAATTGCTGTTATTCACAAAAAACCAACGCCGATTCAAATCGTTGATGTCCATTACCCTAAAAGAAGTGCCGCAATTATTAAAGAGGCCTACTTTAAACAGGCATCAACAACTGATTATAATGGTGTATATAAAGGAAAATATATTGATTTTGAAGCGAAGGAAACAAAGAGCACGGCTTCCTTTCCATTAAAAAACTTTCACGACCATCAGATTAAGCATATGCAGGCTGTTACGGCACAAGGAGGAATTGCTTTTGTCATTATGCGCTTTTCGATAACGGATACGATTTACCTTATGCCTGCAAAGGAGTTGTTTGTTTATTGGGAAAGAATGCATGCTGGGGGGCGTAAATCCATTACAATCCAAGAGGTAGAGACAACCTCAACAAAGATTCCTCTTGGCTTTCAACCAAGAATTGACTATATTAAAGTAATAGATTTACTTATTAAAGAAAATTTTTAGTATGTTTGTTTAGAAAGGCAGGTTAGCATCATGGATGAAAAATATACAACGCGAGGCGAACGACGTCGTAAACAAGCGGAAAAACAGAAAAAGGAATCCAAAGGCCCTAAACAGCCTAAGACGTTGCTCAAACGAATTTTTCTGACTCTCGTAACAATTGGAATTGTCGTTCTACTCGCTGGATTAGGAACTTTAGCTTATTTTATTAGCGATGCTCCAAAATTAGATGAAAGCTTGTTAAAAGATCCCGTTTCTTCAAAAATTAGAGATGTAGACGGCGAATTATTAGCCGAAGTCGGTAAAGAAAAGCGCGATTACGTCAATTATGAAGACATTCCAGATCTCGTTGAAAACGCCTTTTTAGCAACGGAGGATAGTCGATTTTATAAACATAACGGGGTCGATTTCCTTCGTTTCACTAGCGCTGTTATGGCTAATATCACTAGCGGATTCGGGTCACAAGGCGGTAGTACGATTACGCAGCAAGTCGTCAAGCGTTCTTATCTAACACCAGATAAAACGATTAAACGAAAAGTACAAGAAATGTGGTTATCTATTCAGCTTGAACGTAAATATACAAAAGAAGAAATACTAGAAATGTATGTCAATAAAATCTGGTTCGCTAATAGTGCAAATGGGATTTTAACGGCTGCTAAAACGTATTATGGAAAAGATTTAGATGAATTAGAATTACATGAAGTAGCAATGCTTGTGGGTCTTCCTCAAAGCCCAAGTCGCTATGAACCATACGGACACCCAGATCGAGCAAAAGAACGCCGCAATGTAGTGTTACATTTAATGAATAAACACGGATACATTTCAGACGAAGAAATGAAAAACGCTCAAAGCAAGAGCATTGAAGAAGGATTAAAACCAAAAGATACAAGTCAAGTGGACACAACGCCTTATGATGCCTTTGTCGATTTAGTAATTGAGGAAGTACAAGAAATGGGCGACTATAACATCTTTACAGATGGACTTGAAATCTATACAACGATTGATAAAGATGCTCAAGAATATGTCTTTAATCTATTAAATAGCAATGATACCATCAGCTATCCAAACGAAACCCTTCAAGCTGGTATTACGCTGCTCGACACACAAACAGGCGAAATACGAGCTATAGGCGGCGGACGCAATACAACCGTAAAACGCGGTTGGAACTATGCAACAGATACGAAACGTTCTCCAGGTTCAACGATTAAACCGATTATTGACTACGGTCCAGCGGTTGAATATTTAAACTGGTCTACGTATCATCAAATTACCGATGAACCTTACGCGTATAGCGATGGCACACCGCTTAAAAACGCATCTGGTCGCCATTACGGTACGATGACTGTTCGTGAAGCACTAGGTCGTTCATTGAATATTCCTGCTGTAAAAACATTACAAGAAGTAGGTTTAGACAATGCTAAACAATTTACTACAAATCTAGGCATCTCCTTCCCGAAAGAAGGAATTGTTGAATCATCTGCACTCGGCGGCGGAATGGAAGTTTCTACATTGGAACTAGCCGGTGCTTACAGTGCCTTTGGAAATAACGGTATCTATAATAAGCCGCATACCATTAAAAAAATCGTTTTACGTGATAAAACAGAAATTAAAAATAAAACCGTATCAGAGCCGGTTATGAAAGACTCAACAGCCTTCATCGTTTCAAATATGTTGCAGAGTGTTCTTTCAGAAAGCTACGGTACTGGTCAACTTGCGAATATTCCAGGTCTTCCGGTAGCCGGTAAAACAGGATCAACAAACTTTACTCCAGCTGAACGAGCGGAACATAATATTCCATCTTCTGCTGTAAAAGACAGTTGGATGGCCGGGTATACAACAAATTATACACTCACGGTTTGGGCTGGATATAATAATAGTTCGAAGGAGGATTTTGATTATCTCGGAGAATCCTCTCAAAGAATACCAAAGTATATTTTCAAAAACATCATGCAATACGTGTCGAATGGAAAACAAACCGAAGACTTTAAACAGCCAAGCAGTGTCGTAAAAGTAGGCATTATTAAAGGGTCAAATCCCGCTGTAAAGGCTAACCAATACACACCTAGCGATCAAATAACTTATGAGTATTATGTACAAGGACACGAACCAAAACAAGTCACAACAGAGTATACTAAAGAAACAGAAGAAGAAAAGGAAAAAGAAAAAGAAAAAGAATCCAATGCACCAACAGGTGTATCCGCAAGCTATAATGCTGAAAGTAACGCTATTAATGTATCATGGGGCTATCCAAAGCCAGAAGACTCACCTCAATTTGAGGTAAAAGTATCTGTCGATGGTGGAGCTGCAACCGTTCTTTCGTCAACAAAGGATATGGGCTTAACGATGAATGCTCCTACACCTGGTAGTACGTATACATTCTCAGTTGTTGCTACTGTGAATGGTCAATCTAGTAAACCTGTTTCAGCTTCCGTTTCAATACCTGATGGTACAGAAGAAGAAGAGCTAATTGACGAAGATCCTGAACTGGAGGGTGGTTCAGAAGAAAATCCTGAAGAAAATCCTGAAGAAACGAACCCTGAACAGGAACAGCCAAATGATGGCACACCACCAGGCCAAGAGAATAACAATCCAGAAACTAACCCAGACAATCCAGATAAAAATAATGGAAATGGTAACGGTAATGAAAATGATAATGGCAATAGTAATGGCAATGGCAATGGTTCCAATAATAACCCAGGAAATCGAGAAGATGATGAAGAAGATGGTGCAGTAGAAGAAGAAACAACAGATCCCGGTGAAACGGACCAAAGCCAATAATCAAATAAAAAATCGCCTAGGCTCACTGCCTTAGGCGATTTTTTATTTGATTCTTTACATAGTGCTTTTCTAATTCGCGAAACAATTCGCTCAGTTGAATAAAAGCATGATAGCGTGCTGGACCTTGCATAATAAAGGTTAAACGTTCTACTGCATTCACTGGTTTAATATCAAGTGTATCGACGTGTAATGGCCAATCCCGCAGATACACAGGTTTACCATGCACCCAAAACAACATCATAAATAAAAGAGCGATTCCCTCTTTCATCGGCTCTAGAGCCCGTTTAGCTTGCCGTTCCGTAAAGTAGGTACGACAAGACTCCTCTATTTCTTTCCACTTCCCCAAAAGATCAGGGATATGTTTATGAACATGTTCCCACGGTTTATATACCTCTATTCCAGCAAAAAAAGCAATGTCATAAGGAAATATTATACACTTATCCAGTTCTCCCCACTCTTGTATATCCCGAACAGGCACAACGATTTCTGTTTCAAAAAAAAACAAAGAACATTGCAGTTCTATTGGAACACGTAACCGATTCGTTCCACTCATGGAGCTATAACCTTTTTCATTCGTTTCTTTCCTTCTCGACATAAGTCAAGCAACGGACATGTCTCACATTGCGGTGATTGTGCTTTGCAATGATAACGGCCAAAAAAAATAAGTCGATGATGCGTAATCGACCATTCTTCACGTGGAATTTTTTTCATTAACGTTTTTTCTACTTCCAATACGCTATCCTTCCAGCGACAAATACCAAGACGCTTGGACACTCTTTCAACATGAGTATCCACAGCCATAGCTGGAATACCAAATGCAACGGAAACAACGACATTGGCTGTTTTACGGCCTACACCAGGTAAGTTCGTTAATTCATCGCGATCCTGTGGCACCTCTCTTCCATAATCCTCAATTAACATTTTAGAGAGCTTTTGAATATTTTTTGCTTTATTCCGATATAATCCAATAGAGCGAATATCATTTTCCAGCTCTTCAAGTGATACACCCAAATAATCTTCCGGTGTTTTATATTTTTGAAATAAATTCTTCGTTACTTTATTGACGAGCGCATCTGTACATTGCGCTGATAAAGCAACCGCAATGACCAATTCAAACGGATTTGAATGATTGAGCTCACAATGGGCATCTGGATACATATCGGCCATAACATCCAAACAATGACGAATTTGAGCTTTCGTTAACATAGGTACTCTCCTTTTTATTGTTCAAGCCAATTATAAAACGGTATATCTTTTACAGAAGATGTTTGCTCTTGTGTACGATCTCGTTTTTGGTAGGCTCTAAATTTCTGTGTTTGTTTACGTACTTGTTCTAGTGTTTTGATTCCATTCTTCTTCCATTCAAATAAAATTCGATCAATATAGCGAAAGTTTATTTTCCCTGAAATGACCGCTTCTCTTAAAGCGGCTTTAATAATATCCGGCTCATGACCATCATCTATCCACATAGCCAATGTTTCACATTCAAATGGAGATAGAGGCCGGCCAAATTCTTGTTCTACAATCGTATAAAGGCTCTCGCTTGATTGTTGCGCTTCAAGCGCTTCCTCTTTTTTTAATGTTAATAAAAAGCTGGTCAGCATTTTTTCATATAACGGCTCTAAAGTATATTTCTCATTTCCAAATTCCTGACTCTTCTCTACTTCTATTCCAATACAGCCTTTTTGTATTAAGCTTTGAATTAAAAACAGACATTCCGATTCCTGAAATGTCATGACTTCTGATAATTGAGAAGGAGTCGGAAAGGAATTCCCTTTTTCTGTGAAGTTTTGAAGTTGAAGTAAAAGGACAAGTTCCTGTTCATTTAACCCCATCATTTTATAATGAGTTAATAAGTAAGTTGGAATGGTAAGCGTTCCTTGCTTAAACCACGCTTGCAGTTGATCTTTTATCATATATTTGAACACCTCCATTTCAGTATAACATGAATCACAGCATTCGAATAAGCGGATAATTTTAACGAGAAAAGCCGAGCGCAGTTCATTTTTTATAAGACCTTGCTAAATAACATTGACTCATATGATTTTTAGCTTCTGCGTGTGAAATTACTGCTTCACGCGCCTTTAATAAAGCAAAAAAGCTTGCAGGTTTGTTACAGCCTGCAAGCTTTTCAATAGGTATTATTATGCTAATTTATTTGTAACAAATGTATGAATTCTTTCAACGGCTTTTTCCAACTGCTCAAGAGATGTTGCATAAGATAAACGAATGTTATCAGGCGCACCGAAACCTGAACCAGGAATAACAGCAACAAGCGCTTCTTCTAGTAACGCTTTTACGAAATCATCAACATTGCTATATCCAGTTAATGTAGCTGCTTCTTTTACGTTCGGGAATAAGTAGAACGCACCTTGAGGCTTAATACATGTTACGCCTGGAATTTCTACTAATTTAGCATGAATTGTATTTAGACGACTTTCAAATGCTTGACGCATTTCTTCAACTGGTGCTTGTGTGCCTTCATAAGCGGCAATTGCTCCGTATTGAGCTGTTGTTGTAGGATTAGATGTGCTATGGCTCGCTAAATTTGTCATCGCTTTAATGATTGCTTCATTCCCTACAGCGTATCCAATTCTCCAGCCCGTCATTGAATGAGATTTAGATACCCCATTAATGATGATTGTTTGTTCTTTTAATTGTGGTGAAAGCTGTGCAATTGATACATGTTGTGCACCACCGTAAACCAATTTCTCATAAATTTCATCAGATACGATTAGAATATCGTGTGCTAAACATACTTCTCCTAGCGCTTGTAACTCTTCTTTCGTATAAAGCATACCAGTTGGGTTACTTGGTGAATTAATGATAATCGCTTTTGTACGGTCTGTGATAGCTGCTTCTAACTGCTCTTTTGTAATTTTGTATTGATTTTCCTCTTTTCCTTCTACATATACAGGTGTTCCTTCTGCTAATTTAATTTGTTCAGGATAGCTTACCCAATATGGAGTCGGAACGATCACTTCATCGCCTTCATCCAGGATCGCTTGGAATAACGTATATAGAGCATGCTTCGCACCAGTACCAACGATTATTTCAGATGGTGTATAGTCTAAGCCTTGGTCTTTCTTTAATTTAGCAATAATTACTTCTTTTAACTTTGGTAAACCAGCAGATGGCGTATACTTTGTTTGCCCCTCATTCATTGATTGAACCGCTGCTTCAATAATATGAGCTGGTGTATTATAATCTGGTTCCCCTGCTCCTAGTCCAATAATATCTAATCCTTGAGCTTTTAGTTCTTTTGCTTTTGCTGTAATAACCAATGTAGTAGATGGTGTTAATGCTTGAACTCGTTTTGCTAATTTCATAATTAAAAAATCCTCCATTCTATATACTGCGATAATATTTAAGCCATTCACCTGTTTTAAAATCGTAATAATCGTAGTTATAGCTATTGGACTCGTCTAAATACGTCACTTCCCAAAGCGGCACATTTTTTTCCATTCCAAGCTTAACAGATACAATCTCAGCAGGATTACGGTTTTTCTTAACCTTTGAAAGTATGTCTTCTTTAGACTTACCATTGCGGGCATGTTCAACGACAACTTTTTGTTCATCGTTTTCGGGAATCCACACGATTTGCTTATCTCCACCGCTTGTTGTACCGACAACCACTGAATAAGACTCGTGTCCATTATACAGGTAAAATTCATCCATCTTTTCTATTCCCGCTTTTTCTTCTGCTGTTGCAAGCGCAATGTCTGCCGCCTCATTTTTCGGTTGTAATGCTCTAATATAGGCACCCGCCACGAAGACGAAAAAACAAACAACAAGAACAGAAGAAATGATTAACCACTTTTTCAATCTCTTCCCTCTTTCTATGTACGATAAATGGTGAAGATAGCTTGTTTTTGATTCTCTGAATCCAATGCCAACCCAAACATTAAATCTTGTTTTTTCAGATTTCGATTCAATGCATCGACAATTTTATATAAATCAGGTGAAGCTTGCACCTTGACTGTTGAAATCACTTCAACTTTGCTCTCCATGAAAATCCATCCTCCAATCACCTGAAAATTGTCAATAATCACTGTCAGATTAAGGGGTTTGACATCACTTCATTTCACATTATATCAGGTTCATCGTTCATTTTCTTTATTATTTTATAAAAATTATAATTATTTTCACAAAGAATTTTTTTACATAATATTGTGGATAACACATCTTTCGGCTCTGCTAAAAAGCCTGTGAGACCACGGTCACAATGTCATATAATAGAGCCTTCACAAACACTGAACATCCATACATGTCGAACCTTTATTCTTGCGCCTTTGTTGAAGACTCTACTTCCAAAAACCGTTAATCCACCCTATTATGGAACGCATTCTTTTCAAGAACATGGAACAATTGTCTTATACCCATTCTTCAATCACCGTCGCCATTTCATTGATCGATACTTCCTGCCACTCCACAGGCGGAAGCGCGCGTTGAAATTCTACTCCGTACTTAGCCGTCAAAACACGTCGATCAAGCACGACCAATACACCACGATCGCTGGACGTACGAATGAGCCGACCAAATCCTTGTCGAAACCTTAGCAACGCTTCAGGTAAAGAATAGCTGGAAAAAGCGTTCTTTCCTTTTTTAGCTAACAACTGACATCTAGCTTCCGTTATAGGTTCATCCGGTGGCGAAAACGGCAAGCGAACAATCATTAAGCAAGACAAGTCTTCACCTGGAATATCGACTCCTTCCCATAAACTTGTCGTCCCAAATAAAACGGCTTTATCAAACGTTTGAAAGTTTCTAAGCAGCCTCATCTTACTTCCGCCCGAAATCCCTTGAGCAAATAGCGTATAGTCATCCAATAAACCACAGTCTTTAATCGTATAATAAGCAGCGCGTAACATTTCATGCGACGTAAACAACACCATCGTTCGACCTTGTGCCGCTTGAACACCAGCAATAATGTAATTTGCAGATGCTTCTGCAAATTCTTCAATCGACAATGTTTGAATATCAGGTATATCGCGCGGAACAAGTACTTTTACTTGTTCTTTATAATGAAACGGCGAAGGAAAGCTTGCGGTATAGATGTCTTTTTTCTCTATACCTAACTGTGTTTTAAAAAACTGAAACGATTGCTTAACAGAAAGGGTTGCCGATGTCATAATCACACTTTTTTGTTGACCAAAATATGCATTCCACAATTCTTCGCTTCCTAGTACAGGCTGAGCAGATAAAACAACTCCATTTGGCATAGATGTATTTATACAATCCAGCCAGTAAATATAATCCTCTCTAGGCTGAATAAAAAATTCAAAAAGGATGTCTTTCGTTTCAATAAAATGCCCAAGAATCACTTCACAATCATTTACATAAAATAACGCATTTTTTCCTAAAGATGCTTCATGCTGTTTTAGAACATCCAATTTTTCTCCTAACAGACGTACAATGGACTGAAGCAGATCATATAATCGTTCCGCTAACAATGTTGCTCGCTGCCAATGAATGCGTTCTTCTATTTTGAAAGCAAGCCGCTTAGGAACGATTCCTTTTACTAACTTATTAGTCTGGTTCGCAATGATAACAAATAATTGCTCGAACTCATAGGCAAAATCTGTCAGTTTTCCATCTAAATTTTCTTTAGCTCTTTCTACTTCTAGCCCATGATTAGCAACGATTCGTTCCAAACGATACAAAAGCTGTTTTTGCTCAGACGTGCCAAGACGGTTCAAAAACGTTTTGACAAATATATAATCAAGGCGACGTCCAAATTGTTTAGAAGCTGCCTGTTCTAAATGATGAGCTTCATCTAAGATGATATAGCCTTGTTTTGGTAAAATAGCATCGTCTGTTATTAAATCTGTCATTAAAAAAGCATGATTGGTAATAATCAAATCTGCTCTTGCCGCCGTCCGTTTTGCTTTCTCAAAAAAATCCATCTCTATCCATGGTTTTTTTAACCCTGGATAGACGAAATGATCACTTTGCAGTCGATTCCATACGAGCTGCCCGCCGCTCGACAAGTTTAATTCATCCCGATCACCTGTTTCAGTTTCTGTTAGCCAAACGATAATCTGCATCTTGGTTAACGCACTTTCATAATGATCATCTTTTTCTCGAAGAGCTCGCTCAAACTTTGCTAAACTCAAATAATTGCTTCGTCCTTTTAGAAGAACAGCTTGAAAGTCAAAGGGAAGGATTTCCTTTAACTTCGGTATTTCCTTTTGCAATAGCTGATCCTGAAGCTGTAATGTATAAGTAGAAATAACGACAGGCTGTTGCTTTTTTTTCGCAAAATAAACCGCTGGCAGTAAGTATCCTAACGATTTACCAATCCCTGTACCGGCTTCAATAATAGCATCCTTCTCGCTTTCAAAAGAACCATAAATGACATCCATCATTTGCAGCTGCCCGAATCGACTCTCAAACTCAGGAAACGCTGCTTTTAACATCTTTATTTTCATCTGTCGATCGGTTGGATACTCATTTTCTTGATAGTTATCTTCTAATCCTTGCTTGCCCTTTTTAAAAGCAAGTCCTCGATAGGTAACAAGATTGGGCTCATGCACTTCAGCCTTAGATAGCTTGATAGCCATACAGTCATTAATGAGCTCCGACACTTCACTTTGTAATGAAAAAGACAATCGATAAAGCTGCTTTAACGTCATTAAAGGCAAACTTAGCAGCTTTTCTTTAAATGATAACAGCAATAAAGCCGTTGCATACGCATCGCTATCAGCTTGATGAGGCCGTAAATGCTCAATACGATCTTCCTTTGCTAACTGATGAAGCTTGTAACCATCGGAAGTCGGTTTTAATATTTTTGCTAACTCAACTGTATCTAATGTAGACCCGTAAAATGGCTCATGCCCGCATCGAGTCAACTCTTCTTGTAAAAACGATAAGTCAAACAGGACATTATGAGCAACAAAACAAGCGCCTTCCAATAAGCTCACAATGTGTTCCGCCACCTCTTCAAAAATAGGAGCATCCTTTACTGTCTCATTGCTAATTCCGGTTAACTCTTCAATAAACAAAGAAATCTCTTGTTCTGGATGAATATAGGTCGAAAATTCCTCAACAATTTGATCCTCTTCGATCACTACTGCCGCAAACTGGATAATTCGATCTCCTTTTTTCGAAGAATTCCCTGTTGTTTCTAAATCGATCACTACATATCGTTGTGTCATGTTTTGTACACCTCAAACTTACTTTCCTTGTTTCCCTCACTTTTTTATACCACAAAGAAGAAATAAAGTGAAACTTCTATATAATACTAGAAACTTTACAATTCGTTCAATCTTGATAACAAGAAAAACCGACCTCAAGCGTTTCATCGCTTTCAGCCGGTTCATTTCTTACATAATTGTTGCTGCTGGTTCATGGGAAATTAATTCAACAATTTCATTATGCTCATTCATAATCGCTACTTTTGGCTTGTGATTAGGAAGATTCTCTTCCGCTACCATAACGTAGGAAATAATAATTACAACATCTTCTGGCTGGACAAGTCTTGCTGCTGCACCATTTAAACAAACAACGCCGCTTCCTCTTTCCCCGGCAATCACATACGTTTCTAGACGCGCTCCATTATTATTGTTGACGATTGCTACTTTTTCATTAGGTAAAATACCAACCGCATCAAGGATATCCTCATCAATTGTAATGCTGCCTACATAATTTAAATTCGCCTCTGTTACACGAGCACGATGGATTTTGGCATTCATCATTGTACGAAACATGGAAACTCCCCCTATTTTCTAAGCTTTTATATTGTTAGTGTAAGATTATCAATGAGTCTAACATTTGCAAACTTCACAGCCATTGCAATAATGATGTGCCCTGAAAGAGTTTCCATTGGTTGCAATTCTGGATATCGGTATACTTCAACATAGTCAATAGTACCATTCGTATGCGTGTTAATATGATTCTCTACAATCTGAGCAACTTGATTTGGGTCTCTCTCGCCAGCTTCAATTGCTTTTTTTCGCTTGCAATAAACCTTGGTACAGCTCTTTCGCCTCTTGGCGCTCTGTTTCACTTAAAAAAACATTTCGTGAACTTTTAGCTAAGCCATCTTCCTCTCGAACAATATCAACCGGTACAAGTTCTACTGGAAAATTAAAGTCCTCAATCAGCCCGCTCACGACTGCCACCTGCTGAGCATCTTTTAGCCCAAAATACGCTTTATCTGGGCCAATGATATTAAAAAATTTCGTTAAAACCGTCGCAACACCATCAAAGTGTCCCGGACGTTTTGTCCCGCATAAGCAATCTGTACGACTTTCTACTCGTACAGTAACAGATGGCTTTGAGCCGTACATTTCTTCTACTTGAGGGTAGAAGATATAATCCACGCCTTCATTTCTAGCAATATTCTCATCTCGTTCAATATCACGTGGATATGTCTCAAAATCTTCATTGGGTCCAAACTGTAATGGATTTACAAAAATACTTAATACAACGATATCATTTTGCTTGCGTGCACGCTCCATCAGGCTCACATGACCTTCGTGTAAAAACCCCATCGTCGGAACATATCCAATGCTTTTTCCGTTCTGTTTCTCAGCCCGTAAAGCTTGCTTTAATTCTGCTATAGTAGTAACAATCTTCATTTGACTCCTCCGTATAAAGCCATCAGCTCTTCTTCTTTCATCGTAAAAGTATGATGTTGTGTTGGAAACTCACCCGTTTTCACTTCGCTTACATACTGTGAAATGGCTTGGTTCATTAATTCATTAGCATTTCCGTATACTTTTACAAATTTCGCAACACGATCAACTCCATACGAAAGAATGTCATGGTACACAAGAACTTGTCCATCTGTATCCACTCCAGCACCAATTCCAATTGTTGGTATAGAAAGCGCTTCCGTCACAAGTGTACCTACTTGATGAGGAACACACTCAAACACAATGGCTAAAGCTCCAGCCGCTTCACATTTCTTCGCATCCTCTAATAGTTGCTGAGCTGCTTCTAAGCTCTTTCCTTGTACTTTATAACCACCAAGAACTCCTACAGATTGCGGCGTTAGACCAAGATGCGCTACAACAGGAATACCAGCGTTGGTCATTGCGGCAATCTTTTCTACGACCTCACCTGCGCCTTCTACTTTAACCGCATCAGCTCCGCCTTCTTGCATAATGCGTGTAGCATTTTTTAACGTTTCATCAAGAGAAAGATGATAGCTCATAAACGGCATATCCGTTACAACAAATGTATGAGGAGCTCCACGTTTCACTGCTTTTGTATGGTGAATCATATCATTGACCGTAACAGGAATTGTCGATTCATATCCTAACACAACCATTCCTAACGAATCTCCAACGAGAATCATATCGACTCCCGCTTGCTCCGCCTGCTTCGCTGCTGGATAATCATAAGCCGTCAGCATCACAATCTTTTCTTTATTTTGCTTCATTTTCAAAAAATCTCCAGATAATTTCATAACGTTCCCCCTTATTATAGAGGAGATGAAAACATCAGTTGACTGCACTGGTGTCTAGTTTCGTTACGTAAAAAAGAGACTAGCTAAATAAAAAACCGCATGAACGAATATCGTTCCAACTACAGTTTATAAATCATTAGCTAATCTCTTTGTTAACATCAGAAGTTTCATCCCTCCGTCCCTGTCCCATTGGATCAAGGCAGATTTTCAAATTTTTTGGGCAAATAAAGGTGCAGCTCTCTCGATACTGCCCACTTGCATTATAACAAGCCCCGTCAAAAATTTCTATTATAATTTTTCACATTTCGTCAAAAATTGTTCACGCACTCTGATGAATCATCTTGTTAATGAAACAATTAGGGACTCCTTTCAACAAGAAGTCCCAATTAACAACACTATATACAATGGTCCATTCGTTAAATATGAATATCTGCTGAATAAATAGAATGAACTTTGCCATTTTGATCTTCTAGAAGTAATACACCAGCATCTGTAATGCCCAATGCCTTTCCAACAATCGTCTCATTCACAGTCGTTGCTTTAATTTCTTGACCAAGACTAACAGCATAGCTTTCCCACAAACCTTTAATTGGTAAGAACCCTTCTGCTAGATAAAGCTCATACAACGCTTCTAAACGTATAAGCACTTCTTGAATGACTTTTGCGCGTGAAATATTTTGTCCGCCAGCTATTGCAAGAGACGTAGCAATATCTTGCAGTTCCTCAGGGAAATCCGTTTGTTTTTGGTTAATATTCATCCCGATTCCAATAATAACAGAATGAATCTGATCAGACTCTGCTTGTAATTCGGTTAAAATACCTGTTACTTTTTTACGATTAATTAAAATATCATTCGGCCATTTAATTTGCGGCTTCAACTCTGTTGTATTTTCAATCGCTTGAACAACAGCAACAGCGGCAAGCAATGTTAACTGAGGGGCTTGATGAAAAGGTATCGATGGCCGTAAAATTAAACTCATCCATACTCCCGTATATTTCGGTGAATACCAAGGACGCATCAGTCTCCCTTTTCCACCTCTTTGCTCTTCAGCTACGACAAGCGTTCCTTCAGGAGCTCCCTCATTTGAAAGCTTATGAGCAATTTTCTGTGTTGTCTCTACGCTTTCCTCATAATGAACTTTTTTCCCAAGTATTTTCGTTTGTAGACCAAGTTGAATCTCATTGGCTGTCACTTTTTCAGGTGTTGTAATGATTCGGTAGCCTTTATTTCGGACCGCTTCGACAACATAGCCTTCTGTTCGCAAATCTTCAATATGCTTCCAAACAGCGGTTCTTGAACATCCGATATAGTCTGCAATCTGTTGACCTGAAATAAATGTTCCATTGGCATTTGAAAAGGCTTCTATTAGCTTCGTTCTTACATCAGATTGCACTGTACTAGCCACTCCTTTATTTTCTGTTTATCGTTTTCCACTTCTCTTTTTAATACCGCTGTTACAATCATTTGTAAATATTCTTTTAGCCATGGACCAGGGTTCACGTTATGCCAAGCTAATAAATCAGCACCGCCAACCGTGAGCTCCGACATGTCTTTAATGACTAAATCAGCGTACTTTTTCCGTACCAAAGCCTCTGCATCAGACACGCTGTCTCCATGAACGACCGCTCTAACTTTAGCCGCCTGAACTCCTTCACTTAATCCAATTTCAAACAAATCATATACATGTTCTACAAAGGATGAAGGTTTATCCGCAAAGAAAACGACTCTTTGAATTGCTTTAATTTGCTTTACGGGCAGCCTCCAATCACGTAAAAATGACGAAACATCTTCTACACGCCCTTGAATCAGTAACAGTGCCCAAATTTCACTAACACTAAGTGTATCAATTGGCAGCGCTGTCAGTTGTTTAAGCGTGTCTTTTTGATTATGTAAACGTGGTATATATTTATATAACTCACTTTGCACTAAAAGCTGTAAACCTTGAACACGATACGGTCCTGCCAAAAGCTTTTCAAATTCAGCATGGACACGCTCGATAGCAATATGCTTTAGCAGTGACCCATTTTCTTGAAGGGAACGCAATGTTTCTGAATCCAATGTAAAGCCAAGTTGACTTACAAATCGAATCGCTCGCATCATCCGTAAAGCATCTTCATGAAATCGTTCATAAGAATTGCCAACGGTAACAATTCTCTTATCCATGATTGCTTTTTGACCGCCAAAGGGATCAATGATATTACCGTTTTTATCCATAGCCATGCTGTTCATTGTAAAATCACGACGCATTAAATCTTCCGTTAATGATCGGACAAATCTTACCTCATCTGGTCTGCGAAAATCACTATAGCCACTTTCTGTTCGAAAAGTAGTAATTTCATATGAACCATGTTTCTCGATAACAAGAACGGTCCCATGTTCAATTCCAACATCTACAGTGCGTGGAAAGATTGCTTTAATCTCTCCTGGCGTTGCTGATGTAGCAATATCGACATCGTGAATCGCTCGGCCAATAATCTGGTCACGAACTGAACCGCCGACGAAATAGGCCTCATATCCTGCTTGTTCGATTCTTTCAATAATCGGCACAGCCTGTATAAATAATGAATCCATCAATGTGAGTCCTCCTTATCGAACGAGAAGTTTTCGATAAATCGCTTCATATTGAGCGGTAATAAAAGCTGAGCCGAATGTTTCATGAACTCGTCTAAAAGCTGCATTCGAGAAGTGTTGATGGAGATGATCATCACGCAGCAGTTTAACTGCATGGGCTGCTGCCGTTTCTACATCTCCTACTTCACATAAAAAGCCCGTTTCACCATCCACAATAACTTCCGGAATACCGCCAATATTTGTACCAATGCCAGGGACACCGCAAGCCATTGCTTCCAATAACACTAGACCAAAGCTTTCTTTTTCTGATAATAAAAGAATTAAATCACTTATCGAATAAAGTTCAGCCAAATTATCCTGTTTTCCTAGAAATAATACTCGCTCCTCTATACCAAGATCTCGAACGAGTTTTAAAACGACGGTCACTTCTGGTCCATCCCCAACGAGTAAAAGCTTAGCAGGTACTTGCTCGGCAGTTAATTGAAAAGTGCGCACTACATCAGTTACCCTTTTCACCGTCCGAAAATTCGAAACATGAATGATAACTTTTTCATGCTCTTCAATGCCATATTCCGTGCGTAAATAACTGGAATCTACCTTATGATAATCGCGCTCATCAATAAAATTATAAACCGTCCTAATTTCCTTATCAGGAGCAATTAGTTCCTGTGTTTGTTCAACAAGCGAAGAAGAAACAGCGGTGACGACATCAGATTGTTCAATGCCATATTTAATTAAATTGGTGAGCGAAGGATCCTCTCCAAGGACAGTAATATCGGTACCATGAAGAGTCGTCACAATTTTCACATCGGTTTTAACCATCTGTTTGGCTAAAATCGCACAAACCGCATGTGGAATCGCATAATGCACATGCAGAATGTCAAGATTCTCCCGTTGTATTACTTCGGCCATTTTACTAGCAAGCGCTAAATCATAAGGGGGATACTGAAACACAGAGTAAGAATTCACTTCTACCTGGTGATAATATACATTGTGATACATTTTATTCAGACGAAATGGCAGACTTGTCGAGATAAAATGAATTTCATGTCCTTTTTCAGCAAGCAGTTTACCAAGCTCAGTAGCAATAACCCCTGACCCACCTACAGTTGGGTAACACGTAATCCCAATTTTCAACTTCATATTATTCTCCTAATAAATCGACATTAATCAGCAGCGGCTTTTTCGACATAAAGCCTTCTGCATATGTTACTCCCACTTCTTTTCCAAACATCCGCTCACGTGCTTCTACTGTTTCGATATAGCCATTTACAAGCGGCGTATCTATCGTTGCATCACTTTTAACAAATTGACTTTCATACGCTTTAAGACTATCTATTTTTGTTTGCATAAATGCTGAAATATCCATAACAAAATCCGGCTTATGAAAACCATTAATCATATAAAAATAGACATTTTGTACACGGTGTGTACCCAATCCGGCATTCTCCATATATTTACGAACACCTGCAGAAAAGACAGCTTCTTCTACTAAACGGCTTGCATTCCCATGATCGGGATGTCGGTCCACTGTATATGGCGCAAATACGAGAGTCGGCTTATATGTACGAATCACTGTAATAATTTCTTGGATATACTCTTCTTTCATATACAATCCACGATCAGGTAAATTCAGTGACATTCGTTCAACACCTAAAATCTTAGCTGCCTGATTTGCCTCTTCAATTCTTCGTTCTACCGTTCCATTAGAAGACATTTCTGCTTTTGTTAAATCACAAATCATAATCTTCTTTCCCATTTGCGCATATTTCGCAAGCGTACCACCCATGCCGATTTCAACATCATCAGCATGAGCGCCAAAAGCTAATATATCTATTGTTTCATTCATATAGTTCACCTTAATTATCTCTTAGTTTACGCCAATCCATAAAGCCATCTTTTAAACCTCTTACGAGCACTTCTGCTGTTCCCATATTTGTAGCAAGCGGAACTTGATAAACATCCGCAAGACGAATAAGAGCTGTTACATCTGGTTCATGCGGCTGCGGTGTAAGTGGATCGCGGAAAAACAAAACCATATCCATTTCATCTTTTGCAATCATCGCACCAATCTCCTGATCACCACCGAGGGGACCCGAATGAAAGCGATGAACAGGTAATGAAACTTCCTCAATAATTCTTTTTCCTGTTGTCCCTGTAGCAAATAACTCATGTTGTGCAAAAATATCTTTATAGGCTGTGACGAATCCAATCATATCTTCTTTCTTCTTATCATGGGCAATTAAAGCGATTTTCATAAATTCCCGCTCCTCTGTATATTACTCGATAATATTTTCTAAACCATAGACAAGCACATCAAGATTCATAATCGTCTCAACAGAAAGCTTTACACCCGACATAAATGAACCGCGGTTAAAAGAATCATGACGAACCGTTAATAACTCACCAGCGCTTCCAAATAACACTTGTTGATGTGCAACAAGACCAGGCAAGCGAACGCTATGGATACGCATCCCTTCCACATCTGCACCACGTGCTCCTGGAATCGTTTCTTTTTCACTTGGGTGTCCTTGAACTTTTGCTTCACGAACAGAAGAGATTAAATCTGCTGTTTTAGCTGCTGTTCCTGATGGAGCATCCAGCTTTTGATCATGATGCATTTCAATAATCTCTACATCTTTAAAATACTTAGCAGCCATTTGCGAAAATTTCATCATAAGAATAGCACCAATGGCAAAGTTAGGGGCAATGATACAGCCTAACCCTTTTTCCTTCGTTAAGGCATCAAGCTTAGCTAAATCCTCTTTTGTAAAACCAGTCGTTCCAACGACTGGACGAATGCCATATTGCAAAGCTGTTTCCGTATGATACATCCCTACTTCTGGTGTTGTTAAATCAACTAGTACATCTGCTTCCACTTTTGAAAAACATTCTTTTATATCAGAAAAAATAGGCGCATCAATTCCTTGAAAACCTTCTACATCGGAAAGATTTTCCCCATTATGTTTGCGATCAATAACGGCTACAAGATCAAAATGTTCCGTATTATGTACTAATTTCACTGCTTCCAAGCCCATTCTCCCGCGTGGACCTGCTACGATTACTTTAATATTTGCCATGTTGTTTCTACCCCTTCTAGTCTTCTAATTTTGTCCATCTGTCTTTGTCACGTGTTGCAAATTTATGCATGACTTGATCGTGTGACTTTTGTAAGTCTATGCCTAGTGAATTGGCGAAGCAAATAATCACAAATAGCATGTCCGCTAATTCATTGTCAATTGTATTAGCCTCTTCTGTCGCTTTCTTTGGCTTTTCTCCATAATAATGATTAACTTCTCTTGCTAATTCACCAAGTTCTTCCGATAAACGCGCTAGCATCGCTAACGGACTAAAATATCCTTCCTTAAATTGACTAATATATTGGTCAACTTCAGCTTGCATTTCTTGCATCGTTTTTGGCTTGTCCATCTTGTCACCCATTCTTCCAACAATTTGTACAATCAGCTATGTTAAATGACTCTGTTAATTAACAATAGCTGCAATTTAAAATCTACTCTCATTATGTTAGCTAAAACTGACGCTAATGACAACATTTTGAGCACGGGTCACCACAGGAAACTTCATAAGAAACGAGTCATTTGATTAAAATGACTAGATTGAACGTATATTAAGCTTTGGAGGTACTCAATATGAACCATAGCTTACGAATCAAAAATATTGTATTGATCCTGTTAGGAGCAGCCATTTTTGCATTTGGCTTAGTTCACTTTAATATGCAAAATAATTTAGCGGAAGGCGGATTCACCGGTCTCACTCTGATTATATATCAATTAACTGGATTCAAACCTTCTTATTCAAACTTGCTTTTAAATATTCCTCTTTTTATTATTGGGTGGAAGTATTTAGGCAGAACTGCTTTTTATTATACCATTATTGGTACGGTCGGCTTATCTTTCTGGCTCTGGATTTTCGAACGCTACCAAATTCCGATGGCTCTTGGAAACGATTTAATGCTTGTCTCACTATTTGCTGGGGTATCTATCGGGGTTGGACTCGGCATTATTTTTCGTTACGGAGGAACAACAGGAGGAGTGGATATTATTGCCCGTTTTGCAAACCGCTATTTCGGGATTGGCATTGGACGAGCCATGTTTATGTTTGATGCGATGGTAATCGGTTTATCTATCCTGACTTATTTAAGTTATCGAGAAGCAATGTATACACTTGTTGCTGTTTTTATTGGAGCGCGGGTCATTGATTTTATTCAAGAAGGAGCCTACTCTGCACGTGGAGCCATCATTATCTCGGAAAAAAACGTGGAAATTTCTAAAAAAATAATGAAAGAGATGGATCGAGGGGTAACCGTCTTAAACGGATACGGTTCATTCACAAAACAACAACGAGAAGTTCTTTATTGCGTAGTCAGTAAAAATGAACTGTTTCGCCTGAAAAACGTTATTACTTCTATTGATCCACATGCCTTTGTTTCCGTTAGTGAAGTACATGATGTACTAGGAGAAGGGTTTACATTAGATGAAAATAAAAACCCGCTTCACTCATAAAAAGCGCGAAAGTGGCAAGCTAGAAGGTGGAGCCGTTCTTGGACTTCACCTTTCAAGTAAATCGGACATAGAGGAGCTATGCTCTTACACTAGACATTAAGACTTACCGAAATGCTCTTGTACATAACGAAAAAAAGGATTCCGAATTAGGAATCCCTTCTTTGATTAATCTTCGCTTCTCATACCCGTATACACTAAAATTAAACGAACTAATTCTAGTACAGCGACTAACGCAGCTGCTACATACGTCATAGCGGCAGCATTTAAAACTTTTTTCGTTTCACGCTCTTCATCATTGCGAATAACTCCTAAAGCGACGACTTGGTCCATTGCTCGTGAAGAGGCGTTAAATTCTACCGGAAGCGTCACAATTTGAAACAATACAGCTGCTGCCATAAAGATAATACCAGCAAGCAGCAAGCCTGACATACTTGCAAGCATCCCAATTAAAATCAAAATCCACGATATATTTGACCCGAAATTCGCAACCGGTACTAATGCATGGCGAATACGAAGAAATGCATAACCTTCTTGATCTTGAATCGCATGGCCAACCTCATGAGCAGCAACTGACACACCAGCTACAGAATGTCCATGATAGTTATCTGTTGACAAACGAACTGTTTTATCACGTGGATCATAGTGATCAGATAACACCCCTGGCGTTTCCTCTACGCGTACATGATAAAGGCCGTTCTGATCGAGAATTGCCCGTGCTGTTTCAGCCCCCGTCATTCCTGAAGATGCAGCAACTTGTGAATACTTCTTATACGTACTTTTAACTTTCATTTGTGCATAAATCGGGATTAAAATAATAATCGCCAAATAAACGAAAAACATAGCGTCCTCCTCATAATGTAGTTATTTTTATTGTATGAAACGAAGGATTTCATGTCAAATATAGTGTTCCTATATACCTAGTATTCATCATCTTGTTTCTTTCGTGTTTTAATTTCATTTTTACCAGCAGCATATTTTTTCCACCCAACATAAGAAAGTGTACTAATAATAATGCTTCCTGTCGTTATAATAACCCACCACAGAGATGGATCTGCTTCATCCTCTTCCATATTTTCAAAAATTGATTCTAAATCATAGCGAAGTGCGTCTAATTCACGCTGAGCCTGTTGATCAGTCATTAAGTCTGTGCGCGTTTGATTAAGAAAATGAATGCGTGTATCCAATTGCTGAATCGTTTCCGATGATAAATCCACCTTCAAGCTCGGATAAATCATATCGTATTGAGCAAATAATGTAGACAGTTCTTCTTCAACCTTATCGGCATTTTGTTGAAGAGCTGCTTCTTTTGTTTGACTAAATGTATCCATCATCGAAGATTCCATGTTCGTCCACAGTGGTTGGTGAGTCGATTTAACAGCATCAATGACTAAACGGAACTTAGTTACGGCGTTAACCTTCTCACTATCAGTAATCTCCTCATCCTGAACCGCGCCTAACGCCTCGTTATGAGCTACTGTTATAATACGTAATTCATCCATATCAAAAATCGATTCTTCTGCCGTTAACTGTAAAAATACATCTGAAAAATGCGTTAACATGGCTTCTGAATCTTCATATCGCTTTAGTTTTGTCATTTCAAGCGCCTTATCAGAAAGAGCATCTAATTGCTCTAAACTTGAAGAGGTTTGTCCAAAAGCAGGATGTTGGATCACAATTAATAATGCGATGATGCATAATAAGATTTTTTTAAGCATACTCCTTGTCCCTCCTCATATCTCTACTACACGATATGAATAAGAAAACAAGAGTAGACCAAATTTTTATCTTATACCTATAACAAGTACAGACGTCCTATGCTGGAATCTAACAGATCCTAAATCCTAAGGGCCAAGCGATCTTTACGATAGCCAAAATACCAGCCAACAAAAATAGAAAATAAACTAAGCCAAAATGTAAAATAGCCAATAGCATCCATATACTGCATTAAATCCCCATAACGCGGCATCATTTTAAACACATAATCAATCATCTCATTATGAATCGTCCAAATGGCGGCGACAATGAGATGCCAAAGCTTGATGCGATAAAAAGGAGCATATAACACACCTTGAACCGCCATCCCTAAATGAGAGGCAATTAACATATAGCCTTCCCATGGCAACCATCCTGTTGTTATAAGCGTTAATATATTCATCACAACAGCCCATATTCCATACTTAAACAATGTTATAATCGCTAAAGCCTCCATAAGGCCCCAATTTGTTTTAAGTACAAAAGCAAACAAGACAAAGACAAAAAATAAACTAGCTGTTGGGCTGTCTGGTACAAAGGCCAAAAAGATATCAGGCGTTTCTGTCAATTGATTCCCATACCATATATACCCATAGATTGTTCCAAAAATATTAACTAGTAATAGCAGCAGAAGGATTTGCTTGCTAGCTAGTATACTATACATCCAATTCATATAAGTTCCCTCTTTCAACGTCTCATATTCTCATCTTACCCTTTCTTCCCCTATAAATCCAAGTTTTTCATTCTCCTTGCTTTTTTTCAATACAAAATAAAAAACTGATAACAAAAGTCATCAGTTTTTTCACTTTATTTTGCTGTCAAACTCGAAACGAACTCAGCTAATTTCTCTAATTCTTCATCGCTTCCTTTAAACATTCCAGCTGGCATCCCACCCTGACCTTTAACCGCAATATTTGCGATTTCTTCAGGTGTTAAACCAGTATCTACTAAACTCGGTGCAGCTGCCCCGCCCGTTAATTCAGCTCCATGACAGCTAATACAGCCGTTGGCATCAAGTAATTGATAACCTTCGCTTTCTTTATCAAACTCCGCTCCTTCTATAATAGCTCCTTGCTTTTTAGAAGCTTCCCAGTCATGGTGAGCCGCTGACTCCCAAGTTAAATACACAATTCCCGATAGTGCCAGCAGCATAAATCCTACCGCAAATGGACGTTTAGCCGGTCTTCGCTCTGGACCACGATCGATAAATGGTGCAAGTAATAACGCCCCGAAGGCTAAACCAGGAATTACAAGCGCTCCAATAATATTGTAAGGGCCTGACGCATACGTGTATTTCAATAATTGATAAAGAAATAAAAAGTACCAGTCAGGTAATGGAATATATGCTGTGTCCGTCGGGTCCGCAATTCTCTCTAACGGAGATGGATGTGCGACTGTTAAACATAAATAACCGACAAGAAAAACCGCTCCTACCATCCATTCTTTTAAAAGGAAATTTGGCCAAAATGCTTCTGTTTTTCCTGGATATTCGGAATAGTCTTTCGGAATATTCGGTTTACGACCCGTTGCAGGAATTCGAGAATCTCCAACGAATTTCATCCCTTTCCCACGGTGCATAAATAATCCCCCTCCTTCATGAAAAGGTTTTTATAATTCTGATTAATCTGATTTTTAAAACGGTTTCATTCACACTTTACAGTGGACCAGAAATTCCTTGTTTACGAATCATCAAAAAGTGAGCAGCTAATAAAGCAAAAAGAGCGGCTGGTAAGAAGAACACATGAATGGCGAAGAATCGAGTCAATGTTTGTGCCCCAATAATCGTTGCATCTCCAGCTATTAACGTTTTCATAGCCGGGCCAATCAATGGCACAGAATCTACAATTGTTAATGTTACTTTTGTCGCAAATAATGCTTTCATATCCCATGGCAATAAATAACCTGTTAAACCTAAAGCTAACATAATGAAAAAGATTAAAACGCCTACTATCCAATTTAATTCACGTGGTTTTTTATAAGCTCCTTGGAAAAACACACGAAGAGTATGTAGGAACATCATAACAATGACTAAACTCGCTCCCCAGTGGTGCATTCCACGGACAATTTGGCCAAAAGCCACTTCATTTTGTAAATAATAAACCGATTCCCATGCATTTTTAATGTCAGGCACATAGTACATTGTTAAAAACATACCTGAAAGAATTTGAATAACGGTAATAAAAAATGTTAATCCCCCAAAACAATAAACGAATGCTGAAAAATGATGGGCAGGATTCACATGCTCTGGAACCTCATGGTCAGCTATATCCCGCCATAGCGGCGTAATATCTAAACGTTCGTCAACCCAATCATAAATTTTTGTTAACAATGTTTACGCCTCCCCATGTGGTTTTAGTTGACCTAAATAAAGAATTCCATCTTTCTCTTTTGTTGTAAAAACATCAAGTGGACTAATCGGTGGTGTTCCTTTCACATTCATCCCGTCTTTTGTATACCGCCCATAATGACAAGGACAGAAAAATTGGTCTGGATGTTCTTTGTCACCGCCCCAGTCTACTGTACATCCTAAATGTTTACAGATAGGCGATAAGGCTACAATCTTGCCATCCTTGGTTTTATACACCCAAGCTGTGTTTGTTACCTCTGATTCATACCAGCCATCAACTTGGGTAAAACTGAAGTCCACTCGTGTTGGTTCGGTACTAAGATCTTTAACTTTTTGTTTTGTGGCAATAAAGTCTGATTCACCACCTCCCGCAAGAACGGGATCAACTGCAAATCGAACCATTGGCATTAACATACCTGCTGCCATAAAACCACCTACACCAGTTAGTGTGTAATTAAGGAATTGACGACGCGAAACATTGCGCTTGCTCATGCATTTTCCCCCCCTTATTACTAAATCGAGTCAAATAGACCCATTCATAGTAACACTATAAAACTAGGACAATTCCATGATATATCAATAATTTACCAAGGTCAATATTTGGAAATTCCAAAAGATACCAAATGTTTTATAAAAAGCAAAAAAAACGCCCCTTAATCCCCTTTTTCCCATTCATTCATAAATAAGGAAATAATTTGTTCTACTTGTTGTTTCATTACCTCTCTAGCCTGTTCCATTGGCAAGGATTCTAAGTTAATAGCTGGAATCCAAACGAGTGAACTAGACAGATAACTCTCCTCTTTTTTCCAGTTAATATCGGATGTTAAGAAAAAAATGTGGTTAAATTCGGCTTGCTGTAATTTCCTTTCCCAAATTTGTAATCCTTCGACCTTTTTTTCGTCATCCATTACATAATGAAACGTCGGAATTAATAAAATACGACCTTTAAATTTTTTTTCAATTTCCGTACTTAAAATGGATAGAAATTCACTCATAGATGATAATTGTTTCATTCGATCATCAAAGGAAATTGGAATAAGCGGCACTAACGCCGTATCCACATATTCTTTAGCTGTTATATATAATTCGACATCTGTTGCATTCCATTTCATACCGATTCACCACTCCTAATTTTTGTATAATCAACTCCTTTTTATTGTATCATCTTTCGTTTTAGTGGAATATCCCTACTATATATCCTTATTATTCATAAAAAACTAGTTTTTATTATTAAACTCCAATAATATTCCACAATGTTATTGACACAGAGCGATACAATAAAAAAACCTTTCCGATAAACGGAAAGGCGTTCATTATCATTTTAAGTCAACTTTTAAAGAATGAAGTTTTTTCGTTAAACTCTTAAACGCTTCTTCATCATGCTGATCAAGTGCTTCATCAATCTTTTTAAGGAGGCGCTCCCTTTGGAAAGAGACGATACTGTTTTCTAAAAATTGTTCAACTAGCTGTTGATCTTTTTCATTAGCAATTTTGGATTTAGGCATATAAGGATTTTCTTCTAACACTGCCGCATATTGATGAGAGGAGTAGGCAGACTTAAAATTAAGTTGAATAAAAATTTCTTCATCACGGTTTAGTCGAATATCATGAAAAGATTTTTCAGCATCTGTAGTCATAATATTAGCTTTATAAAATCTAAATGGTACTTCATCGACACAATGAGTCGACATAATCAATCCACGCGGACAGTATTGGGCACTTTCAACAAAATGCACTTTCTTCATCAATTGATCATGACTCATCAAATAATTTAAAATCCACACACATTCCCTACGCTTCAATTGATAATGATTTAAAAACCAGCGAATAAAATCCTTCTTCTCGTTCACAGAAACAGGGGCAGCCATCATGAATTCCCTCCTCTGTCTTGATATTTTTTTCATTTCGGCTTCGTATCTTCTCCCTAGTTCTCATGAAGTCTCTCTAAGATTTGTACATATTCATCATTAGCAGGGTTGCTTTGAAGTAATGCAGTAAATACTTCTCTGGCTGTAGTACGGTCTCCTTCTTCTACTAAAAAGAAACCATAATCCTCTAAGAAATCTTCATTGTGCTTAAATGCATTATATGCTTTATGATAACTATTTAATGCCTTTTCATATTGTTCTAATTGTTGATAGCTGACAGCTTCAATCCAATCAAATTGAGGGTCATCTTCGCCGTATTTTCGTACTTCTTCCATACATTCAAGCGCATCTTCATACTTTTCTTGGTGCATATACAATTTTAATAAAGTAAGAGTCGCTTCTAAATAACCTGGGTCAAGCGCTAACGCTTCTTTGAAGAATTCTTCCGCTTCTTCGTCTAATCCTTTTTTCAAAGCAAGCTTGCCGCCAAAGAAATACAGCTCTTTATTATACTCGTCTGCTCGAATTCCTTCTTTTACTGTCTTTAGTGCTTCGTCAACATTTTCAAGATGTTCATAAGCACGAGCTAAATATAAATACATCGAGTGATATTCACGATCTAGCTCCTTCAATTCGACAAATTTCCGGATGGCTGTTTGATACATTCCCGCTTGATAAGCAGTCAGCGCATACTCAAATAACGTATTAATTTCCAAATGATTTTCGAGTGCCTTCTCAAAGTATGGAAGTGCCTCTTCGAACTTTCCTGCCCCACTTAATGCCTCAGCAAGACGTTGATTTAGATTCACTCCACCAATTTCTTCCTCATGTTCTAATACCTTTATGTATGCTGAAATGGCTTCTTGATTTCTTCCTTGCTGATAATATAACTCTCCTAGGGCAAAATCAATAATACTCTCACTAGGCAATAAGTCTTTCGCTTGAAGCAACTTTCTTTCACTTACTTCATCCATTCCCTGCAACTGATACAAATCGGCTTCCAAAAGAAGAGCACTTGGATACATCTCATCATCGGAGCTTATTTGTTCAAGCATTAGCATTGCCTCATCTTCTTGATCACTGTCAATTAAAATCTCAGCAATCGAAATAAGCAATTCTCCTTCTCCTGGATATAATTGAAGCAAATGTTCATACAATCTCTTCGCTTCATCCAAGAACCCTAATTGAGAGATTTCTTCAGCTAATGATAATATATTCTCCGCTGATTCCATTGTTGTTATTCGATTTATATGTGAAGTTGCTTCCGTTAATTCCCCTTTTTTTAAAAGTTGTAACACTTTATCTACTGAACTCATACATATTTCCTTCCTTTATCGCTCATTAATCAAACCGTCCTTAGTTTATCACATACCTATCGATTATTTCCATTCTCGGTTGCTGGCCTCCTTACGAGTACACACAACTTTTTGCTTTAGCTCATCTCATGTGAAACCGTATTTTCGTACGCTGTTCAGCATCGCTTACTTAAAAAAAGGATTAAAATAACATTCTCCACCTAATACTCATTCTCCTTTTTCTATCAAAAGTGATTTTTTTACAATTTTTCCAGATGGATAAAGAAAACCCACCGTAAACATGTATTTTACAGTGGGTGTTAAAAATTAGGATTCTATCATTTATTATATATAACCTTGTTGAATTTTGACCTATTTTAGCTAAGATTGCTGTACTATACAGTACATGCACTTACACTAGCATTTAAAATCTTGGCAATATCTGATACGCTTTCTACATTTTTCGCTATTTGAACCATATTTTCGGCTTATTCTCGATTGGATGCACATACTTTTTGTGCTAGTTGTTATATCGTATAAAGAAACAGGCACATAAAAACCCCTCCCAATTGATTTCAGCAAATCAATTAGGAAGGGCATCTATCGCTATCCTACATGAAGGACGTAGCTCAACTCATACACCATCTTTAAATCAACTGTCCTAAATGCTCGAAAAACTCTGGATAGGATACATTAATTGCAGCAGGGTCATGCAATTCAATTTTTCCTTTAGCAATTAAACCAGCAACAGCAAGCATCATGCCGATTCGATGGTCACCATGACTCGTTACCTCTCCACCGTGAAGCGGTGTGCCGCCTTGAATAATTAAACCATCATCCGTCGGTTTCACATCCGCCCCTAATATCGATAACTCATGAGCAACCGTGTCAATACGATTCGTTTCTTTCACTTTCAATTCAGCTGCATCTTGTATAACGGTCGTACTTTCAGCTTGTGTTGCTAAAAGAGCGATAATAGGGATTTCATCAATTAAACGCGGGATTAACTCTCCACTTACTGTCGTGCCTTTAAGCTTCGAACTGCGAACGGTAATCGTACCAATTGGTTCACCTTTTGACGGAAGCTCTTCAACCGTAATATCCGCCCCCATCTTTTGCATAACTTCAATAATTCCTACTCGTGTCGGATTAAGTCCGACATTTTTCAACACTACTTCGCTATTTGGTGTAATAGCGGCAGCGACCATGAAGAAAGCAGCAGATGAAATATCTCCCGGCACATAAATTTCAGTACCTGTGAGCACTTGATTACCTTGCACTTTAATCTCTTGACCTTCTTTTACCACTTGTCCGCCAAACTGACGAATCATTCGCTCTGTATGGTCACGCGTTTCTTCTGGCTCAATAACGACCGTTTCTCCTTCAGCCTGCAAGCCTGCTAACAAAATAGCAGATTTTACTTGAGCACTAGCAACTGGAAGCTTATAGCGAATTGGTTTTAAACTTCCTCCACGAATGTGAAGCGGAGTGAATTCCCCATTATTTCTACCATCAATAGCAGCGCCCATTTCTCGAAGCGGTTCAACAACTCGCTTCATTGTTCGCTTAGCAATTGAATAATCACCTGCTAATGTAGCAGAGAAGTTTTGTCCAGCTAAAATCCCCATCATCAATCGTATTGTAGTTCCAGAATTACCAACGTCGAGCACTTCACTTGGTTCTGTTAATCCTTTAAACCCTTTTCCAATCACACGAACCTGCTTGCCCGTCTGTTCAATCGTAATCCCCATCTTTTGAAAACAAGCGATTGTGCTTAAGCAATCTGCACCAGGAAGAAAGTTTGTAACAATTGTTTCCCCATTAGCAAGGGCTCCAAACATAATGGAACGATGCGAGACAGATTTGTCGCCCGGAACGGCAATTTCTCCACGTAATGATTGTATGTCTGTTTGCAATATTTTTGTATTCACGCAATCACCCTTTACTTTTTAAAATTACGCCAAAATCGTTTCATAAGTCGTATAGTTTCCGATAGCTTCTGCTGCTTTTAAGCGATCCTCTTCATTTTGGAAGCTAATAACGAGCACTCCATAAATCTCTTCTCGCGTCTCGATAATGCGAATATTTGTAATACTAATCCCTTTTTGTGCCAGCAAGCCAGTAATTTCAGCGAGACTCCCTGGTGTATCTGGAATATCGACATATAAATCATAATAGGCAGGAATGGCTCCTTTTGCATGAACTGGCATATCATCACGAAATACCTTTGCCTCAGCAAAAAAGCGATAAATTTCTCCACTATCTCGATTTGCGACAAGCTCTTTAATATGTGCCATTTCCATGATCCAATCGTCCATTAAATCCAAAAGAACATCGCGATTATGTAGAAGAATATCACGCCACATTTCTGGACTGCTTGAAGCAATCCTTGTGATATCGCGAAAGCCTCCGGCTGCTAATCGCGCAACAAGCTCATTTTCTTCGCTATATGTTTGCGCTTGCTTAACAAGTCCCGCGGCAACAATGTGAGGAAAATGACTAATGACACCTGTTAACCAATCATGCGTATGAGGACTAACAACTAAAAAGTTCGCTCTTGTCCCTTTTAACCATTCTTTCAATTGATTAATTTCCTTCGTATGGTGGTCATCTGAAGGTGTTAATAAATAAAAAGCATTTTCAAATAAATGGGGTTTAGCCGCCCCAGCCCCACTTTTATGTGACCCTGCCATCGGATGACCGCCAATAAAAGTAATGCCTCGATTCATTAAATGCTTTGCAGCTTCCACTACAGTACTTTTTGTACTGCCAGCATCTGTTACAATCACATCATCTTTCAGCTTCATATCCGCTAATTGTATAACAATTTTTTCTGTTTGATCAACCGGAACAGCAAGTAAGATTAAGTCCGCCTCAAGAACACCTTCTGCAATAGAATCAACAGAATCATCTACAATGCCTAGTAATTTAGCGAGTTGAATATTATTTTCATTCACATCGTAACCAACAATATGAACACTTTCATGAGCTTGACGAATAGCCATTGCTAACGACCCGCCGATTAGGCCAAGACCAATTATAAAAACCTTACCATTCACATTGCTTCCCTCCGCTTTTTATACTGCCCGTTCAAATGCCCTTTGTTTAGAAATCCTGAACATTCGACGATAGTATAAATATCATGACGACTAGTGGCTCATCTACTCGAGAACCACTTCGTCGCTTTTTTCTATATATTTGGCTATATTGTAAAACATGATTAGGTTCGATTTACAAAATGCTTTACAATAACCATCTATTAGACTTGGAGGCTTCCCTTAGTTATTTCTCTGAAGCGGCACGCAAAAACCCTTTAATAGCTTCAATCATACCTGCATTTTCTTCTTGAGAACCAACCGTTATACGCAAGCTAGTTGGGAAACCAAATGATTTACCAGAACGAGCAATAAAACCACGCTCAAGCAAGTATTGGAAAACCTCATCCGCATCTTGTTTAAAATGTATGAAAATGAAATTTCCTTGTGAAGGATAATACGATAGATTTTCCTGTTCACAGAATTGGTAATACTGCTCCATACCTTTTCGATTTGCCACACGACACGTTTCGATAAATTCTTGGTCAGAAAGAGCCGCAACAGCCGCTATTTGCCCTAATGTATTAACATTGAATGGCTCACGTGCGGGCTCTAATCTTTGAATAATCTCTTCACAAGCAATTCCATACCCTACACGAAGACTTGCCAAACCATAAGCTTTTGAAAAAGTACGTAGCACAATAATATTTTTATATGTATTATGCCAATGATTTGTTCGTGGATAATCCTCTGCCACAACATATTCAGAATATGCTTCGTCTAACACAACAAGTACATCTTCAGGTACTTGATCTAAGAAAGAACGCAGCTTTTGTTCTAGAATATACTTTCCTGTTGGATTGTTCGGTGTACATACCCAAACGACAGCCGTATTTTCATCAATAGCTGCAAGCATAGCATCTAAATCATGGTCGCCATCCGCATGAGGTACTTCACGCACTTCCGCCCCTTCAAGAGTTGCATTATGACGGTACTGTGAGAATGTTCCTGTAGCAGCTACTGTATTTTTCCCCGGTCCAAGTAAGCTTCGTGAAATAATTTGGATATTTTCATCTGATCCATTTCCAAAAATAAGCTCTGTTTCTTTAACTCCAGTATGCTTAGCAACCTCTGAACGAAGCACGGTTGCATAGCCATCTGGATAAATGGCAAAAGAATTATTAAATTCTTGAATACTTTTCTTTACTTGTTCTGAACAACCAAAAGGATTTTCATTAGAAGCTAATTTCACAATTTTTTCAAGTCCATATTGACGTTTTACTTCATCTGTTGATTTACCAGGTTGGTAAGGCTTTAAAGAAAGCACTGCCTTATTCCATTTCATTACGCTCACCTCTATAGATAAATTATTCTGCTAAGTCTGGTCGCAATACTTTTGCACCAGCTTGATAAATATGTTGAATCTCTCGTTGAGATTTCGTTGTATTGACATGAAGCATTACTCGAATACAAGATGTTAAGGCCCCTTCGACTGCAATTTCAGCCATACAAGTAACGGGAACATATCTCCAGCCTTCTATATTTCGTAACGCCTTTGCTGGAAAGACAGAGCTAATATCATCCGTTGCAGAAAAAAATACAGAAGCAACCATCTCAGGGTCAATATCATTTGCCGCAATCATCTCAGCCATTAACTCTTCAACCGCGGCCATTACTTCGGTTTCTGTATCATGTTCGACCGTCGTTGCACCTCTTATCCCTCTAATCACTATTTCTCCGTCCTCTCCCATTATCTTTCGATGAAATTCGCCATTTCATTTAATAGGTCTTCATCCGCCATTTCCGTTAATAACGGTGCACCAACCTGTTCTAAAAGAACGAATGTCGCTGAATTGGTAACAGATTTTTTATCCGTTTTCATGAGCTGTAATAACGGCTCAATCTTCAGATGCTTCGGAATCGTTGTTCGATACCCCAACGCTTGAACCCACTCCACAAAAGAATTGTAATCAAATACAAGCTGTTGCTTTTTCTGGCTTAGTTTAAGCGCGTATACCATCCCAATTAACACCGATTCACCATGTGTAAACTTACCATACCCCATAGAAGCCTCTACTGCATGCCCGAGAGTGTGTCCAAAATTCAAATAAGCACGTACGCCATTTTCTTTCTCATCTTCTTCCACAACCGCTGCTTTAATCTCAATTCCTCTTTTAATCATCTTGAAAAATTGTTCATCGGTAATCTTCGTCAAATCTTGAATATTTGTCATTAACCAATGATAGAATTCTCTATCTGCAATTAAGGAATGCTTAATCACTTCCGCAAAACCTGATCGTAATTCCTGCTCGGGTAATGTTGCAAGAAAGTTCAAATCATAAATGACTGCTTCCGGTTGAAAGAAAGCACCAATCATATTTTTACCAAGCGGATGATTAATCGCTACTTTCCCACCGACAGCACTATCATGAGCAAGCAATGTCGTTGGCACTTGAATAAACGGAATGCCTCTCATAAATGTAGCTGCAACAAAACCAGCAAGGTCACCGACAGCACCGCCTCCAAGAGCGATAATTAATGACTTTCGATTGAGTTGCTGTGATAGACAATAGCTTTGACATTCATAATACACATCAAATGTTTTCGCATATTCCCCTTGTGGGACAATATGTGTAAACACTTGTTTACCCGTAGCCGACAGCACTGCTTGAACAGCTTCTAAGTGAAGTGTTGCCACTTTTTCATCCGTAATAATTAAAATTTTATTGGCTTTCGATACATGACTCTCGATGAAGTGCGGCAATGTATCGATTGCTTGTTTCCCAATAAATACCGGGTATTGCTTAGAGGATGTTTTAACCGTAATCGATTCCATGAATTAAAACTCCTTCACTTCTTCTCGATACGCTTTCAAATAATCTGCTAACTGATCAAAACGATCGGAAGGGAATTGATCTACAATCGCTACTGCTAATTCCCATGCAACGACAGCTTCAGCCACTACTGCTGCTGCTGGCACGGCACAGCTATCTGAACGTTCAACGCTTGCTTCAAATACTTCTTTCGTATCAATATCTACGCTTTTTAATGGCTTATACAGTGTTGGAATTGGCTTCATCACACCGCGGACAACAATTGGCATTCCTGTAGTCATTCCACCTTCAAAGCCGCCTAAACGGTTTGTTTTACGGTAGTAGCCTTTTTCCTTATCCCATGCAATTTCATCATGCACTTCACTGCCGAAGCGATGCGCTGCCTCAAAGCCTAAACCAATTTCGACACCTTTAAAGGCGTTAATCCCGACGATAGCTGCTGCAAGCTTTGCATCAAGTTTTCGATCATAATGCACATAGCTTCCAACACCTACAGGCATTCCTTCCACAATCACTTCTACAATTCCACCAATAGAATCGCCTTTTTTCTTCGCATCATCAATTGCATCCATCATTTGTTGTTCTACTTCCTTATCAAAACAACGAACAGGCGATGCTTCTGTTACTTCTTGCAATTGTTGAATACTTTCATAAGGTGCTGGATTTGCCTTGATGCCTCCAATTTCTACTACATGTGAAGCTACTTCAATTCCAAGCAAAGATAATAATTTTTTAGCAACCGCTCCCGCTGCTACCCGAACTGTTGTTTCACGAGCTGATGAACGTTCTAATACATTTCGTAAATCGCGATGACCATATTTAATTCCACCATTCAGATCGGCATGACCTGGTCGTGGACGAGTAATTTTTCGTTTAATTTCTTCGGCTGCTTCTTCTGTAAGTCCTTCACTGCCCATAATTTTTGTCCAATGCTTCCAGTCATCATTTTCAACGACTAAAGCAATTGGTGATCCAAGCGTATAGCCATGTCTCACTCCAGACGAAATAAACGCTGTGTCCTTTTCAATTTGCATTCTGCGGCCACGGCCATGTCCTTTTTGGCGACGCGCCAATTGTTCATTAATATCAACATTTTCAATCGGCATTCCTGCCGGCAATCCTTCAATAATTGTCGTCAGTTGTGGACCGTGTGATTCCCCAGCTGTTAAATATCTCATTTGATTTGCCCCCTTTTAGCACTTTAAAGGATGTATGTATCAATATACCACAATTTTAAGAAAAGTGGGAATATGAAAGAAACAAAATGACTTTTTGTTTTACGTCCTTATATTATTTTACACGTTATCGACTTTTTTCGATATATTTTAATCACGAACTCTCCTATCTTTTACGGAATATTAAGTCAATTACCTCCAAATGAACTGCTTCTAGCTTACCCTTTCTACCGTTATTTAACAAAAAGGCTTTATTTAAACATCAGTGTTAATTGCTAACTCATTTGATTAACGCTATTGCTTTAATATAACAAGGGATAAAGCACGAGTACTAGAAGTCAATTAGCAGTTTATATATATGACATGTTGATTTGTAGGAGATTATACATGATTGTTTAACAATGCCTCAAACAAAAAGGACCCTCCGTTTAAAACGGATATAGCCCTTTATCATTAAATCTTTTTATAAAAGAATGTATCAAGCGTTTCTAATTGATAGTTAATCGGATTAAAAATCTGCTCTGTACTTCCAACAAAAAACACGCCATCTTTCTTCAAAGCCGTACTAAATTTCTCATACAGCGTGTTCTTTGCTTCTTCTGTAAAATAAATAAGTACATTACGGCAAACGATTAAATCGTACCCCGTATCAAATCGGTCCGCAAGCAAATTATGTTTTTTAAACGTTACTGTTCGTTTAATTTCATCTGCTACTTTATAAAAGCCGCTGCCTTCTTGTGTAAAATATTTTTGCCTCATATTAGCAGGAACCTCTGCCAAGGAACGTTCAGGATATAAACCTAGCTTAGCTCGTGCAATCACATTTTCATCAATATCTGTCGCTAAAATATCAATTTGATGAAGCGGCATAAAGTTGGATAAAATCATTGCAATCGTATAAGGCTCTTCTCCTGTCGAACAAGCCGCGCTCCAAACTTTTAATTTCTTTGAAGAAGCTAAAAGTGAAGGCAGAATTTTCTTTTCTAATACTTCCCATCGTTTTTGATTTCGATAAAATTCAGACACATTAATCGTCATTCGATCTAAAAATTCATTCAATGCTTCATGATTAGATTGAATCACTCGAAAATATTCTTGAAACGACTTGCATCCCTTTTTTTCGTAAAGAGAAGTAAGCCTTCGCTTCATCTGCCCTTCCTTATATAAGGAAAGATCAACTCCTGTTAGTTTTTTTATATTTTGAGTAAATTCTTCGTACCCTCGAGGCATCGCTCCGACCCCTTCATCTATTTTTATGTATACTATTCATTGTGTATATCGGCTTAAAGATACAAATCTTTACTAATTTAAATATAATCAAGTGCCAAAAGACATAAAAAAAACAGATTTTTCGTTTAAAACGAAAAACCTGCTTGATTGCCATATATTGAATTAGTATACCCACTCGCTGATTAATTTAGAGTATTCTACTACTTCTTCTTCTTTGAAGAATAAACCAATTTCACGTACTGCGCTTTCTGGTGAATCAGAACCGTGAATAATGTTTTTACCAACAGTTGCTGCAAAATCACCACGGATTGTTGCTGGAGCAGCATCTTTAGGGTTTGTAGCACCCATCATTTGACGAGCTGTTGCGATAACATTTTCACCTTCCCATACCATTGCAAATACTGGGCCTGATGTAATGAAATCAACTAGTTCGCCGAAGAAAGGACGCTCTTTATGCTCACCGTAATGTTGCTCAGCTAATTCTTGAGAAATTTGCATTAATTTAGCTCCTACAAGTTGGAAGCCTTTCTTTTCAAAACGAGAAACGATTTCTCCGATTAGATTACGTTGTACGCCGTCAGGCTTTACCATTAAAAATGTTCTTTCCATTATAGTCACTCCTACTATGTATCAAAATTATTTGCCTTTTTCAGGCAATCACCTAGAAATCTTATCATCATTTGTTAAGTTTCGCAACTCTAAGTATAAAAAACCTCTAGAACTTTCTTTTTCCAATGTTTTGCGCAATTTGAGACAGCGTTTTTCGAGCTTTATTAGAAGGTAACCCTTCTAATTCTCTAAAAGCCTTTTCCAAATATTGATCACTAATCCTTGTGGCTTGTTCGATGGCTCCGGATGCTTTAATAGCCTGAATAATTACCCCCATATCTTCCTTCGACATTTCCTCATGCACCGTTTTGATGATTTCCTTTAAAGCAGGATTTTTCATCGCAATTAATACAGGTAATGTAATATTTCCTTGAAGCAAGTCACTGCCTGCAGGTTTTCCAAGCTCTGCTTCTGAAGCGGTAAAATCTAAGATGTCATCCATGATTTGATAACTCATCCCGACATAATAACCGAATCTAAACAGCCTTTTTTGTATCCTTTCATCGGCCCCTGTAGCAATAGCTCCTAATTGACAACTAGAGGCAATCAATAAGGCTGTTTTCCGTTTAATTCTTCTAAAATAAATCCGCCAATTTTGTTCGAAATTAAATTTGTCCTTAATTTGTTCAATTTCTCCTAGACATAGTTCAACCATAATATTCGCTAAAATCTGATGTGCCCGTGGATTGTTAATCTCGCTCATCATTTCAAGTGCCCGCGCAAAAATATAATCACCCGTATACATAGCAACACGATTGTCCCATTTAGACTTAATCGTCGCAGATCCACGACGTAAATCGGCATCGTCGACAACATCGTCATGCACTAATGAAGCGGTATGAATCAACTCCAGCGTCGCTGCTACATGCTTTACAACATGGATATCATAATCGCCAAACCTTGCAGCTAGCAATACAAAAACAGGCCGGATTCGCTTCCCTCCCGATTGCAGCAAGTGAAGGGAGGCCTCTGTCAAAACACTTGAATCGGCATGAATAGCAGCTTCCAATTCTTTTTCAACTAATTGTAAATCAGAATTTAAAAACGAATACTTCAATTTATATTTCATACATTCCACCCAGCTTTGTTCATTGCTAACATGCTCAATTTGGTTTAATCCCGAAATGAGTTGCCGCTACTCCGCCGGTATGAGCCTTATAACTCACTTGCTCAAAACCAGCTTGCTTGAACATGTTTTCAAGCTCTTTCATCCCTGGGAAATCTCGGGCTGATTCTTGCAACCATGAATATTCATTATAACTTTTAGCGAATATTTTCCCAAACACCGGCATAATAAAACGGAAATAAAAAGAGAATAATTGCTTGAAGCCAAATAAAGTTGGATGAGATGTTTCCAGACATACCCCCATACCCCCTGGCTTTAATACTCTATTCATTTCTTTTAAAACTTGCATATAATCCGGTACATTTCGAAGTCCAAAACCGATGGTCACGTAATCAAAACTATTATCAGGAAATGGAAGATCCATCGCATTCCCATGCAATAATGTGACTTGATTAAGCTTACGGTTTTGTACTTTTTCTTTACCGATTTTCAGCATATTTTTACTAAAATCTAAGCCATATACTTCCCCTGTTTCTCCAACCGCGTCAGCAAGTGCAATCGTCCAATCTGCTGTTCCGCAGCAAAGATCAAGCGCCTTAGCCCCTTTAGGAACCTTCATCTTATTCATTGTCACTTTTCGCCACTTAACATGTTGTTGAAAGCTAATGACTGAATTCATCGTGTCATAATTGCCATAAATTTTCTCAAACACATGATGAACTTTTTGCTCTTTAGACTGTTCCATCGCTCACCCTTCTTTCACATATGAATTTACTTTAAGCTCTGTAAACGATAACATGTCATCCATCCGCTGATGAAGTTCCACATTAGCTAAAGAAAGTTCACCTTTTGACTGTTTGACAGACTGTATCGCATACTCAATACAAGAATCCATCGTATTTTCCACTTGTAACAGTTGTTCTTTAGAAAGTTCTACTTCCATTGCTATATGAGGGAATAAAATGAGACGTATCCCTTCTACAAGAAGAGATTGTCCTGTTTCCCGATACTGCTCTTTTTCTCGATACAATCGTTTTAATAACAACAGATTCTCTGCTCCATCCATCCAAACAGGTTTTTGATAATATTCCGCTATTTTATAAATTAACGAAGCTTCTACTGCCCGGAAGCTATTGAGCAAAGCAGGGATGTTATTTAGCGTATATTGATACAAAAGAATTTTATGATCATTGATTTTTTTGACAGCGCTTGATAGCGCACGAATCATATTAATATTTCCCACTTCCGCCAGCACTTGATAATACAGACCACTGTAATAATCCCCAGCAAGAACTGTTAATTGACGATTCTTAAGTAAACCCGGACTCCCCATTACATTTGTATTCGATACCTTTTCATGCGTATCTAGTGCAATTTGAACAAGCATCGTCGACAGCATATAATGATTCCGTTCATTGTCTGAAATCTCCAATTCGTTAAACAAGCCCCACAGTAACAGCAGCTTATCTTCATCAACAAATGGCTCTTCTATATATTTTTGTAAATAAGAATGATGGGCTTTTGTTTCGATTAATTGCCGTAATTCCTTTACATCATTTATTATGTTTAACAATTGAGATCACCCTGCATCCCCGAATGATAATTTTAAATGCATTCCCGCCTCTGCCCTAATAAGCCAGCAAGGAGTATTCTACTAAGTAAAGCGCACAGCCCATGAAAGAAAATCGTTCATCAGGTTCTTTACATAAAGGCCGACGCAAAAATTCATTACTCGTCTAATCTGTACATTTTGTATAAAACACACACCATTATACCATAAAAACAATCAGATGGAATGCCTCTATACTGTAATAACTAAACTTTCGTCACAAATCAAACGATAAATGGTGTACAAGTACTCAGGATTAAATTATCCTTTTTTAGACTCACTCTCTACTTCTCCATAAGCTGTATAAATTTTAGCAGCCCCTCTAATTTTAATGGCTGAGGTATGCTCCGTAAATTGAGCAATCATCACTTCTCCAGAATCTAATTTTTCAGAATGATGAAATTTAGTATCGGTCCCTCTTGTTAACCCGATGACATTTACACTATCTTCTAACGCTTTAATAACTACAAATTCATTAATCGTTTTATTTTCCATGCTTTTATCCTCTCCACTTTATCACTCTTTAATAAAGGCTAATACTTCCGTTCGCATTCGATAGTCTTCTGCAAATACTCCTCTTACAGCAGATGTAACCGTTTTCGAACCAGGCTTTTTCACCCCGCGCATTGTCATACACATATGTTCCGCTTCAATAACGACCATTGCGCCGTGTGGTTCAAGTTTATCCATAATCGCGTCAACCACTGTTGCTGTAATTCTCTCTTGAAGTTGCGGACGTCTGCACACCGCTTCTACAGCACGCGCTAATTTACTCAATCCTGTCACTCGTCCATTTCTCGGAATGTATGCAACATGGGCTTTTCCGTAAAAAGGAACTAAATGATGCTCACATACTGAGTAAAAAGGAATATCTTTCACAAGCACAAGTTCCTCATGATCTTCTCCAAAAACCGTTTCGAAACATTCTTTCGGATCCTGTTTTAAACCCGAGAAAATTTCTTCATACATTCGCGCTACTCGCTGTGGAGTATCAAGTAAACCTTCTCGCTCCGGATCTTCCCCAACTGCTTCCAAAATCATCTTCACTGCTTCTTCAATTTTGGCATGATTCACATTTGCCATTACTTTTCCTCCTAATACGCCCATGAATTTTTTATATGATTAGCATTTATCAATTGGCTGCATAGAATTCCTTTCGACACTGCTGGCAAGTTTAAATCCATCGTATAAGTACAACCTGTTCCTCTGACTAAACAGAAGGTCAAAGGTAAACTGTGTACTGCGTACGTAAATAGAAAATCTGAAGGTAGCCTACAGATTATAAACGAAAACTAACAAATAGGTTTATACTTTCTTTTACACCATCTTTTATCTTATCATACATAGAAAATAAGAAGCAAAAAAAGGGACCGCGTTTGCACGCGGTCCCTTTTCACGGTAAGCACCCGTATGTATAATTTTACTTCACAGCATCTTTCAGTGCCTTACCAGGTTTGAAAGCTGGCACTTTACTAGCTGCAATTTCAATTTCTTCACCCGTTTGTGGATTACGACCTTTACGAGCCGCACGTTCACGTACTTCAAAGTTTCCAAAACCGATTAGTTGAACTTTATCTCCATTTTTTAAAGCTTCTAAGATTGTATCAAAAACAGCATCAACAGCTTTTGTAGCATCTTTCTTAGAAATTTCAGTTGCTGCTACAACTTCATTAATTAGTTCTGTTTTGTTCATGCCATTCACCTCCTCCCAAAAAAGGATCTTTATAAAAAATCATTATTACCACGACATAATAGTGATTTGTTACCCGTTCTAAATAGATTATATATTCCCTTAAAGCTCAAACTGCTTACTAGGGGATTCTTGGTTAAACTCCATAAAAATTATTTATGCTAACTATTTAAAACTAGCCGAAATCGCTGTTATAACGCGTTTTCTGTATGTAGATTATCACAAATCCTATTTGCTTAGCAAGGAAATTCAAAAAATAATGGCAATCTTTTCATGAGTATAATCTTTTATGGAAAAAAAGAGTGAAAATCTGATTAAATTCACGTTTTTTCTACAATAAATGCACTTATCTTTTAAATATATCACTTTATAAATATATATTCGATTTCTAGATGACTTTTTTAATAAAAAGCTTCTGTTATATGACGCTGTTGATTTATAGCTCATTTGTGTAAGACCGTGCTATTAAATAAAGCAAGAAAAAAGACCATTCCCTAAGGAGTGGCCTAACACACTATAAAACGAAGTGGATGGACTATAAAATAATAGCAATTAAACCACCCGATCCTTCATTAATAATCCGTTCAAGGGTCTCTTTTAATTTATAACGGGCATTTTCAGGCATCATTGCCAGCTTTGCCTGAATTCCTTCGCGAACAATGGAGCTTAAGTTCCGACCAAAAATTTCAGAATTCCAAATGGACAATGGATTTTCTTCAAAATCCTGCATTAAATAACGAACTAACTCCTCACTCTGTTTCTCTGTACCGATAATTGGAGCAAACTCCGATTCGACATCTACTTTAATCATATGAATAGATGGTGCTACTGCCTTTAACCGTACACCAAACCGAGAACCTTGGCGAATAATTTCCGGCTCATCAAGACTCATATCATGCAATGAAGGGGCCGCTACCCCATAACCCGTATGCTTTACCATTTTAAGGGCTTCTGCGACTTGGTCATATTCTGCTTTCGCATGAGCAAATTCCTGCATTAAAGCTAGCAAATGATCTTTTCCTCTAATCTCAACTCCGACAATTTCCTTCAAAATATCATCGTATAATTCCTCTGGAGCATATAAATCAATTTCGGCTACTCCCTGCCCCATCTCAATTCCTGCTAAGGCCGCATGATCAATGAATTCAAATTCATTAAAATGCCCAACAACACGGTCTACATCGCGAAGTCTTTTAATATCCTTCACTGTTTCTTTAACGGCTTCTTGATAGCTTTCACGCAGCCAATGATTTTCATTTAAGACCATTACCCAGCTAGGCAAATTGACATTCACTTCGAGCACAGGAAATTCATATAATGCTTCACGTAAAACATTTAATACATCTGATTCACGCATGCTCTCGACGCTCATGGCAAGTACAGGAATATCATATTTTTCTTGAAGCGACTCTCTGAGTAAATCAGTGTCCGGATGATGCGGCTGTACAGAGTTGATAATCATAATAAATGGCTTACCAACTTCCTTCAGCTCCTCGATAACCCGTGCCTCTGCCTCTAAATAATCGCTACGTGGAATTTCACCAATCGTTCCATCTGTCGTTACAACAACACCTAGTGTAGAATGATCTTGAATAACTTTACGTGTGCCAATTTCCGCTGCCTCGTGAAATGGAATTGGCTCCTCATACCACGGCGTATGAATCATTCTTGGCCCATTCTCATCCTCATAACCTTTAGCCCCTGGTACGGTATATCCTACGCAATCGACAAGACGGATATTAACGTCAAGCCCCTCAGCAACATGAATAGAAGCAGCCTGATTCGGAACAAATTTCGGCTCTGTTGTCATAATCGTCTTCCCAGCTGCACTTTGAGGTAATTCATCCTGTGCTCTAGCACGATCTGCTTCTGTCGCTATATTAGGAAGGACGACAAGTTCCATAAACTTTTTAATAAATGTCGATTTTCCGGTCCTCACAGCTCCAACAATTCCTAAATAAATATCACCGCCTGTACGCTCAGCAATATCTTTAAAAATATCCACCTTTTCCAAGGTATCCCCTCCCGAAATTAGCGTTTTGGGATCTCATTTATCCACTTTCATTTATATTGGATAGTCCATATCTATGTTGTTGTCCTAAAAAATTATTCCGGTTATTTTGAACTTCTTCTCCCTTCCCCCTGCATGTATATAAGAATTGTTATTTTAATAGTTAAGAAGAATGAAAATAACCCTTCCCCTACAATATATTTTGCAGAAAAAAGGTTATGACAAATTTGTATGAAAAAATGTGAGCATATGATAGCAAAGAACGAAAGCGCAAACGACTTGATTAACCCCAACAGCTGTTTGCGAACCCAGAAAAATCAATTCGCTCTTTCACTTCAGCAGATGAGCAAACCAAGATTTCAAGGACTAAGCTGCTTATGCTGGGTATCAAAACGATGATTCACAATTCAATAATTTTATAATCTCCTAAATGAGATTGGAACACAGTTTATACTTACTGTCTTAAGTATGATCAAACCGAAATCTTGTCTACAGCTATTGTTCAAGAAATACCGGTTTTGTTCGTTCGTGATTTATCGTGTAAGCAAGAGAGTACGCTGGGACAAAATCACTTGTTTTCACTAAAATTTCACGAATGTCATCCCCTTGCTTAACCTCTCCTTCATACTGTTGTAATGCCTCATATAAATCAGGAGTATAATCGACATAAATCTCTCCTTCTCCATCAACAATAAGAGAAAGTTCTTTTTGTGAAAAGGGACTTGTCACAGTAGGTGCTTCTTTCAACCCTAACTTTTCATAATCTAACGTAAAAACGTGGTTCGCTAACCGTTCTTTAAACGGAGGATAACCATTTGCTTGTCGATATGCATTTAAGCGTAAAGTTAAGTCTTGTATTTTTTGAGCGACACGAACATCTAATAATTTCACAGTCGGGTCGTTTTCTACATTCACTAATACATATTGAAAAAAGCCACCAGACTCATAAGCATTTTCAGGAAACTCTGCCATATACTTTGGCGAAAGCTTTGAAAAATCTATCACATATTTATGATAAATCGGTGTTGTCGCATCTTTCGTGTCAATCGGCAAAATGCCCTGTTCAGCTTCTTGAAATTGATCAACTGCACTTTGGACCATGTCAATCTGTGCTTTATAAGGAACTTGATTTTTTAGTTTTTCTGCTTGAGGATATAGACATCCTCCTAAAAGAAAGGAAATACTAATTACTGCTATCAATTGTACAAAAATTCTCATCCTCATCGCCTCGCAATCAACCAGTAGGTCCACTCACTACTACTACAAAAATAATAAAACCAGCTAAAAGCATACATGTATAAGCAATGACCGCTGCAAGTCCCTTCCAAATACCTTTTAATTTATAACGACTAACATAAATAAATAAAAGGGAAATAAACATAAAACCCATTCCAGCAAATGAAATCCACATTTTTTGCAATCCAGGCGTCATCCAAATACCACCCCTTTTCCCATTTTATTATACCATATACTGTAAAATAATTGGATAAATGAGTTATCTTCCTGTATGAAATAAACCAAAAATCAAAGTTTTATCCACCATCACTTAGCAAAAAAAACAGAAGATATTTAAAATATCTTCTGTCATTTGACTAAATGCCCCATACCGAGGTCAAATTACTAGTTTATTATCGTTGCATTGTATGCATATAAACAAAAAATGGTCTCCTCAAATGCCTATTTTCAGAAAATTCTTTTATTTATATACTAAAACAATGTATGACTATTGTTGTCTGCTGTCTAAAATATTAAATAATTCTTCCATCTCACTCGTTTTCATGCGTGTCATCAATTGATCAACAGCACCCTTTAGATCTTGTCCATTGAAAAGCACACCATAAAGAGCTTCTGTAATCGGCATATTTACTTCATATTTCTTCGCTAGCTGATAAGCAGCTTTAGTCGTCCGGACACCTTCAACAACCATTCCCATATTGTCGAGCACATCTTGAAGATTTTGACCTTTTCCTAGCATGTTCCCCGCTCTCCAGTTACGCGAGTGAACGCTTGTACATGTCACAATTAAATCACCGATACCCGTCAGTCCAGAAAATGTCAAAGGGTTCGCTCCCATTGCCGTTCCAAGCCTTGAAATTTCAGCAAGACCACGCGTAATCAAAGCAGCCTTGGCATTATCTCCATAACCAAGTCCATCTGTAATCCCGGCAGCTAATGCAATAATATTTTTTAACGCTCCGCCAATCTCGACTCCAATCAAGTCAGGATTTGTATAGACCCGAAAATGGTGGTTCATAAATAAATCTTGTACTTTCTCAGCTGCCTTCATATTTTTCGAAGAAACGGTAACCGTTGTCGGATGTCGTAAGCTGACTTCTTCTGCATGACTTGGTCCGGAAAGTACAACGACATCTTTCAGCCAGGTTGGCGAAGCATTTTCTTCAATCATTTCAGAAATACGCAATAACGTATCGGGCTCAATCCCTTTACTCACATGTACAACTGTAAGCGGCTGTTTCGCCAAAACAGCAATGTTCCCCAGCACTTCACGATACGCCTTTGTTGGAACAGCCAAAATAATGGTCTCTATTCCCTCTAATGCTTCCTCTAAAGAAAAATAGCCTTTTATCGCTTCGGAAAGTTGGATACCTGGTAAATATTTTTCATTTATATGGAACTGATTAATTTCATCAATCTGCTTCTGATTATGTCCCCATAACCTAACTTCATGCTGATTATCAGCCAAAACCATAGCTAAAGCTGTCCCCCAACTTCCAGCCCCAATCACCGCAATACTTTCTTTCACTTTCACCATTGTAAGCATCGCCCTTTCTATTTTCTTTGGCGTCCAAAAATTCGAATCGGTGTGCCTTCAAAATCAAAGGCCTCACGAATCCGATTTTCTAAAAATCTCTCATAAGAGAAATGCAATAGTTCGGGATCATTGACAAATACAACAAATGTCGGTGGTTTAATGGCCACTTGAGTCGTGTAATAAATTTTCAAACGACTGCCATTATGTGTCGGTGTTGGATTCATAGCCACCGCGTCCATAATTACTTCATTTAACACATTCGTTTGAACACGGAGAGCATGATTTTCACTTACTCGATCAATAATTGGCACTAATGTATGGGTTCTTTTTTTCGTTAATGCTGATAAATAAACAATCGGAGCATAATCCAAGAATAAGAAATGAGCACGAATATTTTCTTCAAACTCCTTCATCGTCTTCTCATCTTTTTCAATCGCATCCCATTTGTTCACAACAATAATGACAGCTCTTCCAGATTCATGCGCATAACCAGCGATTTTCTTATCTTGCTCACGGATCCCTTCCTCTGCATTTAATACAACAAGAACAACATCGGAGCGTTCAATCGCTCTTAATGCACGCAAAACGCTATATTTCTCCGTGCTTTCGTACACTTTCCCTTTTTTTCGCATCCCTGCTGTATCAATAATGACATATTCTTTCCCATTATATGTATAAGGAGAATCAATCGCATCCCGTGTCGTTCCTTCAATATCACTAACAATAACACGCTCTTCTCCTAACAAGGCATTTACAAGAGAAGATTTCCCAACATTTGGACGACCAATTAAACTGAATTTAATTACGTCTTCTCCGTATTCTTCTCCAGTATATTTCGGGAAATATTCCGCTACTTTATCAAGTAAATCCCCTAAACCTAAGCCGTGTGATCCAGAAATCGGATACGGATCGCCAAAACCTAATGAATAGAAATCCCAAATTTGCTCTCGCATCTCTGGATTATCGACTTTATTCACTGCCAGCACGACAGGTTTTTTTGATTTATATAAAATCTTCGCTACTTCTTCATCAGCAGCTGTAACACCTTCACGCCCATTCGTCATAAAAATAATTACATCAGCTTCATCAATAGCAATTTCAGCTTGCTGACGAATTTGTTCGAGGAAAGGCTCGTCGCCAATATCAATTCCTCCTGTATCAATAATGTTAAAATCATATGTCAGCCACTCACCTGAACTGTAGATTCGATCCCTTGTAACACCTGGAATATCTTCTACAATCGAGACGCGCTCGCCAACAATTCTATTGAAAATTGTTGATTTCCCTACATTTGGACGACCAACAATTGCAACAACCGGTTTCGGCATTGCTTTTCACCCTTTCTCATCTGTATCTCTGTATAAAGCGAAACTGTATTCATTAGGAAACGCCCATTAAGTGTTAGTTGAATCAATCAGACCTTTACAAGCAGTTGTTCCTCAATCCCTCTTCGTCTTAACTAGGGACTGACTGCTTATTAATGGACAATCAAACGATGAAATTCATATATGTCTTGCAAATAACTTCTTTACATAACATCCTTAACTTCCATGGACTATATCCAATGAAAAAACGACTCAAAACGAAGACAGCTTGCCAATTGACAAGCCTACAAGCAGAAGCTAAAGAATAACTATATTTAAGTTTGTTCTATATCATCTAATTTAAGCCTTTTATCCACTAACTATCCTATAGTATCAAATTTTTCAATAATCAACAATGATTGTCTATCTAAAAGGCGAAGATGAACGGTTTTTCGTACCTTATCCTTGCTTTTCTTTTAATAAAAATCTATTTTGAGAATGTGTATACAACCATGTAGTTATATACTCTAAGCATACCCAAGCTAATTGGATAACTAATACGAAAGCAACACCGTCATGCCAAGCAAAGGAAAGAGCAGCGTAAGGCAAGGACTGGTACTGCAGTAAACCCGCAAAAAGACAATCACCAAATAACATGCCTAATACTAGAACAGCGATACGTAATTCCCACTCTTTTATGACTAATAACACTAAGTAATTTAGGAAAATACCTTGTAAATATATCGGTTTTATAATGACCCAAATTGGATCAAGCAGAACAAATAAATGAAAACTTGCATAAGCTAACGCCATAATAAAGCAACTGATTATGATCTCGATGGTTTTCCACAAATAAAGCCTGCGTATCGCTATACATAGAACAATAAACATATACAATCCACTTAATTGAACAGTGAACGTGTATACGGTTAAATGATAGCGAGTTAACAAAAGGACGGCTAAAAGGTGAAATAATAAAGCAAATCGAAAAGGCACCGCTTTTGGAACAAAAAACATCACACATACCCAAACCATCCACATAATCCAATAAAAAAATAAACCATCCAACGGCGAGCACCTCCCTGCATACCATTATGGCTCGTTTTCCAATCGGATAAACCTTAAATCAAGCTAAATTCTATCCGTTATCTTTAAGGAATAAAAAAACAAGATTTAGTTATCTTACAAAGAGGAGGTGTTTTACGTGGGTAAAGATCGCCAAGAGAAAAAATTAAAACAAAGCCGCCGCGTTGAATCCGACCGTGATCAATCGCTGCACTATTCCGGTTCAACCAGGTTAGAAAGTCCAGAGGAATCTAGGAAAAGAAATGAACATTAATAGAATGTAGAGCTCCTTAGTCATTCCATCAATCGTTGAAAAGCTAGAAAGTGAAGTACTGATGCAAGTTTCACTTTATCGGGCTGAATCAAAGCAGCTTGAGGGGCTAGACAAAGTAAAGAAGCAAAGATTAAGCTCTTTGCTTCTTTATCACTTTGCATATATTGAGCAGTCAACTCCTCTTTGAGTTAACCAATGATACGTTTTCCCTGAAATCACTAATTTCACTTGTTGCAATTCTTCAATTGTAGCGGCTCCAAGAGCAGTCATCATATATGTTAGCTCTTCTTGTAGATTCATAATCTCTGTAATTAAGCCATAAACCCCTTGTTCTTTATACATTTTCAAAAAATAACCCGCTAATCCTACACTGTTTGCTCCGAGCGCCATACTTTTAACTATTTCTAATGAAGTTTGCACCCCTCCAGAAGCAATAACAAAGAGACCTTTTGATAAAGAGACAGCTTCTACAATCGATGCTGCAGTAGGAATTCCCCAATCATTAAAATAGTTTAGCATTTTCGTTCGTCGTTCATTCTCAATTTTAGCAAAATTTGTGCCTCCAAAACCTCCAACATCAACAATCGACACTCCAACTGAGGCAAGTTGTGCAATCGTTTCTTTACTCATTCCAAAGCCAACTTCTTTCACAATAACAGGGACATGAAGCCTTTTACTAATCTCTTCAATATTTGCAAGTGACTTGGAGAAATCTCGATCTCCTTCAGGCATCGTTAACTCTTGAATCACATTAAGGTGAAGTTGCAGAGCATCCGCTTCTAACATATCACAAGCTCGTAAAGCCTGTTCAACTGTCGCCTCAACCCCAACGTTTCCAATAATAATCCCCTTCGGATTTTCTTTTCTAACAATAGCATAAGATGCCAATTGACTAGCATCACGAATCGCAGACATTTGCGAGCCAACTGCCATAGCGATATTCGTTTCTTTTGCCACTATCGCTAAATCTCGATTAATATCTTCCGTTGTTTTCCCTCCGCCTCCAGTCATTGCATTGATAAAAATGGGCGAACTTAATTGAAGTTCGCCCATTTTCGTAGCAAGATTCACCTGCTCAAGTGCAATGCCTGGTAAACTTTGGTGAACAAACGAAATATCATCAAATCCTGTTAAGCCTAGTTGACCTGTTTGTAATGCGTACTGGATATGATCTAATTTTCGTTTAGCTCTTTCCAAGGCTATCACCATCTACTTATTTTAATTTCTTCAGTTGATCTCCAATCATCTCTCCTAGTTGAAATCCTTTTGATTCCTCAGGTAATTCATAATCGGAAATATGTTGCGTTTTCGGTGTTTCTAATTCTTTAATACTTAACGATAAACGTTGTTCTGCTTCATTCACATCAAGAACTTTCACTTGAACTGTTTGCCCTTCTTTTAATACTTCTTGAGGTGTAGCAATATGTTTAAAGGAGATTTGAGAGATATGAACAAGTCCTTCTACTCCAGGAAAAATTTCGACAAAAGCTCCGAATGAAACTAAACGCTTTACAACACCAGAATGAATAGAATCTTTCGGTGCTTTCTCAGCAACACCTTGCCATGGCCCTGGAAGCGTTTCTTTAATAGATAGGGAAATTCTTTCATTATCACGGTCTACTGAAAGAACTTTAACTTGTACTTTATCTCCTTCAGTAACAACATCTGTTGCCTTATCAACATGCTGATGCGAAAGCTGCGAAATATGAACTAAGCCGTCTACACCACCAATATCCACAAATGCACCAAAGTTTGTGATACGTTGAACTGTTCCTTCTAATACTTGCCCGCTATGAATCGTATCTAAGATTGTCAGCTTTTGCTTTGCCTTTTCTTCTTGAACAACAGCACGATGAGAAAGAATTAAACGATTTTTTTCTTTTTCCAGTTCAACAATTTTAAATGTTAATGTTTTGTTTTTATAATCCGTGAAATCTTCAACGAAATAATCTTCTACAAGCGATGCAGGAACAAACCCTCTAACGCCTAAATCAACAACAAGGCCGCCCTTCACAACATCTTTTACTTCGGCTTCAAACACTTCGCCGCTTTCAAATTTCTTTTCAAGATCATCCCAGGCCTTTAGCGCATCGACTTTTCTTTTTGAAAGAATAAGAGCTTCTTCTTCTACTTTAGTCACTTCAAGTTCAAGCTTATCTCCTACGGAAACAGCGTCAGACGCCTTTTCAATATGAAGACTAGAAAGCTCACTAATCGGAATAATCCCTTGCGTTTGACCATCTTCAACATTAACAAGCACTTGTTTCTCTTCGACTTTTGTAACAATCGCTTTTACTTGATCCCCTACTTGGTACTTAACTTGATTCATCTCTTCTGTCATTACTAACTCCTCCTTAACCCATGACTGCTCAGCAGATTTTCTATTATTTATTGGTTATATTGTTCTTTCATTGTTTCTAAAAAAAGTAAACAACTATATACAATCTTTATAATCTATTAACTAAGGAAAAAATATCCTTTTTTATAAATTCCAACAAAACCAGAAAATTGTCAAGTAAGAAGAATTATTTGTGTGCAGAAATTAATTTTCTGATTTCATCCATAATTATTTCTGTCGCTTCTTCTGCAGATAGTTTTTGTTCACGGTATTGACTAAAATCAACTGGCTTTCCATAAACAACCTTTAACTTTCGAAACGGCTTATATGGCCCAATAATAGCACAAGGTACAACGACAGCATTCGTACGCAAAGCAAAGAATCCAGCTCCTGCAAGCCCTTTCCCCAGCTCTCCTGTTTTACTTCTCGTCCCCTCAGGAAACAATCCTAGCACTTCTCCATCTTTTAAAATCTTTAAACCCATTTTAAGCGCACCTTTATCGCTCAACCCCCTTTTGACAGGGAAAGCATTGATATTCGGTAAAAGCTGCTTTAAAATCGGTGCATGAAACAATTCTTCCTTTGCCATAAAATGAATATCTCTTGGAGAAGTAATCCCCACAACCGGCGGATCCAAATTGTCAATGTGATTCGCACAAATGAGTACGCCGCCATCCTTTGGAAAGCTTTCTCTTCCAACCGTTTGAATTCGAAATATAGGTGTTAAAATAATTTTTACAACGTTTCTCGCAAATCTATACAAATTCACGCTCATCGTGTCCTTTCTTGAACTAAAGACATGATTCGATCCACTACTTGTTGAATGCTGAGCGAAGTTGTATCAATTTCAATGGCATCTTCTGCTTTTCTTAATGGTGATACTTCACGTTCGGAATCTAATTTGTCTCGCATAGCAATTTCTTTTTTTAATTGTTCAATATCTGACTGAAACCCTTTTTTAATATTTTCTTGATGTCGACGCTCAGCACGCTCTTCTACGGAAGCTATCATAAAAATTTTGACTTCTGCGTTCGGCAAGACATGTGTACCAATATCTCGACCATCCATTACAACGCCGCCACTTTCTGCAAACAACTGCTGTCTGCGGACCATTTCTTCACGAATAAGTCGATGCTTCGCTACTTCTGAAACAGAATTTGTTACGTCATGCGTTCGAATGTCTGATGTGACATTTTGGCCATCAACAAAAACGAGTTGTCCATGTTCGCTTGGCTGCAATTCGATTTCCGTTTCCATTAATAGCGTAAACAAATCCTCTTCGTTCATAATCGATACCGCTTGTTGTAATGCTTTGTACGTTAGAGCTCGATACATCGCACCTGTATCTACATATATGTAATGACACGCTTCTGCAACAATTTTTGCAATTGTACTTTTTCCAGCAGCTGCTGGTCCATCAATTGCAATTGATATTTTCTTGTTCATTAATGCCTCCTGTAATCCTGACAATCCTGACAATCCTGCTGATTCATTTATTACCTTTTCATTTTATCACAAAAAGCGGAAAAATCATTAATAAAAGCCGCTGCATTCTTAATTAAAACACATGATTTATCCTCGCAAACGAACTATTATAACCACGAGAACCTATCATAGTATTTGTTTGTATGCGACTTAAGCAGCTGTTGTCTGCTCAGCAAAATCACGAAAAAAATTAATATATTTCCATTTATCCGCCTTGGTATATGACACCGTTGATTTTGAATTCATTGCATATAAACCCCCCGAGCATTTCATGAATCAGGCTTAATACGATTTCAAAATCACGTGATTAACATTAGTGTTTCACATAGCCCATTTACTACTCTGAAACACCTTCAAATGTTTCAATAATTTTTGTGTAATTATTACTATTTACCCCTTCATATTGAGAGAGCTTAGTTAATGGAATCATATTATCTTCTAAGCTTAGCAATACTTGAACTAAGCCTAAAAATAGAGCTTGAATAATAATTAACTTTACAATAATTCTTTCCACTGCTTTCATCGGAAACATCTCCTTCACTGGTTTACTACCAGTATGGAAAGAACTGCTATGTTTCATTCACCGTTTAACCAATAGAAAAGGAGAGGTACTTCAGCACCTCTCCTTTTCTTCATTTACAACATATTTTCATATACAGGCTCTGAATTTTTCAATTTTTCTACCTTTTCTTCTTGACCATCCTTTGCATTAATGAAAATACGATATGTGTCATTATCAATGACTCCAAGAAATTCATAGCAAAGCACTTCTTCACCAATATCATTAATAATAATTGCTTTTCTTTGCTCCATAATCTTAACTTGTGAATTAATGTGCTCTTTTGCTTTATCCGCAGAAATTTTAGCATCATCAATACTTCGTAACTTATGAGCTTGCAAATACTCATCAGCTGAAAAACCAATAATAGAACCATCGTCCAAAGCAACCTTCACTTTTACCGAATCCGGATACACTCGCACCCCATCCACAGATGCAACAAAAGTAAATAAACCAATTTGATCGTACTGTGAACTCTCAAATAAATCGAGTGAATCAAACTGATGATTCTTTAAAAAATTGCTCGCTTTTGTATAAGCTTGATTTAAATCTAGTTTCGCTTGTTTGACCGCTCGATTGTTTAAATACCAGATTGGATAACCACCTTTTTTCGTGATATCCATATTGACTTCAACATCTGTCGCTTTCTCTAACAAGCTGACACTATAAAAGCCATAGTCCGACCCTTTTCCGTTTTCTTCAACCCTTACTTCTAAATCTCCTTCAAAATTCGCATACTTTTTTGCAATTGCAATAGCTTCTTTTTTGGAGATTCTTTTCCCTTCTACATGCTGATAGATATCATCTTTTTCGTTTGTTGATAAAAAGGTTGGATTTTGGGCATTTGTCTCCGTATAGCCTGACACTTTCTTCTCAACCGTCTTAAATCCATCGATAATCGTATTGTCTACCGTTTCGTCATTTGAGGCTAGAGCTAGTTCCACATCCATCCAACGAAGATTATTTTTGATTACGGCATATTGAACCTTTCTTAGCTCATCTTGTATCTCACTTGACTGACTATAAAGTGATTTAAGGTTTTTATATTCTTGGTCGGTTAACGGTTCTTTCTCTAAATCTCTGACGGCCGTCCGATAACTAAAATTACCGATATCATATAAGAACTCTTCTGTTTTATTAAACGGCATCAATGCAAGTGGGAGTTGGCCGACGTCGTTTTGAGCTTCCGACGTGATTCTCCATACGTCTATTAAGGCTGGACTTAATGATTTACGAGAATTCATCGCAAGTGTTGTACCAATTTTATCATGCAATAAATCCATTTGATAATTCAAATCATGAAACGCACGTTGATAATTGTTTTCAGCATGAACAAGCACGGCATTTTTTTCTTTATGCTCTTGATACCCCCAAAACCCTGTTCCAACAACAGCAACTGCTAATAAACCAATCAATATATTCCTAATCAATCTATCTCACCTCTTTACTTACAGAAAATATGTTTGCCGATTTTTTTAATTTGAGGCCTTGACCAAATCCATCCGCTTGTTGCCGTGTCAGGATTAAAGTAATACTCGGCATTTCCAGTTGGATCCCACCCATTAATAGCATCAACGACTGCTTCCTTCGCCGTTTCATTCGGTGTTAACCAAATTTGACCGTCTGCTACAGCAGTAAAAGCTCCAGGTTCAAAAATAACTCCCGAAACCGTATTCGGAAACGAAGGGCTTTGCACTCGATTTAAAATGACAGCAGCAACCGCAACCTGACCAACATACGGCTCACCGCGTGATTCACCATATACCGCATTTGCCATCAATTGAATATCATTTTGCGAAAATCCTTCCGGTAAACTAGCAGACGTTGTTGCAGTTTGTGCTGGTGCATTTTGCGAGCCTGCAGTACCCTTATTCGCGTTTGAAGTCCCATTTGAGGGAGGCGTTGTTGTTTTCTGCTTTACCTGCTTGTCAATATCCACTCCACCATAATAAGTAAATTCATTTCCTTTATTGATTTGGCCATGAACAAATTCCCGATTAAAATTAGATGCCTTTGTTAACTTGTTTTTCGTTGTAGTACCAGCTAAACCATCTACCGGTAAACCGAAGTCCTGTTGGAAATTTCTAAGTGCCCAATACGTTCCCCAGCCATATACCCCATCAATCTTTCCATGATAATATCCAATGTTTTGCAGCCTTGCTTGAAGCTCAATTACGTCATCACCTATTGAACCACGCTGGATTACTTGACTTGAAAAGGCTTGTATCCTTGCATCAGGAATCCACACACAACTCATCATGATACATACAAAGACTATGAGCCATTTCCATTTTGACGAAATTCCTTTCATCAAAAACACTCCTCTTTTCATAAATTAACGTAACCCTATTTTCTGCTGTGGCGACATTTTTATTCCAAGTCAATAAAAAACGGAGTGGGCAAATAATGCCAACACTCCGAAATTCATCCCAAACTTAACGGGCAGTAAGCCCCTCACTGCTGGAAGTTTCACTTTATTTTCTATTAATATCTAGAAGCCATTTTAGTTGCATGAAAATCTGATAAAATTCGTGCTCGTTTCACCTTCTTCAAACCAAACCACCATAAGTAAATCATAAACGGCATCATCCAGTACACCCACATTTTCTGGGTAATCAAAATATAATCATATACACCGTGAAGAAGAAACGGCACAACTAAAGCAGCCAATACATAATAGCGGTTTTTTACGACTGCAAATTTGGCTTTTCCTAAATAATACCCCATAATCACACCGAATAGAGCATGACTCGATACAGGCAGCATCGCCCTTACGAAAGCATGCTCCACACCATTGGCTAATAGATACAAAATATTTTCCATCGTCGCAAACCCTAATGAAACAGCTGCTCCATAAACAATACCATCATATGGTTCATCGAAAGCAACATGTTGATAGATTGCGAACATTAAAATAAACCATTTAAAAAACTCTTCTAAAAGGGATGCCCAGAAAAAAGCTGTACCAAAATCCGTCTTAAAAACACCTTCTGTTTCCAACACATATTGTAAAAACATAATTGGAAATACAAGAAAGACACCATATAAAAACGTCTTTAATACAACTGAAATAGGCTCCGTATCATACTGATCTTTTAAATAAAAATAACTAAGCAGAGCCAAGCCAGGGGCAATGGCAGCTGACAATATGATCAGCATTTACTGACCTCTCTTCTTTTTGGTTTGGCTATATTACAGGCAACCTGAAATATAAACATTATTGTATACTATTCGTTTATTTTCAAAGTAACCTTTAAAATAGCTCCTTATCCTTTAATTCGATACCACTAGATAACGCAACAGCAAGTTTAATTCTCGCTTTCTTGCTATCATAATCCGCCCCAAGAATGACACCTCTTTGCTGTAAATCATAAGCGCTTCCTTCATAATCATAAGCAGGATACACCTGACCCTCTTCGGTACTTGTCGTTATAACAACCATAACACCTTGATTAAGAGCCTTTTGAATAGCTTCTACCATGCTTGGAGTGACTTGTCCTCTTCCAGCACCTTCTAATACAATCCCTTGTGCACCCTGGGCTACTGCCGCTTCAATAAAGATTCCATCCGCTCCAGTATAACATTTTATAATGTCCACTCTCGGAATAGCTTCTTTTATTTGAAAATAGTCTCGATGTACCGGTTTTTGATATACACTAACGGTATCATTATCAATAATACCTAAATATCCATATCCAAACGTTGCAAATCCTTGTAAATTAGAGGCATGCACCTTCTTTACATACTTAGCCGAGTAAATTCGTTCATTAAAAACAACAGCAACTCCGATGTTTTGTAATGAATGACTAGCCGCTGCTAGAATAGAATTCCTTAAATTAGAAGATACATCTGTACCTGCTTGTTGCAAGGAACGCTGTGAGCCTGTTACGATAATCGGCCGATCATCTGCAAGTGTAATATCTAAGAAATACGCTGTTTCTTCTAATGAATCCGTGCCATGCGTCACAACAATACCTGTCACAGTTGGATCTTTTAATTCTTCTTCTATTGCTCGTTTCAACTGTGCCATTGTAGTAAAGTCCATAAACATGCTTGGAATTTGCAAAAGGTCTACAATCTTCACATCAATTTCTTTTGGTAATTGACAAAATGAAGCGAGTTCCTCTCCGCTTAGAGCACCAGAGGCAAGCATCCCATTCTTCGTTTCTTGGCTAGCAATTGTACCGCCTGTTGTAATTAAAGAGATTTTTTGTTTCATTTCTTACATCCTCCAATATCATCATAACACACCATGAATCATTATAGTTGTCCTCACTTACTATCATTCATATGCTGATTTATAAGATGCGCTGCAATCAAAGCCCCATGAAAGCGGCCATTTTCAATAAAAATTTCATTAGCATTATTACCGGCTGCAATAACACCTGCAATATAAATACCACTTACATTTGTCTCCATCGTCTCAGGGTGATGGAGCGGACGTCCTGTGTCTTGATCAATTTCAACACCCATTTTTTGCAAGAAATGATGATCAGGATGATATCCCGTCATAGCAAACACAAAATCATTGCGCATCGTTTTGACTTCATCCTTCACTCGATAAATAATTTGTTCCTTTTGTATTTCCATTAGCTCAGCATGAAACTCCATTTTAATCATACCATGGCGTACTAACGCTTCAAACTCTGGCAAAATCCAAGGTTTAATACTTGGAGAATAAGTTGCTCCCCGGTATAGCACGGTCACTCGAGCCCCTGCTTTCACAAGTTCAAGCGCCGCATCAATGCTCGAATTTTTACCTCCAATAACCGCTACATCACAATCAAAGTATTCATGACCTTCTTTAAAATAATGAAACACTTTCGGAAGATCTTCACCGGGAATATTCATATAATTTGGATTATCATAATAACCAGTTGCCACAACAACGAAGGATGCTTCGTATTCCGCTTTCGAAGTCACTACATGAAAAGTACCGTTTGCAAGTTTTTGAACTTGTTGCACTCGTTCAAATGCGTTTACTCGAAGTTGTTTACGTTTCACGACTTCGCGATAATAAGATAATGCTTGATTTCGTACTGGCTTCCGATTTTCTGTAATAAATGCCACGTCACCAATTTCTAATTTCTCACTCGAACTGAAAAATGTTTGATGTGTTGGATAACGATAAATGGATTCTACTACATTTCCTTTTTCGATAATTAAAGCGCTTCTCCCCACATCTTTTAAAGCAATAGCCGCAGCAAGCCCACAAGGACCTCCGCCAATAATGATTACATCTTCCTTCTGCACGTTTACTCGCTCCTCTGCACTACATCCGTTCTACCTAAAACATATGTACATCCATTTACAATCAGGTTCTATATTAACACGGTCTCTATATAACCACCTTATCTCATATGACACTCGTTCTATGAATAGTATATGAATCCTGAATGATTCCACACCGTCTTAACACTAAAACGTTCCATACATTAACTTGCCATATATTTTAAGTGCATAAAAAAACTTCTATCAAGTTAATGATAGAAGTTTTTTCTCTTCTTTTCAATGTTAAATCCAGCCGCGGAAGCGAGATGCTTCTGCCATTTTTCTCACACCAATCATATACGCAGCTAAACGCATATCTACGTGACGAGATTGTGCTAAATTATAAATATTATCGAACGACTTCACAAGAATTTTTTCAAGCTTTTCATCGACTTCCTCTTCGCTCCAGTAGTAACCTTGATTATTTTGAACCCACTCAAAATAAGAAACAGTTACGCCACCAGCGGAAGCTAGTACATCCGGTACAAGAAGGATGTTACGATTGGTTAAAATTTGTGTAGCTTCAATCGTTGTCGGACCATTTGCTGCCTCTACAACAATTTTCGCTTTAATATTGTTTGCATTTTCTTCTGTGATTTGATTTTCAATCGCTGCTGGTACTAAAATATCACAATCCAATTCAAGCAGTTCTTGATTTGTAATTGTATTTTTAAACAGCTTTGTTACCGTTCCAAAGCTATCTCTACGATCTAATAAGTAATCGATATCCAAACCTTCCGGGTCGTACAAAGCACCGTAAGCATCTGAAATTCCAACTACTTTTGCCCCCGCATCATGCATGAATTTCGCTAAAAAACTGCCCGCGTTTCCAAAGCCTTGAATAACAACACGAGCCCCTTTGATATCGATATTACGTTTTTTAGCCGCCTCGTTAATACAAATGGTCACACCTTTGGCTGTCGCCGATTCACGCCCGTGAGAACCACCAAGTACAAGCGGCTTCCCTGTAATAAAGCCCGGAGAATTAAACTCATCCATTCGACTATATTCATCCATCATCCATGCCATAATTTGCGAATTTGTAAACACATCTGGAGCTGGAATATCCTTTGTAGGACCAACGATTTGGCTAATCGCCCGCACATATCCTCGACTCAATTTTTCTAACTCACGGAATGACATATTGCGCGGATCACACACAATTCCGCCTTTCCCGCCTCCGTAAGGAAGATCCACAATGCCACATTTCAAGCTCATCCAAATCGACAGCGCTTTTACTTCACGCTCTGTTACGTTTGGGTGAAAACGAATTCCACCTTTTGTTGGTCCAACAGCATCATTGTGTTGCGCACGATAACCTGTAAACACTTTTACAGAACCATCATCCATACGCACAGGTATTTTCACCGTTAATAAACGCAATGGTTCTTTTAATAACTCATACACCTCTTCAGGATATCCGAGCTTTTCTAAAGCTTTATGTATAATGGTTTGAGTTGATCTTAACACGTCATTTTTTTCTTCATCATGTTGAGGGTCATTCCCTTTTGTAGACACCATTTATGTACCTCCTACTTTATCATATAATACGGCACTCATGTGATAGTATACACCTTCCATATATTTATGCAAAGGTTAAAAAACAGAATCAAAATGTTTCATAATTTAAAAAAAATAACGAAAACTTTCCAACTAAAATTCCTTCTAACCGCAAAAGACTCACAGATGGGTAACTCTATTCTACAATCACTAAAAGAGTGATAAAATAAAACGTCACTCAGTGAGGATTTCCCCTTATTTCCTGCACTGAGTGTTCATCCCGTTCTACAAGTCGCGGCTCACTAATCCTTCGTTTGTTTTTTCGATTCTGAAGCCGAGGACTTAACTCGCCGTTACTTTGTGATGAAATTGTAATCTTATACTATATAGTAATTAGATTACACAAATTTATGCAAGGGAACTCTTTTTTCTATAAGTGAAAATAAGAAGTGAGCACTTCAATCGCTTCTTTTTCCAGAATACACGCTCCATATTCCCCTATTCGATATAGTGTCAATGTAGACGCATATCCGTACTCTGCAGCCAATGAAATCACTTTATGATAGATTTCCTCTGACACATTTTCGATTAGTAAATAATAACGTTCATTATAAACATATAGCGTACTCAAGAATACACCTTGATTTAGCAGTTGATGACTTAACTGGATAACGTCTTCAAACTCATCAAAAGCATATAAAATATGGGGAGACTCATCGAACTTCACTTGTAGGTTGACAAAGTCTTCTTCCTCTGCAAAGTCTTCTTCCTCCTCTTTTGTTACAATAATAATTAATCCTTGTGCAGGCAGTGAAAATATTTCAATAGCAATCGATCCGCTCATTATAAAATTTAAACTTTCACATGCTTCTTCTACCATAGCTTGAAAAAGCTTATGCACCTTAAGGGAATTTCCTACAATTTCTTCTTTTGTTATGCCCCGATCCATTAAATCATCGAGAGTTAAAAAGATTTTAATTTTATTATTTGTAAGCCTCTCCGACTTCATAAAAAATGCCCCCTGGTTACCATCTTCATACATCATATGAAGATCGATAATCAAGGTGCATAAACAGCGTTCTATAACAAAACCTTATCAAAAACGATTCTTCATGCCTGAATCGTTAAAACATTGCTCTAAAATTGTACTTCCTTCTTTTCACCGATGCTCGTATGATGTCCCCTTTTTAACGTAAACAAATGAGTTTCAGGCTTTGCCGTAAGTCGCATCGGAATAGTGCTTGTCCCATACCCATTGCTCGTTACATATACACAGTTATTAAACATTTCCGTATCGCCTAGCTTATAAGGTCCATATCCAAGGAAACGAACTTGCCCCCCATGCGTATGACCAGAAAGAACAAGACTAATCCTATGTTCCTCCTGCACCTGAGCTTTCACTTTCGGATTATGGCTCACTAAAATTCGAAAGGCGTCTTTGACATTGCATGCATCTGCTAACGCCATATCTAAACGATCTCGTTCCACCGTTATATCCTCAATGCCGAGCAACGTCATTTTCTCTCCTTGTTTTGCTTCCAAATGTACAGCCGTATTCGCCAAAATTGTAACTCCGTATTGTAATAGTCGCGCATCCAGTTCATGAACATCGACTTCATAATCATTATTTCCCCATACAAAATAAAGAGGGGCCCCTATATTTTTTAATTTTGCTAAGTTTTGTTCAACATGAGCAAAAGGTACAGTACGCTCTGTTAAGTCTCCTCCAATAATCACAAGATCCACCTGCTGTTGCACTTTAGCAATAATTTGATCTGAAATAATTCGTTTATGTACATCTGAAATAAAAAAAATCCGTACATCTCCAAAATGTTTAGGCAAGTTAGAGAAATATAAATCTTGATATACAATCCGCTCTAACTGAGCTGTTCGGTACATATAAAACGAAAGCACTGTTAGCGCAATTATAAGCACAATCAAAACAATGATGATAAACACCACAATATACTGCATGTTTTACCCTTCTTTCTTCTACAAAAACTGCCTGTATCTATCTAACCATATTTGTAAGCAGAATGCGAAATGTTCAGACTTATTTATTCTCATGATAAAGATTAATATCATAATTTTTCTTCATCATTTCAAATACCTTATGACGATTTTTCCATTCAGATTCTTTTTCCCATAACATTTTACTTTTATTAATAATTTCACAACGTAATAGTTGATATTCCTTCTCTGCTTTCTCCATTTTATTTTTTACCATCGTTAAATATCCGAATATCCCCATTGTAACTAGGAGAAAGAAAACGTGATTAGATTGATTAACAAAAGCTGAGAACATGTCGAAAAAAGAATAAGAGTAAGGTACCATTACATAGACATACAAATATAAGATAAAAACAACGGTGACACTAATCGTGATCCATAAAATCATTTGATGTTTTTGTTGTAATGCTTCAAACTTCTTCTTTCGCTCAACTACATGTTGCAGCATTTGTTTCGTCGCTTGATCTGTATGTTCATCTAACATAATAATAGCTGACTCCATTCATAAGCGCCTCCTTGTTCAATAAAGTGAAACTTCCATCAGTGGGGGTTTTCCTTCATCCCCCACTGATGGTTAGCCACGTTCTACGATCACTAAGATTTTCGCTTCGCTTCAATCAAGTGACCGTACGAACCTGATTGGTGAAACTTACCAATCGGACCTTTACGGGCAGTTGTCCCCCACCTATCTTCTTTGACTCCTCATAAGCTTGAGGTGGGGGTCTTACTGCCCGTTAAGTGTGGGATGAATTTAGAACGGCATAAAAAACACTCACCCCATTATATGTACAAGTACGACATCCTATGATACCAACGCAAAAAACATCCTGAAATAACTTTCAGAATGTTTACTGCTTATTTCTTTATTGGAATTTTTAATTTCTGTCCAACCCATATATTATTTCCGTTTAAGTTGTTCCATGTTTGAATTAACGGAATCCCTTCTTTCGATTTATAATAGGTCATTGAAATACTGAATACCGTTTCCTGCGGTTGAACTGTATGATACACAACGTTATAGGATTCTTCTTTTTTCGGCTGTTCTTCTTTAGCACTTGTTAACTTTTCTTTTGCTCCCTGCTCTTTCTCTTTTACAGTTGTTGATTTTTCTTCTTCTTTTTCTGTGTCTGTTCTCGCTTGTTTGTCATTCTCTTTTTTTACCGAAGCCTGTTTCTCTTCTTCATCATTACTTTTGTTCGCTTGTTTTTTCGATTCTTGCGTTTTCTCCTCTTGATCCTCTTTTGTTTCAGCCGTTGCCATCGTCGGAATATTTTGTTTTAGCTCATCATCATCCACCTGTTCCACAACCTCGGTAGTACTTGTTGGTTCCTTCGGTTCATTTTGAGCCGCCTTTTGGTCCGAGTTTTGAAAATAATAGTATGCAGTAAGAAATCCAATTGGAAGTAAAATAAAGAATAAAGCTAATAGCTGAATAACAGGGATTTTAACTTTCATTTTACTTCTTTTCTTTTTCTTCTGGTGTACCGATTTTCGAGTCGGAAGAGGTGTCAATCTCTGAGCAGGTTCAGTATGTATATCTAGTTCCTTTGGTTTTCTTTCTGCACTCATGTAAGGCACCCCTTTCTATTCTTTTTTCTAATAATTAAGCCGAGAAGCATATCAATAACAAAATGAGCCATAATAACTATCCACAAATTCCTGGTCTCCTCATATAACCAACCGAGACCAAAGCTCAGCATCATAACATTCACAAATAGATACCAATTAAATAAATATCGATAATGGACAACAGCAAAAATGATACTTGTCCAAACTAGCCCAATATGTGTTTGTAAAACTCCGCGAAACAGCACTTCTTCACAAAAGGCGATTAGAAACGTGACCACAATAATCATTGGGGAGGAGAGACTAGAAAAGATTCTTTCATTAATCCCCCCATCATCATGAAAGCGAGCTGGTGTGACTTTCATCATAAACAAATCATACAGGACGACGAGAATTCCTATAGGTAGACCAATGGTTATAATACGAATATCACCGAGATGAAACAAGTCGAAAAAAGCAGAATAATCTCTAAATAAAATAATACCTAAAAAAAACGAAATCGTTAAGAGAATAATTTGCGTCAAAAGCAAATTATAAAGTAATTCCTTATCAGAAAGTTGGTTAATAAGTTCAGCTTGTTTATTTTTCATTCCTCTGTTCCTTTAATGGATAAAATAGAAGCTAACTCCCTTTTCCAATAAAAAGAGTTCGCTTGTTGTCGTTCAACAATAGGAGGCCATCGTTCCATGACTTGCTCAATCGCCATGCCGCAGCAATCGCAACAAACTGGATTGTCAACAGCCTGATTCTCTTCGAAGTACTGCACAATCCCTAGGCGTCGACAAGTTGAGTCTCTAACCCATTGCAATAACTGCTCCAGCTTCTGCGCATGCCTGCTTTTTCGCGTATAACAATACTGTTTAAACAACTCAATCGGCTTCGCTACATCCTGCTTTGTTGCCAAAAACTGAGCAATCATTCGAAACTGAACTTCATTTAAAGAAAATTGATGACACAGTTGCTCCTGCATAGGCTTTAATATGTCCATCATGCCCTCGCCACTCTTCAAAAGCTCTGCATGTACACCTTCTATTTGAGAATCTGTTGGAAGCTGTTGCTCCATCAAATGTAATGGCAGTCCCTCATCTCCATCACTATATAATAAAACAGCAGCACTTTGTTCTCCATCACGACCTGCCCTTCCAATTTCTTGTACATACGATTCCATTGTCGCCGGCAAATGAAAATGGATGACAAACCGTATATCTGGTTTATTAACTCCCATTCCAAAAGCACTTGTTGCACAAATTATCTGCAATTGACCCGTAATAAATTGTTGCTGTATGAGCATTCTTTGATCTGCTTCCATTCCTCCGTGATAATAAGCAATTCGATTGACTCCTTGATTGTGCAAATATTCACTTACGGACTCCGCTGCCTTCTTAGAAGAAAAATAAATAATGCCACTGCCTGAAAACTGTTGAACAAGCTGTACCAACCGTTCTAACTTCTCCTCATAACGAGACAGCTTCTCCACAAACAGTGCAATATTATGTCGATTAACAGTCGAAACGATTTGTTTCATATCCTTTATCTCAAGCTTTTCAATAATATCCTTTCGAACTTCTTCTGTTGCTGTAGCTGTCAAAGCGAGCGTTAATGGTTCCCCCAGCTTTTGTCGAGCTTCTCCTAAGTTTAAATAATCCGGTCTAAAATCATAGCCCCATTGCGAAATACAATGTGCCTCATCAATAACAAATAACCCGATTTCAATTTGTTGAATCGCCCCGATTACATAATCTAACGCCAGCATTTCAGGTGATATAAAAATAAATCGAAACGAAGATAATTGACTAAGTGCCTCCTTCTTTTGCTGAAGGGTTAAAAAAGAGTTAAATGTTAATACCCTTTTCTCGCCTCTCACTTTGAGCTGTTCCGCTTGATCTTGCATTAAAGATAATAATGGCGAGACAATTAATGTCGGTTTCTTTAAGGCATAAGTAGGCAATTGATAGCATAAAGATTTACCTGTACCCGTTGGCAGCATGGCCAATAGATGTTGTCCTGCTAATAAGGAAGAAATCACTTCCTTCTGCCCTGGCCGAAATTCAGTAAATCCAAAGTAGTGTTCCAGTATTTCTTCCAAAGAATTCACAATTCGTCACCCGCTTTCGCTAATACAAGCCGAATTTGAAAAAAGCTAATAGCTTCATCTGCTAACGATTGCCTAATAGCCTTTAGCTGTTTTGTTTGAAGCTTCTTCATTACCTGCAGTATTTTCTCTTCCACAGCACTCGTCACATATTCATGAATCGGAAATTGTTTATCCACTAATACAATTTCAACGAGATGGTCTTCAATTGTATTAACCTTCAAGCGACGAATGTTCGCAATTTCAGTTAGCGTTCGACCTGCTTGAATAAACTGTAGCGTCGTTTGTGTAGACTGCGTTAAACGGGACTGCTGTAAATCTCCTATAAGAGAAGATAAAAGGCGATATTGCGTAAATGTTTTCTCTATTTCATAAAACATCCAGTGCAGGGATTCTAGAAATACATAACGCACATACCACTCATCAAGCTGCATCGTTTTTGAAATTTGGTCAAAAGTCTGTCCTACCCGATTTATACCTGTTAATTTTCTAACAAAAATCGTTTGATGCCTATCACTTTGTCTCTCCAATAAATCGGTTAACTCTTCATACAAATGCTGAGCCATCAACTCTCGATTTTGACGATTCTTTTGTAAAAATTGTTTTACGGATTGTTGAATTTTAGTATGCCGTTGAATCGGATAAAACTTGGTTTCATTGTGAACAATATGGGAGAGCGTTTGAATTAACAAATTCAATCTGCCCCAAAAAACAGGAGCCACATTTTGATACTTCCATCCATTTAATCGAGTTGGGATTGGTTCACATTGAGCAAGCTCTTCCTCTCCACTTTGTGTAATAATAAAAACATCTGATTTTTCCTTAGCTGTAATCCAACCATGTTCAACAAGATTTTGGATGGTATCAACCAGCTGTTTTCGAGTAAAGTGAGGAATTGTTCCAAAAACATTAGTCAAACGAAATAAATGAGCATCTTGAATAGTTTGTGAAGATTTTTTTCCTTGCAACATATGATAAATGGCATAAATGGATCGCTCACCTTGAAATTTTTTGATTGTATGGAGGATGATAACTTGCAAATAATTTGCCAAATGTACACTCACACCCTTTGTTTTCCCTAATGATGCTTTCATTGTAACAAAGATGGAGATAAAGTGTATTTCTAATCCTCCAAATAAGACAAATTTTGTTCTTTTTTAGCAAATAAAAAGTACATGATATTTCATTTGTTGGTTATTCGTATACCATGAGGAATTTTTTAGCTAGATTTCCTATTGAAAAATGCGGAATTCAGCCGTACAATAGGAATAAGGTGAAACTATGTGAATAAATAACTCATGTTATTATCCAATTAGGAGGAGTTTTATATATGGCAAAATTTACAATCGTCGATAAAGATACATGCATCGCATGTGGCGCATGCGGCGCAGCTGCCCCAGATATTTATGATTACGATGATGAAGGCATTGCTTTCGTAACTTTAGATGATAACCAAGGAACAGTTGAAGTTCCAGATGTTTTACTAGATGATATGATGGATGCATTTGAAGGCTGCCCAACAGATTCTATTAAAGTGGCTGATGAAGCATTTGACGGCGATGCACTAAAATTCGAATAAAAGAACAAGCCATTTCCCTACACAGAAATGGCTTTTTTTTAACTTTGCTAATCGAACGATTCGAGATTCACTTCATGCAAAACTATCGTTCCCATCCATCTTTTAGCATATCCTTACCCCATACTATTTAGTCAAATTAGACAAAAAAAATCGAACGGTAAACGTTCGATTTTTTTCTTCATATATTTTTATATAAGGCTTGTTTATTAAGCCACGTTTGCATTTTAGCAAAAATCAACATAAACACAACTGTAATCAATATACCTTTTATAAGGTTAAATGGCAAAATAGCAGTCGTGACAAATGTTCGAGCCTCTGAACCAGACATCGCCTCTGCTCCTAAGAAAAATGTATAGGCAGGTAAGAAGATATAATAATTTAAAACACTCATCAACACAGCCATTGAAATCGTTCCAGCAAATAACCCAAAAGTCATTCCTCTTACAGAACGAATTTTTTTATATACATAGTAGGTTGGTAAAACAAATAAAATCCCTGCTGTAAAGTTCGCAATATGTCCGACTGGAATCGCTGTTAAACTTCCTGTCATAATCGCATCTAACAAGTTTTTAACAAATTCTACTAGTATTCCTGCTCCAGGACCAAAGATTATCGCAGCAATTAAAGCGGGAATATCACTAAAATCCACATTCAAAAAAACTGGGAACCCCGGAAACGGAAAGTTCAGGAGCATCAAAACATAAGAGACGCTCGTAAGCATTGCTAAAGTCACTAACTTTTGTACCTTCATCATTCTCTCTCCTTCTTTTTCTAATCTACTCCGAAAAAGAGGACAAGTTCTGTTAAACGGTTTGTGTCCAATAAAAAACCCTTTAATTCCGATGGAATTAAAAGGAGAAATTAAAGGATTCGACAAACACACGCTCAATATATCATCTTTTGAACGTCTACAAGAACCTCCATCTTCTCCCATCCAGACTATACTGTCGGCTTTGGAATCTCACCAAATCCTGCCTTAACCAAGGCTCGCGGGCTGAGAAGGAATCTCCTTCATCACCGCCGGTGGGGAATCACACCCCGCCCCGAAGATAGACCTATAAAATTATTATACTACTACGCATTTATTATATCTGTTTTTTCTTTATTTGAATAGCTTTTTTCTAAAATTAACCAGGTTAAAAAATTTCCCTTACATAATCAAAAAAGAATGAGCCTTCTCTCTTCATTATAATAGAAATACAATATTTAACAATCAAACATTATTCGTTTATGTGAAATGATAACGCAAACAAAAAATGTTTTTTGAATAAAAATGTCATAAAATACGTATAATTATATATCTCACATTACATTTATTCGCTTTTTATACTCCCTTGCCTAATCCCCATAACATTGACAGTTATCCGTTCCGATTGTAAAATTAACTGAAGTTTAAGATAATTTTTTCTAGGAAGGTGTTCATGACGTGTATCGCATTTTAGTAGCAGATGCCATCAAACCTGAAGGATTAGGACCCCTATTAGAAGCAACCCACATTGAACTTATTCAAAAAACCGTCGGCGAAGCAGAGAAGCAGCTTGACCAAATTGATGCAATTCTAGTTCGAAGTGCAACAAAAGTAACCGAAGAATTAATGGAACGCATGCCGCAATTAAAGATTATTGCACGTGCAGGGGTTGGTGTTGATAACATTGACATTCCAGCCGCAACCAAACGTGGAATTGTTGTTGTAAATGCTCCAGATGGAAATACCATTTCTACATGTGAGCATACATTTGCAATGATGTCTTCTCTTGTCCGTCACATCCCACAAGCATTTACTTCTTTAAAGGCTGGAGAATGGAAACGTTCTTCTTTCACAGGTATTGAACTCCGCGGAAAAACACTTGGTATTGTTGGATTCGGTCGTATCGGTGGAGAACTCGCAAAGCGTGCAAAAGCATTCGGAATGGAAGTTGTTGTATTTGATCCATTCTTAACAACTGACCGTGCTAAGAAGATGGCCGTTACAGTCCTACCGTTAGCAGAACTATTACCTAAAGCCGATATTATTACGGTGCATACCCCCTTAACAAATGAAACAAGAGGTTTAATCAATGAGGAAAACTTAAAAACTTGTAAAAAAGGCGTATATTTCTTAAATTGCGCTCGTGGTGGAATCATCGATGAAGATGATTTATATGAAGCAATTATCGAAGGACAAGTAGCCGGAGCAGCACTTGACGTCTTCGTTGAAGAGCCGCCGCATGGCCACAAATTATTAGAGCTTGATCAAGTGATTGCAACACCCCATTTAGGTGCTTCAACAAAAGAAGCTCAATTAAATGTAGCTGTTCAAGTCGCTCAAGAAGTTCTGACTTATCTGAATGGAAATCCTGTTTCTAATTCTATTAACTTGCCCGCTATTTCAAAAGAAGTATTTGATAAAGTTCAACCATTCTATCAACTTGTACAACATATAGGTATGATTGCTTCTCAACTCATCAAAGAAGGCATTCAGGAAATTTCAGTAACATATGCTGGTGAATCTTTAGATTTCGATACCTCTATCTTAACTAAGAGCTTACTTTCTGGATTCTTCAAAACAAGAATTGATTTACCCGTCAACGAAGTAAATGCACTATTAGTTGCAAAAGAACGCGGTATCACAATAGGTGAAAAAATCGCTGCAGATACGTTAGGCTACGCAAACCTAATTAGCCTCAAAGTAAAAAGTGAAAAACGCGAATTAACAATTAGCGGAACCTATATTGAAAATTACAGCTCTCGTATCGTCAGCCTAAACGGCTTTAAAATTGACTTTGAACCTGAAGGGAATATGCTTTATATTCAACACACAGATAAACCAGGTGTTATCGGGAATGTCGGAAAAGTTCTCGGAGATCAAGGTGTCAATATCGCAACGATGCAAGTCGGTCGTAAACAAGCCGGCGGCGATGCAATTATGGTTCTTACATTCGACAAATCATTAGATCCGGAAACAAAAAAAATGGTAGAAAAGATTGCAGGTATTACGCTTGTAGAAAATATGTCTCTATTTTAATGAATTGGTTAATCAATATTGTTACCATACGATTTTTGGCTCATTTAGAGAGAGCGCAGTCTCACACAAATGAGCCAAAAACGTATGACTTAATACTATGACTCACATAGCCTTTCCACTAAAAACTTATCCTATATGCGTTTCGATATCGTATGTACAATCAACATATACAATCGTCGTTCCACCCTCCTTCTCCCACAACCGATTCAATTCATTACTTGATGCCTGTCCTAATTTGCCTGTAATAAATAGCAGCATTACACAAGCCCCAATAATCATAACAATTAAAAAACGTATACTATACTCCCGCAGCATCCATCATTCCTCCTAAGCATTCTACTTGCTTAAAGTATGACAATAATCGCCCCTTTAGAACATTTTCTTATGATTAAATGAATACTATTTAGCAAACGCGCCTTGTAGCGGAGGTTCTGTTACATAACGTTTTTGATTTTTGGCTCATACAAGTCAAAAGTTCTATAAAGTGAAACTTCCATCAGCGGGTTTCTACTGCCCGTTAAGTGTGGGATAAATCAACAAGATTCTTGAACATAGCCTTAGCGAAAAAATAGCTCTCCTACCCTCTCTATCATAAACTGCTACAAAAAAAGACAAGGAGTGCACGAAACCAGCTTGCACTCCTTGTCTTTCTATTACTTATTTTTTTTACGCATTGGTAACACAAAACTAAACATCGTTCCTTCATTTAACCGACTATTAACCGACATATACCCTTCATGTGCATCAATAATATTTTTAGCAATTGAAAGGCCTAGTCCTGTTCCAGAACGTCCTCTTGTTCGTGCTTTATCGGCTTTATAAAAGCGTTCAAACACAAATGGCAAATCCTCTTCAGGAATACCAGAACCTGTGTCCTTTACATAAATAATCAAACCGCCTCGATCACTCTTTCTTTGACCGACTTCAACGCTTCCATCTTTCGAAGTATGACGAATCGCATTATCGATTAAATTCGTTAAAACTTGCTCGATGCGATCTGGATCGAAATCCCATTCTATTTTAGTATCTTCTAAATCAACTGATAACTTAATGTCTTTTTCTTTAGCAATAACTTGAAACTTGCTTGTAATTCTCGTTAAATACGACATTAATTCCACTTGCTCATATGTTAAGCGCATATTTCCCGATTCTAACCTTGCTAGGTCTAGTAAATCATTCACTAGCCGTCCCATTCTTAACGATTCATCATAAATAATACGGGACATTTCTTTTTTATCCTCTTCATTTCCAGCAATATCATCTACAAGCGCTTCACTATAGCCTTGCAGCATCGAAATCGGAGTTCTTAATTCATGAGATACGTTCGCAATGAAATCTGTACGCAGTTTATCCATACGTCTCTCATTGGTTATATCCCGAATCACAGCAACAGCCCCTCGAATCGTTCCATCATTACTATATAAAGGACTCACAATCAGCCCCCAATGATGCCCCTGTAATGTAATTTCACCAATCTGCTCTTTTCCTTGACGCTCTGATTCATCAAATAAATTCATCAAAACTTGCGGTACGTTCTTGCTTCCTTCAGAAGAAAAACCTTTTTCAAAATATACTCCTTGTAAAAAACGTTCAGCCGGAGGATTCACTTCTAAAATGGTACCATCTTTACTAAAGGTGATGACTCCATCCGCCATACTGCTTAAAATGCTCGCTAAATGCTCCTTTTCTTCGCTCAGAGCAGTCATATTGTACTTCAGCTGCTTTGCCATTTGGCTAAAAGCAATCGCTAGTTCGCCAATTTCATCTTGTGTAAGAACAGGTATCTTTGTATCAAACTTTCCGCGAGCAACAGCAAGTGCCGCTTCTCTCATTTTTCTAAGTGGAGCATTGATTCTTGTAGATAAAAAGAAAGCAAAAATCGTTGTCAAAATAATGGCAACACCAGCTGCTAATAAAATAAAACGAGTCGTTGACTGAATCGCCTCTTCCATCGACTCAAGAGATTGAACTAAAAAGACTTCATCTCTTTCACCATTTAACTCAAGAGGAATTCCAACGACAATGGCCGAAACTTTTTCTTCATCCTTACTACTAGCTGGCAGCATCATTTCCTTTTTGACAATCTTTTCATCGGTAAAAACTTTTAATAAATCCTTATCTTCTTTAAGAAACTGAGGTGTAATTTGATTATTCACATCACTTAATGATGAAAAAACAATTTCCTCATCATGTAAAACAAGCATTTTTGTTTCATCCCCTATTAATTCTGAGGAAATTTGTAATACATCAATAGTATTAGAATGATCATTCGTAACAGAGACAATTTGTTTTGCTACCTTCGTTAAATCATTCTCTACGGTTTCAATTTGGAAGTTCTCAAAAAATTCTACCAATAAAACCGTTAACACCAATAAAACAAAACATACTAATAATAAAATCGTTCCCCATAGTTTCCCGACTACACTACGCCATAACATTAATCATTAATAACTTCAAACTTGTAGCCGACACCCCAAACGGTAACAATCATTTTGGCGGCATTTTCGGAAATACGGTTTAATTTTTCACGCAACCGTTTTACATGTGTATCCACAGTTCGAAGATCTCCAAAAAATTCATAATGCCAAACTTCTTTTAGCAATTGTTCGCGATCAAACACTTTATCAGGGGATTTCGCTAGAAAATACAGCAATTCATATTCCTTCGGTGTTAACGAAACTTCTTTTTCATCAGCTAACACACGATGTGCATCATTGTCGATTGTTAAATGAGAAAAAACAATCACGTCCTTTGCTGTCGTTTCTGCCTGAATATAATTCGTACTTGCTGAACGACGTAACAGCGCTTTCACACGAAGAACAACCTCCCGAGGGCTAAATGGCTTCACGATATAATCATCCGTCCCCACCTCAAAGCCTTGTACTCGGTTAACCTCTTCTCCTTTAGCGGTCAACATAATAATAGGCGTTGCCTTCTTCTCCCTTAATTCACGACAAACCTCTATTCCATCTTTCCCAGGCATCATTATATCTAATAAGATTAAATTATAGTCATTTTCTAGTGCTTTTGTTAAGGCAGTATCGCCATTCTCAGCTTCATCAATTATGTATTCTTCTCTTTCTAAATACATTTTCAATAATCGGCGGATTCTTTCTTCATCATCCACTACAAGAATTTTAACAGAATTATCCATTTATTAACCAACCTCCTTACTCTTTATTCTACAAAATCAATACTATTATTTCTAATTTTTTTTCAAAAGAAACTACCTAAAAACAGGTAAATCATAAGATTCCGGTAAATATTTCACCATTTTGCCACAACTGCTAAGAAAATAGCTTTGTTAAATAATCTTGTTAGTTTTGTCTTACATAAATGAAACAAAATCAACAGCATCGTATAACAGAGCCAAGAAAATAAAAAAGGCTTTCATAGAAATTTCCTTTTCTATCGAAAGCCCTCTATTTTTAATAATCTATCTTTCTTCATTTAAGCATAAGAATGTAAGCCTGCAAGTACAAGATTAACAGCGATTAAATTAAACATAATAATTCCAAAGCCAATCAAAGCTAACCAAGCAGATCTCTCTCCTTGCCACCCTCGTGATAAACGCAAATGCAAGAACGCTGCATAAAATAGCCAAGTAATGAGTGCCCATACTTCTTTTGGATCCCATCCCCAAAAACGTGTCCAGGCTATTTGCGCCCAAATCATCGCAAAGATTAAGGCACCAAGCGTAAAGATTGGAAATCCAATAAGAACGGAGCGATAACTAATTTCATCAATTAAATCTAAATTTACATTTTTCACAATGGGCTGAATAAAAGCCGCCACCCGTTTTCGTACAATTAATCGGAATAGACCATATAAAATAAAACCTGCTCCAACAGACCAAACAACCGTGTTAAGCTTTTTAGCATTAATAATGGCAGGTACTTCAATAAGTGGTTTCATCTGATTTTCATCAGCTAGTGTCCATTCATTCGGCCCGATTAGCGATGGAATATGATACTCTAACTCCGCTTCAGCTCCTTTTTTATCGACCCAAGTTATACTTTCCTTATAACCTGTCATCGCAAAGGTAGAGCTCACAATAACAAAGCCAATGGTACACATTAAAGCAAACATCACAACTTCTAACCAAAACGTACGCTTATTAGAGCGTGTTTGGTCGACAGCCTTTACTAAATAGATAATGGCCGCTACAAAACTAATGGCTAGTACAGCTTGTCCTAATGCGGCTGTTGTGACATGAATATGCAGCCAGTCGCTTTGAAGTGCTGGAATCAATGGCGAAATCTCTCTTGGAAACATACTTGCATAGGCAATAATAACAATAGCAACTGGTAAAGCAAACAAACCGAGTGCAGGCGTTTTATAAAGGAAATAAATCCATATAAACGCTCCTACCAACATCATTCCAAAAAAGGTCGTAAATTCGAATAAGTTACTAACTGGAGCGTGCCCAGCTGCCACCCATCTCATAATAAAGTAGCCAATTTGAGCAACAAATCCTATAATCGTGATCATAATGCCTAGTTTCGCCCATTTATTTTGTTTCTTCTCTTCTGCCCCTTTTTTATCTTGAATAGATCCTCCGAACAGAAAAGTAGCAATTAAATATAAAAAGAACGAGGCATATAGAAGATTTCCACTTAACTCAGCCACTCATTTCCTCCCCCTTATTAGAGGATTTCTCCTCATTCAGTTGATCTGTCGGTTCAAAAAGAGGTGTTGTCTGCACGACTAGTGCAATATCCCGCTTCAAACCGTGCCAGTTTTTATTTGTATGACCGGCTATCCAAATTTCTTCCCCTTTTCGTTTCACCCAAATTCGGCGATGATTCCAATAAGCCCCTTGAACGACACCAATCATAAAAATGATTCCACCCGCAAACAAAATACCTAATGTTAAATCTTTACGAACTGTAAGTGCTGTCGCATTTCTCGTTTCAACGCCGGCAAATGCCATTTTGTATACGTTTTCTCCTGCCGGCTCGATATTTTCTCTAATAGCGACAAAGCTCACTTCACCTTCAGGCTTATCCGGTGTAATCATTTTAAAAATAAAAGCAGGATTATTCGGTAGTCTTGTTTTCGTTGTTGGTTCGCCATTTTCCTTAAACTCAAAATCTGGGAAATAACTCATTAATTCCACAGCGTACCCCTTTTTGAGCTGATAAGAAGGTTGCGGATCATTTAAATCAATCGTTAATGTACCAAACTTCTCTTCGGTCTTCTTATTCATTAAGTGAAAAGACATTTTACTAAACTCGCTAAGCTTGTAATCTACTTGATATAAGGCATAATGATCATGTTTTAACGGCTCATTCACCTTAATTTCAAAGTCGTTTACTTTTTGGAGCCGCGGCTTTTCACCAGGAAGTACTTTTCCTTCCTGCTTATACAAAGTCACATTCGATTGATAGTTTTTAGCAATCGCCGTTCCTGTTTTCTCAATTGCTTTCACAAATGCTTCGTCTTCTTTATTCTCTTTATCGTATACTTCAAAAATAAAAGCGTTGTTTTTCAAGTAATATTCTCCGTTTGTTCCCGGAATTTCTTTCATTTCCCCCTCGCGCAGCCATACTACTTTATCCACGTACATGCCTGGAACTGATCGAAGCAGGCCACCTATTAAGAAGATAATTAATCCAATATGATTTACATAAGGACCCCACCGAGAAAAGCGACCTTTTTCAGCTAATATATTCCCATTTTCCTCACGAATCCGATAACGCTGCTTCTTTAAACGTTCTGTAATTTGTTCAAGATTCACTTCTTGATCCGATACATTCGTTATTCCGAATATACGCTGTCGTTGCATAAAACTATCATGACGAACTACTTTTTGATTTTTTAATGAACGATAAAGGGGAAAAAAGCGGTCAATACTAGCGATTAGGATTGACATCCCCAGCATCCCAATAATCACCAAATACCACCAAGAGCTATACAAATTATGAAAACCTAAAAGATAATACAATTTCCCGAAAACGCCGTATTCTTGTTCATAGTATTCTGAAGCTGGGATGGTACTTGGTATGTAGGTTTCTTGCGGGAAAATAGTACCAATTGACGATGCGACGAGCGCAATGACAATAAGTGATACACCAACCTTTACAGAGGAAAAAAAGTTCCAAATCTTATCAATGATTGATTTATTATACGTTTGTGATCGCCTTGCACTGCCTTCATACCGCATATCCAAAAGCTTATTTTCATTTTGACGATTCCCCAATGATTTACCGCATGCCTCACATAAAATTGTGCCAACCGGGTTCGCATGACCGCATTCACATTTCAATTCATCCATACCAAAAACTCCCCATTATTATGGTTTAATTCTCTCCATATGCTGTTGAATTTTTGCTTCTGTTAAACTTCCGGTAATCCTATCAATCACTTTCCCTTCTTTATCTATTAAAAATGTGACAGGAAGTGGATCGACACGATAAGCTACTTGAACTTCTTGCCCTTTATCAATCATAACCGGAAAAGAGAGATTATGTCTTGAGACAAAATTATTTACAGCATAGTTTGATTCGCCAACATTAACGGCCAGTATTTGCACCCCTTGATCTTTATAAGCGTGATATTGATTCTCCATATAAGGCATCTCATATTCGCACGGCTTACACCACGTACCCCAAAAATTCAACAACACGCCTTGACCTCTATAATCAGATAATTTATGTTCGTTGCCATCCATATCCGTTAACACAAAGTTAGGGGCTTCTGAGCCCATTTGTATTTGATTAGCTGTATCTTTTGTAAAATTCGTATAAAGCGCATACACTAAAGCTGCACCTAAAAGTACAAGAATGACTGTTCTCATCATTAGGCGTCGCTTCTTTTTATCCATACAAATCCCCCTAAAGCCACGCAAAATTCTTTCTTAACATTACATCATCGACCAACACGACAATAACGTTTTTTTATGTTTAAAGGGTAGATGACAAACATGTCCTATTTAACTAAAGCTCTTCATTATCTTTTCTTTCCTTCATTTAAAGCAAGAGCTCTCATTTGTTTCACTTCATGCGGCGTTAATTCTCTCGCATCGCCCGCAGATAAGCCATGTAGTGTCAAAAAGCCATAGCGCTCTCGCTTTAGTTTCAGCACAGGGTGACCAATAGCATCAAACATTCGACGAACTTGACGATTTCGACCTTCATGAATCGTAATTTCTATAATCGCCGTCTGTTTTCGCTTATCAGCCGACAGCACTTTTGTTTTCGCCGGAGCTGTTTTTCCGTCTTCAAGCATAATTCCTTTTTCTAATTTTCTTAACTGTTCTCGAAGTGGAATGCCCTTTACTTTTGCTACATATACTTTGTCCACCTCGTGCTTTGGATGCATGAGTACATTTGCAAATTCTCCATCGTTCGTTACTAGCAATAAACCAGATGTATCATAATCAAGACGACCAACTGGATAAATTCTTTCCTCAACATGCGGGAAGTAATCCGTCACTACCTTGCGATTTTTATCATCTGCTACTGCCGAAATAACACCGCGCGGCTTGTAAAATAAGAAATAAACAGGTACTTCCTTTTGCAGGGGTACTTCATTTACCTCTATTCGATCATTCGGCCCTACTTTAACCCCAAGCTCTTTCACAACCGTTCCATTCACCTTTACTCTTCCTTCTTTAATTAACTCTTCTGCTTTACGACGTGAAGCTAATCCAGCATGAGCAATCACCTTTTGCAGTCTTTCCATCTATTCTCACCTCATAATAATTCTGTTTTCATTGTATATTTCAACACAATCATACAATTATTACATAGTGTGATGCAAAAACAAAAGGTTTTTTATAATCGTGATTACTCTGAGTGTAGCATAGCTCTACTTTTTATTCCAAAATTATGTATTTTATGTAAAATATTATAAAAATAAAATAAAACAGAGCGTAAAAGTCGCTCTGTTTGTCACTTACTGCATTCCAAATACAAAACTAACAACTAGAATAGCAGCTATAATTCCTATCAAGTCCGCTAGCAGCCCAACTTTTAAAGCATCCCCCATTTTCTTAATCCCAACAGCACCAAAATAAACGGTTAGTACATAAAACGTTGTATCTGTACTTCCTTGAATCGTCGCTGCAAGTCGTCCAATAAAAGAATCAGGTCCATATACGGAAATCAAGTCACTCGTCATCCCAAGGGCAGCTGTTCCGGAAATCGGTCGAATAATCGCAAGCGGTACAATTTCTGCCGGAACATGCAATAAAGCAAGTACAGGCTTCACAAAGCCTATCATATAATCTAATGCCCCGGAAGCGCGGAAGACGGAGATAGCAACAAGCATCCCTACTAAAAAGGGGATAATGGAAAAAGCCATTGTAATACCTTCTTTTCCGCCTTCAACAAATGTTTCATACGTCGGAACCTTCTTAAACGTTCCGTACAGTAAAATTGTACAAATCAGAAGTGGAATGAGCCAAACTGAAATCGTTGTGATCCAAGCCATGCTACTCCCTCCCGTTCCGCTTTCTCCTATAATAAAAATATCGGTCAATCATAATCGCACCTACCGCGGATATCGCCGTCGCCATAATAGTTGGGAACACAATATCAGTTGGATTACTTGAGTCATAATTCATTCGAATCGCAATGACGGTCGTCGGAATAAGCGTAATACTTGACGTATTAATCGCTAAAAAAGTAACCATCGAACGACTTACTTTAGCTTTGCCGCCATTTAACTCTTTCATTTGTTCCATCGCTTTAATTCCAAGCGGTGTCGCTGCATTGCCTAAACCAAATGTATTCGCCATCATATTCGATAAGATATAGCCCATTGCTGGATGATTTATCGGTATATCAGGAAACAGCCATCTCATCAGCGGACGAAATAAGAAAGATAATTTTTCAAGCAATCCTGCACTCTCGGCAATTTTCATTAAACCTAGCCAAAAAACAAGAATGCTCATAAGTCCTATACTTAGGGTAACTGCTTCCTTTGCACTAACAAATAACGCTTTATTTACCTCATCCATCGTCCCGTTAACGATAGCAAATAAAACACCAATCACCGTCATACCAACCCAAATATAATTAACCATAACGCTTCATTCCTAACACGGTTTGAAACAAATTCAACCAGGATGACCCGAATGATTCCTGCTTAAATGTCTCCTGTGATTGTCCATAAAAAATCGTACGTGTACCGATTTTTTCGCCATTTAAGTAAATATGAGCTTTCCCCACAATTTCAGGAATCCTCTCTCGCTCATCCCATTCTTTTTTCGGCTTTAATAATTTAATTTTGACTTCAACTTGTTCTTGCTCCTTTCTTGTTAATGGGTACGTGAATTCATTTTGAATATATACATGTTTGTTATAGAACTTTACATTAAGATCAGATAAAACCCCTTCCTCTAACACCGTAGTCGGTTTATACGCTTTAAAAGCAGACTCATACATATGGATATGGTCATTCCAATCATCTGGGGCATTGATTGTAACAGCAATTAAGTCATGTTCTTTTTTTGTTGCTGTCGTTACAAGCGTTCTTTTCGCAAGCTTTGTGTACCCTGTTTTCCCCCCCGTAGTATATTCATATAATTGTGTAAGCAATCGATTTTTATTTTTCCAGACATAGTCCCAGCCTTCTGTAGAGTTTGGAGCACGATGCTCTTTTGTTCCCGCGATTTTTGCATATATTTCATTTTGCATGGCATAACGGGTAAGCAACGCCATATCATAGGCTGTGGAATAATGATTTTCTGTCGTATCTAGTCCATGCGGATTGGAAAAATTGGTGTCCTTCATCCCAATCTCCTCTGCCTTTTGATTCATCATCCAAACAAATCCATCAAAGCTCCCTCCAACTTTCTCTGCGATTGCTATAGCTGCATCATTACCCGATCGAAGCATTAACCCATATACAAGGTCTTCCAGTTTAATCTTTTCTCCTTCTTTTAAATATAAAGACGACCCTTCTGTACCCGCTGCATTCCCACTTACCGTTACAATTTCATCTAACTCCCCTGATTCAATCGCAAGAATTGCCGTCATAATTTTTGTAATACTCGCAATCCGGCTTTTTTCATGTGCATTCACTTCATAGATGACTCGACCGCTCGTTTCATCCATCAAAATCGCACTGCGAGCACTAACATCTATCCCTTGGGTCGTTGCTTTTGTTGGAAAGTAAGCTATCAATAATAGGATTACGATACAAATGATCGCTAAACCTCTCACTTTAGCCTGCATGAATTCCCCTCGTTCCTTCTCATGTCTTTGTACAAGTCTATGCAGAAGGACAAGGGTTATGATTAGAAAACGCACCTCTTTTCTTCTTTTTCGTCAGGCTTTAGTGAATATTATTGCTGCTCATACAATTTTTGAGCCTGCTGTATAAAAACTCGATTCCACACATCTTTCACCATAGCCTTTTCTTTAAGCTATGTTATGGAATTAAACCGTTAATACGGTTTCCAAACTAATTTCTTTGCCTCCATAAAGCGATTTTCTGTTTGCGGCCAATTTACGATATTCCACCATTGATCCACATAAGCTGCCCGGTTATTTTTATATTGTAAATAGTACGCATGCTCCCATACATCTAGGACAAGAATCGGAATGGTATCCCATTGCGTTAAATTCATATGCCGTTCCGACTGAAGAACCTCAAGTCTCCGAGTACGCGGCACCCACACTAATAATGCCCACCCCACACCTTCCACTTGCTTAGCAGCCTCGCTAAATTGCTTCTTAAAGCTTGCGAAGTTACTAAAATCCTTCTCTATTTGTTTCAGTAACGCTCCCTTTGGCTGGCCGCCTCCCTTCGGACTCATCCCCTCCCAAAATAACGTATGTAAATAATGTCCTGACCCATGAAAAGCAGCTTCCCTTTCCCAATGCTTTAATAGTGAATAATCATTTGTCTCTCTTGCACGCTTCATCATCAGTTCCGCTTTATTTAGTCCGTCTACATAGGATTGATGATGCTTGTCGTGATGCAGGCGCATAATTTCCTCGGAGATAGCAGGCTCTAAAGCATTATAAGGATAAGGAAGCGGCGGCAGTGTATGTTTCCCTATCGGAACAGATTGATCGATACGGCTTCTAGTATTTCTGTTCATTAAATCATTGATTTCCCGAAAAGCGAGGGTTACTTCCTTCTCCACCTTTGTCATCTCTTCCTTCGTGGCATCATCCTTTTGTAATTGATATGATAACTGAGACAATCTGTTAAGCTGCTCCAAAACATGTTGTTCTGTCAGACGATTTTTTTCTAAAAAACCTGTCATTTCCGTAACCCAAGCTTGTACCTCTTTCGCATAGTCCTGAATTTGTGACATCTCAATCGCTCCTTTTCTAATCAAATTCTCTCTCATTTGTAGATATGAAAAAAACAGTAACTTATGCAAAGATTTTTGAATGCCTCTAACTTCTCTTTTAGCTAGAGGCTTAAGCTGCACCTATACAACTTCGTACAAAAAAACAGCGAGGACTACGCTCCTCGCTGTTTTTTGCCTTATTTGGATTGCATCATTTTCGTTCGATAATCCGTTTCATAAAACTCTAATTCCTCACGCATCGCCTGAAATCCACTCTCTAACTCTTTTAAAATCGCTGGAATGGAATCAGGTACAGCTTCATGAAACTTAATCGAATTTCTTCCTGTGTAAGCAGCACGACTATCTTCATACCAACAATCAGATTTAGGGGAAAAATACTCTTCAATACATTGATGATAAATTTTATATAGTGTTTTTTCGGCTGCTGCTTTATTAAAGATTTCGTTATGAAGAATAATTTGACACACTTCTAAACCTTCTTCACAACCAACAAGCAATCTACGAAGAGTTGAAAGAATTCCTTTATAATAACTTTCTCCACCGCTTCGTTCTTCTTGAAGCTTAGAATACGTTATTTCATTTAAAAAATCTTCGAGCTTGGCTACCGTTGTTTCTAAAAAAATTTGTACATCTTTAAGCTGAGATTTTACAATAGTATTCCCCATTCGAGAACCCTCCCCAAATCGCTTCAGTATTTATTCATTTTTTCCATATTATCACAATTATATATAAAAAGGTTATTCAATTGTTTGCTGAAATTTTTCAAAAAATAAATCCGCTTCTTCATTTTCATAGCCTTCATCTATCGGGTCAGCGATTGGCGGTAATTCTTCTAAAGAATTTAAACCAAAATAATCTAAAAATTCCTTCGTTGTTCCATATAAATAGGCTCTGCCTGTTCCTTCTACTCGCCCAACCTCTTTAATCAGTACTTTCGAAACAAGTGTCTGAATGGGTCTCTCCGTCTTCACTCCGCGAATATCTTCAATCTCCGTTCTTGTAATGGGCTGCTTATAAGCGATGATGGCTAATGTTTCTAACGCTGCTTGTGATAAGCTATGTGAACTAGTAGATTCCACGAGCTTTTTTAAATACTCAGAATGCTCTTGTTTGGTAACGAACTGAAACACACTGGCCATTTCGACAAGCTGAATGCCTCGTTCTGTTTTTTCATAATCCTCTTTTAAACTTTCAATAAGATCCGTTGCTTGATACTCCGTGATTTCGAGGACAGAAGCCAGTTGTGCAATCGACAATCCAACGTCTCCTGAGGCAAAAAGCAAAGCTTCTACAATTCCCTTCCATTTACTACTCTCCAACTTACTCTACACCTTCCTTAGCTGTAATTACTATATCCGAAAAGTTGTCATCTTGTTTGACGACAATGTCATTTTGTTTCATCAATTCAAGCAAGGCAAGAAACGTAATGACAATATGTTCTTTCACAGGCTCTGAAAACAAATCATAAAAACGCTTGCTGCCCTTTATCGTTCTTAATTCAGATAAAATTTCAGCCATTCTTTTGTCAATAGAAAGCTCTTGTTTGGTTACTTTTGTGTATATAGGCTTTTGTAGCTTTTGTCTTCGAAGTAGCTTTTGCAGTGCCCCAAGCATGTCATAAAGACTAATATTTAAATCTTGCGGTCCACTTAATGCATCCTTTGCATACTGCGACAAGTCGCTTGGCGGCCTTGTAAACATTAAACTTCGCTCTTCTTCCAATGTTTTAAATTCAAGAGCAGCCTGTTTATACTTCTTATACTCTAACAGCTTTTCAACAAGTTCATCACGTGGATCAGCTTCAAATCCTTCATCCTCATCATCAAAAATAGGCTCTTCTTCGTGCTTTGGCAGCAGCATTTTGCTTTTAATCGCAAGAAGCGTAGCCGCCATTACTAAGTACTCACTAGCAATATCCAGTTCAAGATGCTGCATCGTATGAATGTAACCAAGATATTGATCCGTAATTTCAGCCATTGGAATATCATAAATATCTATTTCAAGGCGATTGATTAAATGAAGGAGTAAATCCATCGGACCTTCAAAAGCATCAATTTTTATATTATAACTCATTTTCAAACCCCGCATTTAAATCAATTTAGCCCATTATTGTGCTATTGTTATTAGTCTCAGTATAGAGGATTCCAGAAGTTTGTCCAAGTCCCATCCTAACTATGAAACTGAAATCTTTCTTTCGTAGTTTTTATAATACTAGGCCCTTGCCCAATCATATTCTTCAAATTTACATAACCTAGAAATGTAATAACAAGTAAGCATTCAAAGGAGGTACTTATATGGGTAATGTAGGATTTCACGGTGGCGGTTTCGCGTTAATCGTAGTATTGTTCATTTTATTAATAATCGTTGGTGCATCTTGGTTTTAATCAACCGTCGTAAACTTGGCTGATTGTTATGCAATCAGCCTTTACTATTTTGAATGATGGTACATAAACTTAATAAGAACACACGCTGATAAAAAATCACCACATTATATGACTCTGTCAATCAATAATATTGTTTACCATAATCTAAGAAATCGCTTATGATAAAATGAAATATTATACCTACAAAGGAGGATTATATTGAACTATCCTAATGAATATATATTGTTCTTAGTTCACTTCCATGGTGATCGAGATTACTTCGAGTGTCATGAAATCCTTGAAGAATACTGGAAAAAAGTAGCTCCAAGAGAAAAAGACTCGCATTGGGTCGGGCTAATCCAGATCGCTGTCGCCTTGTATCATCAACGAAGAGGCAATATGCCTGGTGCAATTCGAACAATCTCAAAAGCCATTAACAATTTAGCTTCTCATACGATAGAATTACAGCAACTCGGCTTAGAGGTAGACGAGCTTTTACGCTTGCTTGAATATACTCGCAAGCGAATGATGAATCACCAGCCGTATGAAAGCATCCATCTCCCATTACGCGATAAACAACTCATTCAACAATGTATCAAAGAATGCCGCAAAGCAGGGTTCACTTGGTGTAATGACAGTGACCCTCATAATCCTCACATTATCCATAAGCATCTTATGCGTGACCGTTCAGAGGTTATCCAAGAGCGGGAACGACAGCGAATGATTCGTATACGTGAAAACAGAGGCTGACGAAATCGTCACCCTCTGTTTTCACACTTCCCTAGAAAAGCACCCGTATACTCATTTGCTTTTAATTCTTTATCAGAATAAACCTCTTTTAAAGCTTGAATCATTGATTTTCCGACACCTTGTTGACGAAATGCAGGGTTAACAGATATATGATGAATCTCAATTGAATTCGTAAAAATTTCAGCTCCTACTAAACCGATAATGTCTTCATCTTTCCAAAGAAATAATTGAAAGTTTTCGTTCGTTTCATAATTCTTCATTGTTTGCTGAAGCTGTTTAATATCTCTTTCATCCGGCATAAAAGACAATAAACCCATAGCAAACTTCTCATACATCTTTTTATACTTGATTAACATATTATCCCTCGTTACTAAATAACGTTTTGTTATTCACTTAATGATTTCAGCGATTCCGTTTCACATTCAAGAGCTCATCTATGACATTACTATCATACATAAAAACTCAATCCGTTTCAATATCCCCAAAATGTCCTTTATCTACTGCTCAAACAGGTTTATCTAAATAGTAATTCTTTCCTTACTCATCTTTAGCTAATTACGTATAAAACGAGGGGTTCATCCTCTAAAAATCATTTGATCAATACTATTATCGATAAATTTCACTTGCAATTCTCCTTGTCTTTTACTACATTTGAGGAGTGAATTTAAATGATACACAGAATGTTGCTTTTGTATAATTACATTCGTCTATATAGACGAAGGAGGAAAAACAATGAATCGAAAACTAATGAAAAAATGGTTCATTTTAACGATTATGCTTTGTATGCTTGTTCCATATAAAGCGTTCGCTGATGTAGCCGTTGGAGAAATGATTGTAACGCTTGGTGAAAATCTAACACCTGAACAAAAAAATACATTATTAGCAGAAATGAAAGCTCCACAAGATGTACAAACGATTACAGTTAGCAATGCCGAAGAACATGAATATTTAGGAAGCTATATTTCAAAAGCCTTAATCGGTACAAAGGCGATCTCATCTTCTGCTGTAACATTTGAACAAGCCGGGACAGGATTAAAGGTCGAATCGAAGAATATTAACTGGGTAACCGAGGAAATGTATATTAATGCTTTAGCGACAGCTGGGGTAAAAGACGCTACAATTTATGTTACAGCCCCGATTCCAGTATCTGGAACCGCTGCTTTAACAGGAATTATTAAAGCATATGAAGTTTCTTCTGATAAAGTGATTCCTGAAGATGTCAAACAGGCCGCAAATGAGGAAATGGTTACAACAGCAAAACTTGGCGATGAGATTGGTACAGAACAAGCCGCTGCTTTAATGACAAAAATCAAAGAAGAAATGGCAGCCAATAAACCGGAAACACCAGAGGAGCTTCGGACAATTATTGATTCCGCTGCTCAGGACCTTAATATCACCTTAACAGAAGAACAAATTCAAAATTTACAAGATTTATTTAATAAATTAAAAGAATTAAATATTGATTGGAACGCTGTAGGCGATCAATTAACAAAAGCAAAAGAAAAACTAGATGCCTTCCTTGAATCGGAAGAAGGTCAATCTTTTATTGATAAAATTAAAGAAGGCTTTGCCAACTTAATCGAAGCAATTAAAGCGCTATTCCAATAGGTTTATCCTGCACTTAACGCAATCACTTACTTAATAACGGTGAAATTTCATAAAATATTGCACATAAGGATAGATAAGGAAAACCACTTGCCTTATCTATCCTTTTTTATACTACTTTTGTTAAATTCGTTGAATAAAAAGAGCGATGCCTATATGTAAGCATCACTCTAGTTTCCTCTTAATATTTTAGAATTCAAGCTTGATTTTTTCAGCGTCACTTAGTTTTTCTTCTTTTTCATTAAAAACATCACTTGTCGTAATCTCAATGAAGTCAATTTTAGACTTTTTAATGATAAAACCTACATTACCCTTTTTTGTTTCATTTGCTTCAATTTCTCCATTTAACTCTTCAAGGTAAATATCATCTTCCCATGTCTTTTTTTCACCTAAACTTGTACTAACGATTGCTGCCGGTGCGAATTTAAGAGGTTTATCCGATGTATTCTTTATTTCTACGAACATTTTCACAAAATCAAACTCTTCATCGTGTGTATAAGAATGAAAGAAATCAATCAAACTGTAATCTGGTTTAAAATGCAGAATTTTTGCTTCTCTTATTGTCAATTCAATTGAATCTATTTTGTATGTTTGGCTGTCATTTTTTATTGCCTGTAATGTTAATTCACCTCTTTTATCTCGAGAGGATTCTCCTACATCTTGTATGGATCTGTCATCTGATACTTGAGGATTAAGAATATAATCATTATAGTAGCTAGGAATTGTGCTAGAGGAATTTGTTGTATCGGATTGATTTTCTGTAGCGACAGATTGTTCAGTATTGTTATTTGAACAACCTATTAGTAGAAGAGATAATGATATAAATAGAAAAATTGCTTTTTTCATAATAGAGCTCCCATCCGTTTTTTTACTAAAAGTTCCCATTGTGCAAAATGTAGCAATGGGAACTTTTTTATTGTAGAGTCTAGTCCCTCCAAAATGAAAAGGAACGATTTTGAAGGGGTTTACACCCCAAGGCTGATTAAGACATTTGTACGGTTGTTATTATTTATCATTAATAACAACTTTAGATTTAAGCAAGTCAAAGATAATTTTGGCATGATCTGTATTATCGACTTGTCCCGCAAATCTTTCACTTGATGGTCCGAAAGCATAGACTGGTACGTCTTCACCGGTATGTCCGCCAGTTGTCCATCCAGTGTGTGAACGTTCATTAAAAATGTTTTCAATGGCATTGTCGATGTTTGTATAGTTTTTAGTTTCAGCTGCAGTTTTAACAGATTGAATTTCTTTGTCCGTTAAATCGAGATTAATATATTGTTTTAATGTCTCCTCAACGCTTGCCCCATCTATAATTTGTTGAGCCATGAAATCAGGGGTACGTTTTGCTGCTTTGATCGGTTCGCCAAACCAGTTATAGATTCCGTCAGCACCAATTGAATATCCACCTGTAGAGTGGTCGGCAGTTGCAACAACTAGTGTATGCTTATCCTTTTTAGCAAATTCGATAGCTGCTTTAAATGCTTTTTCGAAATCTTCCATCTCACTCATTGCGCCAACGATATCATTGTCATGTCCAGCCCAGTCAATTTGGCTGCCTTCAACCATTAAGAAGAAACCGTCTTTATCTTGCTTTAAACGATCAATTGCTGATTGTGTCATGTCCTCTAATGATGGTGTATCTTTTTCACGGTCAATCATTTTAGGCAGACCTGTTGGAGCGAATAAACCAAGAACTTGTTCATCCTTATTCTTTAATAAATCGTCACGATTTGTCACATAGCTATAGCCGTCTTTTTTAAACTCATTTACAAGATTTCGATCTTGACGTATAAAAAGGTCTGTTCCTCCACCTAAAAGAACATCTACTTTATGTTTTCCGTTAATTAGCTCGTCATAATAATCATCAGCAATTGCATTCATATTTTTACGGCTAATATCATGTGAACCAAATGAAGCAGGCGTAGCGTGAGTAATTTCTGATGTTGCAACAAGTCCCGTTGCTTTTCCTTTTTCTTTTGCTGCTTCTAAAACCGTTTTCACTTCCGTTTTGTCATTATCAACCGCAATTGCATTGTTGTACGTTTTAATACCAGCCGACATAGCAGTTGCTGCAGAAGCTGAATCTGTTACATTTTGAGCTGGATCTTCCGGGTATGTCATTTGCTGACCTACTAAATACTGATCAAAAGTCGTTTTTTCTGCAAATTTTGTAGCAGGATCATCTTTAAGGTAACGATGTGCCGATGTATAAGATACACCCATTCCATCCCCAATAAGGAAAATGACATTTTTCACTTTAGCATTATTTTGATTTTCCCCTTTTGCTTCAGCAGTTGAGACAGATCCCGTAAAACTTGTAAGAGCTAATGATGAAACGACTGCAAAAGGTAATAGTTTCTTTTTGAAATTTTTATTAAACATTTTTTCCCCTCCCCATATTGTCTACAAGTTTTATCATATTTTAATAGTATTAAGGGCTTGTTAAGGGAAGATTCATATATTGTAAAATACATAAATCAAGCCGGACAATGGTTATTTTCCAGATCTAGATTTACTATCAAATTTATATATACAAAAAAGTACACCACTATATCGTGATGTACTAAATTATTATTAAAGTGTATGTGTTCGAGTACGTTCTTTTTTTGATAGACTATATTATTTACAATCGACCACTTCATGAAGAGCCAAGTCAAGACGAACAAGATCTTCATATGTTTCACGCTTAATAACTAAACGGGCTTCCCCGTTCTCTACAAACACAACAGCTGGTCTTGGAATCCGGTTATAGTTATTAGCCATACTATAGCCATAAGCTCCTGTACAGAAAACAGCTAACACATCGCCGCGGCCTGATTTCGGTAAAGGTAAATCCCAAATTAGCATATCGCCGCTTTCACAACATTTCCCCGCAATGGCTACCGTTTCCTCCACGGGATCAAGTGGACGATTGGCTAAGACTGCATCGTATTTTGCTTCGTATAAAGCTGGTCGAATATTATCGCTCATCCCTCCATCAACAGCTAAATACTTTCTTACTTCCGGCACTTCTTTTTCTGAACCGACTTGATATAAGGTTACACCAGCATCACCGACTAGTGAACGACCTGGTTCAATCCAGATTTCCGGCATTGTTAAGTCTGAATCTGCAATTTGGGCTTGTACTTCACGTACAATTTCCTCTACATACTGTGAAGCTGGAAGTGGTTCATCTTCCTCTGTATAACGAATACCAAAACCACCGCCTAAGTTTAATACTGTTGGCTGATAGTTAAAAGCTGCCTGCCAATTTCTTAATTGACCGATGATTTTTTGAGCAGCTAGTATAAATCCTGTTGTTTGGAAAATTTGAGAGCCGATATGGCAATGTAATCCTAACACTTCAATCCAATTACTTTTTAACGCTTGGCGTAATGCAGCTTCCGCCTGTCCATTCATTAAATCAAAACCAAACTTGGAGTCTTCCTGACCTGTTAAAATGTAATCATGTGTATGTGCTTCAATCCCCGGTGTTACACGAAGTAAGATACTCATCTTTTGTTCGCGCTTTGCACAAATTTCTTCTAGCAACTCTAGTTCTGAAAGATTGTCTACGACGATACAACCAATTTGATAATCTAACGCCATATGCAGTTCTTCTTCACTTTTGTTATTCCCATGGAAATGAATGCGATCTGTTGGAAAATTCGCTTTAATCGCTGTATATAGCTCTCCTCCAGATACAACATCTAACGATAAACCTTCTTGCTCTGCCACTTGAATCATAGCAATTGAGGAGAATGCTTTACTTGCATAGGCAACTTGTGCTGCAATTCCTAATTCCTCAAACGTCTTTTTAAACCCTCTTGCTCGTTCGCGAACTAGTGCTATATCATAAACGTATAACGGTGTTCCATATTGTTTCGTAAGTTCAATCGTATCGACCCCGCCAATCTCAAGATGTCCTAAGTCATTGACGCGCCCAGTTCCGTACAAATGCATCTTTGTTCCACCTTTCTCCCTTTAAAAAGCGATATCGTATATAAATGAGGCAGACTTATAAGATTGTCAAATCGGAGTTTAGCTCTCATCCTATAGTCAGTCTCATGTTATTTCAGCTTTCGCGCTTTTCGAATAAAATTAAATTACCATAACTTTTCGACAACATCAACCATTAGATTCAGGTGGCTGGCGGTACTTATCACGTGGATGCACAACACTCGGTCTTAGGATGGAGCCCGGAACTGGTCTTCTCAATAAAATATGAGAAAAAGCTTTTGGATTAAAAGGTAACAATGGCCATAAATATGGTGTATTAAATGCCTTTATACCCGCTAACAAAATAAAGTATAAAGTGAAACCTATCATTAAACCCGGCACCTCAAATATGGCGACTAAAGCAAGTATGGCTAAGCGGGCTATTTTATTGGCGACCCCTAGTTCATAACTTGGTGTCACAAATGTACCTATCGTTGCTACAGCGGCATATAGAATCACTTCAGGAACAAATAATCCAACGTCTATCGCAATTTGCCCGATTAATACGGCCGCAATTAAGCCCATTGCGGTTGCAAGCGAGGTCGGAGTATGTATGGCGGCCAATCGTAAAAATTCAATCCCCACTTCAGCTATAAAGATTTGTACAACAATCGGAATTTTCGTTTTATCATTCGGTCCGATAAATTCCAGTTTCTCTGGTAATAGTCCTGGGTCAAGAATGAATAAAAACCAAACCGGCAGTAAAAATAATGAGGCCGCAATTCCTAAGAAACGCACCCATCGAACAAATGTCCCTACCGCTGGGGACTGCCTAAATTCCTCAACATGCTGCATATGATGAAAAATCGTTGTCGGTACTAAAATAACACTCGGTGAAGTATCAACATAGACTATAACATGACCTTCTAGAAGATGGGCAGCTGCTATATCCGCTCGTTCTGTATAGCGAATAAGCGGATAAGGATTGTAGCCCTGCCTCACGATAAATTCCTCTACGGTTTTATCAGCCATTGGCAAACCATCCAGTTTAATTCTATTCAATTCCTTACGAATAATATCTATTAAATCAGCATCTGCAAGGCCATCTATATAAGCAAGTGCGACATCTGTTTTAGATCTTTCGCCTACTTTTAACATTTCAAAGCGCAGTCTTTCATCTCGAATTCTTCTTCTTGTTAGTGCGGTATTAATCACAATATTTTCAATAAAGCCATCCCGCGATCCACGAACCACTTTTTCTGTGTCTGGCTCATCCGGCTGACGTCCCGGATAAGTTCTGACATCCACCACATATCCTATTGGTGTCCCGTCAACCACGACGACAATTAAACCTGAGAGAACTTGATCGACAAGTTCATCCATCGTCTCAATCGGTGTAACCTGTTGGTGAGTAATTCTATTTTCTACGATTTCTGCTACTTTCGATGTTGCTCGTTCCGTATCATTACAATCAACCAATTCTTCTAGAATCTCAACAATCAAAGCCGAATCGACGAGACCCGTTACATAATACATATGAACATCTTTCTTTAAAATCTTTATCTTTCTTACGCCTATATCATAACTTTTACCCAGCCCCACTCTTTCTTTCATATAGGCTTCTACTTCTGATACTTTATTAGAGATCGGTGTCATGTTCTTTTTGCTTTCTGAACTCATAGTTACCGCTCCTTTCTAATATGATTTCCACGGCCATTCTCGTAATTGGTGCACCCTTTTTATAATCATCTCGATGTGACATTTTCCCGATATCCCCAATCCCAACGACAATAGGCGCCTTCAATTCATCTATTATATAAACAGTGTCCCCTGTAATTTGCCCTAATTCAAATTCCTCTACTCCATACTTATCGACTCCATTTGGTGTTAAGTTACCATCACGGTCAATACATACATCTACCTTCGTCCATTCCTCCCTTCTCGTTTTTGAGGCAACAGCAATAATGCCCAGAACCTCAATCGCAGGATCATTAGCAACATAGCGCATTGCCCGTTCGCCAGCGCCTTCTCCTACATAGCCGCTGTCATCAAACATTACTAATACGGGATCATTCTTTGCTTGTTGAATAAGGCGAACAAGTTCTGCTCCAGAACAAGCAGTTGGATTTCCTTGTGACATCGAAATACAGCGACCTCCAATTTCGTGAGCAACAAATTCTACAGCCTTTTTTGCATAAATATCGCCGTCTGTTATCAAAATCACTTTTCTCTTCTGTCCCATCCAATGTCTTCCTTTCGGTACCAAGTTCCTTTATAAATCCACATAATAAATCCACTGAAATAAGGAGCCAATGATTTTCCCCAACACAAGCGCCATCATTAAATAAATGACTTTTTCTTGAATGCCCATTCGTTTAGCAAGAATCGGAAATACATTTAACACTTCTGTTAATGCAGCCGCCAGCATACCGTTAAAAATGCCATCGGCAAGACCAATCGGCATCAACAGCCACTTCGTCCAAAAAAGCTTAATTTCTTGTAAACCAAGCCAACCTCCAATTACAACGCCTGCAATAATAGCCGCTTCATAATAATGAATAAACTGCATCGTTTTTGTAAGCTGAGTTAGTCTCGGAATAACTCCCAACACGGTTACAAATGCTACAAAGCCCGCTCCAACCGCAAAACCGCTCGCAAGACCAATAAAGAGACCGAGTACAACTTTACCGGTTATCAAGATGACGATTACTTTCCTTATTTTCATTCATGATGACATATTGATCTAAATCTTGTTGATAGTTAAACATCTCCACTTCGAGCGGACTTGGCTCTTCATTAAAGCGCTTTTTAAAGAAGTGATTAAAAAAGAGAATCATCCCAATTCCAAGACCGAAACTGTACGGAATTTGAATAAGCAACGGCTTTCTATCCTCTCTTCCAGTAATTAGCGTGAAGAGCTTTTGATGCACTTCCCCCATACTGACATCTACATGAAAGTTCATAATCGTCATGCCAGCTCCAAGGAATAACAACAACCAAACAGCGGTAAAAGCTAAAAAAGAAACTTTTTGTTTTTCATAGATTACTTCAATAATTGTCTGAGATGGACCAAATGTTTGAATTTCTATAGATTGATCAATCGCTTGAATAGCTTCAATAACCTGAACCAAATCGATAATAATAATATTTTTATCTTCGTGTGTTACAGTAAGTAGAACCTCTTCTTCAATTTTTTTTACCTGCTTATCATCTCCAATAAATTTCGCAACATCTTTCAACCTCACTTGTTGATTTTTCTGTACGTGTACTCGATTTCGCATTCTAAGATAAATCAAATCCATTGCTTTCACATCCAGACCGTTAATTTTCTCCTATATGTAGTATGGATTGGCAACTAAGTGAAAATGCAGAAAGAAATAGATAACCAATAATTAACAAACAAATTTCACTTCTTAGTTGTGTTAAATAGTATTGAACAAACAACACAAATGAAAGACCACATGAATCAATGATTCATGTGGTCTTTCATTTGTTGTAAAATTTTCTTTTCCAGCCTAGATACTTGAACTTGAGAAATCCCAAGTCTCGAGGCTACTTCAGACTGTGTTTGATCTTTATAGTATCTTAGAAATACAATTAACCGCTCTCGTTCATCCAATTCATGAATCGCTTCTTTTAAAGCAATCTGATCAAACCATTTTGTATCGCTTTGGTCCGCAATTTGATCTAGCAGCGTAATGGGATCGCCGTCATTTTCATATACGGTTTCATGGATAGAGGATGGATTACGATTAGCTTCTTGTGCTAAAATAATGTCTTCTGGAGAAAGCTCCAAATGTTCAGCTATCTCGTTCACAGTCGGAACGCGTCCATACGTCTTTGAAAGCTCTTCTTTAGCACGGCGAATTTTATTAGCCATTTCCTTTAAAGAGCGACTTACTTTAACTGTACCATCATCTCGAATGAAACGTTGAATTTCACCAATAATCATTGGTACAGCATATGTTGAAAACTTGACTTCAAACGATAAATCGAATTTGTCAACAGACTTTAATAGACCGATACAACCAATTTGATATAAATCATCCGGCTCGTACCCTCTATTTAAGAAACGTTGAACAACGGACCATACTAGCCTTAAATTACTTTGAACGATTAAATCGCGCGCTTCTTGGTCCCCGCTCTGGCTGCTTCGGATTAGTCTCCGCAATTCTTCGTCTTTTAAATGGACCTGGTCTTTTTTTGTTTTCCCGTTCTTAACCTCCACATCCATAGGCAAGTCTCCTTAATTGCACAACGCTTTATTTCTCGCTAAGTGCTTTTTTAATCGTATAATGGTGCCTTCGCCTTGATGAGAAATCACATGAATTTCATCCATAAAGTTTTCCATAATCGTAAAGCCCATGCCGGAACGTTCAAGCTCGGGTTTTGTCGTAAAAAGCGGTTGCTTCGCTTCCTCTACATCATCAATACCGATACCCTCATCACGAATTGTCAGTTCAATAGTGTCTCCATCTAAGATGACTGCAATATAAATCACACCATTTGGGTCATTTTCATACCCATGAATAATCGAATTCGTAACGGCTTCCGATACAACCGTTTTAATCTCTGTTAACTCATCCATTGTTGGATCCAGCTGGGCAATAAATGCTGCAACGGTAATTCTGGCAAAGGATTCATTTTGACTTAATGCCGAAAATTGAATTTCCATTTTATTTTTCATCATTTACGCTACCCCCAGTCTTTGCAAAGCGTTCTTTTCTGATCGTTCTACTTTCACAATTTTAAACAACCCGGACATTTCAAATAACCGCTTTACAGCTGGGGAAATTGCACAAATAACCATTTCCCCTTTATTCTTCTGAATTTGCTTATAGCGTCCTAATATCACACCAAGTCCTGAGCTATCCATAAAATGAAGCTCTTCCAAATTCAATACAATATGCTTTATCTGATGTTTTTGAATTGCATTTTCTGCTTGTGTACGTAACTCCTCCGCTGTATGATGATCTAATTCTCCATTGAGGCGAATTAATAATACGCCATTCTTTGCTTCCAGTTGAATAGCAAGACTCACACGAAACAGCTCCCTTCTCTCGTTTCTATATGAGTCAAATTCTCCTTTTCTTTACTATTTTCCTTCTTATAGGCAAAAGTAGTGTTCATTCGCCTAAACTAGTACATTTATGTGTGGATATGACATTTTATGCTATTTTGTTTGTGAAAACATGCCGAATGCACGCTTATATAACTGCCACCAGCTAGCTTCCTCCACTGATTCTTTAGCAATAATTGGTGATTCTACATATACTTTTCCGTCTTTCTTCAATTGAAGTGTACCAATTTGGTCTCCTTTTTTAATCGGTGCCTTTAAGTCTTGATTCATCGTAATTTTCTTTGTAAAGTCTTTAGCTGTACTTCCTTTTTTCGTCAAAATCGAAATAGGTTCACTTGTTACACCTGTAACCAGCTTCGACTCTCCTTTGCTCACTTTAGCCTCAGCTAGTTTTTCATCCTTTTTGTAAATCGGATGAGTTGTATATTGTGCAAAAGCATAATCTAACATTTTAGTCACTTGAGCATTACGTTCTTTTGGAGTAGAGGCCCCAAATACAACGGCAATTACACGCATATCTCCTTTTTTAGCAGTAGCTGTTAAACAATACTTTGCTTCTGCTGTATATCCTGTTTTTAATCCATCTACACCTGGATAAAACTTTACTAGTCGATTGGTGTTGACAAGCCAAAACTTCTTATCTGTATCTTCACGAAGATAATCTTCATACGTACTCGTAAACTTCGTAATTAATGAATATTTCAATAATTCTTTTGCCATAACAGACATATCGTGGGCTGAGCTATAGTGATCAGCTACTGGAAGACCTGTTGCATTTTGAAATTTTGTATTTTTCAAGCCTAGCTGTGCGGCCTTTTCATTCATCTTCTTCACAAACGCTTCTTCTGATCCTGCTAATCTCTCTGCCATCGCTACCGATGCATCATTAGCTGAACCAATCGTAATCCCTTTGAGCATTTCTTCGGTTGTCATTTCTTCTCCTGGCTCAAGGAAAATTTGTGAACCACCCATGGAAGCCGCATATTCACTCGTTCGGACTTTTTCTTTTAAAGAAAGCTCTCCTTTTTCAATCGCTTCCATAATTAATAACAACGTCATAATTTTTGTCATGCTAGCAGGGGAAAGCTTTTCATCCGCATTTTTATCGTATAAAACCGTTCCCGTATCTCGTTCAATCAAGATGGCTGATTTTGCATTTTCGGCTAGCTCTACTTCTTTTTTTTCTACGGCTTGTGCATAAGGAATTGTCAAGCCTGTTGTTAATAACATCGTTAAACATAGAGAAAGAATCCGCTTCATCTCCATACCCTCCATTCTGTATAGCATTTATTTTTACCACTAAATCCAAATTTATACAGAAGCTATTTTAAAAGTTACGCTATATTAAACAATATTGTTGATTGAACAATTTGGGCATTATTGGATTCAGCCGAGCCAAAGTTATGAAGAAATGAATAAAAAGGACACCTCAACTATTGAGATGCCCTTTTGTCACTATATTTACTGTAAAATCTCTTTATAAATAAGTGTCGGTTGCGATACTTGTTCTTTAGAAATAGAGATGTGATTATATAACTTTTCCTTAACAACTTTTACATCTTCAACATTGCTGTAAATGGTAACGAGTGATTCGCCTTGCTCAACATAATCACCAATTTTCTTACGAAGCACTAAGCCAACCGCTAAGTCAATTTCGGACTCTTTTGTCGCCCTTCCTGCACCTAGCAGCATAGCCGCTGTACCTATCTCATCCGCTACAATTTCAGAAACATAACCGGACTCTTTTGCTTGAAGTTCATAAACAAAGGATGCTTGTGGAAGCTTTTCAGGATGATCAACGACAGAACCATCACCACCTTGAGCAATTAGAAATTTTCTAAACGTTTCAAGTGCAGAACCGTCTTGAATAGCTTGTGTCAATCGCGCTCTTGCTTCATCTAAAGAGCTTGCTTTTTTCGCTAAATAAACCATATAACTTCCAAGTGTTAAAGAAAGCTCTGTTAAATCCTCAGGGCCTTCACCTTTCAGTGTATCGATGGCTTCTTTAACCTCAAGTGCATTCCCAATCGCAAAGCCAAGCGGCTGGCTCATATCAGAAATAACAGCCATTGTCTGGCGACCGACATTATTCCCAATCTGAACCATCGCATGAGCCAATACCTCCGAGTCTTCGAGGGTTTTCATAAAAGCCCCTGCGCCTGTTTTCACATCGAGAACAATCGCATCGGCACCCGCTGCAATTTTTTTACTCATAATCGAGCTTGCAATCAACCCCATACTATTAACCGTTGCAGTGACATCACGAAGCGCATAAAGCTTTTTATCCGCTGGTGTTAAATTTCCACTTTGACCGATGACAGCCAATTTATTTTTGTTTACAAGTTCAATAAATTGTTCATTTTCTATTTCAACATGAAAACCAGCAACTGCTTCTAACTTATCTACAGTTCCACCTGTATGACCTAAACCACGCCCTGACATTTTTGCCACAGGCACCCCCACAGAAGCAACCAATGGTCCTAATACGAGTGTTGTCGTATCGCCTACCCCGCCTGTAGAGTGTTTATCAACCTTAATTCCTTCAATCTTAGATAAGTCAATCTGATCACCTGATTGAACCATTGCCATCGTTAAATCCGCACATTCTCTTTCCGTTAGTCCTTGAAAATATACAGCCATCGCCCAGGCGCTCATTTGATAATCAGGAAGCGAACCATCGGTAAAACCTTGAATAATAAACGTCATTTCTTCCGTCGTTAACTCGTGTCCATCCCGCTTTTTTTCAATCAAATCTACCATTCTCATCTGAAGTTCCTCACTTTCGTAAATGGCTTACAACTCTTTTACAATTTCTTTAACAAAGCGTAAAAAACGACTTTTCACCTTTTCCGTTGTTTCAATAACCTCTTCATGAGATAGTGGCTGATCCAAAATACCGGCAGCCATATTAGTCATACAAGAAATACCAAGTACTTTTAAACCGCAATGTCTTGCCACTATCACTTCAGGAACAGTCGACATTCCAACTGCATCCCCGCCGATTACCCTTGCCATTCTTACTTCTGCTGGTGTTTCATAAGCGGGACCAGTATTACCGACATACACACCTTCTTTAAGATCTAACCCTTGCGTTGCAGCAATTTGTTTAGCTAAACTTCGCAGTTCTTTATTATACGCTTCTGACATATCTGGAAAACGCGGGCCAAAACGTGCATCATTGGAACCGATTAAAGGATTAGTTCCCATACAATTAATGTGATCAGTAATGAGCATTAAATCTCCAGGAGTAAAGCTTTCATTTACACTTCCCGCAGCATTAGTCACAATTAGTGTTTCCACACCTAATAATTTCATAACCCGGACCGGAAATGTCACTTGACTCATAGAATATCCTTCATAAAAGTGGAAACGCCCCTGCATAGCCACTACTGTTTTACCGCTCAGCTTTCCAATTACCAATTTCCCTGCATGTCCTTCCACAGTAGACACAGGAAAATTGGGAATTTCTTGATAAGGTAATACGATAGGCTGTTCAATTTCAGCCGCTAAAACACCTAAGCCTGAACCAAGAATTAAACCAACTGAAGGAACGTCTGTTATCTTACTTTTAATAAAAGCAGCTGCCTTTTCTAATTGCTCGTACATCATCAAGCCCCTCCTTCATTTAATTCAGCTAACATACTTTTTCCATACGAAGGCATCTTCACCTTAAAATTATCTGCTACCGTCGCACCAATATCTGCAAATGTTTGACGAATAGGCAGTTGTCGACCGCCGGATTGAAAACGTTTTGAATAAATCAATAGAGGCACATATTCACGTGTATGGTCTGTTCCATGATGAATGGGATCATTTCCGTGGTCAGCCGTAATCATTAATAAATCATTCTCCGTTAGTTTATCTAATACTTCTGGCAATCGTGCATCAAATTCCTCTAATGCTTTCCCATAGCCTAATGGATCGCGGCGATGTCCAAACAAGGCATCAAAATCAACAAGATTCAAGAAGCTTAGACCCGTAAAATCTTTCTCAACTGTATACACAAGTTTATCCATACCATCCATATTGGACACAGTTCGTAAAGATTCCGTTACTCCTTCCCCATCAAAGATATCGGAAATTTTCCCGATAGCTAGTACATCTAAGCCTGCATCTTTCAATTCATCCATTACCGTTCGATCAAAAGGTTTTAGCGCATAATCATGACGGTTTGACGTTCTTTTGAAGTGACCTGGCTCTCCGATAAACGGACGAGCAATGACACGGCCGACTTTGTATTCATCCGCTAACGTCATTTCCCGGGCTATTCCACAAATATTATACAGTTCGTCAAGTGGAACAATCTCTTCATGTGCAGCAATTTGGAGTACAGAGTCAGCAGATGTATAAACAATAAGAGCTCCTGTCTTCATATGTTCTTCCCCAAGCTCTTCAAGAATAGCTGTGCCGCTCGCTGGCTTATTCGCAATTATTTTGCGCCCTGTTTTCTCTTCCAAAGCTTTGATTAAAGAGTCGGGAAAACCATTTGGAAACACCTGAAAAGGCTGCGTAATATTAAGACCCATGATTTCCCAGTGACCTGTCATCGTATCCTTTCCTGTTGATGCTTCCTGCATTTTCGTATAGTAGGCAAGCGGATGTTCCGCTTTTTCCACACCTTTTATCTCCCGAATATTACTTAATCCTAACTTAGCCAAATTTGGCATATGTAAGCCATTCATCCGCTCTGCAATATGTCCTAACGTATCGGCCCCCTTATCCCCAAACTTCTCGGCATCGGGTGCCTCACCAATCCCAACAGAGTCCATTACAATGACAAATATACGTTTAAATTTTCCCATTACGATTCCTCCTACAAAAGTAAATCAATCGGATATATCCTAACTGCTAACCTGTACCCATCATAGTATCATTCATAAGGACCAATAAGCAATTTACGACCACATTATATAGTGAAGCTTCATAGTAAAGTCCGTTAAATACAGGATAAAAACAAACTAGGCCTCTCAACCGCAGCTAAGAGACCTTTCTCTATTAATCTATGTACCTACTAAGCACGTGGATGAAACTTTGAATACACATCTTTAATACGGACATTCGTAATATGCGTATAAATTTGAGTGGTAGAAATATCAGCATGCCCAAGCATTTCTTGAACAGCACGCAAATCTGCTCCATTCATTAATAAATGCGTTGCAAACGAATGGCGTAATGTATGCGGTGTAATCTCTTTTTCAATATTCGCTTCCTTCGTCAACTTTTTAAGGATTTTCCAAAAACCCTGGCGCGTCAGTCGATTGCCATGATGATTTAAAAAGAGCGAATTGGTGCGATTATGAGAAGCTAGTTTTCCTCTCCCTTTTTGCAAATAGGCTTCAATCGCAGTTAATGCCGTCTGGCCAATCGGGATAATTCGTTCCTTGTTCCCTTTCCCGACACAGCGAACAAACCCCATCGCCGCATGGACATCACTTATATCTAGTTGAATGATTTCACTCACCCTCATCCCAGTTGCATATAAAAGCTCAAGCATCGCTTTATCGCGAAGTCCGAAATGATCCATCACTTTCGGTGCCTCTAACAAGGCCTCTACTTCTTCCATACTCAGTACCTTGGGCAAACTTCTCTCAGGCTGCGGTGTTTCAATATGTACGGTTGGATCTTGATTCGTTACTTTTTCGCGAAGTAGAAACTGATGAAACGAGCGAATGGAAGCAATATGACGCGCTACTGTTTTCGACGATTTTCCCTGATCCTTTAACTGAGCTAAAAAATGCATAATATTGACTCGCCTAGAATCATTCCACTCATTAATTTGTTCTATATTTTTAAGATAATGCCAATACGATTTCAAATCACGTTCATAAGAGACAATCGTATTTTTAGCTAGTCCTTTTTCAATTGTTAAAAAATGAATAAAATCTCGTATTTGATCTTCCATTTGCATTACTCCCCATCTAAATAAAACAACAATAAACGGTCAAGCCATGTATTGCTATCAGAGTCAACAGCTTTTGTTACTTTAATGGCTGCTCCTTCTGGTTCATCGTAACGATGATAACTTTGATATTCTTGATTTAACCATACCATTCCAATATAAAAAAGAACAGTGAAGCCCACAAAAAGAATTAAAACTTTACAAGTATGCAGTATAAGGGCTAATGAAGCTTTCATTCACTCTCTCCTCTCAACCAATCTCTATATGTCCAATCTATGCCCAGTAAGACAAGTTTTATACATATAGATGAAAGATAGATTGAAACTTCATTTTCATTCCCTACAGTACTCCTTTCTCATAGAGCCTTGAAGCAGGATACAATTGTTAGCTGTAAAAAAACAGAAAACCTTTTCCGGGTACAGGAAAAGGCTTTCTATTATTCATCTTTATCGTCATTTTCTTTATCATGGCAGCGATGACAAATACCATGAAAGGTTAGTCTATGATCTTTTATTTTGAAATTCCAGTTACGCTCTACAATCGCTTCGACGTCTTCAAGCAAATCTTCTTGAATTTCATCCACTGCACCACATTCAACACAAACAAGATGATGATGAAAATGTGCAGCGCCTTCTTGTCTTAAATCATAACGGGATACTCCATCTCCGAAGTTGATTTTATCTACGATTTTTAATTCCGTTAATAACTCCAATGTACGGTAAACGGTTGCTAAGCCAATTTCCGGCGACTTTTCTTTGACAAGGAGGTAAACATCTTCAGCACTTAAATGATCCTCTTCATGTTCAAGTAAAACGCGGACGGTCGCTTCTCGTTGAGGTGTCAATTTGTAGCTGGACGAGTGCAACTGTTTTTTGATTCTATCTATTCTTTCTTCCATACGTAATTCCCTCCCGCGCCGCTATATCTGTTCCATTATATCAAATGAGGGAAAACTGTCAAAATACATTTCCTCTGAAATAAAAAGAAATTTTCCAAATAAATTTTTAAACAAATAGTACGGATAAGCTTTTATAGTAGAAATACATGAATTTCTACATTATTCAGCAAGTAAACTTACGACACTTTTCATAATAGATGGTGATATATATGCTTCAATCCCTCCTGCCACTACTATAAATACTAGTGAAAAAACAAGAGAAAATATGTAACGCATAATCACCGGCTTTAACGGTGTGCGAATTTGTTTTAAAAAAATACGACTAATCATTTTCATCGATAACGACACAGCTAACACACTAATAATAATAAAAACAGGTACAAGAAAAATATTTTGCGGCAAAATGGAAACAAAGGATAATAAAAATCCACTCCATCCCATTTGATTGACTAAAAAACCAACTGTAAAGCCCACGACCATGCCTTTTAAAAATAATAAAATTAAAATGACTGGTAAACCAATAATCGAAATACCTAAAATCCAAATGAAACTGATATATCTTAAGTTATGAAGCACACTTTGTTGAAACATTTCATGTGTAGCTGCGATTTGCCCATCTGAAACTTGTCCAAAAAATTGCGATAAATAATAGAACAAATCTTCTTTTTGTGTAAAGCTTAAACTATTCACAAGCACGGCTCCAAAAATAACCCCCATTAAAAAGAGGACAGTAATAAATACGTATAGTGAGGAATGTTCAGTAATATGATGGATTACGGCATTTTGTACGGCAGATCGTTTTTTCATTTTTCATCCTCCCAACTCCACTTACTAGAATCTATGTGAGTTGTTTGGATTTATGCGTTACATTTTAACTTTCCCGTATTTGCCGCCTCCACCTACTTCAAAAGACAAATTCCCATTTCTAGCTAAATCAATATAATGAGCTAGCTTGTCGGGAACAACCTCGACTAATTCCTCTATCGCTACTCGGTGTAAAATATTCATTTCTGTCCCAAACGCCTGAAGCAATCGCTCCAATGATTTTGGCCCGAGGCCTGGAATAAAATCGAGTGGTACTTGATGAATATAAGGCGGGCGTGGTCGATGATGTTCAATTTTACTAGATAGCTCTTTAATTCTCGTTGAAACTCCCTTGATAATCTGTTTGCTGTGACATATTGGACAAGATGTTTCTCCGGCATTCACCTTTTGATAGCATTCTCCACAAACCGTTTCATGATATTTGCCAAGCAGCGGATTCAAGCCATAATTCGCAACGATAGCTCGCCCCTCTACTTCTTGCAATGCTTTTTTCAATTCTAAAAAGCTCGCTTCTTCTAATCGAAGCTTTTGATATTCACGAGCAATTTTTCCTAATGAATGCGCATCAGAATTTGTTAGAAATACGTATTTCTGCAACTCTTGTATATCCTGTACCATTGGTGTATCCGAGCTAAGACCCAGTTCAATCCCATCAATCTTTGCTGGGTCGAACACTTCACTTAAGCTTGTTTTGACTCCTTTTCCATAAAGGCTTTTAAAGGGAGTAAACACATGTGCTGGAATAAACAGTCCCCCTAATGAACGAACCTTATTTTGCAGAGTCACTCCATCACAATAGATACGCTGTGAGCTTAAATGAATGTTTTTCACATAACCACTCATCCAACTTGAAAAAGCTTTCATCGTTTCAATACTCGGAAAGAAGCCAAGCACATGAATCGGTCCGTAACAATGTTCATCATAAATTTCAATTTCCACTCCCGGAATAATTGTCATCTGTTGAAACCGCAGGCCTCCTCCTGGCAGTTCAAATAGTTCACCACTTTGAATAAGCTCTTCTATTTCTCCAATTACTTCTGGTGAATGGCAATCGATAATACCAATTAAATCTAGGCCTTTACGGTGACTAGCTACTTCAAGAATATGCTGAAGTGTTAATGATTTACTTCCGGTAATTTTAACGGCCTTGCCGCTCTTGGTCCTGCCGATATGAATATGTAAATCAGCATACAAGTCTTTCATCTATTTTTGTAACGCCTCCATTAGTTGCAAATACTGCACAGCATACGCTGTTTTTGCATCATAAATTTTTTCTTCCTCTATATATTGTTGCGCCTCCTCTAGTGTTAGCTCAATCACTTCAACAAATTCATCTTCATCTAATGACGCAGCATCTTCTTTTTTCGATAACTGATGAGCGACATATACATGCACTAATTCATCGGCGAACCCTGGGGATGTATAAAAAGAAATGACATGCTCCAGTCGCTCGCATACATAGCCTGTTTCTTCTTCTAATTCACGTTCTGCCGTCTTTAATGGCTCTTCCCCTGGTTCAAGCTTTCCTGCAGGAATTTCCACTAAGCTTCTTTCCATTGCTTTTCGATACTGTTCAACCATCACAATTTTCCCATCGTCTGTAATAGCAATGACCGCAACCGCACCTGGATGCTTAATAATTTCTCGCTTACTTGTCTTTCCATTCGGTAATTCAACGTCATCTACCTGTAAGCTAATCACTTTTCCCGTAAATATTTTTTGTGACGACAATGTTTTTTCTTCAAATTTTTTCAACTTGTCCACTTCCTTTGTTCTATTTAGCATGAAACTTCATATATTTTACCATAATAACAGTGGAGGTCGATTTGATGAAAATATACGTGTTGGAAAAAGGTATTGTATTCTCGGGTAAAGCGTGGGAAATTAAACAAAAACTCCAAGAATCGCAACATCACTATCGATATGTGAACGAATGGATTACTGATGTTCATCAACAAACTGTTGCTTCACAACGAAAAACTGTTTAATCTATCGAGGCTAACAAATAGCCTCTTTTTCATGAAATGATGAAAAAACAAATCATTTCACGCTCCACTAAAAATTAAGGTAAAATGAGGAAGAAAATGAGAAATAGGAGTACATACAATGAAAACAAGAAAACTAGGAAGCTCTATAATAAAGGTTTCAGAAATCGGATTAGGCTGTATGTCACTTGGAACCGATGAAAAAAAAGCGGCGGATATTATTCATGCTGCTTTAGAGGAAGGGATTACATATTTTGATACAGCTGATTTATATGATTACGGCATGAATGAAGCAATTGTCGGTCAAACTTTAAAAACCTGCCGAGATCAAGTCATCCTCGCAACGAAAGTCGGAAATCGTTGGAATGAAGCCCGAAATGGCTGGAGTTGGGATGCTTCAAGTGCTTACATCAAAACAGTCGTTAAAGATAGCTTAACACGTCTAAGAACGGATTATATCGATTTGTATCAACTTCATGGAGGAACAATGGAAGACAATATAGACGAAGTAATTGATACATTTGAGGAATTAAAAAAAGCGGGTTATATTCGCGCTTACGGGATTTCTTCTATTCGACCAAATGTCATTAAACAATATGCAGCGAAATCTCATATAGATTCAGTTATGATGCAATATAGCTTGCTTGACCGTCGTCCTGAAGAATGGCTTCCCTTATTAAAAGAACAAAACATTAGCATCATCGCTCGCGGGCCTGTGGCAAAAGGATTATTAAGTGAACGCATATTAAGTAAATTAAACGCGGACGGATATTTAGACTACAGCTATAATGAATTAAAAGAACTGCTTCCGTTATTAAAGGACAAGTTGTCTCCTCGAAAAATGAATGAAACAGCTCTGCAATATGTTCTCGCTGAACCGACTGTCGCTGCTGTAATTCCTGGAGCAAGCTCTGTCGCTCAATTGCGTGAAAATTGTCAAGCTGTTCGAAGTAAAACTCTATCTTCTGAAGAACTGCAAGTATTACGCCAGCTTACAAAAGCGAATGTGTATCATATCCATCGAGATTAATCCTTTATCTGCGAAAAAGTCCCATATATCCGTTTCATGACATATGGGACTTTTCTTTATTTATAATTTTTCCAATCTAAATTACTTTCCTCTAACAGCTCTTCAAACGATTTATTTTTCTCGCGTCGTTTCCGTTCTTCACGCTTTCTCGCTTCTTCTGCTTCTTTTTTTACCTGTGCAGCTTCTGTTAATTCTTTTTGTGTTTGGCGAAGCTTAGACATGATATCTCCATTAATGAGATCCCCTAATTTTAAGGAATCATCTTGAGTTTGTTTTTTTGACGTATGAGTACGCGATTGTTTTTTGCTCATTAGTAAACCCCTCCCTTACGTTGCCACTATTATATCATGGGACACAACTTCTGTTTTGATTTCTTGCTTAGAATGATACAATAATAGCAAGAGGAGGGAATTTCATGAAAAAATGGTGGGTTATTATCGCAGGCATTCTAAGTTATGTAATAGGCATCGGAATGTATATGTCCAATCGCATTATGTTTATGAAGAAAAAAGAAGATGCCTTTATACAAAATCGCGAAATTGAGGCGAAACGTTTTAGTGTAAAAGAGTTCGGAGCATTACCAAGAACAGAACTCCTCATTCCCTCTCCAGAAGGCTATTCGTTAAAATGTGTATTAATCGAACCCCATAATACAAAAAAATGGATCATTATTTGTCACGGTGTTACCGAAAATAAAATCAATTCTTTTAAATATGCCGATATGTTTATGAAACTTGGATTTAATGCCGTTATCTACGATCATCGCCGTCATGGTGAATCCGGCGGTAAAACGAGCAGTTACGGTCATTATGAGAAATTTGATTTACAAGCCGTTATAGCTGAGGTAAAGAAACGCAAAGGAAACGACATTATGCTTGGTATTCACGGTGAATCGATGGGAGCCGTAACGACACTTTTATACGCTGGGATGCTTGAAGATACGGCTGATTTTTATATCGTTGATTGTCCCTTCTCAAACTTCGAGGAACAAATTAAACATCAAATGAGCCAGGAAGTTCCTGTACCGTCATGGGCTGTTTTCCCAATCGGTCGCGCTTTCATTAAACTTCGCGATGGCTACTGGACAAGTGAGGTCTCTCCAATTGACTATGTAAACAATATTCAAAAACCCATTTTATTTATCCATAGTGAACCCGACCGTTTCATTCCTGCCTCCATGACACAAGCCTTATACGAGCAAAAAAGAGGGCCAAAACAGATTTACTTAGCGAAAAAAGGGGCTCATGCCCAGTCCTATAACGAAAATCCTGAAGAATATGAAACACAAATTAAACTATTTTTAGAAACATATGTTTATGATAAAGAAGAAGGTGCTTAATTATGCCGACCTGTCAGCATTGTTATGCTAAATGGAGTTGGAGAGAAACATTTTGCAAAATGTTTACGTTTAAAAATAAGCTCAAATGCTCCTCCTGCAAAACATTTCAATATATATCAAAAAAGTCAAGAAACCAAATAAGCCTATTGTCAGTCATGCCTTGCTTAAGCTCCGTGCCATTAGTATCATTCAACTTGCCTATTAAAGTCATTGTATCTTTACAATTCATAACAATTGTTTTAGCACTGATTTGGATGCCCTTTCTATATAAGCTAAACAATAAGGATGAACCAATGTGGTAGTGGTATGTTGCTGAACATACACCAGGCTGTCTTAAGAGTTAATCAACTTCAAGACAGCCTTATTCGTGTAAACTATTTCCGATAAAAACTAAGCCGCGGGTTTAAAATTTCATTCGGACTTTTAAGCATAAAACAATTCGCTGATTCTACAAAATCAATTTTCATCATTTCATCTAAATAAATCATTTTCGACTTCTCTACATAGATAGTTGGACCATTCGTATCAATCTTCTCGAAATCTGCATCCAGCTCCTGAACGAGCCAAAGCGCGGTTACTCCATTAACTGCGCAGCCGCAATCATCTGTATCGTATTTTAATAGCAGATACCCACTATCTCCATTCATCTTCTCCGTTACTTTCGTTAAAGCTTTCTCTGTCCATTCAATATACATATAAGCCCCTCCTTAACTTATTCATTATACATAATCCATCGTTTTCTGTTGAATCATTCCCCTACTGAATATTTTTTACTTTTCCGCTTAAGCTATAAAAAAATAGCCGGAGTCTTTATTATGAAAAAAATTGATTCGACGCAGATGTTTTTTGTACTCTCCCTATCCATCGGTCTCTTTAATCATGTGATGATTATACCTATTCTTTTTGATACAGCTGGTCGAGATGCTTGGTTTTGGACGTTAGTTACATGCGGAATTGCTTGTTTCTTTGTTGTTCTTTTATTATTTATTTTACGACGAAAGCAACAGGAACCCCTCCATATATGGCTTGAAAATAGAATAGGAAAACGATTCGCTAAAGTAACGATTTGGCTGATCATTCTTTATCTACTATCAATTATACTCGTCACCATTAAAGATACGGTAGATTGGGTTATATCGAGCTTTCTTTTTGAAACGCCATTACTTGCAATCGTCCTTCCCTTTGCTATTGTTTGTTTTTTTCTTGCACAGGCAGGGCTTCGTGCTATATCGATTAATTCAGCTCTACTGCTACCTATTGTCGTTGTATTAGGCATCCTCGTTTCTACTGGGAATATGCCAAAGAAAAATTTTCATTTTTTATTTCCATTGTTTGAACAAGGCTATTTTCATGGAGCAAAAGCGATTATTTATGCCTCCAATGGCTTTTTAGAGCTTCTTTTTCTTGTTATTTTGCAACATCACTTTACAGATGCCAAACGATTTAAAGCGAAAACACTCGTCTCTTTAACGATTATGTTAATCATCCTTATGGTTGGGCCGATTACTGGCGCACTTGCTGAATTTGGTCCTATTTTATCTAGCGAATTACGCCATCCTTCTTATGAACAATGGCGCTTATTAAAAATTGGCAAATACATTTCACATACAGATTTTTTCTCTATTTATCAATGGCTGGCAGGTGCCTTTATTCGCGTTGTTTTACCTATGTTTATGATTGTCGATTTATTAAATCTTCAAAAACCAGCTGTCAAAAAAATCATTCTTATGTTTCTTTCTTTATTAGTCGTAATCATGCCGCTTATCCCATGGAGCAATATTACGTTTTACACCTTTATGAAAAACTATTATTTTACAAATACCGCTTATTTTCTACACGCACTCGGACTTCTGTTTTTTATTTGTGCCCTATTGAAACCAAGAAGAAAGGTGAAGAAAAATGAAGCTGTTTAAAAACGAAACTAAAAAATATACAGATGATACCTTTCGTAATCAATTTTCCAATAGCCCTGATGTTCATTTTAAAACAATTTTTTCAAGTACGACCAATCGTCCAGTCAAAATGCTCGTTTTTTTTGCTCCTAGTCTCGTCAATATGGCAGAATTGAATGACCATATTTTAGAAGATCTCGAAAAAATTATTTATATTGAAGAAGATAAAAATAAACAACGAGATGACTCCTTTACAAATACCTTAATGGATTTTCGTTCAATACCCTTTGATGGTAACTCCGAATCTTTATACCAATTCATTTTTGGTGGAGAAGTACTTATTTTTATTGAAGAAAAACAACAACTATATTCAATTGCCGTCCCCGAAGTCCCAAATCGTCAGCCAGAAGAATCTGCTTTTGAAGTGTCTATTCGTGGACCACGCGATGGCTTTATTGAAGATGTATCCGTCAATGTCGCCTTAATCAGAAAAAGATTACGAACTTCCACCCTCACAGTAAAAGAATTCATTGTTGGTAAACGTAGTCAAACAAAAGTTGTCCTGTTATATATGGATGATATTATTGAACCTTCTTTAGTGACCACCGTTACAGCAAAAATAAATGAGCTAAATATTGATATTCTAACAAGTAGTCAACAACTACAAGAGTTAATCTCAGAACATACACTCAACCTTTTTCCGCTGACAGATTATACAAGTCGTCCTGATTATTGTGTCGAGTGTTTAAATCAAGGGCGATTCATACTAATTATTGATGGGCAGCCAACAGTTATCGTCGCTCCCACGACATTACTTCTACAAGTAAAAACAGCGGAAGACTCTAACCTTCCTTTTTTTTACGTTTCATTTGAGCGAATTTTGCGTATTGGAGGTTTTTTTCTCTCAATATTAATACCTGGATTTTGGGTCGCGCTTTCTACCGTTAATATCGAACAAATCCCGTTTACCTTACTTGCCACAATCAGTGTCTCACGTCTTGGTTTACCGCTGTCTGCAACTATGGAAATGTTTCTTATGCTTGCATTATTTGAACTTTTTCGCGAATCAGGCGTCCGTCTTCCAAAAGCTGTTGGACAAACGGTTGCTGTTGTTGGAGGATTAATTGTAGGAGATGCAGCCATTCGTGCAGGCTTAACATCCCCAACAATGCTTGTAGTCGCAGCCATCACTTCTGTTGCTTCATTTACACTTGTTAACCAAGCTTTAACAGGTGCTGTCACAGTACTTCGATTTGCGATTCTGTTTCTTAGCTCTATTCTTGGCATATATGGCTTAATTATCGGTTTTATTATAACAACCGCTCTCCTATCAAGCTTAGAATCATTTGGCATTCCATACATGAATGATTTCTCACCTGCTACTCTACACAAAATGGTTGTTTCCTTCTTAAAAAAGCCGTGGAAATGGGCGAGCAAAAGGAACGAATCAACAATCGATCAAACAAGAAAAGGGGGGCAAACATGAAAAGGATTATAAAAAAAGGCTTGGTACTCATGATTTGTCTGCTATTCTTATCTGGTTGCTGGGATCAAAAAAACATACAGGACATACACTATGTCACAACTTTCGGGGTTGATTATAAAGACGGAAAGTATATTGTATATGTCCAACTAATTGATTTCGCTGGAGTAGCCAAACAAGAAGTAAAGCCAACTACTCCTTCAAGATCCTATATAGGTCATAATAGTGGAAAAACGATTACAGAAGCGATTAATAACTTATACAAAACAGCACAGCAACGTTTATTTCTTGGACACGTTCATACGTTTATCCTGACAGAAAATGCCTTAAAGCAAGATATTAATGACATTATTGACGCTGCTTTTCGTAATAACTTTATCCGTTATTCAAGCAATTTTTTTGTTACGAAAAAGCCACTAGATGAGCTCCTTAAGATTACTGGCTTTTTCAATTTATCTCCTATGTATTCTGAGCTTCATTTTCCTGATGAAGTATATAGAAACCGCTCTTTCATCAGGCCCATTACGATTCAAGAATTTATTGCCGAATATCGAGAAGCAGCAGTAACAGCCATAGTCCCGTCCATTGCATGGAATGCAAAAGATTGGAAGGATAATAGTAAGAAGAAACTAAAAACATTCACCATTGATGGTGCCTATACCTTATTCTACAATAAATCCAAACCATGGTATTCAGAAGAAGAATTGGCAGGTGTTCGCTGGATGACAAAAGATACAACGAGAACGCCTGTTGACATCCAAACAAAAGATGGATTTGCCTATTTTTCCATGGCACATCCAAAGACGAAGATTAAACCAATCATAGAAGGAAATCAAGCAAAGTTTATCATTCATTGTTCTGTATCAGGACGTATTCTAGGACTTACATCTCATAAGAGTATAAAGGCTCTAGAGAAATCACTAAAATCTTCAATCGCCCAAGACATCCGAAAAACATTTGAAGCAGGCTTAAGAAACAACGCTGACCCGCTTAATTTAGGTGGAACGCTCTATCGAAAAGAGCTCAGATTTTGGCAAGCTCATCACTTTAATGAGCCAAATGATTATTTACACAGAGATGCCCTTCAAGCCATTCATATAGATGTTAAGCTTGCCAACACAGGCATATTAAAAGCAAAACCATTTAAAGATAAAGAGATTCTCGGAAAATAATTATACTTCTGCAAATAGAAAAAGAAGCTGGCTCGAAAATGCAAATTTTCAAGCCAGCTTCTTTTTAGTTGATTGTCACAGTATTGTGTCACATTTTTTCTAATTGCTTAACCGCTGGAGTTAAGTTTGCAAAGAAATAGGTTTCACGTAATCTTCGTGACGGATTACTTTTTCCAAATAACCTTCCATTATGCAGCATATCGGCTTGCACAGCTTTTAATGTTAATTATACAGATTAATACAGAACTTCATTCTTACGCTCATCTACCATAACCGTAAAACTTGTGTCTGTATTAGAACGATTCATCATCTCAATGCTATAAACTTTTTCCTTCACCTCATAGAGTACATGCAGAACCATAAATCGTTGACTTGCAGCTTCTGTCACGTGATTAATCGCTTTCGTGACGGCCTCTTGTTCAGCTATGCTTTGGGTGTCGGTCAGCACAAGAAGGAACTTTGCCTTCGTTTTCGCCGGGAACGATTCTTTAATCTCTCCTATATACCATGGCTTTACTTTCATTCCAATTTCTAAATCCTCATAGGAGAGCTCTCTGCCCTTCAAATCTTGAATAAGGGTCTCCTTCGTCATCTTATAATAGGTACTTTTAATTAAAACCCGTTTGTCATCAAGGTCGGTAATAAACCCTGTGTCCCCTTTTTCAATCCGCTCTTTCTGAGTATCAGAAGGGTGACAACCGACTAACCCGATTATCACAAACAAACATAATAAATTTATCAGCTTTCGCTTCAAAATGTTGCCTCCTTATGTTTTTTAAATATATGTACCCATTCATCTTCCAAAAGGCAGGATCAAGAAACAAACGCTATTAAAAATAAAGTGAAACTTCCATAACATAGCCTTGAACAAAAAAGCTGTACCAAAGTATATCTTTTTAGTACAGCTTGCTAGTATTTTATTTCTTGAAAAAAGCTCGTTTCCCAACTAGTTCAGCTGTTGCAGGAAATAAATAATACAACTTACTCGCCACATTCATCCAACCCGGTAAGTTGATTTCTCGTTTATTCGTCAACATGGATTCAACAATTTTTTGAGCAACCGCTTCCGGCTTTAACATAAATTTTTGAATGTTTTTGACATAGTTACCCGATTCGTCAGCCGTTTCAAAAAAGCTTGTCTCAATAGGGCCAGGATTCACGGTTGTAACAGAAATCCCCTCTTCTTTTACTTCCATTCGCAGCGCATTTGAGTAACCTAGTACAGCAAATTTAGTTGCCGAATAGAGCGATGATTTAGGTGTAGCCATTTTACCGGCCTGGGACGCAATATTAATAATATGCCCTGCTTTCCGACGTTTCATCGAAGAAAGTACGTTATTTGTACAAGCCATTAAACCGAGTACATTGACATCAAACATCGCTTTAGCTTCATCTATATCGGTTTCAGCAGCTTCTTTAAAAATGCCGTACCCCGCATTATTCACTAAAATATCAACTTCCCCAACCTCGTTCACAATTCGTTCAAAAACGGCTTGCACCTCATTCGAATTCGCGACATCAAGTTCAAATGCAAATACAGAAACACCGAACGTATCAATAAGTGTCTTACGCAATGCTACTAATTTATCCATACTTCTTGCAAGCAGTACAATACTGGCTCCTTGTTTAGCTGCTTGAATTGCAATCTCTTTTCCTAACCCGCCAGAAGCTCCTGTAATAACAACAATTTTTCCTCTTAATCTTGTCATCTTATTACGCAATAGAGAAAAGTGTTAAACCCGATTGGATTTCACTTTTAATCTCCCCTAAGTCTTCTAAATAATCTAATTGACCAATCGTCTCCCACATCGTCAAATCAGTTTCTTTGCGGTACACTTTCGGAAATAGACGCTTACAAATTTCAAATCCAGTTAACGGCTTTTCTTCCAGCATTTTTTTCACCTGCATCGCACGCTCATGCTGGCGGTTCATACGAAATTGAGCCCATTCTTCTACACCTTCAACTTCCTCTCCGTGCCCTGAATACACTTTCGAAATTGGAAAATTCAGTATTTTCCTTAGCGATTCATTATATTGAAGCAATGGTTTTGGACGTTCTTCACCAGGGGAAAGTGGAGGCTCTATAATCGGATTGGGTGATATTTTAGCAATTACATGGTCACCGCCGATTAATACGGCATCACTTTCTCGATACAATGATATATGACTTTGTGCATGACCTAACGTCTCAATCGTTCTCCAATTAGGTAAACCCGGTATTTCATCGCCTTCTGTTAAAAAAGCAGCAAGCTTTCTTCCATTATAAAATGCTCTCTCTTTTTTAGAGTAAGTTAGTTTCCCTTTTAACTCTTCTTCAATTCCCAGTAAATCTGCATATTCAAGAAAAAATTGATTACACATATGTAAAAACTCATCGCTCCCATCAAGCCAGCGCTGATTATTTTTATGGCCATACAAAGGCACATCTTGGGCAAATAAATCAAGTGCACCAGCATGATCAGGATGATGATGCGTTAAAACGATTTGTTCAATGTCTTCTACTTTCAACTTTAATTCACCTAATTTATAATCGAGCGCTTCTTTTGACTCCTTCGTTTTAAGACCTGTATCAATTAAAGTTAAAGCATCTCCTTTTACAACATATACATTTACGTCACCAACCGCAAACGGTGTTGGCAATGCAATCTTTGCGATATTATTCTCCCAGTTCACCATTATTTTATCCACCTTAAACATTATATTGGGCTTTGTTATACGATGCTGTTGATTGCCAAGAGCCTTTAACAAAGCATTATATTAAAAATTTGTTACACAACAGCCTTACACTTATATAATCCATATTTTACATTTTCTCTTGGATGTTGTCATTATTTTCGCATAATTGTGGTTATTTTTTTGTATCGTGCATACATTATATATTGACAGTTTACTTGTTTATCCTGCATAATCACAAGTAATTAAATCGTTTGGCTATGAGTAAGACCAAGTAAATAGATGACGGTGAATAGAGAGTGAGGCTCGCTTTTGGCTGCAAGGCTTCACCACCCTCTCATGTATTGAACCTACCTTATGAGCCTTCAGGAAAACCTGACGTATATCCAACGTTAAAGGATCTTAAAGCGCAGCTTTCAGCGAACGTAAAAGAGAAAGTTGAACAAAGGTGGTACCACGGAAGCAAGATCTTTCGTCCTTTATGGATGAGAGATCTTTTTTTATTTGGCTTTGTTACATAATGCGATGTAAACATGGCTACATTCGCTAACAGAGCCTTTGACTTTAACAAAGGAGCGAAAGAAAATGAAGAAAATAACCTTTATTGGGGCAGGTTCTATGGCTGAGGCTATTATTTCAGGATTAGTAGCCCAACAAGTGGTAGATCCTAAAAATATTAACGTAACAAACAAATCAAATGAAGCTAGATTAGCATCCTTAAACGAAAAATATGGTGTAACAGGGACACGGAATATACAAGAAGCTATGAAAGAAGCCGACGTTGTTTTACTAGCTGTAAAGCCAAAAGATATGTTAGCTACCATGCAATCCATTCAACCATATATTACAACTGAGATGATGCTCGTCTCTGTTGCAGCAGGTGTTCATACCGCAAGCCTTGAGGGAATTGCGGCAAAAGAGGTAGCCGTTATTCGCGCGATGCCTAATACGTCCGCAACGGTCGGGCAATCAGCCACAGCGATTAGTACAAATGCGTACACATCGGCGGAACAACGTCAAACAGCGATTACGCTTTTTGAAACGATCGGCTCTGTCGTCGTTGTTGAAGAAGAGCAGCTAGACGCTGTAACAGGTCTATCCGGCAGCGGCCCTGCTTACCTATATTATCTTGTTGAAGCAATGGAAAAGTCAGCACAAGATCTCGGCCTTGATGCCGATACTGCTAAACAATTAATCATTCAAACAATGCTAGGTGCTGCCCAAATGCTTAAGCATTCCACAAAATCACCAGCTACTTTAAGAAAAGAAGTGACGTCTCCAGGCGGAACGACCGAAGCAGGATTAAAAGTACTACAAAATTATGAAGTCGATCAAGCTTTTATCGCGTGTATTGAGGAAGCAACTGCACAATCCAAACGAATGGGGAAACAAATTAGTGACAAGCTTGCACAATATGCTGTTCCCCGCTAAATCGGCATGATTTTATGCCAATTTCGCTAGATTCTTAAGTATAAAAAGAGCCTGATTAAAAGGGACAGGATATGCCTCTTTTGATTCATGCTCTTTTTACTCTTTAAGTGTGGGATAAATCGAATGTTTAGCTAATTGTTTTTTTACTTGCTATACTAAATTTCATATTTAAGGAAATAAGGAGTGAGATTAACATGAATGCTAAGCTTTTTTCTACTTATACTATCAAAGGTGTAACTTTTAAAAATCGAATTGTTATGGCACCGATGTGTATGTATTCTAGTCAGGAAGATGGCCACGTTAAAAACTGGCATGTAACGCATTATACAAGCCGAGCAGTTGGCGGTGTAGGTTTAATTATTCTAGAAGCAACAGCGGTTGATCCTCAAGGTCGGATTTCCGTTAATGACTTAGGCATTTGGAATGATGAACAGCTACCAGGACTGTCACAGCTCGTATCAATGATGAAAGAGCAAGGAGCAAAAACAGGCATTCAACTCGCTCACGCAGGTCGAAAAGCAACAGTACCAGGCAACATCTACGCACCGTCACCCATTGCTTTTAATGAGACTTATAAACAGCCCCAAGAAATGACACAAGCTGATATTGAAAAAACAATCCTCTCCTTTCAACAAGCAGCAGCACGAGCAAAAAAAGCAGGATTTGATGTCATTGAACTACATGCCGCTCATGGTTACTTACTAAATGAATTTCTCTCACCGCTAAGCAACAAACGAAATGATGAATACGGCGGCTCTAGTGAAAATCGTTATAAAATCGTGAAAGAAGTCATCGCTGCAGTAAAGCAAGTATGGGAAGGTCCACTATTTGTACGTATTTCTGCTCATGATTATCAAGAAGGCGGCATGACAGCAGAGCAGTATATCGAAATAAGTAAATGGATGAAGGAAGATGGAGTCGACTTAATGGATGTAAGTTCTGGAGCTGTTGTGCCCGCTTCTATTCCTGTCTATCCAGGCTACCAAGTACCGTTCAGTGAAACGATCAAATCCGGAGCCTCTATTGCTACAGGAGCAGTTGGGTTAATTACAACTGGCATCCAAGCGGAAGAAATTTTACAAAATGAGCGCGCCAATCTTATTTTTATCGGTCGTGAACTGTTACGCGACCCTTATTGGCCAAGAAACGCGGCAAAAGAACTTCGCTATGAAATAGAAGCACCTACGCCATACAAGCGCGGCTGGTAAAGAAGATTATTTAGGACGAATTCATAGTGAAACAACTACTCAAAAGCAAAATCCCATCATACAGCGGGATTTTGCTCTGTCTCAATAAAACTCCTCGAAAAACCACTTTCTTTAGCGAAAGAATACTAGTTTTGTCACCCTGAAAGGAATTAACTATCAAAGCTAGAATTCTTCTTATTAACTATAGCGGCCTGTAAATATTAATGAGGAGGAGAATACTATGAATACAAATGAAGTGTCCAAATTATTAGGTGTTTCTCCTAAAACCGTTCTTCGTTGGATCACACAATTAAGCCTAGAGATTGAAAGAACTCCCCTTAAGCATTATCGATTTTCAGAAGAAGATGTAGCTTTACTCCAGCAGGTTCAGGAACAACTGAAAAATGGTACCCCTCTGCAAAACATGAAAATTCATGAAAAAAAAGTACGGAAGGCAAAAGCAGCAAACAAACCATCTAAAGATGAAAGTAAGATGTATGACAAGCTAGTAGAGAGAATTGAACATCTTGAACGGAAATTATCAACAAAAGCAGATGATGTCGTTTCATACCAAATCTTACAACACCGAAACGAAATTGAAGAGTTACAAAGCGTTGTTTGCGAGCTAACTCAACAAATCGAAACGCTCCAAACCAAACTAGAAGTAGCCTCACAAGCCGACTGCTTCCTTGCCTTCGACGAAGCAGCTTCAACAGAAAAATCAAAGAAAAAGCCATTTTTCAGCACTCTTTTTCGCTCCTCCAAAAAAGAAGCACAAACAAACTAATTATATACAGTGAAACTTGCATCAGTGGGGATTCTCTTCATCCCCCACCTATCTTCTTTGCTTCCTTATAAGCTTTAGGTGGAAGTCTTACTGCCCGTTAAATGTGAAACAAAAAGTGCCTACTCTCAAGGAATAGGCACTTTTTTATATGATTAGGCTAAAACTGCTCGGTCATTATTCATTTTTTCACCTTTAATACGTTGGAATTCATTCAATAATTTTTCAACAGTTAACGCCTGTTTCTCTTCTCCTCTTGCTTCAAAAATAATTTGTCCTTTGTCCATCATGATTAAGGAGTCACCTAAATCAATTGCTTGCTGCATATTGTGTGTGACCATTAATGTTGTCAATTTGCTTTGTTCAACAATTTCCTTAGTCAATTGTGTTACAAGTTCTGCACGAGAAGGATCAAGCGCTGCTGTATGTTCGTCTAGAAGCAAAATTTTCGGGTTAGTAAAGGTCGCCATAAGGAGCGATAGCGCTTGACGCTCCCCGCCGGATAATAAACCAACCTTCGCTGTCATTCGATTTTCTAAACCTAAATGAAGCGTTTCTAAACTTTCTTTAAAAAATGCTTTTCGTTTATTCGTTACGCCAAAACGTAAACCGCGGCCATTTGTTCGACCATATGCAATGGCCATATTCTCTTCAATCGTCATATGCGGAGCTGTTCCGGCCATCGGATCTTGGAATACACGGCCAATGAGTTTGGCTCGCTGGTGTTCTTCTACTCCAGATACCTTTTGACCATCAATAAGAACTTCCCCTGTATCCGGAAGAATCTTTCCAGATACCATGTTCATTAACGTCGATTTTCCTGCACCATTACTGCCGATCACCGTAACAAATTCACCTTTTTTTAATTGAAGTTGAAGGTTTTGCAGAGCGAGCTTCTCATCTGGTGTTCCTTCATTAAATACCTTATAAATTCCATTCAGATGAAGCATCTTATTTCCCCTCCTCCAATGATTTATGATCAAGTTGCAATTCCATCAGACGTTTTTTCTTTCGTGCTTTTACTTTCCGACCTTCCGTAATAAGAGGTAACAGAAGTGCCCCAATTACAATAAGAGCGGTAATTAATTTTACATCCCCTGTTTGTAAGAAATCTACACGAAGCGCTAGTGTAACAACAAAGTGATAAATAAGTGAACCACCAATTACAGCAAGCGTTGCTCTGACAATCGTTTTCGCACCGAAGATTGCTTCACCGATAATAACAGAGGCAAGACCAATAACAATCATCCCTATTCCCATTCCAATATCACTAAAGCCATTATATTGAGCAATAAGAGCGCCTGAAAATGCAACAAGTGCATTACTAATTGCTAAGCCAAGTACTTTCATATTCCCCGTATGGGCGGAGAAACTTTTTACCATCGCTTCATTGTCACCGGTTGCACGAATAGCTAAACCAATTTCTGTTTTTAAAAAGACAGACATCCCTACTTGGATAAGAACCGTAATGAATAACATCATCAGTAAAATAGACCATGTTTTTGGTAAACTGTCTCCTAAACCAATTGCCGTTAATAAGCCATTTAATACATCATCCATTCCTGTTTTTGCCCACGCATCTTGAATATTCGTTAATAAAGTCGTTTGCGAAAGCAACGGAATATTCGAAGTACCCATAATTCGTAAGTTAATTGAATAAAGAGCAATCATGACTAAGATTCCCGATAAAAGAGGATTTACTTTCCCTTTTGTATGCAGCAAGCCCGTTAATATACCTGCAAGAAAACCAGCTCCTAATGCTGCTAATGTGGCAATAATCGGCGAATAACCATTTACAATCATAATCGCTGCTACGGAAGCACCCGTAACGAAGCTTCCTTCTACTGTCAAATCAGGAAAATCAAGAATCCTAAACGTTAAATAAACACCAAGTGCCATAATGGCGTAAATCATTCCAGATTCAAATGAATTGAATACGGCTGTAAACATATTTTTCTTCCTTCCTAAAGTTAAAATAAAAGGGTCCCAAGATCAAAACATAAGGGACCCTAGATAAACAATGAACTAAAAAGAGGTTGAGCTTACTTTACTAGCTCTGCTTCTTTCTTCCACTCATCTTTAATTTCAACGCCCATTTCTTTGGCAGCTGTTTCATTGATTACGAGTTTTAAATTTTGTGGATAGCTAACTGGAATGTCTCCTGGTTTTTTACCATCTTTCAAAATTTCCACCGCTTTTTCTCCAGCTTCAAAACCGATATCATAATAGCTGAAACCGTAAGCAGCAAATCCTCCGCGTTCTACTGAATCTAACTCTCCTACGAATAATGGAATATCCTTATCGTTTGATACACCTACAACCGATTCTAATGCTGAAACAACTGTGTTATCTGTCACAATATAGAATGCATCCACTTTCCCAATTAAAGATTCTGCTGCTTTTTTTACATCTGCAGACGTAGAAACAGAAGCTTCTGACACTTTAACTCCTAATTTTTTCGCTTCCGCCTTCATATTTTCTACTTGTACAATTGAGTTTTTCTCTCCAGCGTTATACACTGTTCCAATTGTTTTAGCACCAAGTTCTTCCGCAATAAATTTCACCGTGTTTGCGATTGCATCTGGATGAGAATCTGTTGTACCTGTTACATTAGCACCTGGCTTTTCTAAAGATGTCACAAGTTCTGCTTCAATTGGATCTGTTACGGATGTAAACACAATTGGAATATCACTTGTTGCATTTTTAGCACCTAATGCACTTGGAGTCGAGTTCGCAAAAATTAAATCCACTTTATCACTTACTAAATTTTTCGCAATGGTTTGATTATTACTTTGATCATTTTGTGCGTTTTGAACATCAAACTCTACATTAAGGTCACTTTCTTTTAAAGCATCTTGGAATCCTTTCGTCGCCTCGTCTAAAGAGGCATGCTGCACAATTTGTGTAACCCCAACTTGATAAGTTTTTTCACCGTTATCCTCTTTCTTTGTATCTTCACTGCTTGAATCGCTGCCACAGCCAGCTAATAACGCACTTGTTACAAGTGTAATTGCTGCAGCTGAGTATAATTTCTTCTTCATGTTTCTCCCCCTCTTTTTCGATAATGAAAAATTCTCTAATTCAGTACTGTTATGCGTTTTTGCTTTTATGTATTAAATTATAAGCGCTTCCACGCAATTATTTCAATATATTTTTATTCTTTTTAAAATTTTCTATATATTAGGAAAGTTAAAATTCAGAAAAAATTCATACTATCCTGACGAGTATTCGACAAATTTCCTATTTCTAGTATAAGATAAATTCAATGCTGCATACAAGGATGGATTGCCATGTTCAATTTAGTATCATTAATGTTAGAAAAAGTAGGAATCATTGTCATTGTGGCTTTTTTACTTTCACAAATGAAGTCCTTTCGCCATATTGTTCACGGCGAACGCAACGTAATAGAGCGAATATGGCTCATTGTTCTTTTTGGAACATTTGGAGTGATTAGTAATTATACAGGGATAGAAATTCATCACGATACAATTCACAAAGTAGATTGGATTACGGAGATTAATCCCGATAATGCGATTGCCAATACGAGAGTAATGGGAGTAGTCATTGGCGGCCTAATAGGTGGCCCAATAGTCGGAATTGGTGCTGGTGTGCTTGCAGGAGTTCACCGTTTAACATTAGGAGGTTTTACCGCTGTTGCTTGTGCAATCTCTACCCTTTTAGCTGGAGTTGCAGCTGGGTATTACGGGAAGAAACGACGGAAGAGCAGGAAAAAAATCACTCCCCTCTATGCCGTCAAAATTGGCATGATTTTAGAAGCTGTACAAATGCTCATTATTGTAATCGTCGCCAAACCATTTGAACAAGCAGCAAAACTAGTTGAAATAATTAGTATACCAATGATTCTTGTTAATGGTTTTGGAACATTGCTTTTTATGCTCATTATTCAATCAATGATGAGGGATGAAGAACGAGCACGCGCTAATCAAACAAATCAAGCCTTTCATATTGCCGATCAAACATTACCTTATTTTCGCCAAGGACTCAATCCAAGTTCCTGTCAACAAATTTCAGAGATTATGTTGCAACTGACTGATGCAGATGCTGTAGCGATTACAGATGACCGTCAAATTTTATCTCATGTTGGCGCAGGCGCTGATCATCATATTCTAAACATGGAGCTTGCTACAGGATTGACGAAAGAAGTATTGGAAAGCGGAAGGGTTGCTATTGCACAAGTAAAAGAAGAAATTTATTGTTTTCAAAAGGATTGCCCCTTGCAGGCAGCAATTGTTCTACCTTTAAAAGTACAAAATAAAACCGTAGGTACTTTAAAAATGTACTTTACCGACCCTGCTAAATTAGATCAAGTACACAAAGAATTAGCAGAAGGTCTTGCTAACTTATTTTCTACCCAACTAGAACTGGCAGAGGCCGAACAGCAAACAAAATTATTAAAAGACGCAGAAATTAAAGTATTGCAAGCGCAAATACATCCACATTTTTTGTTTAATAGCATTAACACCATTTCAGTACTATGCCGAACAGATGTAGAAAAAGCAAGAAAGCTATTAATTGAGCTTAGTTCATTCTTTCGCAGTAATTTACAAGGAGCTAGGCAAATGATGATTCCATTAGAAAAGGAAATCGAACATGTAAAAGCCTATTTATCGTTAGAGCAAGCCAGATTTCCGGATGTTTATCACCTCTCTCTCCATATAGAGCCAGGGCTTAATCAAGTGTTAATTCCACCATTTACTTTACAGCCCTTAGTTGAAAATGCAATTAACCATGCTTTTATTCGAAAAAATCATAATAAAGGAACTATCTTAATAGATATTTCTTCACAAAACGAAATGATACACATTATCGTCCAAGATAATGGAAAAGGAATCGAAGAAGAAAGAAGAAGAGAACTTGGTCACCGAACCGTCAGCTCTAAAAAGGGAACGGGTACAGCTTTATTTAATATTCACGAACGTTTAATGGGTATTTATAACGGGCAAGCACAATTAACTATTCAGAGTGAACTAAATGTAGGTACGAAAATTATTATTTCTATTCCTCTTCATAGTAAAGGAGTTTTTGAACAACATGTTACGAGCATACATAGTAGATGATGAACCGTTAGCACGAGATGAATTAAAGTACTTGCTCATTTGCAGCAAACAAGTAGAAATTGTAGGAGAAGCAGATTGTTTAGAGAAAGCGATGGCAGACATCCCTGTCCAAGAACCGGATCTTGTTTTTCTCGATATTGAATTAGCTGAAGATAATGGATTGCAATTAGCCAAACAGCTTCATGCTCTAAAAAAGACCCCTGCTATCGTATTTGCAACAGCGTATGACGAATATGCGCTCGAAGCTTTTGAACTAAACGCACTGGATTATTTATTAAAACCGTTCGATGAACAGCGTATGTACCAAATGTTAGACAAAATTACAAAACTACAGAAAATAGGTAAACAAGACATCCAGCCTTCTTCTAACGTTCCAATCAATAAAACAGGCAAAATAGCTATCCTTGTAGAAGAGCGCATCCTATTACTTGATGCTGCGTCTATTCTATTTGTTGAATCAAGTGAAGGAAAATGTATGATTAAAACAAAGGATGACGTATTTAAAGTAAGCGAAGCGCTTGTTGCTCTAGAGAAAAAACTACAGGATCATTCATTTATGCGCGTACATCGCAGCTATATCGTCAACATCCATTACATTTCTGAAATACAACCTTGGTTTAACTCAACCTACAACCTCATTATGAATGACGGTTCTAACGTTCCTGTTAGTCGAACCTACATAAAAGAGCTAAAGCAGCTATTACAATTTTGAACTGGTATCTCTTGTTGTCTAAAATCGTTATATAACAATATACTAAAATGTTAACACCAGAAGAACACTAAATTTTCAGTTTATTATATTGTATCTCATCCCGCATTTTCTGTAATTAAACATGAAATTTTGGTATTTCAACTGAAAAAGCCACCTGTTTTCACTTTCTTTTAGTATGATTACTGTACTATAACAGAAATGTGGAGGTCATGAAAATGAATGCGGTTTCTATAGTCATTGGTTCCATTTGTATATTATTAATTGTCTACCGCTTATACGGTACATTTATGGCAGCTAAAGTATTAAAGCTAGATGATTCTAAACCTACTCCTTCTCATAAACTAGAAGATGGTAAAGATTATGTACCAACTAATAAATGGGTAACGTTTGGTCATCATTTCGCGGCAATTGCAGCTGCAGGTCCATTGGTTGGACCCATTTTAGCAGCACAGTTCGGATATTTACCTGGTTTACTTTGGTTACTAATTGGGGCAGTCATTGGCGGGGCCGTTCACGATATGGTCGTTCTATTTGCTTCTATGCGTCGAGACGGAAAGTCACTATCTGAAGTAGCTAAAGAAGAACTTGGTCCTGTAGCAGGATTTTGTACAGGTCTTGCGATGTTGTTTATTATTACCATCACAATGGCGGGACTGTCTTTAGTTATATTACATGCACTAGAAAACAACCCATGGGGTACATTTGTTGTCGGTATTACCATTCCAATCGCAATGGGTGTTGGTCTCTATCATAAAAAGACTGGCAATCTAAAAGCCGCAACAATCGTTGGGTTTGGTCTAATTATCGCAGCTATTCTTTTCGGACCAAATCTTCAAGGCACAGCACTTGGTAATCTATTAACACTGGAAGCAAGTACAATTGCTATTCTTTTACCAATCTACGCATTTTTCGCAGCAGCCTTGCCTGTTTGGTTATTGCTTGCTCCACGTGACTATTTAAGTACATTTATGAAAATCGGGGTTTTCGTCGCTTTAATTGTTGGGGTATTCTATGTAAACCCATCTGTTCAGTTTCCAGCGTTGACAGACTTTATTAACGGCGGCGGTCCAATCGTTGCTGGTCCGGTTTGGCCATTTATCTCGATTACCATTGCTTGTGGAGCAATCTCAGGATTCCATGCATTCGTTGGTTCTGGAACAACTCCTAAAATGATTAATCGTTGGAGTGATATTAAAGGCGTTGCGTTCGGTGCCATGCTTGTTGAATGTTTAGTAGCCATTATGGCTTTAATTGCTGCAGTATCATTACAGCCAGGAGACTATTTCGCTATCAACTCTGCTCCTGAAAAATTTGCAACACTCGGCATGGAAACCGTGCATTTAGATGAGTTAAGCGATGAAATCGGCATGGATCTTGAAGGAAGAACGGGCGGTGCTGTAACACTTGCCGTTGGAATGACTTATATTTTTACCGAAATACCAGTTTTCGAAAAATTAGCGTCATACTTCTTCCAATTCGTTATTTTATTTGAAGCAGTCTTTATCTTAACGGCCATTGATTCAGGAACCCGTGTGGCTCGTTATCTTATTCAAGACTTCTTCGGTGATTTTTATAAACCATTAAAAAATACAGAGTCATTATTTTCAAATATATTCGCTAGTGCGCTAGCATGCTTCATTTGGGGATACCTCCTGTATTCTGGTGACATCAGTTCTATCTGGGCACTATTTGGTGTATCCAACCAATTAATGGCTTCCATTGGCTTAATTGTTGGGGCAACTGTTATTTTAAAAATCGCAGATAAACGCTGGTATATGCTAACTTGTCTAGTCCCGCTGGCTTACTTATACGTAACGGTCAATGTGGCAGGATATTGGATGATTAAAAATGTATACTGGAATGCAGAAAGTACAGGTTTTAGCGTATTAAACGGTACATTATCCATCATTATGCTTATCCTTGGAGTGATTATTCTCCTTACATCTATTAAAAAATGGATTGAGCTTTGTAAAATACCTCAACACATTCTAGTAGAACAATCGAAAAAAGAAATAGCATAATAAAAACCCGGAAAGCTATTGAAGCTTTTCGGGTTTTTGATTTACTAATCGACAACGTGCTTTACAATTTTCGTTACTTCCGCTCGGTTAATCTTCTCTTTTCCTTCTTTTAAAGCGACTAATGTGGCTTTCGCTAATTCTAAAGGAATTTTACAAAAATGCAAAATATCCTTCGTTTGAATCGTTTGGCAATATTTTTCTGCCATTGCTAAATTTTTTTCAGTGTGAGCAAGCATCTCAGCGAACCCCCACCTTTTTGGGAAAAACTGAACACCACGCTCCGCATCTTCATCACGATTACGTAAAATATTAACCGTTTGCAAACCGCGGCCAAAGGCAATTGCTTGTTCACGATTTGTCTCTGTCCCATCATACCATTTCCAAATATCTGAGAGCATTACACCGACTAAACCAGCAACATAATACGTATAATCATCTAAATCGGCTTCCGTTTCGATCTCCCAATTTTTCGCAACCCATTTCGCCATTCCTTCAGCCATTTCTATGGTAGACTCTAACACCTTATCTAATGCACCCGGTGGACAATAAGCAATCCAATCCGACAAAAGCAACGTCACCTCAGGTAAATCTTTTTTAAACGGAGTAAAAAGTGCTTCAATTCTTGCTGCGCTGTGACCTTCTTGTAGCAATTTAGCGACAGATTGTAATAGAAAAATTTTCGTATCAGCAGGAAGCTTCGAATCATCTTCAATTTCATCAATGGCACGCATGCACAAATAAGCTGAACCAATCGCTTCTTGTAATCCAGATGGTAAATGACTAATCGGAATAAAAAACGTCCTACTCGTTGTTAATAAAAAATCCATCGCTTTTTTATGTAATAGGTTTTGCTCCATCATATCTCTTCACTCCTTTTATACTCTATTTCTCTATATATAGAGGAATCTTCACTTGTAAAAAATCCTCTGCGACAATTGTATTTTGGAAAATAGCTGCGCTTTCTTGACGAAGCTGTTCCACTTCATTTGCTGTGTAGCGCGAACTAATATGTGTCAAAATAAGATGTTTGGCAGCCGCTGTTTTCGCTACTTGAGCAGCTTGTACCGTCGTCGAATGAAAGTAAGCTTTAGCCATCTCTTCTTCATCCGCTGCAAAGGTCGATTCATGAACAACGTAATCCGCATCAACGGCTAAACGAACTGCATTTTCACACATTCTCGTATCTCCAAGAATCGTAATGATTCTCCCTTTTTGTGCTTCTCCTAAATAATCGGTCCCATCTAGTAAACGGCCATCCTCTAATTGCACACGTTCTCCTTTTTTCAACGCTTTAAAAATCGGTCCAGGTTTTACACCTTCTCTTTTTAATTTATCGACAAGTAAACTGCCCGGACGATCTTGTTCAACAACGCGGTAGCCTACACAATAAATACCATGATCAAGCGGAAGCGCATAAACAGTAAATTGCTCGTCTTTAAATATCATACCTTCTTCAATTTCAATAATCTCGAGCGGATACTTTAAATGAGTCGTACTTACAGCAAGACTCGTTCGAACAAAATCAGCAATCCCCTTTGGTCCGTAAATCGTTAATTTTTCCGTTCCACCTTGAAATGAACGACTGCCAAGCAGCCCTGGCAAGCCAAAAATATGATCTCCATGTAAATGTGTAATAAAAATCTTTTCAATCTTACGAGGTTTTATGGCTGTTTTTAAAATTTGATGTTGAGTAGCTTCTCCACAATCAAACAGCCATACCGTTCCTCGTTCTTCTAATAGTTGAAGGGCAATTGATGTTACATTACGCGCCTTTGCCGGAACACCAGCACCCGTTCCTAAAAACATAAAATCCACTTTTTTACCTCCGATTATCCTCATTATATTAACTATAGCATAATTGCAAGCAAACGTGCCGCATACAAAGCTTTGATAATTTTAACGAACGAAACGATTGCTTTTTAGGGAATGCTAAACGTAAAATGAAAAACATAATTCCAACACGCTAACAGGAAAAAGGTCTGTTAATCGAACGATTTTAAACTCATTATAGCCAACAATCAACCACGTTCTATCACATAGCCTAGTGAAAAAGGAAAGTTGAGGTATTGACCGTGTCAGAAAGTACGAAACCTACTGCATTAATCATGATTTTTGGAGCAACAGGCGATCTAGCAAAACGAAAACTATTTCCTTCTCTCTATCAATTATATACCAAAAATAAACTACAAAATTTCGCCGTTATTGGTGTCGCGCGGCGTCCATTAACAACCGAACAATTTCAAGAAAACGTCAAAGATTCTGTCATGACGTTCGCAAACGTCGATTATCGTATAGAAGCATTTATCTCTCATTTTCACTACCATTGCCATGATGTTACAAGTTCGCAATCTTACATTGAATTAAAACAGCTTGCATCCCAACTCAACAATCAATATAAGCTGAAAGGAAACTGCATTTTCTACTTAGCTATGGCACCAGAGTTTTTTGGTACGATTACAAATCAACTCAAAACACAAGGTTTAACGAACATAGAAGGCTACAAACGCCTCGTAATAGAAAAACCATTTGGAACAAACTTTGAAACAGCGAAAGCACTAAATGAACAAATTCGTACGGTGTTTCAAGAAGAAGAAATTTATCGAATTGATCATTATTTAGGAAAAGAGATGGTTCAAAATATTGAAGTGATTCGCTTCTCTAATGCCTTATTTGAACCGTTATGGAATAACCGATACATTTCTAATATTCAAATTACATCTAGTGAAACGCTAGGTGTAGAGGAACGAGGTCGCTATTACGAAAACAACGGGGCACTGCGCGACATGGTTCAAAACCATATGATGCAAATGGTCGCCCTGCTTGCTATGGAGCCTCCCATTTCCTTAACGCCAGAAGAAATTCGCAGCGAAAAAGTTCGATTACTTCGTTCATTACGACCTATGAGTCAAGAAGAGGTGAACACCTATTTTGTTCGCGGCCAATATGCGCATGGTATAATCCATGGGGAGACTGTACCTGCTTATCGAGAAGAAGCAAATGTAAGCATCGACTCCAATACTGAAACATATGTAGCGGGTAAGCTCATGATTGACAACTTCCGCTGGGTCGGGGTACCATTCTACATTCACACAGGAAAAAGGATGGATCGTAAATCAACGAAAATTGTTGTCCAATTTAAAGATATGCCGATGAATCTATACTATCAGGCAGAACAAAAGTTGACACCAAACTTACTAGTCATCCATATTCAACCGAAAGAAGGCATTACGCTATTACTAAATGTTAAAAAATCGGGCACGACAACAGAAACAAAATCCGTCAGATTACAAATAGCAAATGAAGGTACAGATCATATTAATACACCAGAAGCTTACGAGAAACTATTATTAGATAGCATGCGTGGAGATGCAACAAACTTTACGCATTGGGATGAAGTCGCTTTATCATGGAAATTTATTGATACGATTTCTGAAGTCTGGAAAAAGACAAAGGACGAAAGCTTCCCGAATTATCCGGCTGGTTCCTCTGGTCCACCAACAGCTGATGCTTTATTAGCTCATGACGGACATATTTGGTGGCCTATAGAAAAAATCGAGCAAGAAGACCAAGAGAACTAAACAAGGATGCTAGACTGTAGCATCCTCGTTTTATTTATACAGCTTTCTTTTTTAAAAACTTCAATTGAATATTTTTGAAGAATAACTTGTTTTCTGCCTTCTCTTGCCTTGCACCTGAATTAATCCAGAGTGAAACAGATGTCTCTATTACGATCAAAGAGATAAATACGGATAGAACAAGCCAAACAATAAACATTATGCTATCCTCCCTCCACTTCATTTTATCTAATAATTCAGAATATTATTTTCATTAATTATACACTATTTTGGTAAAAAAAGTAATGAAACTAATTTCCTATAACTATATGCTTGCTTACTATAAAAAATGTCTTAAGAATTTACCAAAAACAGATTAATCCATATTTAACGAATAGTGAAATCCCGGTCTCAAACTTTTACGAAGACAACAAAGCGAAGTGGGGGACGAATCTCCCCCACTTACAGAAGCCTCACTCTATTTCTCTATCCATTCCGTATGAAATAGTCCTTCTTGATCAACCCGTTGATACGTATGGGCACCAAAGTAATCGCGTTGCGCCTGAATTAAATTAGCTGGCAGTATTTTTGTACGATAACTATCATAATAAGCAAGTGCCGCTGAGAAACATGGAACTGGAATCCCTTTCATGACTGCTGTTGCAATCACTTCACGCAGAGCCATGTGATAGGTTGCTGCAATTCCTTGAAAATAAGAATCGAACAGCAAATTGTTCAAACTCGGATTTCGATCATACGCTTCCTTAATTTTTTGTAAAAATTGTGCACGAATAATGCAGCCGCCACGAAAAATCATCGCAATATCTCCATATTGCAGATTCCAGCCATATTCTTCTGAAGCGGCTTTCATTTGAGCAAAGCCTTGCGCATATGAAATAATCTTACTCATATACAAGGCTTGACGAATCTTTTCAATAAATGCCTGCTTATCTTCAATATATGCTACGCATTCCGGTCCTTGTAATTGCTCACTTGCCGCCATACGCTCATTCTTCAATGCTGACATATAGCGAGCAAAAACAGATTCTGTAATAATAGACAGTGGTACACCTAAATCTAATGCATTTTGGCTTGTCCATTTGCCTGTTCCTTTTTGACCCGCTTGATCTAAAATAACATCAACAAGAGGTTTACCTGTCTCGCTGTCGTATTTTTTAAAAATATTAGCTGTTATTTCCATTAAATAACTATCAAGCTCCCCTTTATTCCAATCGAAAAATACTCTATGAAGTTCCTTAGTTGACAGATTGAGTACATGTTTTAATAAAAAATAAGACTCTGCAATCAACTGCATATCTCCGTATTCAATGCCGTTATGGACCATTTTCACATAATGTCCGGCTCCATCCGGACCAATATATGTACAGCAAGCCTCTCCTGCTACTTTGGCCGAAATGGCTTGAAAAATCGGTGCTACCAATTCATAAGCTTCCTGCTCTCCCCCCGGCATAATAGCTGGTCCTGTTAAGGCTCCTTCCTCCCCGCCAGAGACACCTGTCCCGATAAAATGAATGCCCGACTCCTTTAACTCTTGGTGGCGCCTCTGTGTGTCTTTAAAAAAAGTATTGCCACCGTCAATAATAAGATCTCCTTTTTCAAGCAAAGGCTTTAATGAAGAAATCGTATCATCAATCGCCTTTCCTGCCTTTACCATCAGTAAAATTTTCCGTGGTCTCTCTAAGGAAGAAACAAATTCTTCTAATGTATAGGCTGGAAAAATACTTTTTCCTTGTAACCCCTTCATCATTTCCTCTATTTTCGAACGGGAACGATTATATACAGCGACACTATAGCCTCGACTTTCTATATTAAAAACAAGATTTTTACCCATTACAGCAAGACCAATAACACCAATCTGTTTCTTTGCCATACAGCATTCACCTCTTTTTCGTTTCTCACCTATATATAGAAGTTCTTTTCTGACCCTTGTTCCAGCCTTCATGTTTTAATTTCTGGTCAATAATCTTTTTAATAGCCATGTTATACAACAATGTTCATCCACAAAATTGTTCAAGGGAGCATTTTAATTATATTCTCCCCATTGCATTAAATTTCAGTTCAAAACAACTCCTTTTGAAGTTTACACAATCAATTTGGTTGTTTCTTATTATATTTTGCGTTCTGCTTGTATAACGAAAAAAGGCGTCTGCAATTATAGTTGCAGACGCCCCAGGCCAAAACTCTTCTAAATTTTTTGTAGATTATTCTCCCGTAACAACTTCGATAATTCCCAGCACCATTTCAGCAAGCTTCGTTAATTCTTCCACTGGAATTTTTTCGTTTGTTGTATGAATTTCTTCATAACCGACAGCTAAGTTAACTGTTGGAATGCCAAATCCAGCAATTACATTGGCATCGCTGCCACCACCGCTTTGTTGTAATTCACATGGACGATTAATCTTCTCTGCTGCTTGTCTGGCTACTTCTACAACATGATCACCTTCGCTATATTTAAAGCCAGGGTACATGACCGTTACATCGATTTCAGCACGTCCGCCCATTTCTGCAGCCGCCGTTTGGAAAGCTTCCTTCATTTTTTGAACTTGCGCTTCCATTTTTTCTGGTACAAGTGAGCGAGCTTCTGCTAATATCTCAACGTAATCACATACAATATTCGTTTGTTGTCCACCTTGGAAACGACCGATATTCGCTGTTGTTTCAGAATCGATTCGACCTAAAGGCGTTCTAGAAATGGCTTTAGCCGCAATTGTAATCGCTGAAACTCCTTTTTCAGGCGCAACACCTGCATGAGCCGTTTTTCCATATACTTTTGCTTCGAACTTTGCTTGTGTTGGCGCTGCGACAATAATATTCCCAACTTTTCCATCACTGTCTAGTGCATAACCATATTTCGCTGTCACTAATGAACGATCTAACGCTTTTGCACCGACTAAACCAGATTCCTCGCCCACTGTAATAATAAATTCTATTTTTCCGTGAGCAATCTTTTGCTCTTTAATAACTTTTAGCACCTCTAGCATCACTGCAAGTCCCGCTTTATCATCCGCTCCTAATATTGTCGTACCATCTGACACAATATATCCGTCTTGAATCGATGGTGTGATACCGTTCCCCGGTACAACCGTATCCATATGAGATGTAAAATAAATCGTATCTACACCTTCTTTTGTAGCTGGAAGGGTACAAATTAAATTACCTGCACCGTGACCTGTGATTGCTGTTGTATCATCCTCAAATACATCTAAACCAAGCTCTGTAAATTTTTCTTTTAATATTTTGGCAATCGCTGCTTCATTTTTTGTTTCCGAATCAATTTGAACCAATTCAAAAAATTCTTCTACTAAACGATTTTCATTAATCATCTTTATACCCTCCAAAAAAGTTATCCTACCTTAGTATACTTCTTAGAAAATAAACCGGCAAATATTGTGAAACAAAGCTAAACCAAAAAAGCCCAAGGTCATTATGCCTTGAGCTTCTATGAAAAAATCATGTATTACAATGGAATGTTTCCGTGTTTCTTCCAAGGACGATCTTCTTTTTTATTGCGTAGCATTTCAAGAGATTGGATGATTTTGATTCGTGTTTCACGAGGATCAATAACGTCATCTACCATTCCTAAGCTTGCTGCAACGTATGGGTTCGCGAATTTCTCACGGTATTCTTCAACTTTTTCTGCACGTGTTGCTTCTGGATCTTCACTGTTTGCAATTTCACGAGCAAAAATAATGTTAGCCGCACCAGCAGATCCCATAACCGCAATCTCAGCATTTGGCCATGCAAATGTAAGGTCTGCACCGATTGACTTACTGTTAAGTGCAACATAAGCACCACCATATGCTTTACGAAGAATGATTGTAAGCTTTGGTACAGTTGCTTCAGAATATGCATACAGCATTTTCGCACCATGACGGATGATTCCACCATGCTCTTGCTTAACGCCTGGGAAGAAACCAGAAACGTCTTCGAATGTGATAATTGGAATATTAAATGAATCACAGAATCGAATGAAACGAGATGCTTTATCAGAAGAATCGATATCCAGTCCACCAGCTAATACTTTAGGTTGATTACATACAAGACCAACTGATTGACCTTTAATACGAGCTAAACCGATAACAATGTTTTTCGCAAATCCTTCTTGTACTTCCATGAATGACCCTTCATCCACAACTTGCTCAACAACTTTACGAATATCGTAAGGACGGATACCTTCAAATGGAACGATATCTGTTAAATCCGCACGGTAATCATCATTGTTGTCTGCTTCTAATACAGGTGGTTTCTCTGTATTATTTTGCGGTAAGTAGCTTAATAATTTACGTACATCTTTTAATACTTCTTCATCAGTTGGTGCTTTAAAGTGAGCGTTACCACTGATCGTATTATGTACAGTTGCGCCACCTAAGCCTTCAGACGTAATTTTTTCCCCTGTAACTGTTTCGATAACTTTTGGTCCAGTAATGAACATTTGACTCGTTTTCTCAACCATGAAAATGAAGTCCGTAATCGCTGGAGAATAAACTGCTCCACCTGCACAAGGTCCCATAATAACAGAGATTTGTGGAATTACACCAGAATAGATTGAGTTACGATAGAAAATTTGTCCGTATCCATCAAGAGATACAACCCCTTCTTGGATACGCGCGCCGCCTGAATCGTTTAACCCGATAAACGGTGCTCCATTCTTTGCAGCTAAATCCATAACATTGGCAATTTTCAGAGCATGCATTTCCCCAAGCGCCCCACCGAATACCGTGAAATCTTGTGAGAATAAGTACACATCACGTCCATTTACTTTACCGTATCCTGTTACAACACCATCTCCAGGTCCTTTTGCTTTATCTAAACCGAAGTTTGTACTGCGGTGTTGAATAAATGGATTTAATTCAACAAATGTACCTTCATCAAGTAATAGCTCAATTCTTTCACGAGCTGTTAACTTTCCTTTAGCGTGCTGCTTTTCAATTCGTTCGTCACCGCCACCAAGCTCAACCTCACGGCGTCTGTCGTATAAATCATTAATTGTTTCGTAGATGTCTTTCATTATGGCTCCTCCTCTTATTCAGGTCTTTCTGTTAATTCATATAAAATACTCGCTGTAGACTTCGGATGAATGAATGCTACCTTTGCATGATGGGCACCCAATCGAGATGTCTCGTCAATCATACGTAGACCAGCTTCTTTAATTTGTTGAATGCGGTCTTCGATGTTATCCACACCTAAAGCCACATGATGAACGCCTTCTCCACGTTTTTCGATGAATTTAGCAATTGGGCTTTCAGGTGACAACGCTTCCAATAACTCTAGGCGAGTATTTCCTGCAAGGATAAATGCTACTTTAACTCCTTGGCTTTCTACTGTTTCAATGCCTTCAAGCTCTAACTTTAATGTTTCTGTATAAAGTGGTAAAGCTTCTTCGAGTGAACGAACAGCAATACCAATATGATCGATATTTTTAATCATTACCTAACCCTCCATGATGTACAATTAGTAAACGAAACATAACATAGTTCTACATTTCCCAACAAAACCCTCTAACTTTTCAAGATTGCTCAGACAAGTATTTAGCCTTGTTTCCGATTATTGTTCACGTTACAATAAAGCTAAACACATTCATTTGAAATTGAGGAGAGCACTATATGAAAAATAAAAAAATAAGAAAAATCATCGTATACTTAATGCTAATCTCGATGTTGTTAACAACATTACTATCAGGTATAGCCTTCTTAATGTAATGCTAACAAGAGTGAAGTCAAATGGCTTCGCTCTTTTCTATTTTCTTGTTTCATCGAATGGCTCTATATTTGTTTTGTTAATGTTTAAAAATCTTTAAAGAAGAATCCGGTCGGAGCGTTAAGCTAAGCAATAAAGGAAGAATCATGACCTTTCTCTTTTTGCTTAGTTTAAGCTAGCCGCCGTTTTTCATTCCAGCTTTTCTACCATTAAAGGAATGTTTGAGCAATAAATATCTCTCCATTTCCTTCATAAGCTGAAGTAATGCCGCCCTCGATTCAAATTCTTCACGTGTGACAGGAAGTTGCATCTCTTTAAACCCTTGTTCCATCCCGTCCAGCTTCCGCAAATAAAAGCTAGCTGTGTTTTGCGGATGAACGTTTTCTGCTAACTCTTGAATAAAGTTGGCAAGGATATCACTTTGCTTCACAATACTTGGTATGTTCGTGACAAGAGGTAAAATTCGCTCGATAATTTCGAATTGCTTCTCGCGCATATCAAAATATCGATAGTAATAATCCTCTTCTCGTAAGAAATGATTTTCTACATCTCGAAAAGCTAAGCTTTTCGCTTCTGCTAACCATTTCGACGTTTCTGTCAGTTCTTTCCCATTCCAAGTGTAGTCATTATCACGCACGTACTTCACAATTTCCATTAAAATCGCGCTAAAGTTCGCTTCAACTTTTCTCTGATAAGATTTCAAGTCTTTTTCGACACTAGGCATATATATATTCATGACTAGCGCAACTCCAATTCCTACAGCAATTAAAATGGTTTCATTGATGAGCAAGTCTAGCGTGATACCATTTGACGAATAGAGATGAAGAATGATTACACTGCTTGTGACAATGCCTTCATTCACCTTTAATGCCACCGTAGTCGGAATAAACATCAAAAGAATTAATCCTATTGTAAATGGGTTGTAGGCAACTAACTCAAACAATAAGGTTGAATAGCCCATTGCTAGTAAACAAGCGAGAAAACGTGATGCAGAGGCTTTTAAAGACTTCTTCTGTGTCACTTGAATACATAGTATCGTAATGATACCAGCAGAAGGAAAATGATCCAGATTTAATAATTGGGCAAGAACAATCGCTAAAGTAGCACCTAATGCCGTTTTAATCGTTCGATAACCGATTTTAAACATTGTTATGTATCACCTGGATTTCTTTACTTCTATTATAATACTATCAGCAAATTCGACAATTTTATAGTCCTTTATTTAGGAAAATACTAAATTTTTTATTAACTTACAACATATTTATCCTTTTTTTCACAAAAATAAAAAAAGGTGATACATTCATCACCTTTTTTTACAAAACTATAGAACTTTTTCCAGGAATTCTTGCGCACGTTTGCTTTTTGGCTGGGAGAAAAATTCAGTTGGTGCTGAATCTTCAACTAGCAACCCTCCATCTAAAAAGAGCACGCGATCTGCTACTTCACGGGCAAACCCCATCTCATGTGTCACAATTAACATTGTCATTCCTGAGTCAGCAAGCGACTTCATAACAGCCAGTACTTCTTTGACCATTTCGGGATCTAGCGCTGACGTCGGTTCATCAAATAAAATCACTTCCGGGTTCATGGCTAACGCTCGTGCAATAGCGACACGTTGTTTTTGTCCGCCAGAAAGACGATTTGGATAAACTGCTTCCTTATCAGCCAAGCCAACCTTTTGTAACAACTCACGCCCCTGCTTCTCCGCTGCTTCTTTTGACATTTTCTTTACCTTCATCGGAGCATACGTTAAATTTTGCAGCACCGTCTTATGAGGAAAGAGATGAAAATGCTGAAACACCATCCCAACGTTTTCACGGACCTTCATAATATTCGTCTTTTTATTCATAATGTCTTGATCTTTAAACCAAATATGTCCGCTTGTAGGCGCTTCAAGCATATTGATACAGCGTAAGAAAGTCGATTTCCCAGATCCAGACGGACCGATAATGGCTACGACCTCACCTTGCTTCACTTCTGTACTAATCCCTTTTAACACTTCAAGCTTGCCGTAACTTTTATGCAAATCTTCAATCTTAATCACTGCGTCTCATTCTCCTTTCGAGCAACTTACCAAGAAGCGTTAAAATCATAACCATGACATAATAAACTAATCCAGCTACAAGAATCGGCTCGAAAAATTTATACGTTTCTCCCCCAACAATATATGCGCGACGCATGATATCCGCAAGACCGATAATCGTTACAACAGCTGATTCTTTTGTTAATGAAATTAATTCATTCATAAGTGCTGGTAAAATATTTTTAATTGCTTGAGGTAAAATGATATTGAGCATCATTTGAGATTCAGGAACTCCAAGTGCAAGAGCAGCTTCTCTCTGCCCTTTATCAACTGCTTGAATTCCCCCACGAATAATCTCCGAGATGTAAGCAGCCGAGTTTAACCCAAATGCTAAAAAAGCTGCTTCATACGCTTCAATTTGGATACCTAATATCTGCGGCGATCCAAAATAAATTAACATCAATTGAAGAACGAGCGGTGTTCCCCGAAAAATCGATGTATAAAAATCAGCAAACCAATTTAATGGTTTGATTTTACTAATTTTCAAAATAGACAATACAATCCCTAATATAAATCCAATAACCGCTGCGACCGAGACGACTTGTAGTGTCGTCGGTATTCCTTCCAAAATGTAAGGAATCGACGGTATAATCCTTTCAAAATCTAGATTCAACCTATTCATCCTCTCCAAAACATATTAGCTCTTTTGATTCATTCATCATAGGCTATATGCTATAATCTGTTGATTTTTGGCTCATGACATGTAAAACCAACAATCTTTTTAACACGGCTTTATCATAAGCGCGGAAAAACGTTCAGAGGGTTACAATCCCATTCTGAACGTTTTTCTCTCTGTATATTATTTAGTTTCGCTCTTCATCCATTTAGCAATTAACTCATCGAGTTCGCCGCTTTCTTTCATTTTTTTCAATTCAGCATTAAACTTCTCTGTTAAATCACTGTTTTTTGGAAAAGCGATTGCATAACCTTCTGCTTCTTCATCTGTTTTAATCGTATGTGCTACTAATGTTTCATTATTAGCTAAGTGCCCTTTTGCTACTTCATCTTCAATAATAGCTGCATCAACACGACCTACCATTAATTCTTGTACAATTTCATTCACACGATTACGTTTTTCAATCGTCATAGTAATGCCGTCTTTATTTAATTTAGTTGCAAGCTCTTCTTGTACAGATGCTAATTGAACACCCACTGTCTTACCTTTTAAATCTTCCACCGTTTTAATCGTGCTATCTTTTGTTGTTACAATCATGTTAGCAGCTGAATAATAATTATCGCTGAAATCTAGCGTTTTCTTACGTTCTTCCGTAGCATTCATCGCTGAAGCAACAAGATCGACTGTGCCATTTTCAAGTGCTGTAGGTAAACTATTGAAATCAATATCTTGAGCTTGAATCTCATAGCCAAGCTTGTCTGCAATTGCATTAACGATATCAATATCTAATCCAATAATTTCATCGCTCTTTGCTGTATCTACAAATTCAAATGGTGCATAATCTGCTGATGTTCCTAGCTTTAACACTTTTTTCTCTTCGCTCTCACCCGTTTCGGCTTCATCTTTTTCGGAATTCCCGCATGCTGCTAAAATACCTACCAATAAGATAGAAGTAACTAGTAACATAAAATGCTTTTTCCACTGCATAGTTATTTTCCTCCTATAACTTTTTTCTTATTATGTTAGTATGTGTCAAAGTGTAATTGTGCGCTATTCAAATAATCATTCCGTTAATATTCATACACTCCCATGTATTTTAACACACTTTCATGATGATGCAATATATCGATAAATTAATTTACAGTTAAAAATTTTCAGTTAATTGCTATAGGACAATATTGAAAGAGCTGATAATGTAGCTATAGTGTCCTTCATTTTAAAGAAAACTATACAAAACAAAAAGATCCGTAAAAACGGATCTTATACTTCCTCACAATATTCATCAAAATACGATTGAAGCTTTTCAACAACAGACATTGGATGATGTCCTTCAATTTCATGACGTTCTACCATCTTTAAAATTTTCCCGTCTTTCAATAGGGCAAATGATGGCGATGATGGCGGATATCCTTCAAAATATTCACGAGCGCGTGCCGTAGCCTCTTTATCTTGACCCGCAAAGACAGTGACAAATTGATCAGGGCGTTTATCATGGTGCATCGCATATGCCGCAGCAGGACGAGCAATTCCACCTGCACAGCCACAAACGGAGTTTACCATAACAAGTGTCGTTCCCTTTTGTGCTAACGCCTCGTTTACTTCTTCTGTTGTTTTTAATTCTGTATATCCAGCTTTCGCAATCTCATCACGTGCTGTTTTTACCACATCATTCATTAAAAAATTAAAATCCATTCCCATCTCCATACCCCTTCCATATTCGTTTCTCCTCTATCATAACAATTGATTTTCATCGATTCAATTAATTTACTTAAGAAAAGCAAAAGCGCCTTCGTTGCCCCCTGCACATGCTGGCAGTCAGTCCACTACAATATATTAAAATACTTTCTGATTTGACAAAGAAAAAGGGACTCCCATCAGCTGTAGAGTCCCCTTCCCTTATTTCTTTTCAAAAGTGTCTAAAAACGTTTGAAATACTTCTTGAACGGCTTTTGTAATCGTTTGATCCCCTGCCATGATTTGATTTTCAAGGACAGGCAACAATTGCTTAATCGTACTATTCTTATAAAACAGTTGATGAAGTTGACTATTAATTAAGGAATGGAACCACTCTCTCGATTGCATTCTTCTTCGATCTTCAAATACTCCTGATTGCTTCGTTGTTTCAGAAAACTCCTGCAACATATTCCAAACATCATCAATGCCTTTACCTGTAACGGCAGAGCATGTCAGAGCTTTAGACATCCAGCCTTTTGTTACAGGCTGTAAGAAATGAAGAATTCGGCTGTACTCCGATCGCGTTTTGATAGCACGTGGAAGATTATCTCCATCTGCTTTATTCACAACGATGCCATCAACCAATTCCATAATTCCCTTTTTCATCCCTTGCAGCTCATCACCTGCTCCAGTTAGTGCAAGCATCATGAAAAAGTCAACCATCCCACGAACAATCGCTTCACTTTGTCCAACCCCAACTGTTTCAATAAGGATAACATCGAAACCAGCTGCCTCACAAAGAAGCATTGTTTCACGCGTTTTCCGATGAACCCCACCTAAAGTTCCTTCAGATGGAGAAGGGCGAATGAAAGCGCGAGGATTTCTCGCCAGCTCTTCCATTCTTGTTTTATCTCCTAGAATACTGCCGCCATTTACAGATGAGCTTGGATCGACAGCAAGTACAGCTACTTTATGACCTAAGCTGCATAAATAGGTTCCAAAGGCTTCAATAAACGTACTTTTTCCAGCCCCCGGCACACCGGAAATCCCGATTCGTAAAGATTTCCCCGTGTGCGGCAAAATAGATTGCAATAGCTCTTGAGCCAGCTCAAAATGATGCGCTGCGTTACTTTCAATTAGAGTAATTCCTTTTGCAAGTTTCGCACGTTCTCCTTTGAGAATACCTGCTTTAATATCCGGTATCGAAATGGATTCCCTTTGTTTTTTAACAAAACGGTTTTTCGACGCTTGATTGTGGTCGGCAGCTAACTCGACCCCTTTCATAATTGAAGAATTAAAACCTTCGGGATTATTTGGGTCAACCCATTCCGGTTTTTTATCTTCGCTCATTAGTTTACTACTTCCTCATAGCCTAGACGTTTATATACTTCTTGGAGCACTTTTTTAGCTGCTTGCGGAATAACCGTACCCGGTCCGAAAATGGCAGAAGCTCCATTCGCTAACAAGTAATCATAGTCTTGAGCCGGGATAACACCACCAACGATAATGACGATATCTTCACGGCCTAATTTTTTCAATTCAGCTGCAAGCTGTGGCAATAACGTTTTATGACCGGCAGCAAGTGAACTCATACCAACAACGTGAACGTCATTTTCCACCGCTTGAAGCGCTGTTTCTTCCGGCGTTTGGAATAGAGGTCCGATATCAACGTCATATCCTAAATCGGCAAAGCCTGTGCTGACTACTTTCGCTCCACGATCGTGACCATCTTGCCCCATTTTCGCCATTAATAGACGAGGACGACGACCTTCTTGCTCAAGGAACTCTTCCGTCATTTGAATAACTTCTTGAATTTCATCTTCTTTAGAATATGCTTCGCTGTATACACCGCTGATAGAGCGAATTGTTGCTTTATGACGGCCTGCAACTTCTTCAATCGCATCTGAAATTTCACCAAGAGAAGCGCGAACGCGAGCTGCTTGAACAGCAAGCTCAAGTAAGTTTCCTTCACCTGTTTTAGCTGCTTCTGTTAAAGCTTTCAATGCCGCATCTACTTGTGCTTGGTCGCGGTTTGCACGCAATTCAGCTAAGCGGTTGAGTTGGCTTTCACGAACCGCTGTGTTATCAATATCCAAAATTTCAATTGGATCTTCTTTTTTCAAGCGGTATTTATTCACACCAACAATTGTTTCTTCTTGAGAATCGATTTTCGCTTGACGTTTTGCAGCAGCTTCTTCAATTCTCATTTTTGGAATGCCTGTTTCAATCGCTTTAGCCATTCCGCCTAAATCTTCAATTTCTTCAATTAAAGCCCACGCTCTGTCAATTAGCTCGTTTGTTAATGCTTCTACATAGTAAGAACCAGCCCAAGGGTCAATAACCTTTGTAATGTTTGTTTCTTCTTGTAGATAAAGCTGCGTATTACGTGCAATACGAGCCGAGAAGTCTGTTGGTAGAGCGATGGCTTCATCCAATGCATTGGTATGCAAGGATTGTGTATGACCAAGCGCTGAAGCATGCGCCTCGATTAATGTACGAACAACGTTGTTAAACGGATCTTGCTCTGTTAAGCTCCATCCAGATGTTTGTGAATGCGTTCTTAATGCTAACGCTTTATCGTTCTTTGGATCGAACTGTTTCATCAATTTAGCCCAAATGAAACGACCTGCTCTCATTTTCGCTACTTCCATGTAGTAGTTCATACCGATTGCCCAGAAGAAAGAAAGACGTGGAGCAAATTTATCAATATCAATGCCCGCTTTCATACCTGTACGCGCATATTCAAGACCATCTGCCAGCGTATAAGCAAGCTCGATATCAGCTGGTGCTCCCGCTTCTTGCAAGTGGTAACCTGAGATTGAGATACTGTTGAATTTAGGCATGTATTTTGACGTATATTCAAAAATATCTGCAATGATTTTCATAGACATTTCTGGTGGATAAATATACGTATTACGTACCATATATTCTTTTAAAATATCATTTTGAATCGTACCAGACAGTTTATCTTGTGTAACCCCTTGTTCTTCAGCTGTTACAATATAAAAAGCAAGAATCGGCAACACGGCACCATTCATTGTCATCGATACAGACATTTTATCGAGTGGAATACCATCAAACAAGATTTTCATATCAAGAATCGAGTCAATCGCTACGCCAGCTTTCCCAACGTCACCGACTACTCGTGGATGATCTGAATCATAACCGCGGTGTGTCGCTAAGTCGAACGCAACAGAAAGACCTTTTTGTCCCATTGCTAAGTTACGACGATAAAACGCATTAGACTCTTCAGCTGTTGAGAATCCAGCATATTGACGAACTGTCCAAGGACGATTTACATACATCGAAGGATATGGTCCACGTGTAAATGGAGCGATTCCAGGTACGCTGTCCATATGCTCTAAGTTTTGATTATCCTCTTGAACGTAAAGTGATTTCACCTTAATTTGTTCATTTGTTTCAAATAAAAGGTTATCGATATTTTGGCCAACTGCCGCTTCTGCTTGTTTCTTCCAAGTTTCTACTGACCCTTGTGCAGAAGCTTTTGCTGGATTGATTTTTGAAAAATTAGGTTTTGTCATTTTAGTTCACCCCCAGCGCTTGTAATAATTCTGTTAACATGTCAGCTGCATTTGTTTTTACATGAACAAACTCTTTCACACCAGCAGCTTGCAATGCTTTTTCCAATTCTTCTGCTTGTTTACCAGCTACATAAATCGTTGTTTCAGGGAAAGCTGCTTTCACATCAGCAACAACTTGCTCCGCTAGTTCACCATAAGCTTCGTCACTACCGCATACGCAATAGATTGGAAGTTGTGTTTCTTTCACATAAGCAACTGCTTCTTCACTTGTATGACAGCCTTCGCTTGCCACTGTTTCAATCCCGCCTGCAGCAACTAATCCTTTTACAAAATCTACACGAGGTTTATAAGACTTCAATTCTTGTAATGTAATTAAGCCTACTTTCGGAGCTTCGCCATTGTTTTCTTTAAAGGCTGCACTACGTAAACGTAGTTGCTCGAATTGTTCAGCAATACGCTTTAGCTTAATTGGTGTAATCGAAGTTGGATTATTTACAACAACATAAGATTCCACTTCTGCTGCTTTCGGTGCTTTCACTTCATCAGCAGGGTTAGGATATACGTTTGTACCAATGATGCTTTCTTTTCTTAATGCTGCATTTTGTGCTTTTTTATTGAACACTTCAGCGATTTCTGCTTGAACGATATTTTGTTTAAGTGCTTCAAGAATGCCGCCCGCTGCATCCACTTCTAAAAACTTCGCCCATGCTTGATCAGCAATCTCATCTGTTAATTGCTCCACATAGAATGAACCGCCTGCAGGGTCCACTACTTGTGTAATATGCGCTTCTTCTTTCAAAATTAAGTGCGTATTACGAGCAATCCTTTCTGAGAAATCATTTGTTTCACCAAATACATGATCGAAAGGATTGATTTGTAAATATTGAATACCGCCGATTGCAGCAGCGAAAGCTTGGTTAGCTGTACGTAAGATATTTACATGTTGATCGTATAATGTTTCCGTTACTTCCGATGTAAGTGCGTGAATATTCATTTTGAAATGTTCAGAATCTGCTTCAAATGCAGCTGAAAGTCCAGCCCAAAGTCGACGAGCAGCACGTAATTTAGCTATATTCATGAAATAATTTGAATCAACAGCAAATGAGAATACCATTTTATCTGCAATACTTTCTACAGATAAACCTTGCTTTTGTCCTTCAATCAAATATTGCACAGCTACAGCTAGTCCATATGCAAGTTCTTGAACCGCATTAGCTCCACCGTTATGGAAGACAGATGTTTTAATCAAAATTGTTTTTAAGTCTGCAGAAACTGCTTCATATCCTTGAATCGTTTTTGCCCACTCTGCAAAATAGCTATCTGTATCTTCCGGAATTTGTCCAGTCAATACCCATTCAGCAATTGCATCTTCAGCAAGAACGCCGCTCACGTTTCCTTCTACTGTTTGGAATTCAGGTAATAAATCTTTTTGCTTTCCTTTTAAATCAATGAAGAAGGGTAAAGATTCTAGCGGTAAATCTTTTAATAGTCTTGGCAATCTTGCACCATTTGCTAATAGCTCTACTGGGTACGTAATCGCATTTTGTCCACGATTCAATACAGCTTTTAAGTTTTCATTTGCTTCCTCTGCTGTCACACCGCTTACTGGCTGACAAGCAAGCCATGGTTGTGTGTGGTAACCTGTTGCAGAAATTCCTCGTGTATAAGGAAACAATCCTGGTAATTCGGCTTGTCCTTCACCAGCAGATTGCTGTGTATAAAGGGGCTGTAATACAACACCTTCATAAGTATTCGTTCGTAATTTATCAACTGTTTTACCTTTTAAACTCGTTTCAACGGCAACCTTCCACTCTTCCAACGAAGGTTTCGGAAAGGATATATTTTTTACATCTTTCAATTCCATCTGTAATCGTTTTCTTATGCCCATACTACAATTGAGAACGAATGCTCAATCAGTATTCATAAGAAAACTGCCCTCCCTTCAATTTTTGAATGCCAAACACATTCTAACATAAGTGTAAAAGAATAAAAGAAAAAAATGAGCTTGTTATACAATAAGCATAAATCTACATGAATAACATCATTCGAAAATAAGATTCGTTTCATACCTGTTATAAAGTACAATATTAATAAATTTACATGTAGTAGAACAACTCTCCTAAAATAATACGAAAAAACTGAAAATTTGTCGATTACTCTTTTAAAATTTCCTTTATTTTTTATAAAAAAAGTTGATAACATAGCAAAAAACCAGCGAAAACTGGTTTTTTAATCAAAAAATGGATGTATTTTCTTTTGAAAACCCTTCGACAATTTTCTTCACCCTTGCTAAAAAACGACCACAAATTAAACCATCTAATACACGATGATCCAACGACAAACATAAATTCACCATATGTCGAACAGCAATCATATCATCTATAATTACCGGACGTTTGACAATTGTTTCAACTTGGACAATAGCTGCCTGGGGATAATTAATAATTCCCATCGATTGGACAGAACCAAACGAACCTGTATTGTTCACTGTAAAAGTGCCGCCTTGACTTTCTTCCTGTGTAAGTTTACCTGTACGTACTTTTTCAGCCAACTCATGAATTTCACGGGCAATCCCTTTAATTGATTTTTCATCTGCGTGTTTAATAACAGGTACAAAAAGTGCATCATCCGTCGCTACAGCAATGGAAAGATGGATATCCTTTTTTTGAATAATCTTATCGCCCGCCCACATCGAATTCATTTCAGGAAACTCGGTTAGCGCTTGAGCGATTGCTTTGACGAAAAAAGCAAAATACGTAAGAGGGTAACCTTCTTTTTGCAAAAAATTATCTTTTAATGAATTTCGTAACATCACAAGGTTTGTGGCATCAGCTTCAACCATCATCCAAGCATGAGGCGCTTCCTGCTTACTTTTTTGCATATTGGCTGCAATCGCTTTGCGAACCCCTGTAACAGGAATCTCCCGATCGCCAGCTTCTACTGGTAAAGAGAGAGTTTTACTGGATTGTTCTCGAGCTTCTGTTTTCGTAACAGAAGGAGCAACCGCTTCTTGCTTCTCTTGGGGTACATTATTTGCTTCTATAAGGGCTAGCACATCTTTTCTCGTAATCCGCCCTCCTTTTCCAGACCCCTCCACTTGCGATAAGTCGATTCCATGCTCTTGTGAAAGTTTTAATACAGCTGGTGAGTAACGCATCTTCATCGAATGCTTTTCCAAGAGGGTATCTTGATGTGCAGGAAGTGATTTCGTACTAGAGCTAGCTATTGTCTGTTTTGGGCTCGCTTCCTCTACTTCAATTAAACAAATGATTTCATTCACTGCTAATGTTTCCTCTTCTTTAGCGACTAGCTCTTTAATGACACCTGTAAATGACGATGGGATTTCAGCACTTACTTTATCCGTCATCACTTCGGCAATTGGACTGTATTTTTGTACGAAATCACCTGGTGTAACGAGCCATTTACTAATCGTTCCTTCTGTTACACTTTCGCCCAGCTGCGGCATTTTCATTTGTTCAATCGCCATATTACTCCTCCTTCTGCGCAGATTTAATACTCAGCTAGCTCACGCATCGCTTTTTCTACTTTTTCTGGGTTTACCATAAAGTATTTCTCCATTGTTGGTGCATAGGGCATCGCTGGAATATCCGGGCCTGCTAATCTCATAATAGGAGCGTCTAAATCAAATAAGCAATATTCTGCAATAATGGCAGCCACTTCGCTTATGACACTCCCTTCCTTGTTATCTTCTGTAATAAGCAGAACTTTCCCTGTCTTGACAGCCGCTTCGATAATACTTTCTTTATCAAGAGGATAAACTGTACGCAAATCTAAAAGATGAACAGAAATCCCATCACTAGCAAGCTTTTCAGCTGCTTGGAGAGCAAAATGAACACAAAGCCCGTATGTGATAACAGTAATATCCTCTCCGCTTCGTTTCACATCTGCCTTTCCAATTGGCAATACATAATCATCCGAAGGCACTTCTCCTTTAATCAGACGATACGCTCGTTTATGCTCAAGAAACAGAACAGGATCTTCATCGCGAATCGCCGCTTTCAATAAGCCCTTTACATCATACGGTGTCGATGGCATAATAATTTTCAAGCCTGGTTGATTAGCAAAGACCGCTTCTACTGATTGCGAATGGTACAGAGCACCGTGAACACCGCCGCCATATGGAGCGCGAATAACAAGTGGACAATTCCAATCATTGTTCGACCGGTAACGGATACGTGCCGCTTCCGAAATAATTTGATTGACAGCAGGCATAATAAAATCCGCGAACTGCATCTCTGCAATTGGCCGCATGCCATACATGGCAGCACCAATTCCAACACCAGCAATGGCTGACTCTGCTAATGGCGTATCGATTACCCTCTCTTCACCAAATTGATCAAATAGGCCTTGTGTCGCTTTAAATACGCCGCCTTTTTTACCGACATCCTCACCAAGTACAAACACGCGTTCATCTCTTTCCATTTCCTCACGAATAGCGTGTGTAACAGCCTCAATATAAGAAATGACTCCCATCTTTATTCCTCCCCATATACATGTTTCATCGCATATTCTGGACTTGCATATGGCGCCTGTTCAGCATAATCTGTTGCTTCATTAACAATTTGCATCACTTCTTCATTCAATTGTTTTTCACGCTCTTCATCCATTACACCGACGTCTTTTAAATATTGGCTAAAGGTAAACAAAGCATCCTTTATTTTTGCTTCCGCTACCTCCTCTTGTGTCCGATACACTCGATCATCATCATCGCTTGAATGGGGCGTGAGTCGGTCAGAAACCGTTTCAATCAATGTCGGACCGTGACCTGCCCGCGCACGATCTGCCGCTTCTTTAACTGCTTGATACACGGCCAACGGATCATTTCCATCAACCGTTACACCTGGTATTCCATAACCGATAGCACGGTCAGATACATTTTCACACGCTAATTGTTTAGAAATTGGTACGGAAATAGCATACTTATTGTTCTCACACATAAAAATAACCGGCAATTTATGAACACTAGCAAAATTGATTCCTTCATGAAAATCCCCTTGATTCGAAGATCCTTCTCCAAACGTCACAAAGGTCACTAATTTTTCCCGGTTCATTTTACCTGCCAGCGCAATACCAACTGCATGAGGCACTTGTGTTGTTACAGGAGAGGACCCTGTGACAATTCGATTGCGCTTTTGCCCAAAATGACCAGGCATTTGTCTACCTCCTGAGTTTGGATCTTCAAGTTTGGCAAATCCTGATAACATTAAATCACGAGCCGTCATCCCAAATGCCAATACAACACCAACATCCCGATAATAAGGAAGCACATAATCAAGCTTTCTATCAAGAGCAAATGCAGCTCCTACTTGAGCGGCCTCTTGACCTTGACAAGAAATTACAAATGGTATTTTCCCTGAACGATTTAACAACCACATCCGTTCATCAATCCGACGAGCAAGAAGCATTGTTCGAAACATATCCAAAACCATTTCATCACTTAAACCGAGTTTATGGTGTCGTTTCTCAACTTTTCCAACCATTTAAACCCCTCCCTACAGCCTATTAAAAATGTAATGCTAAGCCATCAACTGCAAGAGCCGCTTCACCGATAGCTTCCGATAAACTTGGATGAGGATGAACCGCTGAAGCTATTTCCCACGGAGTTGCATCCAATACTTTTGCAAGACTCGCTTCAGAGATCATATCCGTCACATGCGGCCCAATCATATGCACACCTAGCACATCATTCGTCTGTTCATCCGCAATGATTTTAACGAATCCTTCTGTTTCACCATATACAAGTGCCTTACCAATGGCTTTAAATGGAAAATTCCCGACTTTTATTGTAAATCCTTTTTTCAATGCCTCTTGCTCTGTATAGCCTACACTTGCTATTTCCGGACTGGCATAAATACATCTTGTAACCCATGAAGGATCTAAAGGTGTGGGCTGCTGTCTTGCTAAATGCTCAACAGCAATAATGCCTTCGCGTGCAGCTACATGTGCAAGCTGCAATCCCCCGATACAATCTCCTATTGCATAAATATGAGATTCCTTCGTTTGGTACATGCTGTTCGTTGAAATGTAACCTTGTTCAAGGGCAATCTCAGTATTTTCTAAACCAATATCAGTTACATTAGCGTCTCGTCCTACGGAAACAAGAATTTTGTCTCCCATATATTCTTGAAGTTCGCCATTCACCTCTGCCTTAATTGAGACAACTTCTCCTGTTTTCAAGGTTTCAGGTAATACTTTTGCTTCCGTCACAATACGAACCCCTTTTTCCCGAAGAGTACGCATCATTTCTTTCGCCACTTCTTCATCTTCGTGAGGAAGAATATACGGAGCATACTCAAGGACCGTTACTTGCACCCCGAAATCGTGCAACAGCGAAGCCCACTCTACCCCAATGACCCCTCCTCCGATTATAATGATCGACTGTGGCAATGTTTCTAATTGAAGAGCCTCTTCCGATGAAAGGACATACTGACCGTCAATTGATAAACCAGGTAATGTTTTTGGCCGAGAGCCCGTCGCAATAATGACATGCTGCGGCAGCAAAATGGCATTATCGCTCCCATCATTCATCTCTACAGAAATAGTCCCTGGCATGGGGGAAAAAATAGAAGGGCCCAATATTCTGCCCATCCCTTCATACACAGAAATTTTCCCTTGCTTTAATAAATGTTGTACACCGCTGTAGAGTTTGTTCACAATTCCCTCTTTTCGCTGCTGTACTCTAGCGAAATCTATTCCAACATGGTCCTTTAAAATGCCATATTCTTCACTCTTCTTTACAGTCCTGTATACTTCCGCACTTCGTAAAAGGGCCTTTGAAGGGATACAGCCGCTATGAAGACAGGTTCCTCCTAATTTTCTCTTTTCAACAACGGCTGTTTTCAAACCGAGCTGACTAGCCCGAATAGCGGCAACATAGCCTCCCGTCCCCCCACCTAGAATAACAACATCATACTCCTCTGCCATATTACTCCTCCTTCCTCTTGTACATATCCTTGACTTATTTACGACGATTTAAAATATGTTTTTCATTTTGTATAAATTGACTGCGTGAATATCTCATTCTAGCAATCCGTTCCTCTGCCATACGATTAGCAGCCTTATATGTTGGAATGTTGTCGCGCTTTGCAATCTCAAACACTTTAGTAATATTATCATAAATGTTCTCTACTTTCTTTAATGTGCGCTCACGATTATAACCTATTAGCTCATCTGCTACGTTAATTACTCCGCCAGCATTAATGACATAATCGGGAGCATAAATAATCCCTTTTTCATGAAGTTGTTCGCCATGAAGCGAGTTCTTTAATTGGTTATTCGCTGATCCGGCAATTACTTTTGCTTTTATGGTCGGAATGGTTTCATCATTCAGAACAGCACCCAGAGCACAAGGAGCATAAATATCACAATCTACATCATAAATCTCTGCTGGTTCAACCGCTTTTGCTCCAAATTCATTTACCGCTCGCTGAACAGCAGCTTGCTGAATATCTGTTACAATCAACTGCGCTCCTTCTTCATAAAGATGACGGCATAAATGATAGGCAACATTCCCCACGCCTTGGACGGCGACTGTTTTTCCTGCTAAAGAATCAGTACCGAATGCTTCCTTTGCTGCAGCCTTCATCCCTCGATATACACCATAAGCGGTCATCGGAGATGGATTCCCCGAAGAACCAAAGGCAGGTGATATTCCTGTTACATAATCCGTCTCTTCATGAATAAGATCCATATCCTCTACAGTCGTCCCTACATCTTCTGCCGTAATATAGCGTCCATTTAAACCTTGGATATAACGTCCAAATGCACGAAACATAGCTTCGTTTTTATCCGTATGTGGATTTCCAATAATTACGGCTTTTCCCCCGCCTAAATTCAAACCAGCTGCCGCATTTTTATATGTCATCCCTCTTGCTAATCTAAGCGCATCTTCAATTGCAGCTTCTTCAGATGGATACATCCACATTCGAGTACCACCAAGGGCAGGGCCTAATGTTGTATCATGAATCGCAATAATAGCCTTTAAGCCCGATTGTTTATCCTGGCAAAAAACAACTTGTTCATAATCATATTTCTCAAGATATTGAAACATTTCCATAGTAAAATCCCCCGGAAGATGTATTTTCATTTTGTATTGATTAAAATATGAATAGTTCATTCACATGGTTAACCTGAAATAAACTTCTCACCCATATAACACGCAAGTTTAATGCCACTATATGTAATTTCCGTATAAATTATATAAAAGAAGTCTCTCTCCTTGTATTCATAAGAAAAAAAAGAAGATGCTGAATAGGTTCACAGCATCTTTCTGTACACTCTCGTTCGTAAAATGTACCATTTTTTGCACAGTTAAGCAATATATTTCATGCAATCATTTGCACAAATTAGTTTTCTCCATTTTATAATATAAGCTTCTTACCGAAATCCCTAATGATTTAGCGGCCAATGTTTTATTGCCTTTAAAGGTTTGTAACGCTTGTTGAATTACTTTCGCTTCATAAGCTCCGACCATCTCATTTAATGAGTCACCGCTTTTAAAAGAAGGTGTAAACAATACAGCGGATTCCTTTGAAGGCTCAGCACTTGTACCTACTAAATTGGGAATATGCTTGGCCTCAATTACTTGTTCATTGAGCTTCATTAAAATAATCGCTCGTCCTAAAATATTCTCTAACTCCCGAACATTGCCTGGCCAATCATACTGCCTCAATTTCTCAATCGCATCTTCTGAGATTCCTTCAATGCCTCGTCCATATTCTTGATTAATCTTATGAATTAAAGGCTCTGCTAACTCCTTCATTTCCCCTTTTCTTTTTCTTAGAGGAGCAATAAAAATAGGCATACGATTCAACCGAAAATAAAGATCTTCTCGAAAAGTCCCATTTTTAATAGATTGTTCTAAATCAATATTCGTTGCAGCAATGACACGTACATTAATCGGAATTGGTTTTGTTCCGCCAACTCTCATAATTTCGCGCTCTTGCAGTACGCGAAGCAGCTTTGCTTGAATCTTTGGAGTTAACTCGCCGATTTCATCTAAAAATAAACTGCCATGATTTGCTTCCTCAAAAAAGCCAATTTTCCCGCCGCGTTTTGCACCTGTAAACGCCCCATCCTCATAGCCAAACAGCTCGCTTTCCAACAAAGATTCCGAAACAGCCGCACAATTGACACGTATAAATTTATTAAATTTCCGATCGCTCTCATTATGAATCGCATGAGCAAATAGCTCTTTTCCTGTTCCTGATTCACCGCGCAGCAGCACCGTTGCTGGCGTTTTCGCAGAAAGTTTAGCTTGTTCAATTGCCAGCACCATATCATCGGACTGTCCAATAATATCCTCAAAAGAATATTTCGCTTGTAATGTTCGGATAAGTCGTTGAGCATACTTTAATTCAGTCGTTAATTTTTGAATTTCAGATACATCATGTATAACCCCAACACTTCCCTTCAATTCCCCATCTACAATAATAGGAGCCACATTGACAATAACTTCTTTTCGTCTTGGACCAACACACATATTGACACCACGAACAGGTTTTCTCGTTTCTAGTACTTGCATATGCATGCTGTCACCTTCATAAATATCCGTTGTCGCAGGTTTACCAATCACCTGTTCCTTCCTCAATCCGGTAATCCTCGTATAAGCTGGATTGATTAGCAACCCGCGTCCTTGTTCATCTACTACGGAAATAGCTTCATCGCTCGATTGGATAATCGCCTCAAGCATCGTATTCGACTCTGTCTTTAATTTATTTATAAGCTGTTGTTTTTCTTTCGACAATTTAGCGATAATCTGCGCTACACTGCCAGGAATCAGCAATGCTTCATGACCTTTCTCCCTTCTTATCTCTTGAAAAACGGACTCATTTCCCGATGTATCGATAATAATGTCTGCCTTATTTGTATATTCATTCTTCCATGATAATGCTGTAGGAATATGGAAACCCCGCGCTAACTGCATCCCGGGTGCTTCTCGATTAATATCTACCATACAGAGAACCGAAAAAGCATCACTTTCTAAAAGAATGTTCAAAAGGGTTGTGCCTCCCTGGCCCGCGCCGACAATCATGACGTTCTGCATCTAGGTCACTCCTCTCCCTGCAAAAAAATAGTCTACCTCTATTTTAATCCTTATATTAGAAACTTGACAAATAATACATATTCTTTATCATTTTTATTATAAAGGAAACTATTAGAAGGGATTTGACCAAATGAAACGTTTAATCGCTTTTACAATCCTGTTTATCCCCGGAGCATTGGCCGCTTACGGTATTAAGCTCATGAGAGATATGTTATTCGCCATTCAACAACCGCCTTATCCTGCGCTTTGGGTACAATCTATAGCCGGTCTTCTATTTACAATTGGCGGCATTGCCTTTATAGCTGGATTTATTCTTCACCGTGATCGTAAACGTCATAAAGTTCAAAGTCGGTTTGATAAAATGAAACTGCCTTAAATCATAAAAGACCGAGCTCTGTTGCTCGGTCTTTAATTCGTCATAGAAATCAACCGGTCCCTTACTTGTTTAGCAAGTTTAGGATCATCTGTAATAATGCCGCTACAGCCTTTCTCAAAAAAATGTTTCATTTGTGCTTCTGTATTAATCGTATAAGGCCGGATGGCTACCCCTGCATCCAATGACTCTTTAATGATTACATCATGAGCAACTCGAAATTGAGGGTGAATTCCTTTGGCAGCAATGGACTTTGCATAAATCCATGGCATAAAGATTCCATCTCGATAAATAGGAGCTGTCTCTATGTCAGGAGCTAAGCGATAACAATAGACAAGGCTATAATGGTTAAAGGAAGCTAAGACAACTCTATTTTCAAACCCGTACATTCGAATTAATTGAATCACTTTTTCCTCTAATCCAGGATATTCAAAGACCGTGTTTTTCAATTCAATAATACAGCTTAATTGATTACTTTGAAGCCAATCAAATAGTTCCACTAATGTAGGAATCTTTTCAAATACCGATTTCGCTTTATGCCCAAAACTAGCATTTAACTTTTTTAACTCACTTAATTTCCAATCCTTTACATACCCCTTTACTCCAGTCGTTCTATTTAGTTTCTCGTCATGAATAATGACAACTTCTCCATCCGCGGATAATTGCACATCTACTTCTATTCCATCCGCTCCCACTCGCTGTGCCTCTATAAATGCAACCATTGTATTTTCCGGGTGTGTGCTTGCTGCTCCTCGATGGGCAATAATATGCATCATAAACACTTCCCTCCCTTCATAAAAATCACTATCTTTTCATTTTTATGAAGAGAGATAAGCATTTAATAATGGTTATTTTTCAAAGTGCATATTATTGTCTTGTACAAAAAACGTTCCTTTCGTCGATTCTACTAGCTTCTTCCTCATACTTTTAATTTGTAAATTTGTATCTGGATAAGCAACTTGTCCAATCGTAATTTCTCCATCACCCTTCGATTCGAGGATTCCCATTAATACCTTACGCTTTTGGTCAAACTTAAAAATATCTTCGGTAATTTTTTCAAATTCTAATGTCGTTTGCTCATATTGTTTATTTTGGACAGCATTAAGTTCATCCATAAAGGTATCGTACACATTTAATCGTTCTTTAATATCCTCAAGTTCTTGAATTTTTGTTTTATAATGAATCAATATTTCATTTAACTCTTCTTTCAGCTGATTACGATTGAAGCCTTCTACATGAATAAACGTTTTACGTTCCATTTGATTTCCGATAACCCCTGCTCTTACTTTCCCACGCGCCTCAATCACGCCTCCAATTAATTTACCGTACTGTTCGTCTGTTATAATATTTTGTCCCTTTAATGTACTGCCCAGTGAATAATAACCGATATGAATATTTCCCCCAGCCTCTAAACAACATTCATTTGCATGCTTAACGTAAATATTTCTCCCTGCAGCAATTTTGGATTTACCTTTTCCAAAAATACCACCTTTAATAAAGACATCTCCTAGCTTTGATTCAATCATTTCAACATTGCCCACACCAAGCTCACCTAAAATCGAAATGTCTTTCGTTGCAGTGACTGAAAAACCGTCCAATACTGTTCCTTTAATTGTCACATTTCCATCAAAATTAATATTTCCTGTCTCTACGCCAACATCCCCCTCAATGATAAAGTGATTTCCGACGGTGACTTTTCCTGAATGAAATTCGACTACACCATTTATTAAAGCGCGAAGAACAATCTTTCCATCCTCTTTAAAAGCACCCACTGTTTTTGGATCATAGAGAAGCTTTTTATTTTTACCATTTGGAATAATGACATATTCCCCTGTAATTCTTTTTCCAGGAATCGAGCTGGTTGGAGGAATTTTCTCTCCAAGCCAATCCCCTTTTTTTACTTGATCCAAGAAGTTCATATCATAATAATCAGCTTTCCCATTATCACGAATGGCAGGCTTTCGTTCTGAACGTTTATAGTATGTAATCACTGCATCACTTCCGGGCACAGGTTCTTGCCCTTTAGCAATCACAATACTTTCATTCACAACTAGCTCATTTTGAATTACATGTATTAGAATCCCTTTCGTAATTTTCTCTTGATTAAGATGGTTGAATATATCGGAGACGATTTCGGAGTAATGCTGGTGAAGGTATTGATTTGTACAATTCAATTTTATAGAAGCAGACATTTTGTCTGAAGTAATTCCCCATTCAATAATTGGTTTTTTTCTGCCTGCACGAACTTTACTACCACTCGCAGCTGTAATTGCATCATTAATGCTCTTCAAATCTAAATCTAATTGTGGATTTTGAACCATAATCGAATGAATCTGCAAAAACGAGCAACCTTTTTGGTAGACGGTTAAATAAATGAGCCCATCTTCTTCCTCTAATAACATTTCATCATTTTTTTCGATAATCATAGAAGTACCTCCATTAACCAACTTTTGAACTATTTACATATTATTATATAACAATCGAGTCAGAAATTTTGACTAAATTATGAATAATTTGTACTAATCCATAAGTAAGCGTTATCAAAAAAATAATCCCCAATAACTATAAGTACTGGGGATTCCTAACTCTCTCATGAAGCTTTATGTTCTAAGCGAAGCTTGTCTGCTACCATTGCAATAAATTCAGAATTCGTCGGTTTAGCTTTTGTCATACTGACCGTATAGCCAAACAAAGATGAAATTGATTCAATATTTCCTCGGCTCCAAGCAACCTCAATCGCATGTCGAATAGCTCGCTCTACTCGGCTTGCTGTTGTATTATATTTCTTAGCAATATCAGGATATAATACTTTTGTAATCGAGCCCAATAATTCTATATCATTGTAAACCATTGCAATAGCTTCCCTTAAATACAAATATCCTTTAATATGGGCAGGTACACCAATCTCATGGATAATGCTTGTAATACTCGCATCGAGATTTTTCGGTTTTGCTTCCGGTTGTGTACGATAGGCTGTTTGTGTCGTATTCTTCATAACCACTTGCCCTTTTCCGCTCACCTGACGAATATGGTTTACTAAACTCTCTAGATCGAACGGTTTTAATATAAAATAAGCCGCTCCTAAATCGACTGCTTTTTTTGTAACATCTTCTTGACCAAATGCAGTCAGCATGATGACATGGGGCATCGTTCCCCTTTGTTCGCGCAATTTTTCAAGCACACCTAACCCATCTAAATGAGGCATAATAATATCGAGAATCAAAATATCAGGATGAACGTTTTCTAGCATATTTAGACATTCCTGCCCATTATGTGCAACAGCCATGACTTCCATATCGTCCTGAGCTGATATATATTCTTCTAATAAAGCCACAAGCTCTCTATTATCGTCCACAACGCACACTTTAATTTTTTTCACGCTTGATTTCCTCCTCTACTATAAATTGGTCTTGTTTTTCTTTTCGACAATAGAAACAAAATACCTTTTATTTTTAGGAAAATAATGAAAAATAATATTTTTCTCCAGATTTCTACTAATTTTAACTTTTCTTACTAAACACATTTAAAAGTTGTCAAAAAAAGCTTTACTGCAATATATTTTATCATAAAATCTTGTCTATTTACTAAACCTTTTCTTCTTACTTAACAGCCTACCCTAAAAATAAGCAGTCTACAAAGGCAAAAAGTCTGTAATTTTTTTTGTCCAGGCGGAAAAATTTATACGCATGCGTTCTGTAACGCCGTTGATTAAACATACAAAAATAAAAGAAGGCGAACATTCGCCCCCCTTTAACTCGCCTTATTAACGACTGGTTTTTCATAAATATTAATGCCTGCTTCATTTAACATCCATTCGATATGAACACCGTATCCGCTTGTAGGATCATTAACGAATACATGGGTTACTGCACCAACTAATTTCCCATTTTGAATAATTGGACTTCCACTCATGCCTTGAACAATCCCACCTGTTTTCTTTAAAAGCTCCTTGTCAGTTACTTTTAATACCATTCCCTTAATAGCCGGGAATTTTTGTGGAATGGAACTAACTATTTCTACATTAAATTCCTCTACTTCTGATCCCTCGACAACCGTTAAAATTTTCGCTGGACCTTCCTTTACTTCATGAGAAAGGGTAATAGGCATCTCCTTATCCATAATTCCATTATCAATTTGTTGATTTAATTTTCCAAAAATACCGAATGGACTATTACGATTAATATTCCCTATTACTTCTCGATTCGATGAAAAACGAGCAAGTTTTTCTCCGGGATCACCGTTGCTCCCTTTTTCAATAGATGTAACAGTCGATTGAACAACTTGTCCATCTTTGACAACAATCGGCATTTTCGTATCCATATCAGAAATAACATGTCCGAGTGCTCCATATTTTTTAGAAGATGGATGATAAAAGGTCATCGTTCCAATTCCTGCTGCGGAGTCACGGATGTACAGACCTAGTTTATACGTTCCCTCGTTCTTATCTTTCAAAGGAAGTAAGGACGCTTTTAGTTTTTCTTGATTTCGTTGAATATCAAAATTCAACGGTTCACCTTTTTTTCCTGCTTCTTGAACAAAAGGAGTAACATCACCCATTTTTTTAATCGTTTGGCCATTAATTTTTGTGATAATGTCGCCAACTTGAATTTTAGCCGTTTCTCCAGGTGATTTTTTTCCTTCTGACGTAGCAACTAGATGATGACCAACAACGAGTACACCTAGTGTATTTAATTTTACACCAATAGATTGGCCCCCTGGGACTACTTTAAAATCTTCCAACACTTGAACATCTACTTTCTTAACCGGCAATCCGGCCACATCAAGAAGAAGTTCGTTTGTACCAGGCTTATCAGCATCTAACATGATAGCCGAGTCATCTTTATGAATCGTAACACTAGCTGTACTTGCATTTACATGTTTAGCTGAAACAGGTAAGGATGTAGAAATATTATAGTGACTTCCCTCAAATAACACAAGGTGATTGGGAATTAAAAATACTTCACGCAATGGCTGGTATAACCCTAATGTTAATAGCGAAATCAGGAGAATTCCACCGATGACTTTGTTTAACATTGCAAACTTCATTTATACACTCTCCTCGCTATTTACACGCTTATGGCTACATCTTTAATTTAGCCTTCCTTACAATCATTTATAACCTCACAACGAAATAAAAGCTATCCGAATATGGATAGCTTTTCAAGACATAGTTTTTTTAGGATGTGACTTTAATTTTATGAGCTTGTTGAATTAATTCATTAGCATGTTGCTTCGTTAAATCAGTAATTTCAACACCAGCTATCATCCGGCCGATTTCTTTTATTTTTTCTTCCTCAGCTAATGGTGTAACAGATGTATGTGTTCTTCCTTCTGTCACTTTTTTAGCAATAAACAAATGCGTATCAGCCATTGCAGCGACTTGAGGTAAATGAGAAATACAAAGCACTTGAGAACCTGTAGCTACTTTGTAAATTTTTTCTCCAATCGATTGAGCAACTCGCCCGCTTACTCCTGTATCGACTTCATCAAAAATAATCGATGTAATCCCTTGATGCTGCGAAAAAATACTTTTTAAAGCCAACATAATACGAGACATTTCACCGCCAGAGGCAATTTTCGATAACGGTTTTAGCGGTTCACCAGGATTCGTTGAAATATAAAACTCCATGACATCAAGTCCTGTTCGATTAATTTCTCTGTCGATTGTTTCATCAAATGTATGAGCCGTTTGATGAAAATGAGCTTCAAAAACAGTTTTTTCCATATATAACTCTTTCAGTTCTTGCTTAATTTTTTTCGTTAATTGCTCTGCATAGGTTTGACGAAGACTCGATAAATGTTTGGCCTCAATGAGTAAATCTGCTTTAATCGAATTTAATTCCTTTTCCAGCTTAGCAATATGCGTTTCCCGATTAAGCAACGTTTCAATTTCTTCTTCAATCTTTGCTCCATATTCGACAATTTCCTCAATCGTACGTCCGTATTTACGTTTCAATTGGTTAATTTCATTTAGGCGCCCTTCAATAAAATCAATCCGTTCCGTATCAAAATCAAGAGAATCCAGCTGATCACGAATCGTTGAAATGGCATCTTCTAATAAAAAGTAACTATTTGAAACAATATCTGAACTATTCTTTAAAGATTCATCAAGGTTAGCTGCTTCTTCTAAATGATGCATCGCAATCGACAGCCAATCTAACCCATGCTGTTCACCATTCAAAGCATTGTAGCTCGTTTGCAGAGCTTCATGAATTTTTTCATAGTTATTAATTTTTTTTCGTTCCTCAAGAAGCTGCTCGTCTTCGTGCAGCTTCAAATCAGCCTTTTGAATTTCATCAAATTGAAACTGAATTAAATCGAGTCGATGCACCATTTGCTGCTCGTCCTGGCTGAGACTTTTTAACTGCTTCTGAGCAGTGTTATAGCGCTTATATAGCTTTTCATATTCCAAAAGCGCTAACATAACCTCTTCCCCGCCAAATTGATCAAGTAAAGGTAAATGAAGACGTTCATCCATCAGCTCTTGATGTTCGTGCTGTCCATGAATATCGATAAGCGTTCGACCAATTTCACGTAACGTAGCGATGGTCACAAGCTTTCCGTTTACTCGACATACGCTTTTGCCACTCGTAGACATTTCTCGTCTTATAACAACCATGCCATCACTTATATCAATCCCAAATTCCGATGCTTTAACAAAAACAGGGTGCTGCGGCTCATCAATTTGAAATAGCCCTTCGATTTCAGCCTTCGTTTCCCCATGTCGAATAAACTCTGCTGACCCGCGTCCCCCTACTAATAAGTGAACAGCATCAATAATAATGGACTTTCCCGCTCCCGTTTCTCCAGTTAGCACCGTTAAACCTTTTTCTAAAGAAATCGCTAAACTATCTATAATGGCAAAATTTTTAATCGATAATTCTGATAACAAAATTCCTCACTCCAAACCGTCTAGAGCATATCTAAAAATTTTTGAGCAACCATCTCTGCTTCTTTATCCGAGCGACAAATAATTAAGCATGTATCATCGCCACCGATTGTTCCAAGAATCTCTTCCCAATTTAAATTATCAATGAGTGCACATATCGCCTGTGCATTTCCCGGAAGCATCTTCATAACAAGCAAGTTATTCGCTGCATCGATTTTAACAAAAGCATCTACTAACATTCGCTTAAGTTTTTGCTGAGGATTAAAACGCTGATCCGCAGGTAAACTATATTTATAACGTCCATCTGGTAAAGGAACTTTCACAAGATGCAACTCTTTAATATCTCGCGAAACCGTTGCTTGAGTTATATTATAGCCCGCGCTTTTCAACTGATCGACTAAATCATCCTGCGTCTCTATATCATTATTTGTAATAATATCTCGAATTTTTATATGCCTTTGCCCTTTATTCATGTACGTAAAAGCACCTCTCATTTTTCTAGGCTATATTCCATATTATTAGTCAAATCTTCTTCTAAAAACAGGAGCTTGTACAGCCTTCACTATTATTAATCGTAGCGTATTTTTATACAATTGTACATGTATTTCTGCCCTTCTGCCAGCCCTCTTACATCCAGCAGTTATATAAAATACATATGAAATGTCAATTTCAAACGAAATAAGACAAAATCAACAACGCTCTATAACATAACCGTGATAAAAAAAGCTCCTCTAGCCAAAATCTAAAGGAGCGACAAATTATTCTTTCTTAAACTGAGCATGAGCTTCATTCACAATCTCATCAACTGACTGACGAAGAAAATTCTCTCCCGTTTGTTTCGAGCCCTGCCAACTAAGGTGTAATAAAAATTCAATATTGCCATCTCCTCCAGTAATCGGAGAGAACGAAGCATTTTGGACATCGTACCCTTCTTTGACAGCAAACGTAATAATTTTATTCAACACTTCTTTGTGAACTTTAGGGTCGCGAACAATCCCTTTTTTCCCGACTTGGTCTTTCCCTGCTTCAAACTGGGGTTTGACGAGTGCAATCACATCACTGTTAGCTACAAGCAGCGTTTTAAGAACGGGTAAGATTAATGTAAGAGAAATAAATGAGACATCAATGCTCGCAAACTTTGGCATCTCTCCGTCCAAATCAGCAGGTGTTACATAACGAAAATTAGTCCTCTCCATCACTTTTACCCGCTCATCTTGACGAAGTTTCCAAGCTAATTGATTATAACCAACATCCACCGCATACGACATCACGGCCCCATTTTGCAACGCACAGTCCGTAAATCCACCTGTTGAAGAACCGATATCTAAAAGAATTTTGCCCTCAACAGTTACATCAAAGGTCTTCAGCGCCTTCTCGAGCTTTAATCCGCCTCTTGAGACATAAGGCATGACTTTTCCTTTAATGGAAAACTCTAAATCAACAGGCACCTTCTCACCTGGCTTTTCATATCGCTCTTCATTGGCGTATACAAGTCCGGCCATAATCATTCGTTTTGCTTTTTCACGTGTTTCAGCTAGTCCCTGTTGTACAAGGAGAACATCTAGCCTTTCTTTCATTACTTTCATCGCTTCATGCCCTTTTTTGTTTTTTCGGTGTCATTCGTTTGATTTTCTTAACAGCCGCTTCGGCTGTTAAATGGATTTCTTCCAACAGTTCATCGACACTGCCATGTTCGATAAAGTAATCTGGAATTCCCATACGGTCAATAATTGCACCGTAAAATCCTTGTTCTTGAGCGTGCTCCATCACCGCACTACCAAACCCGCCTTGAAGAACCGCTTCTTCAATCGTTAAAATAGGAAGTTTACTACCTAGTAATGCATTTAACATATTCTCATCCATCGGTTTAATAAAGCGAGCATTTACAACTTTAACAGAATAGCCTTCCTTCTCTAGCTGTGTGGCTGCCTTTATCGCTAGCGGAATTGTTGTACCAAAGGTTAAAATGACAGCATCCGAGCCTTCTTTAAGCACTTCCCAACTCCCAATTGGAATTTGCTTTAACTCTTTGTCCATTGGTACTCCAGAGCCGTTTCCTCGTGGGAAACGCATCGCAATCGGCCCATCATCATATTGAATCGCTGTATTCACCATATGCTGGCCTTCATTTTCGTCCTTTGGCATCATTAAAACGATATTCGGTACGTGACGAAGGAATGCAATATCAAAGACCCCTTGATGTGTTTCCCCATCTGATCCAACAAGACCCGCTCGATCAATCCCGATAAAGACATTTAAATTTTGACGACAAATATCATGCACAACTTGGTCATAAGCTCTTTGTAAAAACGTCGAATAAATGGCTAAAAACGGTTTCATTTTTTGCGTAGCAAGTCCTGCCGCAAACGTTGCAGCATGCTGTTCGGCAATGCCGACATCATAGAAACGTTCAGGGAATTCACTAGCAAAGCCCTCCAGCTTCGAACCAACAGGCATAGCTGGTGTAATTGCTACAATTCGCTCATCCTGACGCGCTAACTTACGAACAGTCTCACTTACAAGCGAACTCCATGCTGGACCGCTGCTATGTGACTTAACAAAATCACCCGTTTCAATCTTATAAGGACCCGTCCCATGCCAATTTCCAGTCGTATCCGTTTCAGCAGGTGTGTATCCTTTTCCTTTTTTCGTAATAACATGTAATAAAACGGGACCTTTTATTTTTTTCGCATAACGGAAGTTTTCAAACAAATCTTCGTAATTATGACCATCGACCGGCCCAAGATACGTAAATCCTAATTCTTCAAAAAACATTCCTGAAACGAGTGCATATTTCAAGCTATCTTTTAGACGCTCTGCTGTTGCTGCCAATTTACCGCCAACTGCTGGTATCTTTTTCAACAACCACTCTAATTCGTCTTTGGCACGATTATATTTGCCATCTGTACGAAGTCGACCAAGCACAGAATGAAGCGCACCAACATTTGGTGCAATGGACATTTCGTTATCATTCAAAATAACAATCATATCCTTCTTTTCATCCCCAATATGATTAAGTGCTTCTAGTGCCATTCCACCGGTTAAGGCACCATCTCCGATTACAGGTAGAATATAGCTTTGTTCTTGTTTAATATCCCGTGCAGCCGCCATTCCCATGGCAGCAGAAAGAGAAGTAGAACTATGCCCGGTTTCCCAAACATCATGCTCACTTTCAATCATCTTCGGAAACCCACAAAGCCCCTTATATTTCTTTAATGTATCAAAATCTTTAGCTCGTCCAGTTAAAATTTTATGAATATACGATTGGTGCCCTACATCCCAAATAATTTTATCTTTTGGACTATCGAATTCCTTATGAAGAGCAATCGTTAATTCGACGACACCTAAATTAGGACCGATATGACCGCCTGTTACCGATGTCTTTTCAACGAGAAATCGACGAATATCTGCACTTAATTCAACTAATTCCTCATTGCTCAAGCTCTTCAAAAATGAAGGGTCTTTTATAGATAGAAGATCCAAACAGGACCACTCACTTTCTGTCATTTTCGGCAAACAGCTATTACAAAGCAAGCATAACATAAACATTCATAACGCTAGTCCGAAAAATCTTTTTAAGTTGTTTTTATTTTTATTTATAAGTCATTATAATGTGTATTTTTCAATAAGCAAACCTTTATCGACTTATCGTACTTTTCAGCCTGGCAAAATCGAGTTCTATCTTCATTATACCAAAGCTTGTTCTATAGAGAGAATACGGTTTCTAAGTGAGGCTTTAGTATACGATAAGGTTGATTAACGATATGATGAAACACAGCCAATAGTAAAAATAGCCGCCTGCATCCAAAATGATTTCGGCGACTGTATACAATCATCACAAATTTAATTAGTTCCACATATTTTCGCATTACAATTATAGCATAAACCTTAATTCATCACAAATTCGTTACACAAATTAATGGTTGCGGTTTGCGATTAAATCAGTCAGTTCACTAAGTAGAATCATTGTAGGCAACTTAGTCTCTGCTAATGCGTCTTGAGCTAATTGAACCTGCTCTGCTAACTTCTCCTTTGCACCTTGTAACGTAAGCAGTGCTGGATAAGTACTTTTATGATTAGTCGTATCGCTGCCGACCGGTTTGCCAAGTACTTCTTCCGTTCCCTCAATATCGAGAATATCATCGCGGATTTGAAAGGCCAGTCCTAAGTGAAAAGCAAACTGCCGTAAATGCTGACGCTGCTCGACGCTCGCTCCTGCTAAAATAGCACCGGATAAAATACTAGCTGCTAATAGTTTACCTGTCTTATGTTCGTGAATGTATTCTAGCTGTTCAAGGGTCAATTGCTTATTTTCCCCTTCCATATCTGCAATTTGACCACCGACCATTCCTTCAGCTCCTGCAGATTTACTAACTTCTGAAATTAATTCTAATTTCATCTCTGGAGTTACTTCAGAATGAGTCATCTCTGCAATTAATTGAAAGCTATATGTAAGTAATGCATCACCGGCAAGTATAGCAACGGCCTCACCGAAAACTTTATGATTCGTTGGTTTACCACGACGAAGATCATCATCGTCCATACTAGGTAAATCATCGTGAATTAATGAATAAGTATGAATCATCTCAATGGCAGCAGCGACCGGAATAGCACGTTCTATATCTCGACCAAAGGAAGCTAATACAGCAAAAGTAAGCATTGGACGAATTCGTTTTCCCCCTGCCTCTAATGAATAAATCATTGCTTCTTTCACAATAGAAGGTGCCTGCAACTTTCTCACATACTCAACAACTTCCTTCTCAATAACCGCCTTATATTCTCTGGAAAACGTAGCATAGTCTAGCATCACGGTGTTTCCTCCTCTACAGTTGTAAAACTCTCTAATTGTCCATCTTCATTTAAGATTTCCGTTAATTGATCTTCTACCGATTTCAGTTTCATATGACAAAGACGAGATAAGTTCATTCCTTGTTTATAAATCGAGATAGCTTCTTCTAAAGGGACATCTCCCTCCTCTAACTTTTCTACGATTTGTTCTAAACTTTCCATTGCTTCTTCAAATGAAAGCTCTTGTTGATTCTTCACGACTCTACCTCCCCTTGAATTTCTTCAATTTTACATGTAAGTGTACCATCCTTAATCGAGACAGAAATCTTATCTCCTTTAGACACTTGCTTCGTGCTTTTAATGAGCTTCTCATCTTCCCCAAAGATTAGCCCGTATCCTCTTTCCATAATTTGCAGAGGATTGACGGCCGATAAAGTCGAGGTTATATGAACAAATGATTGAGTTTTTTGTTTTAAAATAGCCATCATGGCGCGATTCAAATTTTTATGACGCTGCTCTAATGATTGCTTTGAGCGTTGAAGAGCTTCTGCAGGATGCTGACGTCTTAAGGTGGCATCTATTTGTTCTAATGCTTCTTTCTTATTCATAAAATAGCGCTCACTATTTTTCTGTAAACGCTCCATAGCCCGGTCTAGTTGCTCTAGTTTTTGTTCATACATTTTTTGCGGGTAGCGAAACGCATACGATTTCTCTAACCTGGCTAAACGATTCGATTCGAAATGAATCCGTTCCTGTATGGAGCGTGTTAGACGATTTTTTCGGTTCATTAGTCGCTCCAGCACTTCATTCATATGAGGGACAGCCATCTCAGCTGCTCCTGTCGGTGTTGGCGCTCGCAGGTCCGCGACAAAATCAGCAATTGTAAAGTCTGTTTCATGACCGACTGCTGAAATGATAGGCAGATCAGAATCATAGATAGATTCGGCTACGATTTCTTCATTAAAAGCCCAAAGCTCTTCAATGGACCCTCCACCACGACCTACAATCAGCACATCCGCTTCTCTTCGCTCATTTGCCTTCGATATCGCTAAAGCAATAGATTTCGCAGCATTTACTCCTTGTACAAGTGCAGGATAAATAATCACTTTGGCAATCGGGTAACGACGCTTAATCGTTGTTAAAATATCTCTTAAAGCAGCTCCTGTAGGTGATGTAATAACCCCAACAGTATGAGGATAAGGAGGGATCACCTTCTTATGCTGCTCACTAAACATTCCTTTTTCCTCAAGCTTTTTCTTCAATTGCTCATAAGCTAAATATAGGTCACCAATTCCATCAGGGGCCATATGTTTTACATAGACTTGATACTGTCCACTCGCCTCATAAACCGTTACGTCACCGCGTACAAGTACCTTCATCCCATTTTCCGGAACAAACTTCATCCCTCTAGTATGGGCCGAAAACATGACGGCTAAAAGACGTGATTTTTCGTCTTTTAACGTAAAATACATATGCCCGCTTGTATGCTGCTTAAAATTCGAGATTTCCCCTCTTATATAAACATGCTGTAAATGCGGGTCCACATCGAATTTTCGTTTAATATATTTAGTTAGTGCCGAAACGCTCAAATATTGTTGTTCACTCATATTTTGAATTTCGTCTCCTTATAAGAAAAGCGCAAGGCGCCCGTTATCGCCGACAAGCATAAGATAAGCACTGATAGAAGACGTTCTTTGCCTTCCGAAGCGATTATCTAAACGATAGAGCCAATGGCGCCTAGAGCTAAACATTAAAACGTGTCAAACATTTTATACTTGCTTACATTATTAAAAAAGCGGCCTCTTGTTATTATAAAACAAGAAACCGCTTCATCGAAATATTTTAACGATTTTTTAACATTTTAAAGCAGATTGACGTACACTATATGCTTTTTGAGCTGATTCTATAGTGTTTTTCATTAGCATTGTAATCGTCATCGGTCCAACGCCTCCTGGCACTGGTGTTACATAGGAAGCTTTGCTTAACACATCTTCATAGTCAACGTCTCCGCATAGTTTCCCTTCTTCATTTCGGTTGATTCCTACGTCAATTACGACTGCACCCTCTTTAATATGCTCGCTCGTAATTGTATTTCTTCTACCAACCGCCGCAACAATGACATCAGCCTGTTTTGTGAAATAAGTCAAATCTTTTGTTTTAGAATGACAGTAAGTTACTGTCGCATTTGCATTTAATAGCAATTGTCCCATCGGTTTCCCAACAATATTGCTTCGGCCAACAACTACAACATGCTTGCCTTCCAAATCATAATTAATATGTTTGAGCATTACCATAACTCCATATGGGGTACAAGGTAAAAAAGCACTTTGTCCTGTCATCATTCTTCCAATATTAATTGGGTGGAAGCCGTCTACATCTTTCTCCGGTGAAATGGCTTCAATAATAGCTTCCTCATTAATATGAGATGGTAATGGAAGTTGAACTAAAATCCCATGAATCGAGTCATCTTGATTCAATTCATTAATGTTTTCAATTAGTTCTTCTTGTGAAAGTGTAGCAGGTTTTTTAATCAACACAGAATGCATACCTAAATCAGCACATGCCTTTTCTTTATTACGTACATAAGTCTGTGAAGCTTGATTATCTCCAACTAAAATTACAGCTAAACCAGGCACAAGACCTTTTTGCTTTAATTGTTCTACCTCTTCACGAATTTCTTGTCTCACTGCCTGTGCAATTTCTTTCCCATTAATAATTTCAGCTGTCATGATTGTATCCTCCCAAGAATAATTATGCTGTAAAAGAAATTGCGGTGGCATCCGATTAGCCAAGCTTTTAAAAGCCTAAATGAGCTTTTACTTTTGATAAAACGGCATTTACAAAGCTGCTTGATTGATCGTCACCGAATTTCTTAGCAATCTCAATCGCTTCATTAATTGCAACACTAACAGGAACATCTTCACTGTAGACCATTTCATAAACGGCCATACGAAGTAAATTCCGGTCAATATTCGCCAGTCTTTCTAATTTCCAATTCTCTAAATTCCCACGGATGATTTCATCCAATTCTTCACGTTTCCCTGTAACACCTGTGACTATTGTTTCTAAATAGTGATCAGGTTCTGCACCATTCAATACGCTTTCCGTCGCATCTTGTACTTCTGCTCCAACGATATCGATTTGATATAATGCTTGAAGGGCTTTTTCACGTGCTGTTCTTCTTTTCATCATATTACTCCTTTAACATCTACTATTATATCTGAAAATGCTTGCACAGACGAACATTAATTTATAAAAAAACAAAAATATTAAGATTTTCTTTATTTTCCCCATAATATCCATCGTTCTTTTTCATCGGCTTTGTTATTTACGATACTTTAATTAGCAACATTGTGTAACACGGCCTTTTTATTAAACTTACTGTGCCCATTTTTCATAACTTTCTTACATCCATCTTATCTACTCTAACAGAAAATAAACATGAATTAAAGGATAACTTCAAGCACTTACACATCTCGCAAATGTTTCAAAGAAAACGAAACAGCCTTACGACAAAAAACCCGGCGAATAGCCGGGTTTTTCGAGGATTCGTTTAGAATGATTAAATATCTTGCTCGTAATCTGCTTCCTGCTTTGCGTTTTCGAATTGTATTCCGACAACATGTACGTTTACTTCACCAGCATCAATAGCGGTCATGTTTAACAAAGCTTGACGAATGTTATCTTGTACTTCTTGCGCAACTTTCGGAATAGAGACTCCAAACTTCATGACACAATAGAGATCTACTTTAATTGCTTCTCCAGTTAAATCGACTTTAACACCTTTGCCGTGATTTTTCTTGCCCAGCTTTTCTACGACACCTGTCGCAAAATTACCGCGCATATGGGCAATCCCTTCAACTTCGGATGCAGCAATCCCCGCAATGACTTCGATTACTTCTGGAGCAATTTCAACTTTGCCAAGTCCACTATTATAGTCAGTCACTTCAAGCAATTGATTTTCTACTTCACTCATTCCAAGCACCTCCTATCTTCCTTTACATTATGAGTTCATTACATCATAAATATCAAGGAATTTCGTATTAAATTCTCCTGAAACAAACTGATTATGAGAAAGTAATTTAAGGTGGAACGGAATTGTTGTATGAATTCCTTCAACAACAAATTCACTTAAAGCACGCTTCATTTTGTCAATTGCTTCTTCACGAGTTGGAGCGTGAACAATCAATTTCGCAATCATTGAATCATAGTATGGCGGGATTGAGTAGCCTGGGTATGCCGCTGAATCAACACGCACTCCGAAACCGCCTGGTGCAAGATAGTTTTGGATCTTTCCAGCTGAAGGCATGAAGTTTTTCGCTGGGTTTTCAGCGTTGATACGGCACTCAATAGACCAACCATTGAATGTTACATCTTTTTGTGAAATCGATAACTTTTCACCAGATGCCACTCTGATTTGTTCTTTAATTAAATCGAAACCTGTTACCATTTCTGTAACTGGATGTTCTACTTGGATACGAGTATTCATTTCCATGAAGTAGAACTTACGAGCTTTGTAATCAAAGATAAATTCAACTGTACCTGCACCAGAGTAGTTAACTGCAAGCGCAGCTTTTACAGCAGCTTGCCCCATTTCTTCACGTAATTCACCGTCAAGAGCTGGTGATGGAGTTTCTTCAACAAGTTTTTGTAAACGACGTTGAACTGTACAATCACGCTCTCCAAGGTGAATCGCATTGCCATGGTTATCAGCCATAACTTGGATTTCAACATGGCGGAAATCCTCGATGAATTTCTCGATATAAACACCTGGGTTACCGAAAGCTGTTGCTGCTTCTTGTTGCGTGATGTTGATGCCTTTAATTAGTTCTTCTTCTGTTCTTGCAACACGGATCCCTTTACCGCCACCGCCGGCTGTAGCTTTAATGATTACTGGGTAACCAATTTTACCAGCAAACTCTACACCTTCTTCAACGCTTGCGATAACGCCTTCTGTACCAGGTACAATCGGAACATTCGCAGCTTCCATCGTACGACGTGCTACGTCTTTTGTACCCATTTGGCTGATTGCTTCTGGGCTTGGTCCGATAAACGTAATGTTTACGTCACGGCAAAGCTCCGCAAAGTCAGCATTCTCAGCAAGGAAGCCATAACCAGGGTGAATAGCGTCAGCCCCTGTTTTCTTCGCTACACTAAGAATATTCGTTGTATTTAAATAGCTATCTTTTGATAGTTTAGGTCCAATACAATATGCTTCGTCAGCAAGTTGAACATGGAGGGCTTCTTTATCAGCTTCAGAATAAACTGCTACTGATTCAATCCCTAGTTCTTTACAAGCACGAATAATACGTACTGCAATTTCCCCACGGTTTGCAATTAATACCTTTTTAATCATTTTGGAACAGCTCCTCACTCAGGCTTTACTAAAAATAATGCTTGACCGTATTCTACAAGCTCGCCGTCTTTAACTAACACTTCAACGATTTCACCGTTTACTTCTGCTTCGATTTCATTGAAAAGTTTCATTGCTTCAACGATACAAACGATTGAATCGCCAGTTACTTTATCGCCAGCTTTTACATATGCATCAGCGTCTGGTGATGGAGATTGATAGAAAGTTCCAACCATTGGAGAAGTGATTTTATGTAATCCTTCTGTATCTTGAGCTACAGCAGCTACTGGTGCAGCAGCTGGTGCTGGAGCAGCTTTTGGAGCTTCTACTGGTGCAGCAGCTGGTGCTGGAGCAGCTTTTGGAGCTTCTACAACTTTCACTTCTGGAGCTGCTGTTGGGTAAACAACTGTACCTACTTCTGTTTTCTTTAATTTAATTTTTGAACCCTCTTGTTCAAAAGAAAATTCACTAATGTTTGATTGATCAACTAATTTAATAATTTCACGAATTTCTTGTACTTTCATCTTGGCACTCCTTGTCTTGTTTTAATGTTTTGGTTGAGGCATCTTTTCAGTAACTCTCAACTACAGCCTGTCCGCACCGAAGAGAAAAAACATCCTTAAAAGAAATTTACTCTGTCAAACTAAATGCTATCCTCATAATAATTTTTTTCATGAAACGTCCGCTAATAATATAGACGCTTACTTCAAAAAAATTCTGAAGAATTCACATATTTTAATGGCTAGAGCGGATTACTATTAGTTCTTTAAAATTACAAGAATTAATACCTTACCTGTAGTATAACAGAGATTTCATTACTGTGGAATATTATTTTCAAATCAGTAAAAAAAATTATTATCTAGCCCTTAACATCATACGATACAATCTACTGAAAATTCAATAATTAGTTTATCAAAAATACATAATTAACTTAAAAACCAGCAACATGAAACCAAAATCAACCATGTAATAATTAAACTCAACTTACAAATTATTGAATCAACAACCTCAAAAAACACCTCTAATATAACATTTGTGAGAATATTCAACTAAAAACTTCAATAAAAAGTAACCGCTTACATCATTTTCATTAAAATTCAAATAACTTTTTATCCTCCCTCTCTCTCATCCTTTATATTTCCTAATAAATTTCAAAAAAGTCCCTTTCTTTTATTACGAAAGGGACTAAAGCTTTACTCTTTTAATCTATAAAACTGTTGTGTATCAGATCATCCTATTTCTTTCCTTATTTCCCTACCTGGAATTCTACAGAAATATCGTTAGCCTCTTCTATTTCTCCTCGAACAAGGCGCATAATTTTATTTGCATCAGCTGCCGATTGCTCTTCAGCTTTTACCGTCACCTTCACATCGTCCCCATCTACACGTACAAGAGCCGCATCAAAATCTAGTGAAACAATCATTCCTTCTAAAATATTTTCCTTTACCTTAATCTCACTTAATTGTTCGACTGCTTCATAAGCAGCGTTTCTTTCCTCGGTACTTAGCTCTGTATTCCCCATTTTTTCTGTTAATTCTTGGCTTAATTTAGATCGTTCATCATCAATTTGCATACGTAAAGCGTCAAATGTATCGTCTCCAGAAGTAATCGCTACGGATGCTTCAGAATCTTTTTCCGCTTTCTCATCTGATTTTGTGTCTGACTTTGTATCTGATTGTTCTTCTTTCTTTGTGTCATTTGCATCAGGCTTCGCTACTGATTCTGATTCTGATTCCATTTCGTCTCCAACCATAGCATTTTCATTTTGCTCATTCTTTTGCTGTTCGGTTGTCGCTGCATTTTCTACACTTTCAGGAGATGTTAAATAATAGACAGATAATACGACGACAAGACTTAACATCGTTAATAACCATACTGTTTGTTTTTTCAATAACATAATTGTACACCCTCCTATTTTTTAGGCATTACAGATACGCGGTGGCTTGGTACATCTAAAGCACGAGTTACCGCCTCTACAATCCATTTTTTAATTTGGATATTTTCAGCACCTTTGGCAACAACTAATACACCGCTAACACTAGGCTTTTTCGTTTGTGCAACAATTGGACCCTCTTTATCACCATTTTTTATAATAACGAGCTGTTCATCAATCGAAGTATCTTCTACCGTTCGCTTCCCGCCTTCTTGATCAGCTTCTTCTGTCACCTGTTTTTGGGTTACTTTATTTCTTTCAAATTCTTTTTTCTCTGTTGCATCCACATAGATGACAACTTTCACATCACTGACACCCGCAATCATCTCCAGCGCTTCTTTCATCTCATTTTGTAAATATACCTCATACTCTCGTGTTGTTTTAAATTCTGATTCGTTTTTCTGACCAAATACTTCTTCGGTGTCTTTTGTTGCTTCCTTATTGTTAAATACGGATTGAAGGTTCTCATTTTGTTCCGGTTGATTAGCCGTAAATAAATTACCGACCATCATAATCCCCATTCCAAGTAGAACGATGATAAAGACATATACATAGAGTGATGGCTTTTTATCCTTTTGATTTTTATGTTTGTTCAAAAATTGAGTGAGCCAGGATAATGGACCTTTTTCATTTTTCAATGGTTTAGTCCCTCCTTTCCCCGGCAATTTGAATCATTTCTTCATCAATGGACCAAGTATTTGCTAGGAATTGTTTCACATCTGCATAGCGTGCATCATCTGTCACAACAGCACGCTTTGTATCAATCTCTACCTTCGCAATGGCTTCAATGGTTTCATCCTCTTTTACTTCTGATAGGCTAATCGTAATATGCTGTAAATTCTCTGGTTCCGGTTTCTCTTCATCCTTAACAGTTACCTGAATATCCTGAATCTCCATTTGATACTTCTCCATCAGCTCCTCTTCTGCCTCTGCTTGTAATTGGACAGCCATTTGTTCTAAAATATATGCACTTTGGGCAGCTTGTATTTCTTTTTTCTTCGATTCTGTTAAATTTCCAAGTGACTGAGCCTCTCCCTGTTCAAATTGAATCGTCGCAGAGGCTAGAACATCGTCAAAATTTGTATGAAGTAAACGTAAAATTGGGGTAATAATAACCGCTATAAGCAGCAGCCCAATCACCATTTTTGAATACTTTTGCAGAGCTGAGTTCGGAAGAAGCATATCGATTACGGTCGCTAATAGAATAAAGATAATAATATTCGAAATCCAACTAGCTAAAAAATCCACGATATCTCCTCCTCTCTAACGAACCATGAGCGTAATATTCCCCGCAGCAATAATAACGGTAATACTTAAAAAAAACATAAGTGAAACAATCGCAAGCGCCGCAAAAATAAAGATGATACTTTTGCTAATAATACCGAGACAAGCAATAACCGGGCCTCCACCGAGCGGCTGCAGTAAACTCGCTGCTAACTTATAAATAAATGAAATCATTAAAATTTTAAGTGCAGGAAATGTGATAATCGCTAATAAAATAACAACTCCAGCCATTCCCACTGTATTTTTTAATAAGACCGATGCATTAATGACCGTATCTGTAGCATCGGTGAACATTCGGCCAACTACCGGAATAAAATTTCCTGTTATAAACTTAGCTGTCCGAATCGTCACGCCATCAGCTACAGCCGAAGAAGTTCCTTGTACGGAAATGACCCCCAGAAAAACCGTCATAAATGCACCGAGAATACCGATGGCAAAGTTTCGCAATAACTGGGCAAGCTGCGTCGCTTTATAATGATCGGTAAGTGTACTAACAATGCTTAAAATCGCCGAAAAAAATAAGAGCGGCAGCACGACATATTGAACTAAAATGCCGCTTGTATTCATCAAAAACATCAAAAGCGGGTGAAAAAAAGCGGCTGAAATCAACCCTCCCGAAGTAGCAATTAACGCAAGTAACAAAGGAATAAGCGCCATTAAAAAGGAAGTCATCATGTCAATGGTCTCTTTCGTATATTCCATTGCTACATGAAAGCTATTTAACGCTAATATAATGAGCACCATATACACAATGGCATACGCGACTTTACTAATGGAGCTTTGTTCAAAAGCATTTTGTAAAGATTGCAAAAACATACTAAAGATTGTCAGCAAAAGAAGCGAACCAAGCAGCTTTCCATTTACAAGCAGCTCATGAAAGACAAACTTAGCGATGCCTTTAAACCACTCGCTAAAGGAAAATTGCTTCTCTCCACTTACAAAATCCATAAAGCTGCCTTTTTGACTTTCTGGCAAAAAACCACCATACTCTGTAATTACGCTATCCCAAAAGGTTTTTAACTCTTCAAAGTCAATTCTCTCAAGTTGATCTTGTACTAAATCCGACTGCATAATTGGCTCTTGTTTCAATTCATCTTCTTCAGCAGCCTGTCCAACGGTCGTTTGAAAAAAAAGGAACAGCGTGTATACGACGATAAAAAAAAGATGCCGCTGCTTCATAACTTCACCTCATCGACTAGTAGAAATTGTTCATTAACTTGGGAGCATCTGTAAGATGGTTTCGATAATGACCGTTAAAATCGGAATGGCCATCGCTAAAATTAAAATTTTCCCACTTAACTCAATTTTAGAAGCCAATGAGCCAAGGCCGGCATCTTTCGTAATCTGAGAGGCAAATTCAGCAATATAGGCAATGCCGATAATTTTAAGAATCGTTTCTAAGTAAACCGTATTTACATTTGCATTAATGGCCAGCTTTTCAAGCATCATAATAATTTCATAAATTTTGTCTGCTAAAAACAAGAAAATAGAACAGCCTACAAAAACAACTAATAAAAAAGCAAAATTCGGCTTTTGTTCTTTTACAACTAAAGCAAGAAAAGCAGCCACGAGAGCAATCCCAACAATCTTTATGATCTCAATGACGCATCCCCTCCTTTACTGGAACAAAAAGACCGATTTAATTTTTTGAAATAAATCTTCTACAATAGAAGCAACCATAAACAAAATATAAATAAAGCCGAATAAAGTAACCCACTGGGCATATTCTTTTTTTCCAACTTGATCAAGAATCGTATGCAAAAAGGCGACAACTAAGCCCACTCCTGCGATTTTAAAAATGATGTCTACTTCAATGCCCATCTTCCATTCCTCCCACTTCTGCTACATCAGCAAAATGATTAATAATAACCCTGATAAAAAACCAAGACTTTTCATCATTTTTTCGTACTTTCCTTGCAGGTCAATGGCTTCGCTCTCTTCACGGTCTAAATGAGCCATTGTCAGCATAATTTGCTTTTGCTGGTGGTACTTATCGCTTTTGCCTAACATTTCTCCAAATTGCGTAAGAATTTCATACTCTCCTTGCTTTAAAGAAAGAGCGCTCCACACTTCTGTTAAACTTTCATCCCATGCTTCTTTAACCGTTGTTTCCCCTTGATCAAGCCGTGTAGCAAACGCAGCAAATAAATGATTCAGCGGCTTCGGCAGCTGTTTTTGTAATTTTTGCGCTGCTTCTTTCAATGGGGTATGCCCGTACATAATTTCCGCTTCGAGTGATTGCAAAGCGACTTTTAGTTGCCGTAATTGCCGAGGTCTTGTACTTAATTTTCGGGCAGCCTCAAAACCAGCCCAAGTGGTAGCCATGATAATAATCGCTGCGCCTAACAATTTAAACATGAAGTCCAGCACCTGCCTTCACGTACAACTGTTGTCCTTTTTCATTCAAAATATGATAGCTCCGATTTCCTTTATCATCTCGTCTAATTTCAATAAAGCGTTCAAAAATATTTTGAGCTAACAGATTCGCAATAAAGGGACGTTTTTGAACTTCTTGAAATGTATGACCATGCGTTGTAATAATGAGTTTAATTCCCGCATTTACTGCATCTAAAACAGCCGACGCATCTTCCTGTCTACCAATCTCGTCCACAACTAATATATCCGGTGACATCGACCGGATCATCATCATCATTCCTTCTGCTTTCGGACATCCGTCTAACACATCGACGCGAATCCCAAACTCTAACTGCGGTACACCATGAACGCAGCCGGCAATTTCAGAACGCTCATCAACAATTCCTACCTTTTTAGCAGGGATATTGAGCGGCTCATGTCCTGTAGACATAATTCTTGCAATATCACGAAGAACGGTCGTTTTTCCAGTTTGCGGTGCACCGATAATCAATGTATGATGCCATTGATCGTTATATATAGAAGGAATAAGCGATTCGGCAACACCGATCTTTTGTCGAGCAATACGAATATTAAATGAAGAAATATCACGAATTGCTTTTACTGTACCGTTTTCTAAAATAACCTTGCCCGCAAGACCAACACGATGTCCACCAGCAATTGTTATATAGCCGCGCTTCAATTCTTCTTCTAATGTATATAACGAAAACTGACTCAAATGACTTAATAATTGTTCCGCATCTCGTGCACTTACTTCATAAGGAATAAAGTATGGCTGCCCCGCCACAGTTACTTCAATTGGTTTTCCAACACGAATGCGTACCTCTTCACTGCGCGACAAAATATCCGGTGGTACTCTAAGAAGCGGATCTTGAATTTTTTTTGGCAAAAGAGCAAGTACTGATTCCATCTAACGTTCCTCCTGTATCCACCATTTCCCTAATATGTATGCAAATCGCTTAGCATTCATGACAAGCTTTCGAAAAGTATGCTAGGCTAAGAGAGGAAAATAAACCATGAGATGACAACACATCTAAACAGCAATGTAAAGAATAGAGAAAATCTTTTAAACTAAGAGGGGATTTTATGGGAATCAGATATATAGAAGATATTAATGAAGAAATGAATATTAATATTGTTGTGCATATGGATTTACAATCCAAAAGTGCGTGTATAGTTGATGCACACATTACTCCTGCTTTTTGTCTAAACTGTAACCAGCAGGTGAGCGGGCTTTTCCATTACAATGGCTCACGATATGGACAAGTAGGAGAAATTGAATGCAATCATTGCCACTCAACTCTCTTCTGTACAGATGATGATTATTACCAATACAGAATCTTTATGAGCCCCCAAAATTATTTCAACAGATTTATATATGATGAAAACACGTTCAAAAACAAACTAAGTGAAATTGATTTTGGAAATGTTTACCTATTGAATATCGAAACACTAAACAAGGTTCAAAAGAAAATTGGCACCAATATGCTTGGCAAGAATATTCTAGATACAATCCACGAAATCGAATTGAATGATTTAGTCAGTTTAATCAGCAAGAAATTAAAAATAACGGACATACCGACTAATCCAATTATCATTGATGATAGGTTTACTCATCTGCCCATCAAAGTAAACAAGTGGCTGAACCTTCTGCGGTTATTAAAAATAATCTAATTGACCGCTAAATAATAAAGAAGAACCTTATGAGAATAAATTCACTATTCCCAAAGGTTCTTCATTTTTAATCTCTATTGTCTGTATTAGGCTCATAATCTACTTCAACATGATTGAGCCCCTCTAATACTTCTTTAATTCTTTTAGATAAGTTCTCTATTTTGAAGATATAGTATACTAATTCCTGCGTCACTGGATCTTTGATCATACCACTGCTTGATTTTCCCCCACTCAAACACATTTTCCGATAAGATTCCCTCAGGATAGCCTATTTGTTCTGTTAGCCATTCTCCATGTTGAGATAGTTTTTCTTCGTAGTCCCATTCGTTAATGGATGGATCACTAACCTTTAATCGTATTCCTTGTATATTATTATTTTCAAATGAAATTCTAACAGCAAACTTTTTACTCCCCAATTGTATAGGTTTTAAAGATCCCACTGTCGCTTTACCATTTTGTCTTTTCCTCGCCTCAAGACTAGTATTTATGGTTAGAAATTTTTCAAAAACAGTCAATTTGGTATCTTTACTAACTTCAATACCTTCTACTATCAATTTTCCTTCTCTTAAATTACTCATTAGCGAATCCCCATTTCTATTGAACTCCCCCCACCTCCTCATTGGGCTATGTTCCCATTCCTTGAGGTGGGAGTCTTCTGTCGAGAAATGATAAATCAGCAGTTTCTATCGCCTTATTAATTTCATCTTTGGTTAATTTAGAATTATCTAATTTAATAACATGAGGGTCTTCTGAAATCTCTCCAAAAGTCTTACAAATAGTTTCATGCATGTATTTTTCCTTTTTTGTAGAATAGATAAGGATTTTGATATTTTATAAGCATCAAAGGTATGATTTGCGGCGTGATGCCTTTGGCTGAGGAACCTTTTTACATTACCTATTGTTTATTGCCACGAGCTTGTACAGTCTCTTTTGTTTGTTAACTATACCATGATGATACTACCTTCACGGGGTATGAATTTCATGTACGCATTATTCATGTTGGCCAAAGTATAAATTTCCCGAAAAAAAACACCTGATGCTCTAAAAAGCAACCAGATGTTTTATAGCTAGTATATAAATTAATTCATTACTGGTCCTATCTTTAAACCAACGAGCATGTTAATTTCCTTAGCAGAACACGGTTATATAACTCCATGATAGCACAACCCTCATGAGTTCTGAATTCAAATCCGAGCATACCTTTAACTGTAAACAGTTTAAAGGTTATTATTTTTTACCTCTTCAAACCACTCATCAGCAATATGATCCGCCGTTTTAATATCATCATTTGTATATACTAAATCATACTTGTATTCAGCTTTAAAGTTGCCACTCTTAACATCATATATTAATTTCATCTCCGTTGGCATGTCTCTTTCATATTCTTTGCACAATACTTTTACTTTTTTGATGTCTTCACATATTATGCGCAATACCATAGACTGTCGTTTTGTAGACACATCATATCTTTCTTCTCCATTCTCCAATGCATCATTCACCTTATGACACTTTACATATTGATTGTTAATTAAATAAAAGAACTTACCCGATATCATACCTTCTTCACATGAAGCATAGACGTATACTTTATCAGCTCTATCTTCAACATATTCCATACATATGGAAATCATATCGGCTTGCAATTCACTAAATCTATCTTCAAATTCTTTCATACTACTTTTTCACTCCTTAGATTAATTTTCAATAACTTCAAAGCCCAGCTCATCGTCAATAGAATAATTAACTATAAACTTCTTTGGACGCATATCATTTCCAGAATAAATTATATTAACATCACCGGTTACTTGTTTAGGAGGTGTTTCTTTCAAAACTGTAGCCATTTTCTTCAATCTTCTTATCCGCCTTTGAATGATCTTCTAGCTCAGCCGATAATTGAAATAAACCCAGTCGCCTCCATTTTATTATCATAACACTCCATGATGATACTATCATTATGAGCTATCAATTTTTCATTCACACTTTCAATTATAGTAAATCTCTTATAAATATCACTATTCTGCTGAGGGATTATAATCAATCTCTGCATTTTTTAGTCCCTCTATTACTCTATTACTTTATTTATTCGTTTCGATAAATCATTTATCTCTTCTAACGTTAATTCACCTTCTACTTCTTTTGGGTCAAACATACTTAATCTCTTTGTTATACCTTCAATATAACCAATATAAACCTTATCATGTGACAGTAATATTTCACCTATAGCAGTATCAACAATAAAGTCTTCTACTTCCCCAAGATTTACATACTCATTAAACGTTCTTGCTATCGCATATTCATATCCTCTATTTAGAATTAAAAAGTCATTATAGTCCTCATTAATTACCTCAAATAATTCATTGTACTCCCAATCTTCCACCGAAATCTCTCCTATAAAATTTAACTTTTATGGTTTAATTCTTTCTCTTTTCAGATGTGCTCTTGTGTAATGCTTTCCATACTCTACTTCGGCTATTTCTCGGGGTACATTCGACACTACCTCAAAACCATTTTCAAACCCTTCGCGTTTCGCTTCAAATAGTTTTTCTTAGTAATTAGGTCAACGCCATCTGTTGCTGTAAACGACTCATAATGATATCAATATAACCTTTTTGATCTAGTGCTATTTTGAAACCTGTGAATAATAAAAAAGAACCTTACGAGAATAAATTCACTATTCCCAAAGGTTCTTCATTTTTAATCTCTATTGTCTGTATTAGGCTCATAATCTACTTCAACATGATTGAGCCCCTCTAATACTTCTTTAATTCTTTTAGATAAATCCTCTATCTCTACGGCTGTCAATTCTCCTGACGCTTCTTTAGGGCTGAAACTATTTAATTTATTTGTTATAGCTTCAAGATATCCGTTAAATACTTTATCATGCGTAATCAATATTTCACCAATAGCGGTATAAACAATAAAATCCTCTATATCACCCATATCAAGATTCTCATTAAAGGCCCTAGCAATAGCATATCTATATCCTCTATTTTTATTTAAATACTCTTGATAATCCTCCTGGATAACTTCAAATAATTCATTATAAGTAAAGTGCTCCATCAAAAAACCTCCGATAATTAATTATTTATGGTTTTATTCTATTCCCATTATTATGAATAACCTCTAAATCAATCTTTGGATATTTACTAGCAAATTCCGCAATTACTTTATTACAACTAGAGCAAGTATCAAGTTCTGTAAATAACTTGATTTTTCCAGTTGCATCTCTATTATCTCCAAGCATAGAGGCTACATCATTCAAAATCTTATACTCGGTATCAGAGTCTCTCATATAAGATTCTCCAAATTTATCAGGAGCTTCCGTTGCTTTAAATATTGGTTCATTAGGCTGAAGAGAAATATCAGGGACTCTCTCTTTTAAGCTTCCTGACAATTCATCTATTTTGCTACTAGCATAAAATTCTTTCTTAGTTAGACCACTAACTTCCACTTCAGCCAAGGCAAAATTCCCACCTGTTTTATATTTACTCGTTAAAGCTCCTCTAAGTTCTTTTACTCTTCCTATTATATGAGCTTCCTTCGTTTCATCAATTATTCTTGTAGGATACAGCTTAACTACTTCCTCTAAACCCTTTCCAGCTCCATCATTTTTAGCCGAAAATCTCTGCAATGCATCACTAATAGTCTGATTTTCTACATAAACGTGCTTGAAAGTAACTCCGTTCGCGTCTAAAGCTTGAACTCTAAAGCCGGTTGGAGCCTTAATTTGTCCAACTTTTGTCCCCAGTTCTTTTAACATATTTTGAACATTATGAACCTTATTTTGTACATATTCCTTGCTGTATGGGAAGTTCGTTCCTGCTTTGTCTACAAGTTTCGCTGCTCCCGCAACCCCGACAATCCCCAGTGCCGTCATCACGCTTTGCTGGCGCTGTTCATCCGTCAGCTCATTCCCAAACATATCCTTACCAAGCATCGCTTCGCTTAATCCGTTAGCTGCGACTAAGCCGTAGATGCCCATCTCGCTTTTTTGTAGAATAGATAGAGACTTGGATGTCTTGTAGGCATCGAGAGCATGATTCGCGGCATCCATTCCTTTAGCTGTTGAATAGATGGCTTTTCCGCCTTTGAACGCTCTCCCAGCCCAGCCGACGACGGGGATAAAGCCTGCTGCGGCCATGGCTCCAGCTGTGATTCGTTCGGCTTCGGATAGTTTTCGGCCTGTTACGGGGTCAACACCTTCTACGGCTCTCTTAGTATCATAATAGCCGGTGATTTCACCTGTAAAGGTTTTTGTCGCCTCCCACGCTTTTTCGTACCATGGGCGGTTTTCCTGGGCTTCGATTTCTTTGGCCAGCTCTCTTGCTTCATGCTGATCTTTTTTGAATGTTAAATATTGATTCGTTTGCTTCGCTACATCGTCTTTCAGCTGATAGATTTCACTCGTCTTATACGCGTTAGCATTAAAGTAGAGAGGGGATATGTTCTCTCCCTTTCTCGTCGACTCCATCAGTTGGTTGAATAGAGCATAGACATAGGTTTCTGTTTGTTCAGATAACACATATTCCGTCGTTAAATTTTCATCTAGCTCATTGACTTTTTGAATCGTTTCGTTGCGTTCTTTTTCGGCCTCGTTGATGTTTTCATCGAATTCTTCCTTAGAGAACACCTGGAGGGAAATTAAATCTTCAATGTCGTTAAAGATTTTCTGGAGATCTTCTTGTTGCTGGGTGACCATTTCTTTCGCTAACTGATTGGATTGGGACAAATTTTCTTCTAGGAAAGGTACTTTTACAACGGTGTCTCCTGATAGTTGAACATCTTCTGTCATTCCTTGAATACCTTCGAAAAAAGCCACCTGCTGGTCAATGAGTTGAATCCATACATCCGCTACATCGATTTGCGCTTGGTAAAAGCCTTTGATGGCTTCTGCTCCATTGCCGAGAAAATTCTCATTATCTACAATCTTAGCAAACTCTGTTTTTAATTTCTGAAATTGCTCTTTTAATGTTTTATATTGTTCAGCACGTTCTTTAACAGAATGAACCAACGTGTTGGCTTCATATATTTTTATTTCCATTGTTCATAAAGCCCCTTTACATTATTTAACGATTGCTTCATCTTGTTTTTTCAAAATGTCTACATTCGCATGTGTATCTTCCACGTTTTTTTGAACAGCCTGCATATACTGTATAACCATTTTTTGTAGATTCTCTTCTCTTTGAAGCCATTCTTTTGTAAATTTAAGCTGATTCTGTCCAAGTTCTGTTTCCGAAGGACTCGGGAGATGTAATTCACTAAGCGCTTGTTTCACATTGTTTAATTGTTGAATCACTTCTGAATAATCCAGTTTGATCTTTTGCATTAAAACAGCCTCCCTTTCAAATCATTGATTTTACTTTCTAATTCAGCGAATACTTCTTCTCCTTTCCCTATCAATTGACTCGCTTCATTAGCCAATCCGCTTGTGAAATCTAAAACGCTTCGTTCTATCTGTAATAGATTGATTTTATTTTCAATACTTTGCACGTAGTCATCATACTCATCATTGATGATAGTTACCATCCCTGTATGAGCTTTCTCCCTGAATTTATCAAAAGAGTCTGATCGGCTCCCTTTCCATGAATCACCTAGTTGAGGTTCTAGAATTTTCGGAATTTCTTGCAGGCTAAGATTTTGCTCTTGTTTTATTTTCCTTTTTGCTTGCACCAAGCGGGAAATTTTTTCATCTATAGCTGCTGATTGACTGGAAATCTCATTGTAAATTTGATTAAGTGTATCTGAAAAACTCATATTTACACCTCCTGTAAAGTGAAACTTCCATCAATGGGGGAAGAACGTAAAGGCATTCTTTAAAATAAGACGAGTTGAGAGAAGGCTTAATTCTTCCCTCAACTCGCTTACCCCTCACTTCAATTGCTGGTTTCCTTGCACCATTTTAGGAATAAGCAAAACGAGTATTACCATCAGTCCAATGGCTAGTAAGCCAATTATAATCATTAACTGTATTTGCCGATTCGGAGGATGTTCACTTTTGTCTTTAAGCCGAAGATCCTCTGGTTTCTTATCCGAAAAAAGATTCATTTGTTCGGCTTTCTCAGCAAGGGTATGTTGAGCGTTTATCTCTCCAACGAATAACTGATTTAATATTTCTTCACTAGAATTAGACGTTGGAAGTTCAAACGTTAATTCCTTTTGCTGTTCCGGAATGGATTGCTTATTTTCATATAGTGCCTTTTCATGTAAATACTCTGTATTTTCCTTGAACTCTTTTTTTTCATACTCATTCGGTGTTAGTGTTTCAAGATCAGGTGCAGCTGCCTCTGTCACATTTGCGTTTATAAAGAGACTCATAGGAAGCAACAAAGCAAATATCATCCTTCGATTAAGCTTCATATGACTCTTCCTCTTCGATACTTCTTGCTCGTTTATTCTTCCAGATTTGTATAGCTAACGGAATAACGGTCAGAACGACAATGATGCCCATTAACACAGTAACAGCTGGAATAAATAACGATTCAGGTTCATATTGAATCGACATATATACTTTTGACATTGGATCTTCATAATCAATATTTGGTGCTATTAAAGCAAGTAATGGACTAACAAAGAACACCACTAGCGCCACACTCACCAGCCACCCTAATAAGTTTCCAAACGTAAAGCTAACAAGAACGATAGTAGAAACAGCAGTAAGAAGAAGAACTGTCATAATCGTCCATTCAATTGCTCGCACTTCTTCTAATGGATAGATATTTAAGCCATATATGCTAATAATTAAACCAACAATTAAATTTAGCAGCGCAAACACAGCCACTTGGACAAGTTTAGGTGCCCCTTTGAAATAATGACTGAAATATCCAATTAATAAACTAGCAATTAGCACAATGACCAGGATGATAACAGGCGGTATATTCTTTTCTTCCTTCTTCGACGTGCTATCTCCGCTAATTTGAAGCGGTTGGGCTAAATGATCATAAACCGGCCCATTCTTTTGGCCATCTACATACGCATTTCCTAAAACATTAAAAATATCATCTCGGAACATTTTGGTTGTATCCACATTTGCTGCCCATTTATTATTAAGCGTACTGGCATCTTGTTGTACATTCTCAACCTTTGATTGCAGGTCATCTGTATACGTAACAATTTGATCTTGACTGTCTCCAAGAGAATTCACTAAATCATGAATCATAGCCATTTCTTGCGCAAGACCCTTCTGATGAGTAACGACGGACTGTCCATCCACTTCTTCCGTTGAAGCCGGAGCATCAGCAGAAATGAATTGAACATGATTCATTATTTGTTCGGAGCTGTCTTCAAGTGAAGATAAATCTTCCATAATAGTAGAATGTTGTTCTTCAACCTCTTCACTGTATCCTGCTAAAAACGTATTCAATTGCTCTTGTAAAGTCGTTATTTGTCCTGTTGCTGATGGCATATCTGTAGAAAGCTCATTCCACATAGTTTGTTCTTGCTCGTTTATCCCAAGAATTGGACTGATTCTTTCCTGTACAGCTTGAAGATTTTTATTACTTGCATTCAAGCTATCTTGTAACAATGTTTCTAATTGAACAAGTCCAGCATAATAATTCAAAATAGCATTTGAAGATCCACCTTCAATCTCTTTGGAAAATACAGTGGATAACACATCCTTTTTCTCCTGAGTTAAAACAGGAGAAGCAAGAACCGCTTGCTCTTTCTTCTTAATCTCCTCAATTAATTCATCCGTTTGGTCAACTTTGGAATTAGCATTATCTAATAAATCTTTAATCTTTGCATTTAGTTCATCCACAATTGGCTGTAATGGATTTTCCTCAGCGTCCATCGCAGCAAGCTGCTGTTCCACCTTAGACATTCGCTCTGCCAACAGCGGTATACTGTTAATCGTAGCAGTTACCTGCTCTGGTTGCGGTTCAGCAATCGCTTCTAAGTTCGTCTTTATATCATTCAGCTCTTTAGCAATCGACTGTAATTCTTCTCGTTCTTTTTGCGTGTTAACAGTTCCCGCCGGCGATTGTTCAGTCGAAGTTTGAGCAGTGTCCACCGCTCCCTGATTATCTGGTTGTTGAGACCCATTCGTTAATTCCGATTTTAAAGTCTGAAGCTTGTTCACTGCCTGATTCAGAGATTCTGTCTCTCGTTCTCTAAAGTAAGCAATCAACTCTTCCTTTTGACGATTCACTTGATCTAATCGAATAGCAGACAGATTATTCATCTTTTCATTATTTTCTTCTAACTGTTTTCCCATCTCTTCTAGTTCAAGGGACAGCTGTCCGCCTTGTTGATTAAAAGAATTGATAGAATCCGTCAAGGTCGGAATCTGATTGGAAGCAAACGCCTCAATTGTTCCAAGGCTTTCCTCTTGCAATTGCTGCAATATTTGCTGCTGAGCTTCCTGATATTCTTTATATTTTTCTACAAATTCAACAAATGCTGTTAAGTTCTGTTCAAATTGATTAATATTATCGATTCTGTCCGGAGCCGCTTTATCTAGTGATTTCGTTGCTGTTTGAATACTTTCAAGCATGTTTTTTTGCTGCTCAATCTCACCAGCCAGACTTTTCGAACTTGGACTATAAAATGCTAACATCGCCTTTTGGAAATCAATTTCTTTCTGTACAATCTCATCAAAATGCCCTCGAACACCTTCTAGATCTTGTGAAATGTACATCCAATACAACGTAGATATTTTTCCATTAACACGATTAGTTGCACGCTCCATTTCACGCAAAACTTTCTCACGATTCACGACATTTAATTGTTCTTGAACATCATACTCAAATTTGGCTTTATCTGGTTGTTTATCTTCGTACGTCATAATATTACTCGAAAAATCGGAAGGAATATAAACGACTGCATCGTACTTTGTGTTTTTAAGACCATTGACCGCAGCGCTTCGGCTCATTGCCACCCATTGATAATTGGAATCCTCTTCAAGAATGGTCATAATTTGCGTCCCAAAATCTATCGCTTTATTTTCCTTCTCTGCCTTTATATCTTCATTTACTACGGCGATTGTACGCGTTGCGTTTTCCCTAACTTGGAAAGGGTGATCACCAATAGAACCAAAGAAGACTGCCGGGGTGGCAAGAATAAGAATTATAACTAAAATCATTTTCATCATATATCTTGTTTTACTTATCATAAATAAACCCTCGTTTCAGTAGAGCATAATGGAATTTGTATTTTCGTCTCCTTGCCATTAATGACATAATAGCCATACCCCGGATAGATTTCCTCTTCTTTTCGCTCATACGATAAGGTAAATAACGTTTGTTCTGATTTTTTCATTAATACAACAGCTTGACGAATCTGCTTAATTTCAACGGTTAATGAATCATACCCTTTTGTTAAGTCATTATTACTTCCAGAAACAAATACGTGGAAACCAAGGTGGCTGTAATTTTTCATAAGCTTTGAAATTCGATCCTGCAACAGACTGTCAATAGATTGAGAGAATCGTGAATACCCATCAATAACGAGTACAATTGGCGAATATTCCGTTCTTACAGGACCTTGTTGAATGTTTGCGAGATAATCCTGTTCTCTTCCCGCTAACAGATGTTCAATATGACTCAACCAATCTGTAATTTGCTCTTTCGTTTCTAAATACGTGACAGCTTGCTCTGATGAATAACTCGATAATCCTCGATCAAATGAATCAAATATTCCTACTGATTCTGTTCCCTGATTGATTAAAGAATTTACTAATACCTTTAGAACGTTGGTCTTCCCTTTTTGCGCTGGACCAAGAACGATACAATGTTTATTTTTCGCAAAATCGATATAAACCGGTTGAACGGACTCTTCGTCAAGACCAATAGGGAATTTGCCAATCGTCTGAGCTTTCCCTATATATGATGTAAAGTTCAACATCGTTAATTCAGATGGCAGCATCGGAACCGGTTTAGGCCCATTCAAGCCTTCATATTTTGCTTTCAACAACTGAACATCTTGTTTGATTGATTCCAGTACTTCATAATCATCCTTACCTTCCGTTGGCAAAAATACTTGCGAAAAATAGGACTCATCTTTCCTAATAATCGCTCTGCCTGGAATCGGTTCAGGTGTAAAAGGAATTCTCCCTAATATAGAGTAAGCTTCACCGCTGTCCATTAAGTAATGAACAATTTTCGTCTTCAAATTATTCATAAGAGGTTGACGAACTGCATTAATCCTTGTAGCCGTAAAAATCATATAAATCCCTAACGACTGACCATCCCTTGCAAATTGTGTAATTTGTGCTTCAAGTTCCTGCATTTCTTCTTTTATCAAATCAAAATTATCAATCGCAATAAAAAGAAGCGGTAGTTTCTCATCACTTAATTGATTGAACATTTTAATACTGTTTACTTCCTGCTGTTGGAATAGTTGCTTTCTTTGTGCGATTTCACCCTTTAATAGATTCATAAACTTCTCAATCTTTCGCCCCTCATCCATTAAGAAAAAGTCAGCTGTATGTGGAAGCTGCTTTAATGGAAGAAGAGTACCATTTCCAAAATCAAACAAGTAATAATACATTTCTTCAGGACTAAATCTTTCCGCCATACTAAGTAAAAGAGTAATGACCGTATAGGACTTCCCGTATCCTGAAGAGCCAAAAATCCCTATATTCCCATCATCAAGCACATCATAATGAAAGGCGGTTTGACTTTGCTTCTCAGGTTCATCTACTAAGGCGAAACTAATTTCATTTCTATTAGATGCTCGATAAGATTTTCTAGATATCCAATGAGCAAGAGGCGGCAGCCATGGACTTGGCAGTTTCTCAATCCCCATTTCAGCTTGTATGCCCTCTATTTTTTCTACAATTGCTTCTATTTCGGTTTTTTTGTTTGTTTTCTTTCTATCATGGGTCGTAACATTCGATAATGGAATTAAACCAAGATCCGTTACGAGAGCAATTTCATCTTCCGATTGGGAAGTATCTTCGAGATACGGTGAACCGCTCCATGCTGACTGGAATAGCTCATACACTTCATTATTGCCTACTTGTAAATAACCTCTTCCTGTCTCAGTAATCGTTGCAGCATCGCCGTTTTTAAGAATTTCTCTACTGTCGTTGGCATCCTGCACTTTCAAGGCAACTTTAAACCGTGCGTTACTCCAAATTTGTTCATCAATGACTCCACCAGGCTTTTGTGTGGCTAGAATTAAATGCACGCCTAAACTTCGTCCGATTCGAGCGGCGCTGACAAGCTCTCTAATAAAGTCAGGCTCTTCACTTTTTAACTCTGCAAATTCATCGGATATAAGAAATAAATGTGGTAATGGATCTTTTGCTCTACCTTGTTTATACAAATCCGTATAATCATCAATATGATTTACCTGATACTCATCAAACAAACGTTGTCTCTTCTTTAATTCACTTTTAATAGAAGCAAGTGCTCGTTCACTGAAGTTTTTACTTCCTTCAATATTCGTAATCGTTCCAAGTAGATGCGGCATGTTTTTAAAAGGCTGCGCCATTCCGCCGCCTTTATAGTCGATAAGCAAAAAGGCAACTTCATGTGGATGAAAATGAACAGCTAATGACAAGATATACGTTTGTAAAAACTCACTTTTCCCCGATCCTGTCGTTCCAGCAAGAAGTCCATGCGGCCCGTGTGCTTTTTCATGCAAGTTCAGTTCTACAACATCTTTTTTTCCCTTTAAACCGATTGGAGCAGCTAGAGACTTGGCTGATTCATTCGTCAGCCAGTTTTGCTTAATTGGTAATTGAGCTACATCTTGCATATGCATCATTTGTAAAAAAGAAACACTGTTAGGAATAGAATTCGTCACTCCTACTTGGTGATTCAATGTTTTAAGTAGACGAGCGAATTTTTCATTGCCTTTTTGTTGATGAGCATCGAGTCTAAATGGAATCGACACAGCTTTTTTATCTTGGATTAAAATATCTCCCTCTTCATCATTGATATATCTGACGAGAGTATGAATATGCTCTGTTAAACTTTCTTTTGCTTCCGCAGCAAATATAACGGATAGTCCAAGGGATGGATGTTCCCCTTCCAAATACTCTAGGATGACATGATCCGTTATCAATTGCTGATTGGCAATAATAAACACAAGATGCGGGGAAAATCTTGTTTTCTCTTTATCCTCCTGAGAATCACGTTCCCGCAGCATTTCGTAGATGGATGAAAGCAATTGATCCCGGGTTTTCTCATTATATATAAGCCCTTTTGCATGAACATGAGGCAATTGAAAATGAGGAAGCCATTTCATCCATTCCCAATCGCTATATTCTTCTTCATCAAAAATAAAGACCATCCGTACATCATGATAACTATGAAAAAAAGCGAGCTGTCCAATAATCTGATGAAGCTCATTTTTCACAACATTTTCTTTACCAATTAAACCGATTGTCCCTTTTGATAAATCGGCAACAACCGGAACATCTTCTATTTCCCGATACACATTCTCCATTTGCTGAGATTGTTCTAATAGATCATCCATCTCTCGATTCGCCATATCTCCAGAATTAATCGAGATTTGATAGCTTGCCGGCACTGTCCCTTTTCCAATTCTAAATTGGAGAAGGTCATAGCTATCTAATGAACGTTCCCACAGACGATCCGATAGTTGCTCTGTCAAGTACTTCATTTTTTCGAATGATGGAAAATGAAAATGCAGTACCTCTTTTTGCTTTTCCGATAGTTCTAATAGCTCATTTCTTTTATTCTCTAAATAATGAGTGTAAATTCGGCGTCTCCGTTCTTTCCGCTTTTTTTGAGTTCCTTTATCTTTAAAGAATTGAACAGTTGATGTGACAAGCGTAGTCATGAACATAACCATCGAAATAATAATAAAGATCCCTCTAGGTTGGATAAGTGCAACAATCCCCATAACAATTAGCATAATGAGCGGAGGCATAATAATAAGCCATAGGCCTCTATTGGAATCTTCGGACTCTTGAACTGGAAAGGATAAAAAAACCTTTTCTTTCGGAAGTTCATACACCATCCTTGGTGTTCGCCGATACATCGGGTATTTCTTGCTCATAACAGATTGTGGCTGTTGTATGATCGGAAGCTCGGTCTCATAATCTCCTATACTCTTTATCTCTAACACATCATCTTCAAGAAGCTGAAAGGTCATAAAAGGACACAATAGCAAGTCTCCCACTTTCACTTCTGTCGCCTTTGGAACCCTCTTTCCATTCAAATAGAGATTGGACATCCCAGGCTCAATAACCCAGCCATTTCCCACCTTAAATAGAGTAAAGGCGTTCTTTGTTTGCTCTATAGGAAAAGAATTTGAATGAAAGATCTCTGCCTTATTGTCAAATGATGAATATGTAATTTCAGACTGATAGCCTAAATAATAGGTTTTTACCGTTTCATCGGATACCGTTAGAAAAATAGTTAATAGATGATCTTGTTCTTTTAATTGAAAGGAATGATTTTCATTTGCCCTGCCAATCACGCTCCCTTTTCTCCATACAGAGAATCCTGATTCCTCTACTTCGATGGTAATTGGTCCCTCTGTAAATGGATAGTGTCTTAATGTAATCATTTGTTTGGCTTCTGGACCAACAGTTAAGGAATGCTGTTGACCTTTGCTCAAGGGCACCCTCTGGTAATATTGATCATAAAACAACCAGAGATTACTCATGCTATCATCTCCTGTAATATCTACCTAATTTGAATTTGATTCAGATGACTCCGTATTCTTTGTTTGCGATTCTTTTGATTCTTTAGGTTTTTGAGAACTTTTCTCTTGTTGAATCTGCTCATCCTTCACTTTTGCTTCAGCTTCTTTTTTTGCCTGTTCTTCAGCTTCCCTTTTTTCTTGTTCTTCTTCCCATTCTCGTTCATATTCATCTAATTCAGACTGAATCTCTTTCAGCTTCTGTTGTTTTTCTTCTGCCTTTAACTCATCATCAGCCTTTACTTCCTTTTTGTATTGATATAGCCCATATATAATGATCGATATATCTTCTAGAGAATAGGCAATATCAAGAGCTTCCTTCGCATTACCTCTTCCAATTTGAATCCAATAATTATAATATTGTGGATCAGTTTGTAATGTAATAATCTGTTGCAAAGTATCCTTTTGGTAGTCCTTTAACTCTAAATCCTTACTAATCATGATATACGACTGTGCTAATTGATATTGAACAACATTTGGCATATCTTCAACCTCGTAGTCCAACAAAGACTTAATTACTTCACTATATTGATTCTTCAAGAAAGCTTCCTGACTATTAATGAATGCTGACTGTTTTGGTTGAGCGAGTACGAGGGTATACAAACTAAATAGAAGAGCAGGAACCAACGCAATAAGAAGACTGAGAGCTGTGTAACGAGTCACATTCCACTTTTTCTTTGTAACCGTGATTTCCTCCTTTGCCCTCTGCTCTAAGACGGTCAAATGCTCTCGAATCCTTTCTTGGAGTTCATTTATATTACTAGCAGCCAGTATTTTGGCTGCAATAGGGGAAAGTTCAAGCGTTTGATATAAATATAAATATTGAAAAAAACTATACTTTTTATCGACTATTTCCGCCACCGTTGCTCTTAATTCTTGTAATAGTCTTTCTTCATCCTGTTCATAAGGCGGCAAGCTCTCCTTTACCCCATAGTGAAGAAAATATGGGGTTAGACTTTCATCAACTACAATATTTTCTGGACATACAATAACATGTAATCGATTCAAGGAATGATTTTCAACCTTTTTAATAAGCTGCGAAGCAAAAATCCATCGGCTCTTCTCATCTTTCTTTTTTAATTGGGTAAAAGGCAGATAGCTTGAGGGTGTTTCAATATTGAGTTTTAATTCAGCCTCTGTTAATGTTATTTCCTTCTTGATGGAAGAATCACTATACTTAAGCATTTCCATTTCTAGTGCATCATCTAACCTAATTTTTTCTCTTTGGAAAATGATCTGAACCGTATTTTTTTCTTTTTTTATGACCGCTTCAAGCTGCTTTTCAAGATACGATTGTTTCTTTTCTGACATGTTCGGATACTCCCTTATATAATTTCAAGACGGTCTCCTGTAGTAATTCCACGATCTATTAACCTTTCTGTTCCTGAGAGGACAAGACGTTTGTTCGGTATCCGCACCCAATACCCTTCTCTAGGCGATTCAGAAATGGATTTGGCTTGCCAAACAATATCGATTACTTTTTTTACAGAGTGATAATCCGATAGGCGTAAATCAAAAACTTCATCGGTATAATGCTCTAAGTCTATCGTTATTTCAATATACATTTTTTCACCTCAAAACGAAAAAGCGCCTTCCTCCAATAGAATGGGCGCTCTTCCTTTACTTCATAGACTTCAGATGAAGTTAACCACGAATTTGACTTGCAATTTGATTGTCAGCATCTGCAAGAGCTTTACCCGTATTGCTAAGCTGAACAGCGATATCTTCAAGCAATTGCTGCATTTGAATAAATGAAGGTTTTAATGCCTCGTATTGCTCGCCAAATGCTCTACTAGCTTCCCCTTCCCAAGCTCCTTCTAATTCTTTAATCATTGAATTTAGGCGGACAATTTGTTCCCCTACTTGACTGCTCTCACCATTGTAGCGGGTAGACATGCTTTCTAACTCTGCTGGTGTTACACGAATAATTCCTGACATATACATCTCTCCTCTTCTTTGATAATATGTTAATTGTAAGAAACATTATTCCGCACGGTCAATAACAGATTAGTTAATAAAGGAATAACAGTTATAATTACCCAAGGTATTAATAGTTATATTAGATTAGTAACTTTATTACAATAGGAATTTACGCTTAATTCCAGTCGATATTCCTTAACGATCTATATAAGTCCAATTTGATTTTGGACATCATCACATTCCATCTAGTTAGCGGAACGATTTTTGGCCCCTATGCGTGCAAGACTACGTTCTCACACGCGCAGAGGCATAGCAAGAGCATATTTTGAAATAAAAAGGGCCATACTTCCTTTTTGAAGTATGACACCCTTTAAAAATAATCGACTCAATAACTTGTTAAAAACACTTTTCCTTTGGTTTCTTTAGAAGATTCAGCAACATCGATAGCTTTTTTTATATTCGACAAGTCATACTTAGAATCTACCATCATCAAACGTAATTTTTCATCATTTATTAGATTTATCAAGCGGTTAAAGGTTTCCTGCCATTTATCCGCTGAGACATTCTTATTCCAATTCCGTAAATGAAACATATTAGCATGCACTTTTGCTTTACTTATAATTTCTGCCCAGTTTACTTGTACCCCTGATAACAGACCGATAGTTAAAAAATTCCCATTAGGGTGCACACAAAAAGCCAAATCGTTTCCACATGAACCTCCAACGGAATCAATAGCAGCATCTGCACCAATTCCATTTGTTAATTCCATAACGGTTTCATAGAGTGGAACTTTAGAAGTATCTATGACATAAGAAGCACCTAGATGAAGTAAATCTTCTGTATATTTATTATTTCTAGTAACTGCAATCAATCGAAAACCTAAAACCTTCGATAATTGAGCAAAAATATGCCCAATAGAAGAACCACACGCGTTAACCAATAAAACATCATTCGATTGTAATTTTAAAACTTCCGTACAAGTTACCCAAGCTGTAACTGGATTGATATACATCTGTGCTGCCGTAAAATCATCAATAGAATCAGGTATAGGAACTGCAAATTCTGCTGATGTTTTAACAAACTCTTGCCAAGTGCCTTCCCCGCGTAAAGGTAAAACACGCTTACCAATAAGGTTTTTAGAAACTAAAGGACCTACATCTTCTGCAATCCCCACTCCTTCATAACCAGGAATATTCGGTAAAGAAATCCGCTGAGCATATGCCCCTCTAATCGGTATTAAGTCAGAAGGATTTATAGGCCGTGCTAACATTCGAACAAGGACTTGATGATCTTTTGGTGGCTCTATACTTTTATCTTCAACTTTTAATACATTTTGAGGACTACCAAATTCGTAGAATTTAATACATTTCGCATCCAAAACTATAAGTCTCCTTCATATAAATCAGATTTATTTAATTATATCACCTTCAACTAAACGGCATATGTTTAAGTACAATCTCCTTCTATTTTCACACAAATATTCAATCTCAATTGAGAGGATTGTTCAATTATACAAGGACCCTTTAGAACAAACAAAAAGAGTCTAAGATGATTCATCTTAGACTCTTTTGTTTGTTTCTTATTAAGCACGTGAATTATACGTACCTTCAACTGTATTAATGATTAAATCGTCTCCTTCATTAATGAAGAAAGGAACTTGAACAGAAAGACCTGTTTCAAGAACAGCTGTTTTTGTACCGCCAGAAGATGTATCTCCTTTAATGCCTGGTTCTGTTTCTGCTACTTTTAGAACAACCGTTTTTGGAAGTTCAACACCTAACGTTTCGCTGTTGAATGTCATGATGTGTACTTCCATGTTTTCTTTTAAGAACTTTAATTCGCGCTCGATGCTTGATGCTGGCAGCTCGATTTGCTCATAAGATTCATTATCCATGAATACATGGCTGTCACCGCTTGCATATAAATATTGCATTTTACGGTTTTCGATACGTGCTTTCGCTACTTTTTCACCTGCACGGAATGTTTTTTCTTGAATTGAGCCGTTACGTAGGTTACGAAGTTTAGAACGTACAAACGCAGCCCCTTTACCTGGTTTTACGTGTTGGAAATCGATAACTTGCCAAATACCGTTATCTACTTCAATTGTTAAGCCTGTACGAAAATCATTTACAGAAATCATTTGTTGTCCTCCTACATGTACATGTTTAAAGAATAATTAACTCTTTTGTCGAATGGGTCAGTGCTTCATTGCTATCTATCGTAATCATCGTATCATCTTCAATCCGAACACCGCCAACGCCAGGTAAGTAAATCCCTGGTTCAACCGTGACAATCATTCCTGACTGCAAAATAGTATCTGATTTCATCGATAAAGCTGGACCCTCATGAACCTCAAGACCAATTCCATGCCCAGTTGAATGGCCAAAATATTCACCATACCCTTTTTCTACAATGAAATTTCGAGTTAATGCATCTGCTTCTTTGCCAGTCATGCCTGGCTTAATGCCAGACATTCCACGAAGTTGCGCTTCTAAAACAATGTCATAAATTTTTATAAGTTCTTCACTCGGCTCACCGACTGCTATTGTTCGAGTAATATCAGACACATATCCATTATAATATGCCCCATAGTCTAATGTAACAAAGTCGCCTTTTTCAATAATTTTATCTGTAGCTACACCATGCGGCAACGCTGAACGGACCCCAGATGCAACAATTGTATCGAAAGAAGACGAAGTAGCTCCTTCTTTTCTCATAAAGAACTCCAACTCATTCGAAACATCAAGCTCGGTAATACCTGGACGAATAAAGTCCAAAATATGTGTAAATGCTCGATCTGCAACGCCAGCCGCTTCCTTTAATATCTTAATCTCTGACGGTGTCTTAATCAAGCGTAAATTCTCAATAATGCCTGAGATAGGGACAAGTTTAGCACTAACTGCGTTTTCATAAGTTTTATAAGCTGAAAAAGTAACATACTCTTGCTCAAAACCAAGCTTTTCAATTTTCATTTCTTTTACTTGCTTAGCTACTTCTTCAATAAGTGTTCCTTTATGCTGAATGATATTATACCCTTGTGCTTGTTTGCCCGCTTGTTCTACATAACGAAAATCTGTAATGAACTTTGCTTCTTTTAAGGAAACTAAGACAACACCTGCACTTCCTGTAAAACCAGTCATATATCGGCGATTATAAGAACTTGTAATGAGTAAACCATCCACATTGACTTTTTCCATAGCCTCACGTAAACGAGTTAGTTTTTCCATTTAGCTTCTCCCCTTTGCAATGTTTACAATTGCCTGCATTGCTAAGTTATATCCTTGTACGCCAAGGCCAACAATTTGCCCGGCTGTAACGGGTGCCGTAACGGATTGATGTCTAAAACTCTCTCTAGCATGGATATTAGAAATATGTACTTCAATGACAGGAACATCGATACCAGCAATCGCATCTCGAATCGCATAGCTGTAATGCGTATAGGCTCCTGGATTGATAATAATTCCATTGATCCCTTCGTCCTCAGCCCAGTGCAATTTATCAATAATTGCGCCTTCATAATTGGACTGATAACAACTTAATTCCACTTGCAAAGCTTCTGCTTGCTTTTGTAAGCCTTCCTCTACATCACGCAGTGTCGCACTTCCATAATGAGCTGGCTCACGCTTTCCTAAGCGATTTAAATTCGGTCCATTTATTAATAGAATTCTTGTCATGTTCCACACCTGCTTTTTTGAAATACCGAGCAGTACCATTTTACCATACTTATTTCAGGTGTTCCTCCATTTTTTAACTGCCTGGTTGAGGTTCTGTTTGTTCAATTTGTTCCGTTTGTTCATGCATATACTCTTGATAATCAAAAGAAATAGAATACCCGATAAAGACACCATATAGAGCAAAAATACAAATACTTGTAACAATAGAGTCTGAAGACATTTTTGCAACAGACGGTAAATCATTAAATATTGGTCCAAAGACAAAAAGAAGAATAACCCACCAAAGAATACCAAATAGTATATAGGCAATCATATTCTTCATTTTCTTAAACAACGCATAGTATATAAAAGCAATGATAATGGATATAATCCCAAACAAAAGAATGGTCACTAATAAACCTTGCCATGCTTTCACCCAATCCCGATTCGACCACGATGTTAAAATAAAGTTCGGGCTAAACTCCATGAAGTGAAAAAAATGGGTAACAATCCCAAGAAAGCTTGCCAACATACCGCCAACCAATCCGATAATCCACACATTCGTTATAAGCGTACCTTTACTATAATATCGATTTTTGTTATTTGACATACAAAAACACCTCCACTACGTAGTATGTCCTCGATTTTTTTGAAATATTTTCTTTTTTTATGTCGAACGCATGAGTTATACTAGAGGTTTTTCACTTTTTTCGGTATGATGGAAATATAAAACTCATATTAGCAATCACGAGCAAACAACGTGAAATTACTGTTAGGTTGGTGTAGAAATGTCTGAGGTTCAAAAACCTGTTTATGGAGGGCAAGCAGTCGTAGAGGGTGTTATGTTTGGAGGTAAACATCATACTGTAACCGCTGTTCGCCGCACAGATTCAACAATTGCGTACTATCATCTACCGCGCAAATCAACACCTATGATGAATACTTTAAAGAAAATACCTTTTGTACGCGGAATTATTGCCCTTATTCAAGCAAGTTCAACGGGCTCTAAACATCTAAACTTTTCCACTGAGCAATTGGAAAATGATGAAACACCGAAAAAAACAAAAGAGCCTTCCAAACTAAGCTTATGGCTAGGGGTCGCGGTTATCGGTGTGCTGTCCTTCTTATTTGGAAAATTATTATTTACGCTCATTCCAGTCTTTCTGGCTGAACTGACAAGACCGATTTTCCAAAGCGATGTCGCACAAATTATTATAGAAAGCGTCTTCAAACTTATATTGTTACTCAGTTATATTTATATTGTCTCTATGACCCCTATGATCAAGCGAGTCTTCCAATATCATGGTGCTGAACACAAAGTCATCAATTGCTTTGAAGCAGGCAAGGAATTAACTATCGCTAATGTTCAAGCAAGTTCTCGTCTCCATTATCGCTGTGGCAGTAGCTTTATCTTATTCACTGTTATCGTTGGAATGTTTGTCTATTTACTCGTACCAACCGATCCACTATGGGTAAGAGTTGTTAACCGAATTCTACTCATTCCAGTTGTACTTGGAGTAGCCTTTGAAGTGTTGCAAATGACGAATAAAGTAAGAGACATTCCTTTCCTTCGTTTCCTAGGTTATCCTGGATTATGGCTTCAACTGTTAACAACGAAAGAACCAACCGATGATCAAGTAGAAGTCGCTCTCGCCTCATTTAATGAATTATTACGCTTAGAGAGAGAGACTGAACAAGGGTTAGAATCAAACAACCTTGTCTAGAATAAATATATTTAATAATTTATTCTAAAATTTGTAAAAAACAGTGTTTAAAACAAGCTATATTAGCTTATGATGCTCATATGGAGGTGTCTTTGTTGAATCGTATAGTATCCTATGTCATTTATGGTATCATTGCCCTTGGTGCACTCGGTTTAATTAGTCAGCTTACAACAAACACGATTGGCTTTTTAAAACAAATTGCCATGCTAGCCGTCTTTGCAGGGATTTTTTATCTCATTTTTCGATTAATACAAGGAAAAGCCAATCCAAAAGAGCAACGTGCTTTTAGAAAAGCTGTTCGACAATCTAAAAAACGAACGAAAGAACGTACAATCAAGCCGAAACAAAATAATGTAGCAAACATGTCCTCTGCTAAATCATTATATAAACTTAAAGCTCGTAAGAAGTCGGATGTACAATTAACCGTTATTGAAGGCAAAAAAAATAAGAAAAAAAATCGGGCTTCCTTTTAACAGCCCGATTTTTTTCTTTTCTTCAATAGCTCCACTTTTTCAAAAATTGAGTTGTATACACTCGACCTCTTTGAATCAGCTCATCTTTCTTTTCCTCATTCAATTTAAAATCCAAACCAGAGATTCCCTTCATTGGAATAAAGGCAATATTATTTACATGTTTTTTAGAAATATAACGAGAATCATGAGCATTTGTCATCGTTTTGAACAAAGCTGTAAACATCTCGATTGGATCATCTACCTCATGGGCTTTCCCCACTTCATCACCTGTTAGCTTCAAACCGACAACCGGTCTTTCCCTTGTTCCACGATCTGTGTTAAATAACCACATCGGGAAATTACTAAGAACACCGCCATCGACAAATACATTTGTTTGATTCCCTGTTTTAATTTTTACAGGTTCAAAGAAATAAGGTACGCTACAACTCATTCGCACCGCTTTTGCAACCGAAAAGGATTGTGATTCAACCCCGTAATGACTTAAATCATTGGGTAGGACGACTAAACGACCATTCGTAATATCTGAAGTGATAATTCGTAAAGAGTTTGGTGGAATGTCTTGAAAAGTGACTACTCCTTTCATCTTAAGTTGCTCCGCAACCCAAGCTTCTAACGCATCTCCCTTATATAAACCTAACTTCCAATAAAGAAGTAACCATTTAGCAAAGGGAAGTTGTGACCAACCGCGCCGACGATCCAACAAATCATCGGTATCTATTTTTCGAAAGAGTTCTTCAATTTGTTTACTTGAATAGCCAGCAACTACTAACGCTGCTATAATTGACCCTGCACTCGTTCCAGCTGTTCTTTGAAACGTATATCCTCTCTCTTCTAAAACTTGCAGTCCACCAACTAGACCAAATCCTTTAATACCGCCTCCAGAAAAAACCCCATCAATAATCATAATTGCCCTCCCCTAGATGCTCTCTACATTTTTAATCTAGGGGGAGAAAAATTATGACAGTTTAATATGAGAACAACCAGGTCATAAACGTTTCAACTAAGCTCACTCATAAGGGGCTGAAACCTTTGTTTTTCCTTTGGAGGTGTTAAACAAGATTGTTAATAAAACGATTGAGGGCCCCTGCTCGTGTGAGACTGCGTTGTCACACGAGCAGGAGCCTTTCTTCTATAAGAATGAACTATGTAAAACAAGACCGTAATAAAAAATCAGCTGATTCAATGAATATTTTTATTAATAAATCTCCCATGATCCGGAATAGCAATACGGTCAAACTCACGTACAAGCATTTGCAAACTATCTGTTAATAGTTCACCAGTCATCGGCAAACCATGACCTGTTATAGCTACAGATGGTCTTAAAGCCTCTAATTTCTTTACAGATTCCCATGCTGCTGCCCAATCCGGCGTAAAATATCTAGGAGGACCACTGATTTCTTGCTCCTGTGTTAGTACTTTATAAAGAAACTCCTGTCTTACTGTAACAAACGCATCGCCGACAATTAAAGCCTTATCTTCCTCTCTAAAAAAAGATACGTGACCGGGGGTGTGCCCTGGTGTATGAATCCAACGGAACCCAGTCATATAAGGAATACTTCCATCAGCAGGAAGCGCTTTTACTTGATTCCCCAAATTAATCGGCTCATTAGGAAACATCGGTGACATTTTAGCAATCATCCCACCTTCTACAGTCGGATCCGGTTTAGGATAACTCATCTTTCCCGTTAGAAAAGGTAATTCTAATTCATGAGCATATACAGGGATGTCCCAATGCTTGACCAACTCAATAATAGCCCCTACATGATCAAAATGACCATGTGTTAGAACAATAGCTTTAGGCCGGCTATTCTCTCCAAAGCGTTCCTCAACCATCTCAATAATTTTATCAGCCGATTCAGGCATCCCCGCATCTACTAATACAAATTCTTTAGTATTAGGATGGCCAACTACAATAACATTGACGATTTGCACTGTATAACAAAACAAATCCGGCAACACCTCTATACCAACACCACTGCCTATTGACGTTGCAGGAATATATTTATAATCACTTCCATATGAAAGATTGTTCTCCATGAAAAGACTCCTTGCTATTTTAAATTGAAAATCAAGGATAGTTTTTCACCATATATTCTATTTATGCAAGAGGCTAATATTGGATCTTCATTGCTTTCTGAGCATTTTGAACATCATTATGAATGATAATATTCACTAGAACGTATATCCCTCATCCTAATAAATTCACCAAAACATTTATGAAAATATTTTCTCTCCAATCCCCCTCACTATATCTGCATAAAAAACGCTCTAGCGTCTCAAACTACTAACACTTACTTTTTATGGAGGGAAATTATAATGAGTGAAAAATGCTTTTATTGCACAAGTGATATTCAAGAAAATGGAATTCACCATGTAACGTTCCATGTTACAAACGAACATAGAGATGAAACACTATGCGATGAATGTTATCAAGAGTGGCTTCAAGGAATAAAAGAGTAAATTATTTTATGAAAACTAAAGAGTTTTCTTAAAGAGTGAACTGTTTTTTGGTTTACTCTTTTTTCAATCATAAAAAGGAATCTTAATTGACTTAGGAGGTGCTGCCGATTATGAAAGCTGTAACGTATCAGGGTAAGCAGTCTATCGCTGTAAAGGAAGTGGAGGATCCTAAAATCGTTGACTCTCAAGATGTGATTGTCAAAATCACCTCGACCGCTATTTGCGGCTCAGATTTGCACCTGTACCAAGGAAACTTTCCACTCCCTATTGGTTATGTCATTGGTCATGAACCAATGGGAATTGTAGAAGAAGTGGGACCAGACGTAACAAAAGTAAAAAAAGGAGACCGTGTTGTCATTCCGTTTACTGTTGCCTGCGGGACTTGCCCGTATTGTGACCAACATTTAGAAAGTCAATGTGACAATGCAAACCCTCACTATGACTCCGGTGGTTATTTTGGATACTCCGAAAAATTTGGAAATTATCCAGGAGGACAAGCTGAATATCTTCGAGTTCCATTCGGAAATTACACACCTTTTCTCATCCCCGAAGAATGTGAACTAGAGGACGAACAGCTTTTATTTTTATCAGATGTTTTGCCGACCGCATATTGGAGTGTTGAACATGCTGGTGTCAAAAAAGGAGATACCGTTATCGTATTAGGATGCGGACCAATTGGCTTAATGGCCCAACAATTTGCTTGGCAAAAAGGAGCCGAACGCGTCATTGCAATTGATTATTTCGACTATCGACTAAACCATTCAAAAAAAATGAATCGAACCGAGACTTTCGATTTTACACAATATGATGATATGGGCGAAACCTTAAAAGAATTAACCAAAGGAGGAGCCGATGTTGTTATTGATTGTGTCGGTATGGATGGAAAAAAATCACCGCTTGAATATGTCGAACAAAAGCTAAAGCTGCAAGGAGGAACGCTTGGACCTATACAAATCGCCACAAAAGCTGTAAAAAAATGCGGGACTGTTCAACTTACAGGGGTTTATGGCGGATTATATAATATGTTTCCATTAGGGCCATTCTTCACTCGAAATATTACATTAAAAATGGGCCAAGCTCATGCTCGCAGCTATATGCCAACCCTATACGAACAAATTGTAAAAGGGAAAATTGATCCGACTGCTATTATTACGCATAAGCTTCCACTAGAAGAAGCCGCGCATGGTTATACAATCTTTAACAATAAACAAGATGATTGTATAAAAGTCATTTTAAAGCCTTAGGTTAGGTGTTAATACATGAAAAAGCCGATTAGAGAACTGTCTCTCTAATCGGCTTTTGTAGCTTTAAAATAAAGTTTAATCAAAAGCACCTCACAAACCGTATTTTGCGATAAATAAAAAGAATCTATTTTGAAAAAAGATTGATCAAAATGGATTCTTATCTAGTAGATTTAAATCTTATTTTTATAAAAAAGTTTGATTATTTCTGTAATCCTTATTCCATTAAAGCGCCCTTTAATGGAATAACTGAAACGGTCCTTATTGTATAAACCACCTGATCCTTCTTCAACTAACCAGCTAATAGGATGTCAACATTTTTCAATAAAAATTCTATAAACAAAGTGATATACTAAAAATGTTCATGCCAAATAACCTTCCTCATTTACATTGGAAGGTTTTTCATGCGTTACCCGATTGTATTTCTTAAACCAAATCCAGGAAATCTTCCCTGCGTTTTAGTAAGGCATAAATCCAATGAATAAGCTTATTTACACATGCAATCATTGCGACTTTAAAAGGTTTTCCTTCTTCTCGCTTGCGGTCATAGAACTCTTTTAGCTTTTTATTGCGAGAGGATCTAATCCCACAGAGAACAGCCATATATAAGGCATGACGCAATCTGCTTGAACCTCTCTTGGTGATCCGATTGATTGTCGCTGTAAATTTCCCCGACGAATGTACACTTGGATCAATCCCAGAGAAAGCAACCAGCTTTTTAGGGTGATTAAACCGTTCGATCTCTCCAATTTCGGAAATAATCGTTGCCGCGATTTTTTCTCCAATACCGGGGATCGACTGGATAATCTTATATTCTTCTATTTCTCCTGCCAAGGCATCTATTTGATCATCTAACTTTGCTAGGTGCTCTTGGTATTGGAGAAGCAGTTGAATATACATTTCAAGACTGATCAAATGACTTTGATAAAATATGCTCTTAAACGGGTTACGCTGAGCTGCTTCATAAAGTTTTTTTGCCCTTTCTTGTGCCCAGCGTTCCGAACGACTCATACATAAACTCGCAATCTTATCTGTCACCTTAGATTCTCCAGCCTGTATCACAGATTCTGACGTACTAAATTCCAGAAGTGTGTTTAGAGAAACTTTTGAATACAAATCTCCAAATACCCCTTTATATTCAGGAAACACTTGATCTAAAATCGAATGAAACTGTAACTTAGCTTGAACATACAAACCCGTTAGGGTTTCATGTTGTCTTGTGAGATTACGGAGGTTTAAAAGCTGGATTCCCCTTTTCTTATAAGGCTCAAGCTCTTCCTTGTAATACAGTTCACACAAACGAAAAGCATCTATTTCATCTGTTTTTACCTTTCGCAAACTTGACTTTTTTGCCTGATAAGACAGTAAAGGATTGACCATAATGTATAAGTAATTTTGTTCCTCTAAAAACTGAATGACAGGAGTGTGATAATGTCCCGTCGATTCTAATATGACACTTGGTTTCATATCAGCCTCATTTTCCACCACTTTCAAAAAATGAAGTAAAGTATTTAGTCCCTCAGTCGTGTGGGGTACGCTAAAACTTTTTCCGTACGGCTTTCCCTTATCTAAAAATGCTTGAATCTGACTTTCCCCTTTTGAAACATCCAGGCCGATTACTGGATTCATTCTTTATCTCTTCCTCTCCATTTGTTTTGCCAGTAATCCCTATTCCTCCATGCAGTATCATAGCTTCGCTTGTTATACGGGATCACAGTCCCAACCAGCCTCAAACATGTTTCTACAAGTAGGGGGCGGACAGTTTAGTTGACGGAATCATGGTCCCACGCACCCGTACGTCCTACCCTGGCTACCGATATAATAGGTCCTATATAAAAAAGGTCAACCAGTAAAAACTGGTTAACCTCATAATACGAGTCGAGTAGAAGAGAACCTCTCTACCTTTCGGTAGATTGAGTTCTCCCCCCTCACAGAACCGTGCTTGCGCAATTAACGCACACGGCTCCTCCTAGTTACCATTCACAAAATGTAGCTCATCTCTTTCATTCTGATTTTTGCTAATTCTGCTATCCTTACTAGTTTTGTTTCCATCATTATTCCTACCTCTGAGTGTAGTAAATGTGTCCCTAGTAAGGGTGATAACTGGTAGCCAGCCTTTCCTCCATCGGCATTACCCAACTTCATTGGTACTACGCTGCTATCCGACTCCCTACATCGGCTTTTGGCTTCCTTGCTTTGTATCGCTTGTACACCATACTCTTCTATCACGAAAAGACCGGTAGGGTCTCCCGAGTTGCCGTATCATATCAATGTGTGACGTGCCGAGGTCTCTGACTCCAGAGAGGCCTTACCCTTCTTGCCTTAACGAAGGATAAGATGTAGCTTTCTGCTGTGCGTAAGGCATCAGCCCTCTCGAGTTACTAACATTATGGAGCTCAATCCCTTCAACCATTTGGCTTTCGGCCCGCTACCTAACTGTCTACGCTTAAAGACTAAAGTTACCTTTAACCCTCCAAGACTCGCTACGAGCGAATGGCTAGTTCTTACTCGACGGGAATCCCACCCGCTATATGATACGACCTAGGCTCGGCCGCACACGCACCCGTTAGCCATCCATGAATCGCAAAAATCGGCGATTCACCACAAAGAATGAAAATAGTTGGGAAGTGTCAATACTGATACTGACCTTAATCCAGTCAACCCTAATACATAGACTAATTAATTAACGCTCTCCTCTTTTTTTAAACGATTGAGCAGGGTCTTCTTAAGTATTGTCATTTTTCATTATTAAAGAAACTTATTTTCATGGTAGTTCATTAATAAAAGCGATTCTTATTAAAGAATCGCGCCCTTTAGTTGAATAAATATCTATAGTAAATTAGATATAAATTTATGAACTGTCTTATTAAAAACCTTTGGCTGACAAAGATTACTAGGGTCAAAAGAATTTTCGATTACCTTCAACTCCGAATTTTGAATGCAACTCGATACCCGTTCCATCATTTTTTTACCCAATTTAGTATAGTCACCTACTAAACAAAGTGTAGGAATATTAACCTTTAATAACTGATCATTAAATCTAATTCTATTTATTGCTTTTCTTTGGATTTTCGTTTCATATGTCCTCATGTTAAGTATAATGCTTTCCATCTCTTTGCAAGCAATGGACCATCTTTTATATGAGGATTTTGTTAATTTTGCTAACCACTTTTTAGGCATATGTAAAACCCATGTTTGATTGGCTCCTACCATTGCTAATAATTTTTGAAGGGAATCAATTGAGGTATCACAGAAACTATCGACTATAACGAGTGCCTTAACAATATCTGGGGATGCAATGGCTACCTTTTGAATTAAAACCCCACCATATGAAACTCCAATAAATGTCGCTGAAGAAATTTCCAAAAAAAGTAAAAGCTCTTTAATATCTTCTGCTTGTTTATCTAAAACACTTTCCACATTACATTCTAAAAAACCAGAGTTCCCATTACCTCTTAAATCAAGTAAAATAACTTTGAAGTGTTGTTGAAAGTATTCTATTTGTGGCTTATACATTGAGGATGAAGCCCCTAATCCATGTACAAACACTAATGGCTCTCCTTCACCATAACACTCATAAAATATATCTATATCATCTTTAACTTTTAAATAAGGCATTTACCCACCCACTTTTTTCGATTCTTATTAAATTAACCTCCCTCAATAAACAAACAATTATCTCTTAAATACTCAGTTTTTCTCAATATTTCTATCCAACTTATTTACTCTTATAGATTTGATTAGTACGAAAAGAACACAATCAAGCAGTTTACGAAAAAAAAGAGCGCAAGAAACTAGCCAACCTTCGGTTAATTTCAAGAAGTTGGATGAATAGGTATGTACGCACCAATGGATGTCCACATATCTTACGGGGGTCTACCCTCCCAAGTCTCACAGAGTCTACGCTCCTACATTCCTTCGTTCAACCTTTCCATAAGGTGGATGTCGGTCATGCTGCCCCACAGGATCTATGTCCTTACGTTAGTTGCGTTGCCGACTAATCCCATGCTGATATTGTCTGTTCAACCGTCCAAATCTATTTGTCAAAAGTCAGTTTTATAGTGATTAAGCTGCTATTGGTTCTTGAATAAATGCATGCATATGAGGGATATCCTTCAACATCTTCTCTTCCTGGAACACAAACTGTTTCTGCCCAATGGAGAAGAGAATGCGTATAAGCTTATTACACAAAGCAATTAAAGACTGCATCTTTTTCAACGGATTGTCAGGTCTCGTTGTGTAATAATGATGTAGGGCTTTAAAGGCTTTATTCTTCGCTACTAGAATCATAGATGCCCGAAATAATAATGCTCGTAATTTCTTACGTCCACGTTTCGTAATCGTGGTTCTCCCTTTATGCTTTCCAGATGTATTTTCTTTTAAGCTAAGTCCTGCCAGTTTGGTTATTTGACGAGGATGATTATATTCACTCAAATCCCCTACTTCAGCGAAGAAACCCGCCACTGTATCGCGTCCAATTCCTGTTATCTCTAACATTTGATCAACGCCTGGAATATCTTGAAGCAGTGTATCCAAAGTATGGTCAAGCTCTTCGAACTTGGCTTGAATGAGTTCATATTTTTGAATTAATGATCTTAATTCCATTTTAGCCATCATGGCACCCTGACGAATGCCAATCGAGCGATTGGCTGCTTCTTTTAAGGATTGAATCTTCTTTATTCCTATACTTCTCTTCACTTCTTGCCTTAAGTAATCGAGTAATTCTTCTTCTGTATAGTTCACTAGCTCATGAGGTAACGCTTCAAGTTTTAATAAATGAAGAGCTGCCTTTCCCTCCCAACTTTTAAAAACGGTAAAGAACTCTGGAAAATATCGATCAAGCCAGTTGTGTACCTGTCCCTGCACAATTTGTAAGTCCACATTTAATAGATCGCGTAATTTCTTAGCCACACGCAGTTCCGCGAAAACCCCTTGTGGTATGGTTGGTTCAGCGTATCTACCATCTTTGACTAGTTGTGCAATGACTTTCGCGTCTTTTACATCATTTTTAGTTGGAGAGTTATCGTCTAACTCCTTACTGTGCTTGACATGTAAAGGGTTGACCGTTACGAACTTAATCTGTTCCTCCTTTAGAATATGAGCTAAATTAAGCCAATAATGGCCAGTTGGCTCCATTCCAGTAATGACAGAATCCATTTCGCAAGACTCTTTTATTTGAATAATCCAATTAATAAATGTCCTAAATCCTTCTTGGGTATTATCAAAAAAGCAAGTAGATCCTAGCTCCATTCCACGATAATCTTGTGCTCTAGCTACATGATGATGTTTCGCAATATCAATACCGATTACTAAGGTTTTAGGTGTAATTTGAGCTATTTTATGATTTTGGTTATAATTCATGGTGAGACCTCCGAGTAGATGTTTTGTCCTTTTTAGCTGGCCAGCTCAGGACACATTCATCTTATCAAGAGGTCTTTTTTCATTCAAACCGCATTTTCAGTTATTACAGGAATGCTGCCCCTATAGTTCTATAAGAAAAGGCAGCCTTAAAGACAGCTCCGGTCTTCAGCTAACATACCCTTTAAGAACTTTATTTGACTTGACTACCCATCAAAATATCCTTTAACTGGCTTACACTTTTGACAATATGAGTAGGGTTAGAATGACTTAGTTCTTCAAATGAACCATATCCATAAGTTACTCCAATAGAGTTAATTCCAGTGTTATTTGCACCAATAATATCGTGCTTCCTGTCGCCAATCATAATAAAGTCACTAAGCGTATGTTCCTTGTACTTATCTAGTATGTATTGAATTATTTCAGTTTTTGAAGCTCTTGTTCCATCAAGGTTACTTCCGACAATAAGTTCAAAATATTGATCAATATTAAAGTACTTTAGTATTTGTTCAGCAAATACAGTAGGCTTTGAAGTTGCTACAACTAAAGTAAATTGTTGTTCTTTTAACGATTTTAATAGTGATGCAATATTTGAATATAACTCATTCTCAAACATTCCCTTTTCCTTAAACCTCTCCCTATATAATTCAATTGCTTTTTGTGTGTTTTTCTCGCCAAAATCGTAATATTCAGCAAATGAAACTTGTAGTGGTGGACCAATAAAACATTCAAGTTTATCAATGTCAGGCTCAACAATGTTCATTTTTTGTAATGCATATTGAACCGATTTAGTTATTCCTACCTTTGGGTCTGAAAGTGTTCCGTCTAAATCAAATAAAATTACTTTGTATTTATCCATATTAACCTCCCTTACTAAATCTAATAGTCACCTTAATTTTACCACATTAGTTACAAATAAGTTCCAAGTCTTGTTGAACTATCCTGCCCTGTTAGCCATCCATGAAGCGCAAAAATCAGAGCTTCACCACAGAGAATGAAAATGGTTCAGAACCGTCAATACTGATTCTACGGCTGGGAGAGGAAGGTCGATGAACTATGGTGCGTTAGAGCCCATCCGTTAGTCTGACTCCAACGACCAAGGTGCACCACTGACTGTCGCTCCCTTACGGGAAGCACACATGGTAGATTAATCCTATTCTGGTTGATGCACCAGCCTCCAATTATATTGAGAGCCGTAGAGAGGATGTTTTCAATGGAAGTAGTCATTGAAAGAGCATGTGGTATGGATGTCCATAAGGACAATATTACTGCATGTATTATGACACCAGAAGGAAAGGAGATTCAAACGTTTTCAACAAAAATTATTTTTCTAATACAATTGGTGGACTGGATTAAACAGCATAGCTGTACTCATGTTGCAATGGAGAGTACCAGTGTATATTGGAAACCTATTGTTAATTTATTAGAGGCTGAAGATATTGAGTTTTTGGTTGTGAATGCCCAACATATGAAAGCAGTGCCAGGACGTAAAACAGATGTGAAAGATGCAGAATGGATTGCCAAACTTCTTCGTCATGGACTCCTAAAAGCTAGTTACATTCCAGATCGAAATCAACGGGAGCTACGCGAACTAGTTCGATATCGCAGGAGTATTATTGAAGAACGTGCTAGACAACATAATCGCATTCAAAAAGTGTTAGAGGGCGCCAACATTAAGCTGGGTTCTGTGGTTTCGGATATCATGGGCGTTTCAGCTCGAGATATGCTTAACGCTATTGTCGAAGGCGAAGAAGATCCTGAAAAACTAGCAAACCTCGCTCGACGTACAATGAAAAAGAAGAAAGATGAACTGCAGCTTGCCCTTAAAGGTTATATCAATTCGCATCAACGCCTCATGTTAAAAACCATTTTAAAGCATATTGATTTTTTAACAGAGCGAATCGAGATGCTCGACCAAGAGGTCGAGCAAAGGGTAAGCTCCTATCAAGAAGATGTGGAACGATTAGACTCTATTCCTGGTATAGCTACAAGAATGGCTGAGCAAATTTTATCCGAAATTGGGACTGATATTAAAAAACAGTTTCCAAGTGCAGTTCATATGTGTTCTTGGGCAGGTTTGGTTCCTGGACATAACGAAAGTGCTGGAAAAAGAAAATCAGCTAAAACCAAAAAAGGCAACAAATATTTGAGGTCAGCATTAACAGAGGCAGCTCATTCCGTAAGAGGATCAAAAAATTACCTTGGAGCACTGTATAGGCGTACAGCATCACGGAAAGGTAAGAAACGAGCAGGAATTGTCGTCGCTCACGCCATGATGAGAATAGCTTATTATCTCTTAACACGAAAAGAAATGTATGTAGACTTAGGCGAAGACTACTTTGATAAACAGAGACAGCAATCTATTGTACGACATTCACTCCGAAGACTTGAAAGTTTAGGATACACCGTTACGTTACAAGAATCTGAAGTATCTTAATCCAGTCCACTCTCTTACAATGGATCAATGAATCAGGCGCTCTCCCCTTTTTTTAAAAATGAATGAGCTGCGTCTTATTAAGTATTGCCTCTTTTACTAAATTACAGAAGTTTATTTTCATGGTAGTTGAAGTACATTTGTTCACAATACCAGGTCTATAATCCTAATTTATTTATCCCATTATATCTTTAAGCTGATTATTTTGTCTCTTAAAGAATAGCCAAAATGCCAAAAGGATAATAAACAAAGTAAATAGTAATATTGGGGTTTGGAAAATACTCCAAGTGCTTGGTCCGTAATAGGTTAATTGGTGATGTCTCTCAATAGTCTGTTCATACGAACTTTTATATTCATATTGAATGGCCCACCGATTATTCGCCATTACCACAGTTCCTAAATCATACCCACTAGGAGTAATATTGTTATTTTCCCTGAGTATCCCTTCGCTCCCAATGACTATGGCAGCTTTATTGTACTCAATAGGATAGATAGTTGTTGGTTTCTGTTTTACAGAACCATTTTCCTTTAACCAATCTTTTACATCTTCTGCTGGAAAAACAGCTAACAATTTAAGTTTATCACTATATTTTTTATAAATGGTAAGGAGTTGTTTTTGTTCATTTTCATTCACTTCTGTTGAAGAACCAAGAATATGGAATACATCATCCATAATGTCTCCTTTTTCTCGGTCTACTATTTCTAGCTTTGTTGCTTCGTCTTTTTGTTCACTATACTTTATTACAGAATGGAATAGAAAAATTACTCCCATTACCAAGGAGAGAAGTGTAGCTAAGAGTAAATAATTCGCAAGTTTCTTTTGACCATTGAAGAACCTTGATACTTTTTGGAATGGTCTCTTTACTTCCACTTTATACACTTCATCTATTTCATCATTAAGGTCAACATCATTTTTCATACTTTCTAATACTTCTCTACATTCGGTACACGAATTTATATGTTCTTCAATAAAAACTATACTATCTTTGCTACACAAGTTATCGATATAAGATGGCAGTAAATCTCTCACTATATTGCATTTATTGCCCATTTTTATCCTTACCCCTTTCCCTTAATTTCATCTTAGCCCTGTAAAAAGTAACCCTCGCCCAGTTTTCATTTTTTAGTTGAATTTCACCAATTTCTTTGAAACTAAGACCACCCAAAATTCTCAAAAGTACCACTTCTTTGTATGGTTCTTCAAGTAAGTGTATTATTCGGTATAGGGCGATTTTGTCTTCCGAATGAATAAATTCAGCTTCAGGAGAAGTATGTAATGTCTCATCTCGAAACATATGTCTTTGTTGTTTCTTATTACGTTCAAGATGCTTATAATAGGAGTGCTTCGCTATTTGACAAAGCCAAACTGACATTTTACATTCACCATTATATCTATCAATAGATTTTACAGCTTGATAGAAAGTTTCTTGTGTTAGTTCTTCTGATAAATCTGCGTTGTGACAAAGACACATTAGAAACTTGAATACTTCTTCAGCATAATTGCTATAAATTTCATCTAATTCTCCCAAGCCTTTTCCTCCTTTCGTCTATATATCCGATTCAAGTCAATTTCGTTACAAGAAATATATTTATTTTATTAAACTTTTTATTGGCAATAGAAAACCGCCTAACAAAATGGCGGCTAAAGTATTAACATTCAACATAATCTAAAAAAAACGTAAACGTCAAGTAGCCCCAAATACACGACGGAAATTGTGTTTTCAGGACTACCTTTTGTTTACTTTGCTTCTGGAACTTCGATGGCTGCACCGAAGGTCTCTGCTAGCCTAGCCTTAATTATCAATCAACGTCACTATAAAAATCAACCAAATAAATCCATTGATTACCTCTACAAAAACGGAGTAAAAAAAGGGATTGAACCTAACTCAGCTTACTGGGGAAATGGTCAGTTAGACGTATATAACGCGGTTAAATAAATAAAAAAATGAACTATGATTGTCATCGTTCATTTTTTTATTTGTCAAGGGAAGATATTGTGAATTCAATATATGCTCCTTGAGGTTCATTATTTTTGGCATAAATTTCTCCACCATGTTTTATAACTAACTCTTTTACAATATATAGTCCCAGCCCATGATGAAGTTGGTCATTCCTTGAAGGATCTCCTTGATAGAATTTACTAAATAAAAAAGGTAAATCTTTGGTGTCAAACCCTTTTCCTGTATCACAAATAGAAAAAGACATCGTATCTTTCTTCATTTGAACTTGAACATCAATACTTCCATTCACCGGGGTAAACCGAATGCTATTAGAGATTAAATTAGTAAGAATTTGATGCAATCGTTTTGGATCCAATGCAAATTCGGAATCTTCTTCTCCAGGATTTCTATTCAAGCTGTAAGTGAACTTTATTTCTTCATCATCTGCCCATTTTTTAAATTCCTCAAGCATTTCCGATAACATTTCCATAGGAATGACTCTTTCAATATCAAGTGTAAAATCTGGGTTGTCTACCTCAGATACTCTTTTCATTTCTTCTGTCAAATGCAATACTCTTTCCGTATTGTTTTTAATTGTTTGCAAATATTGCGGCAACCTTTTCTTCCCATTTAATGATGGATCCATTAATACCTCTACATGAGATAATATAATTGTTAGAGGTGTCCTTAGATCATGAGCAATTGAAGCAACCATATCTCGACGCTCTTGTTCTAATTTCCACTGGAGATAAAGTGAAGTTTTCAATTCTTCTTTCATACTATTAAAAGAGTCAATTAATACACCTATTTCATTTTCACTTTCATACTCAATCTCAAAATCCAAATCTTGATTTTTAATTTTCTGAGAAGCAGCACTGAGCTCTTTAATTGGCTTATTTAATTCTTTTCCCAAACGTCTTGCTAATAGGTATGAATAAAGTGTTAAAAATAGAAAAGGAATCAATAATACTAAAAGAAATATGTATTTTATATAATCATCGATAGATGATGCTAACACATATCGTACAGCAAGAACTCCTACTATTCGATTTTTGTCAAGGATAGGTAAATATTTCGTTATGACCTTCCCTTTTGGGTCAGACTTATTAACTTTTTCGTATATGCTTTTGTTATCTTCTATTAATTGGTCATCCAATGTACCATATATTTTATTTCCTCGAAGGTTTATGACTTGATAAGTAATCCCCTCCATAGGAATAACTTTTTCTAAATTTTTTTGGAAAGATACATCTACTATCTTTTCTCCTTTTGATTTAACAAACTTTTCGATACTAGGAACTTTTTTTTCATAATAATTAGCAGGCTGGACTGACTTTTCGCTATAAACAGAGAGAAAATAATACAATAGAATTAAACTACAAATTGTACTTATAAGACTTAAAAAGATTACTGAAGCAAAAGTTAAAATAAACTGGTTTTTTAGCGATAGTCGTTTAATCATTAGCGTTTTTCCAGCTTATAGCCGACTCCCCACACCGTTTTTATGTGATAAGTTGACATACCTGAAGTTAATTTAGCTCTTAAATTATTAATGTGAACTATAATGGTATTTAAGTCTCCCATTGCATCAATGCCCCAAATCTTCTCATAAATCTGCTCTTTAGAAAATATTTGCCCTAAATTCACTGTTAAAAGCTCTAATATCTTAAACTCTTTACTTGTTAAGTCTATCTTATTACCATCTAATAGAACATCATGTTGTGCATAATTAATAGTTAAATTGCCCAAGAGACGTTGATTCTGTGCACTAACACGCTCCCTCTGTTCACGCCTTAAATGTGCCTCTACCCGGGCAATAAGTTCTTTTACTTGGAAAGGCTTCGTTATATAATCATCTCCTCCTAATGTAAATCCTTTTACTTTATCTATCTCTGAGTGCTTTGCACTTAAAAACAGAATAGGACAATGAATTTGTTCCCTAATAACCCTACAGAGGTCAAAACCATCCATTTGAGGCATCATAACATCTAAGATTATTAAATCTACAGTCGTTTTTAATTGATCTAATGCTTGCTCGCCATTGTAAGCTTTAAGAACTCTATAACCTCGGTCTTCAAAAATATCAGAGATTATATCTACAATCTCTAGCTCATCATCGACCACAAGAATAGTTCCTTGCATAAATACTTTCCTCCCTGCCCCAAAAATTTTGATTATCCAGGAGAGATACATTAGTCTCCTCCTAGATAAAAACATCTTCTTTTCATAGAACTTTTTTAGAATAAAAGTAACTAGAAATAAGATAGATGATAAACTGAGATACAAAAAACATTAAGAAGATTACTATTTTAGAATAAATTGTAATTCCTTCTAATATATTTTGCAAGGCATTGGTAGCTACGAATAAATTTAATCCTCCTAAAAGTAAAGGAACAAAAAATACTATAGAAATCTGAATATATAAAGTTTTTTTAATTTCTCTAGCTTCCAATATAGCCATCTTAATCCTTCCTCCTACCTTCATTTAAGAAGTAAACTCTTTTTTACTCCATATTCTTATACAAGAACCAAAACCCACCAACATGATAGTCAAAGCAAAAGCATACAGGGAATTGCTATTGGTACTAAGAGTATGAAAGATACTTTGAACTGATAATAAGAAAAAGGAAAGTTGGCTCGAAACATACAAACAACCTACATATAACCCAATTAATAAGAAGAAGCTAATAACTGCATTTGAAATAAGTACACTAATTAAACTAGCAAGAGCTAAGCAGCACATCTGGATGACGAAAAATAGACCATACACTTGTACTGTATATAATATAGCTTCTATAGCATTCTTCTGTTGACCATAAAAAGTAAAATCATTGTCTGGTTTTAAGAAGATAAAACCAAACACTATGCTAATCACCAGGATGATTAATAAATGTACTAGTACCATTAATGCAAGAGAGAACCATTTTGAAATTAGAAATGCCTTTCTTTTAAAGGGTCTAATTAAAAAAAGGCGATATGCCCCTGAGTTATATTCTACATTGAGGCTATTTAGGAAAAACACAGGCATAAAAATCAATGTGAGTAAGAATGACGATTCTTTTAACAAAAACCATGGAAAATTCCAAGTATTTAGAGGAACTTGCTGATCATTATTATAAATTCCAACACCATAGTATCTTAAAAACCAAGCTTGAAGAAGTACAATCACAGTAAAGATTCCAATCATCCATTTACTTCTTCTTTGACTCCAAAGTCTCTCCCATTCACTCATAAATAATGCTTTCATTTAAAACCCTCCTTAATTCAAATGAAATAATCCCTTTTTACAAAAGTCCAATAAGCAATTAAACCAAATAGAGCAATATATACGGCTTGAACTAAAATGATGTAGGAATTTAGATTGCTAGTTGATGAAAGTAAAAATGCTATTCCTGTGTGTTGAATTTTTACAATAGACATGTACATAAGATGAACCACTGAACTGTGTGCGATAATGGTTTGCGTAGAAAATTCTAAAAGTTGAGGAATGGCAATTGCTAAGAAAATAAAGCCGACCCCTGCCCCAAGCGTAATCATTGTACTTCTGCTTATCGATCCCAATAATGTAAAGACTGACACAATACTAATCATTGTCACAAAACAAGCCAAGAAATATTTAACGTTATATAATAAAGCTCCTGTTAAAGATAATTTATTCTCATCCAGAAATGTTATTAAGGTATTAACCTTAGGAAAAAAGATATAACCAGCAATGGTATTTAAAATCCAAAATAGAGTTAGATACAAGAACATAGTTGTTAAAATAGTAGTTAATTTTGCCAAAAAAAGTTGAGTGGTAGAAAAAGGACGAATAAGAATCATCCTTAACTGCCCGTTTTCTACCTCATTCGCTATAACCGTAGAAATTAGTATTATAGCGATGATATTAAACGAAACAACGAGGTGCTCAGAAATATTAATTATAGGAAAGTTTAAGGAAGTCACATAATCTGGCTGTCCCGGTGACACTCGTTCATTCCAATTTAAGTAGTATTTAACTGAGCCGACCGACATTAAAGGTATAAAAAATAGTATTATCCATGACACCTTTTGGGACCATAGTCGTTCAAACTCTGAAATGAAAAGTCCTCTCATGATGTCATCATCTCCACAAATATATCTTCAAGTCTCTTACTTGGATCCTTAATTAACTCTTCTTTACTTCCTTGTATAACAAGCTTACCGTTACGAATAATGACAAGACGATCACACATTTGTTGGATTTCATCTAATAAATGACTAGAGATGAGAAATGTTAAATTTTTCTTTTCACGAAGTTCAAGAATTAATTCTCTTAGCTCCCTCATTCCCATAGGGTCAAGACCATTTGCCGGCTCATCTAATAAAATGACATCTGGTTCCCCTAAAAGAGCTTGAGCAATTCCTAGTCTTTGCCGCATACCTAATGAGTAATTTTTAATTTTCACATCGGCATCCTCTGTTAGCCTTACAATGGATAACGCTGCCTCAACTTGTTCTAACTGCTCTTTTCTAGATAGATCAGGATATAATCTCGCTAAATTTTGTAACATCTTTCTTCCTGTCATATATGGAAAAAAGATAGGCGACTCTATAATCGCTCCTACATTTCTTAACGCCTGTTGTCTATCTTTATTTACATCTTTACCACCCACTAATATTGTCCCTTCAGTGGGGCGAATAAGCCCTGTAAACATTCGCATAAGGGTTGTCTTCCCTGCTCCGTTTGGTCCTAAAAAGCCGCATATATCTCCTTTATACACCCTGGTCGAGAATTGGTTTACGATATTCTTTCCACTCACTGTTTTTGTAATGTTATTTGCTTCTAAAACAACTTCTTTTTTCATGTTCAATCCCTCCTTACGCTTAATATAAAAGACAAATATAAATAAAAAATAAAGAAAAGAAAAAAACTCACACTTTTGTGAGTTTTTATTGAATTTCAACCTTTTCACAAACAGAGTCTAGTGTATGTCTTTCTTCTAACTGTTTATAAATAATGTTTAATATATTTTGAGGGTTAGGTAGCACATAGTTGGGTCTCAATGTAAACGTCAAGTAGCCCCCAAATACTACGTGGGTGGTGTATTTCGGGACTATGTTTTGTTTGCTTCACTTTTTATCGGTACTCTGCATGCCGAGGGTAAACTAGATGACCACGGCAAGACTTTATCTATTTCTTTTTTATTCGTTAGATCCATATTTGGCAGCGTTTCAAACAAATAGCGAAGATAATGATAGGGACTCAAGTCGTTCTCTTTTGCCGTTTCAACCACACTATACATGATGGCACTCCCTCTAGCACCTCGCGGTGTATTAGAAAACATCCAATTTTTCCTCCCAATCACAAACGGCTTAATGGAACGTTCACTTCTGTTGTTGTCGATTTCTAAATGTCCGTCCAATAAAAAAGCTTCAAGATGATTCCATTGATTCAAACAATAAGTGATGGCTTTTCCTAGCGCGCTTTTTGGTAGAACGAGATCTTTTTGTTCATAAAGCCATGCTGAAAAAAGGTCCAGAATGGGCCTGCTTTTTTCCAGTCGCTGCCCATATCGTTCTGTAGGATCGACATGGTTTAGCTTTCTTTCGATAGAATAGAGTTGATTACAGAAATGTAACCCTTCGCTCGCCTTCACCTTTTTTCCCTTCTGTGAATCAGGTAAGGCCTTTAAGGCTTCATCAAACTTACGTCTGGCATGCGCCCAACATCCCACAAGGGTGACATCCGGTACTTGATTGTAACCACGATATCCATCCACTTGTAAATAACCTTGATAACCCGTTAAAAAACGTTTCGGGTGTTCGCCTGCTCTTGTTGGTTGATAGTCATAGAGAACAATGGAGATATCATCTCGCCCTGTGCGATATAACCACAGATAGGACTTGGTAGTTGCGGCACGACCAGGTTCACGTAAGACTTGGAAGGTTGTTTCATCCGCATGAAGAATGGTTCGAGCAAGTAGATGCTCATGCATCCTTTTATACAATATCACTAACCATTGATCAGCCCCGTATAATAACCAATTCCCCATCGTTTGACGTGATAAGTAGATTCCCATTCGTTCAAAATGCTTTTCCTGACGATAAAGAGGCAATCCTTCTACATATTTTTGAGTCATGATATACGCCATAATGGACGGGGAAGCGATACTTTTGGGAAAGGCGGGAGCTGGCATATTCGCAGTCACGATCGGTGTGGAAACCTCATCTAGTTCACACTTGCGGCAAGCATATACGTATCTCTTATGTTCTGTCACCTTTACTTCTGCAGGAACAATCGTCAGTTCCTTACGGACTTCTACACTCATCTCATGTAAAGCACCACCACAGCACGAACAAACCTGTTCCTCGTCAGCCAAACGATATTCAATCGTTTCGATAGGAAGGTTTTGGACAGACTCATCCCTTTGACCGCGTTTCTTTTTACGACGATAGGTGATGGTTTCAACAACTGGTTCGGGTACTTCGGTGTCACTTTCTTTCTCAGCCTCATTAAACAGTTCTAGAGCGAGTTGATTTTCCGTTGTTTTTTCGCTAGATGTACCAAACCATTTTTGTTGGCTAAGACGAAATTGTTCTTCGTACCATCTCACTTTTGCCGTGAGTTCTTCTACTTGAGCTTGAAGAGATTCAATTGTAAGTTGATTTTGATGAGAGGATGCTGTTTTCATAGATGAATCCATTCGACAAAATGAATCAAATTCCTTCTAAATATATGAATCTTTCACAGGATTGTTCTCGCATATACGGCTGGATGCCCTTGTTTTTGTTCAAATGAAAATCCATCAAGAAGCCATCTCAGTTGCCTTCTTGATATCGTAAGTGGCACATTTGGATGTTGAGTTGGCCAGTCAAACTTTCCTTTTTCCAATCTGCGATAATGCAACCAAAAACCATTATGTTCCCACACGAGAATCTTTAGTTTATCGCGTGAGCGATTGCAAAAGACAAATAAACAAGAAGAAAAGGGATCTAAATCAAACTCTTCCTTTACAATGGCTGCCAGTCCATCAATAGATTTACGTAAGTCTGTAGCTCCTTGTGCGATACATACCCTTTCAATGGCTGTTTCTAGTATCATAGCTGTTTTACCGTCTGCATCACTTGTAAAAGCACTTGTGGAGTAAAAGGTGCATCTATTTCAATGGTAGCTTCTTTAAAATGAATACGGATGGTGGTATGTATTTTTTCTTCTATTGGAGGGATATTCACAGATACCCATTTGGTACGTTTACTTTCAGTTGGACGATCAGCTTGAGGTGATAATTTCTTGAGCCAATAATATAGCCGATGAACCGGCAGGTTCTGTTTTCGACACCAAGCAGCTTTTGATAATCCACTTTCTTTAAAATCTTGGATGTGAGCTTCCCATTCTTTCTTTATAAAGCGCTTTTTCATAAAGAAACCTCCACATGTAGGATGTAAGGAGATTATCTCATGAGCTATTTACAAGTAGTAGGTGGGGAATATTTGACGCTTACATACCAAGAGGTGTTTTTTATGTTCAAACCCTCTATTTCTTCATTACAGGAATGCTCCCTCAATAAACAAACAATTATCTCTTAAATACTCAGTTTTTCTCAATATTTCTATCCAACTTATTTACTCTTATAGATTTGATTAGTACGAAAAGAACACAATCAAGCAGTTTACGAAAAAAAAGAGCGCAAGAAACTAGCCAACCTTCGGTTAATTTCAAGAAGTTGGATGAATAGGTATGTACGCACCAATGGATGTCCACATATCTTACGGGGGTCTACCCTCCCAAGTCTCACAGAGTCTACGCTCCTACATTCCTTCGTTCAACCTTTCCATAAGGTGGATGTCGGTCATGCTGCCCCACAGGATCTATGTCCTTACGTTAGTTGCGTTGCCGACTAATCCCATGCTGATATTGTCTGTTCAACCGTCCAAATCTATTTGTCAAAAGTCAGTTTTATAGTGATTAAGCTGCTATTGGTTCTTGAATAAATGCATGCATATGAGGGATATCCTTCAACATCTTCTCTTCCTGGAACACAAACTGTTTCTGCCCAATGGAGAAGAGAATGCGTATAAGCTTATTACACAAAGCAATTAAAGACTGCATCTTTTTCAACGGATTGTCAGGTCTCGTTGTGTAATAATGATGTAGGGCTTTAAAGGCTTTATTCTTCGCTACTAGAATCATAGATGCCCGAAATAATAATGCTCGTAATTTCTTACGTCCACGTTTCGTAATCGTGGTTCTCCCTTTATGCTTTCCAGATGTATTTTCTTTTAAGCTAAGTCCTGCCAGTTTGGTTATTTGACGAGGATGATTATATTCACTCAAATCCCCTACTTCAGCGAAGAAACCCGCCACTGTATCGCGTCCAATTCCTGTTATCTCTAACATTTGATCAACGCCTGGAATATCTTGAAGCAGTGTATCCAAAGTATGGTCAAGCTCTTCGAACTTGGCTTGAATGAGTTCATATTTTTGAATTAATGATCTTAATTCCATTTTAGCCATCATGGCACCCTGACGAATGCCAATCGAGCGATTGGCTGCTTCTTTTAAGGATTGAATCTTCTTTATTCCTATACTTCTCTTCACTTCTTGCCTTAAGTAATCGAGTAATTCTTCTTCTGTATAGTTCACTAGCTCATGAGGTAACGCTTCAAGTTTTAATAAATGAAGAGCTGCCTTTCCCTCCCAACTTTTAAAAACGGTAAAGAACTCTGGAAAATATCGATCAAGCCAGTTGTGTACCTGTCCCTGCACAATTTGTAAGTCCACATTTAATAGATCGCGTAATTTCTTAGCCACACGCAGTTCCGCGAAAACCCCTTGTGGTATGGTTGGTTCAGCGTATCTACCATCTTTGACTAGTTGTGCAATGACTTTCGCGTCTTTTACATCATTTTTAGTTGGAGAGTTATCGTCTAACTCCTTACTGTGCTTGACATGTAAAGGGTTGACCGTTACGAACTTAATCTGTTCCTCCTTTAGAATATGAGCTAAATTAAGCCAATAATGGCCAGTTGGCTCCATTCCAGTAATGACAGAATCCATTTCGCAAGACTCTTTTATTTGAATAATCCAATTAATAAATGTCCTAAATCCTTCTTGGGTATTATCAAAAAAGCAAGTAGATCCTAGCTCCATTCCACGATAATCTTGTGCTCTAGCTACATGATGATGTTTCGCAATATCAATACCGATTACTAAGGTTTTAGGTGTAATTTGAGCTATTTTATGATTTTGGTTATAATTCATGGTGAGACCTCCGAGTAGATGTTTTGTCCTTTTTAGCTGGCCAGCTCAGGACACATTCATCTTATCAAGAGGTCTTTTTTCATTCAAACCGCATTTTCAGTTATTACAGGAATGCTGCCCCGATAGTTACATAAAAAAAGAGCCACCAAAGCAACTCTAAAGATAAAACCCTTTTTATAATTAACCAATCGTCTTCAGAACATTTTTTAATTGTACGATATTGTTCTGTTCGCCGTCGTTCATCTTATAAACAAAAACGGTATTAATGACATTGTTAAAGCTTAATTTGTAATAGTGAATGTTTGTATAGTTATATAAATCTATAAGCTTAGTATTCAATACTGCAATGGTATTGCTGATTTGCAAAAAATCTTGGATACTACTGATTGATTTTATTTCCTTTAATTTATATGGTATTTGATTATTCATAAGCCATTCGGTCACAGCTCTTGTATACATACAACCTATACTCAATACGAGCAATGTAATAGGTGTTTCCCAATCAAAATTGATGATATGGTCCTTACTTGAAATGACCTCGAATGTTTCAGTTGCAACGATGTCATAAGTTAAGTCGGGATATTTCTTAATAGGTTCACTAATGAGTGCACAATCTAATTCGGAATTGTGCACTTTTTGGTTTATGGCATTACTGGAATCTACGGCGAAATCCACATCCATTTGAATGTCGTTCATATTCAAAGTATTCGCGATATAGGCACCATAGATTTTCAAGGTTGTATGTGATGTGCCAAAATCCACTTTAGAGTTAGTTTGAATGGCACCAATGTTTTGTAAAAATTCTTCGTACTCTTGTGAAATAAGTTGAAGATAGTTTTTATATTGTATTCCTACGCTAGTGATTTTCAATCCTTGGGGCGTGCGTTTAAAAACAAGTTTTCCAATTTCCGACTCTATTTTTTTCACTTTAGCCGTAAGGGCGGATTGAGTATAGTTCGTGATTTCTGCAGACTTACTTAAATTTTGACGGTTTAATATTTCAATTTTCAATGCTATTTCTTTGATGTTCATATAGTTGGCACACCCTATAAAAAAAATTTATGAACCCTATCATTTTCCTCCATTTTACGCTTCTGGGCAGTCAGAGTAAACTCTAGTTAGCTTAATAAGTAAGGGGGACTAGATAATGCTAGAAGCTAAAAGTAAGAATTTATCCCAACGAATTATTATTGAATGATACATCAAGCATAGGGGGAGAATTTCTTAATGCATACATATTATAAATGGTTAATCGTATTGGTGGCAACGTTATCCCAAACTGCAGCAACCTTTGTGACATATGGCATGGGACCCATCGCTGCATTTTATCAAATTGAATGGAATTTAACACCACTTCAAACAGGCTTCATTGTTTCAGCGGTCAATATTGGTCCGATGTTTTCAATGCTGGCGTTCGGTTACTTGATGGATAAAAAAGGGGAAAAACACATTATCGGGTGGGGGAACATTTTATTGGGCCTCTCAGCTTTAACGCTAGTTTTTGTTAATGATTATATTGTATTGCTGCTTTTATTATTGTTGGTCGGTATATGGTACGGAAGTGCTCAAACCGGTGGAAGCACGGCCATCGTAAAATGGTTTCCAAACGAACATAGAGGTCTGGCTCTAGGGATAAGACAGACGGGAATACCGATTGGAGGATCTCTAGCCTCTGCAGTTTTATCCTATACATATTATCATTTCAATTTGTCATCAGTACATGTAGTACAAGGGATCGTAGCAATAATGGGAGGGCTGATCTTCTTATTATTATATAACGAACCAGAAAGAACGAGTGGAACGAGATCAACCTCGGTCGGGTTCAAGGAGAAAATGAATGTCATCAAAAATAATAAGGAGTTATATCCGATGTATATGGTGGGTGTTGTGATGATGTCATTACAGATGATTATCATTGCGCATTTTATGAGTTATTTGCATAACGAAGGGAGCTATTCATTAACAGAGGCAGGAAAATATTTAAGCGTCGTTTTAATAGGTGGTATGGTTGGACGGGTAGTCATCGCATGGGCGAGTGATCAATTCTTTGAAGGTATAAGGGAAAGATTATTGCTTATTGTGATGGCTGTTACCGTAATTCTTACAGTGATGCTGCCACTCATCATGACTGTTGAAATGGAAATATTGATGCTATTATTTTGTTTTCTTTTGGGTTTTGTAGCCATTGGTTGGTATTCCATTTTTATTGCTTGTATCACAGAACAATCGGATTCACGTTTTATAGGTTTAACGGTGAGTTCAGCATTGACATTAAATCAATTATTCATTGTCATAGCACCCTCTTTATTCGGATTAGTCGTTAATCTATTGAACAGTTATCAACAAGCCCTATATTGGGCCGGAATATCTGTAGCTTTAGGAGCGATTAATTTATACAGAGCAAAAATAAAAAAAAGAATGGATCATAGGATCACCACAAAATTTGATCAAATTAATACAAATAACCTTGATAAATGAATAAATAGAAAGGGCATGTTTTGAAAAAAGATGAATCAACACACATGCCCTTATACTATTTAATGGATTATTCTTTTATAAAAATGATCGATCATTTATTGTGTTCCTTAATCAACTAAACCAGCTAATAGGATGTCAACATTTTTCAATAAAAATTCTATAAACAAAGTGATATACTAAAAATGTTCATGCCAAATAACCTTCCTCATTTACATTGGAAGGTTTTTCATGCGTTACCCGATTGTATTTCTTAAACCAAATCCAGGAAATCTTCCCTGCGTTTTAGTAAGGCATAAATCCAATGAATAAGCTTATTTACACATGCAATCATTGCGACTTTAAAAGGTTTTCCTTCTTCTCGCTTGCGGTCATAGAACTCTTTTAGCTTTTTATTGCGAGAGGATCTAATCCCACAGAGAACAGCCATATATAAGGCATGACGCAATCTGCTTGAACCTCTCTTGGTGATCCGATTGATTGTCGCTGTAAATTTCCCCGACGAATGTACACTTGGATCAATCCCAGAGAAAGCAACCAGCTTTTTAGGGTGATTAAACCGTTCGATCTCTCCAATTTCGGAAATAATCGTTGCCGCGATTTTTTCTCCAATACCGGGGATCGACTGGATAATCTTATATTCTTCTATTTCTCCTGCCAAGGCATCTATTTGATCATCTAACTTTGCTAGGTGCTCTTGGTATTGGAGAAGCAGTTGAATATACATTTCAAGACTGATCAAATGACTTTGATAAAATGTGCTCTTAAACGGGTTACGCTGAGCTGCTTCATAAAGTTTTTTTGCCCTTTCTTGTGCCCAGCGTTCCGAACGACTCATACATAAACTCGCAATCTTATCTGTCACCTTAGATTCTCCAGCCTGTATCACAGATTCTGACGTACTAAATTCCAGAAGTGTGTTTAGAGAAACTTTTGAATACAAATCTCCAAATACCCCTTTATATTCAGGAAACACTTGATCTAAAATCGAATGAAACTGTAACTTAGCTTGAACATACAAACCCGTTAGGGTTTCATGTTGTCTTGTGAGATTACGGAGGTTTAAAAGCTGGATTCCCCTTTTCTTATAAGGCTCAAGCTCTTCCTTGTAATACAGTTCACACAAACGAAAAGCATCTATTTCATCTGTTTTTACCTTTCGCAAACTTGACTTTTTTGCCTGATAAGACAGTAAAGGATTGACCATAATGTATAAGTAATTTTGTTCCTCTAAAAACTGAATGACAGGAGTGTGATAATGTCCCGTCGATTCTAATATGACACTTGGTTTCATATCAGCCTCATTTTCCACCACTTTCAAAAAATGAAGTAAAGTATTTAGTCCCTCAGTCGTGTGGGGTACGCTAAAACTTTTTCCGTACGGCTTTCCCTTATCTAAAAATGCTTGAATCTGACTTTCCCCTTTTGAAACATCCAGGCCGATTACTGGATTCATTCTTTATCTCTTCCTCTCCATTTGTTTTGCCAGTAATCCCTATTCCTCCATGCAGTATCATAGCTTCGCTTGTTATACGGGATCACAGTCCCAACCAGCCTCAAACATGTTTCTACAAGTAGGGGGCGGACAGTTTAGTTGACGGAATCATGGTCCCACGCACCCGTACGTCCTACCCTGGCTACCGATATAATAGGTCCTATATAAAAAAGGTCAACCAGTAAAAACTGGTTAACCTCATAATACGATCGCACCTGTTAGTTGAATAAGAAATTATATTTGTATGTGGCTCAGGATTAGTATTAGAATTAACGAAAACCCTTAAACAATCACTGGTAAAGGAGGAATAAGGTGCAACACCTTACTTATCAAGTACCTGAATCCGTGCTTATTTCAACTAAATTACCAATAATAGACGAACAGGGTAAAACCATTTTTTTGATGCAAAAAGAACGACATAAATTCCTTGCCAGTATCGTCAATGCGACAATTCGTTTTGGTTTACCTTATTCTTATAAAATAACCAATGCTTACGGGAAACCCCTTTATAGCATAGATTGTGCGTTTCCTGGCATTCGATATAAAATAACTGAACATTTATCCTCGCAGACAATACCGATTACACGACATAAGGTTCAATTGATTGAAAAAGCGTATTCGTTTAAAATTGCCAATCAAGACTATTATTTTGAAAAAGATTATACAGGTACAGGTCACTTAAAATGTAACAATAAACGAATTGCAAGTGTTTCTATGCCTCTTTCCACTAAGATATCAATGGTTGATACCATTAATATTGTTTCAACAACGGAAGAAATTGCAGCACTAGCTTCCGTATTGTTCCATACATTTTATTATTACGATGCTTAAAGGGCGGTTGTTCAATTAACCCGCCCCGTTAACACAATAAGAAAAAGGCTGCCGAAATGACAACCTTGATCTTAAATTATTGCCCCCGTTAGTGAAATAACAGCTTTTACACTAAAACCATATCTTATGCATTTCTTTTAAAAACATTTTTGTGATTGGAAATCCCGAACTCTCACCTATAACAGAATCAATGCCACAATAAGGGCATTCTGCTGTGTCATCATCATCCAACCATTCTTCAATTTCATTGGGATTAAATATTGTTAAACAATGAAAGCAACCACATAAATTATCATTTTCTAAATCTAACCGATTTTTACTAGAATATTTATGTGCCTTTTGAAGGTCTGTTTCTACAAAATGATTTTCCATCAATTTCACCTCTTTTTATTAAATTAAAGGACCCGTAGCTGAATAAGAACTTTTGTTTAATTTTCCTGTTGCTATTTCTTATACATCTCTTTTAGTACATCTGGTTCAGGGATGCTATTGAACATCTTTATTAGCGCATCTACACATTTATCATTTGTAAAGCCTCCGTTTCCACCATGTACCATTTCTACATAAGAGGCAGTAATCATTAAAAGGGTTTTAGCACCTGACTCGTCTAAAGCAAGGATTTTTTCTCTTGTTTTATCTAAATCCAACATAAATTATCTCCCTACATTTGATTGGCACAATGACAGCTCTGTTTTTAAACTCTTTTTTTAAAACTCTTGTACACGTAAGCTGAATAAGATTTTTATTTTTTATCCTTTTTCTGTTCTCTATAAATAGAAACACCAAGTACAAATATTCCTATTGTCACAACTGTAAATAACCAATATAAATCTAAATCTGTAAAATACTCAACGATACTTATTATAAAGTTTATAAATATTAGAATGAAAAGTATAACATCCTTTTTAGTTAGTTTCCTTTTTTCAAAAAACAATCCCAATCATATACACCGCCTATTGTTTAAATCATTGTTTTAGCTAATCATAACATACTACATTCTTCTTCCACTAAACTGCACCGTTAGCTTAAGTACATTTCTTCACAATCTTCTCTGTATACCAATTACCTTTTTAAGTGTTGTTCAACAATCTGGCCCGTTTGTTCAGTAACGAATAAGACATGATCTATCTCCTTAAACTTTCTGTACACGGATTATTACCGACATACATTGTTCAGAAAGCCACCCCTTATTGTACAATTTTTCCTATTTAAATCGTGTGGCCCCTACTTCATTCTGGGCGTTCTATTGAAAATTGGGCTCCTAGTAATGCGTAATCGTTTCCTGCAAGGCGGCTTACTGGTTTCAATACCTGTGCGTCGATGCCCCCAAATGGAAGGATTGTATCGACGAGGCATTCCATGCGGATACTTGCCTCCTGGATACCGGGAACAGAGATGGCTTCGCTCTCAATAGGTGTCAACTTAGTAAGCTCGACCTCACTTTGGTCCGGAGGAAGATTCGCGGCTGTCTCATTAATGGCATGGATGTAAGATTCATCTGAAATATGAATAACAAATTCTCTTTTGTATGCCGCATTCAATGTGCCGTCCTCTGCAAGGGTGGTCACAAAGGCGACAGACCGCGGGATAATGCTTCCTATAAGCAGCTTATAATTACCCTTTTCACTTTCGGTGTTTGGATCAATAGAAATCATAAGATCAACACTCTCCTTGCTAACCATTTAATGCATCCCTCGATTTCGTCACCTTAACCTTACGACTATCTGTGATCTTCAGCCATATCCCCCCGATAGAGATAAATACAGATAAGATTATAAAAGGAACCTGATATCCGTGAAAGAAGTCTACCAATAATCCAAACAAAGATGGAGCTAATACAATAAAAAATTGATTGAGTGTCAGGGCAAAACTTACTGTCAGCCCAATAAAACTTGGATTAGCTCTTTCAGAGACTAAAACGATAAAAAGGCTATACCATCCAATGGCAAAAAAACCGATAACAAAGCATAAGATACTCATCCCCCATGTAGGCAAATAATCCAAAGAGTATACCAGGTTTAGCAACATTATTACTGTTAATACAATTGTTATAAATAATGGATTAACCCTATTGCCTTTAAAAAAGTAATCACTAATCCAAGCTAACGCGATTCTACCAACCATTCCCCCGATTAATGCCGTGCTTAAGAAAAATCCAGCTAAATTAAGACTTATGTTAATAGCATTTGTTAGATAACTCATCAAGTGTGCCACTATAATCATTTGTAGAGACATCATTGTAATTCCAATAAGAAAAACAGGATAAAGTTTAGCATTATTTTTTATTTTTTTTATTTTATCTACAAACCTGTACGTCTCTCGCCCACTTATATTAGTTTTGTAGTCCCTATATAAGATTAAGAATATCACACCACCTAAAATGGCTACTACTGCTTGTGTGATTATTGCAGATGGTAGTCCATATTTATAAAAGAAGAAAGGCAATGCAGCAGAGGCTAATGCTCCCCCAATAGGTATACCTGTTTGACGCACTCCCATTGCGAGACCTCGATTTTTATTAGGAAACCACTTTATAATTGCACTACTTCCACCTGGCTGTGCAGTTCCATACCATATACCTACAAATGTCAAAATAACTAAGAGGATTAAGTATTGATTTGTAGCATTGGCAGAAAGAACACTAAGTCCGAGGAAAATAGAGCCCATTCCAACTATCCAACGTTCACCATACCTATCCATAAGATTTCCAAAAACAAGCATTGAGAAAATCGGACCTATATTAACTGCTGAAACAATTAGACCTGTTTCGAATTGAGATAAGCTGTACTCTTTTTGATAGAAGGTTGCCAAAGGTCCCATACCGTATGTCACAAAAGTAGCGCATGTCTGTGAAACTGTAGCAATTATTAAAATCACCCATTTGTAACTATTGTTTTTAGTTAATCTCATCTCTGATTGCATATTATTCATTCCTCCTGTTCTCTCTATATTGTAGGAAGACCCAGATATAAAGTAAAATGAATAATATGTATATAATCCATCAATAAATTTGATAACAGGAGAGGACAATATGGACATAAAAGATTTAATTGTTTTCCAAAGGGTGGCAGAAGAGGGGAGTGTATCAAGAGCAGCTAAGTCACTAAACTATGTACAATCAAATGTGACAACAAAGATTAAACAACTGGAACATGAGCTAGGGGTTTCTTTATTTCACCGAAATGGAAGAGGGGTTGTTTTAAACTCAAACGGTAAAATTTTATTGGAACAAGCTCAACAAATCTTACATTTGGTTGAACAATCTGCCAAACTTGTACAAATTAATGAGTCTATTCCGGTTGGTACGGTTACAATTGGATCCATCAACTCCACCGCTGCAGTTCGGTTGCCTCCCATTCTAAAGCAATATTATAATCTGTATCCGCAGGTAGACCTGGTAGTAGAGACGCATAACAGTGCAGAGTTAATAAGACAGGTCTTAAGCCGAAAACTGGATGGAGCGTTTGTAGCAGGTGAAGTTTATCACCCAGAAATAACTTCCCTTTTATTTCAAGAGGAAGAATTGGTTATGATTAGTCATAAGGACTTTTCTTCACTTGAAGATTTGGATAAATTTAATATGCTGGTCTTTGGTGATGGATGCCACTATCGGGATGTATTGGAAAGTTGGCTGAAAGAAGAGGGAATCTACCCAAAGCGAACCCTTAAATTTGGTACAATTGAGGCCATTATAGGTTGTGTTAAGGCTGGCATGGGAATAGCTGTTATGGTTCAATCTGTTTTAAAAGACCATCAGCAATCCCTACATGTAACGCCTTTGCCAGAAAAGTATGCAAAAGTTCCTACACATTTTATTATGCGAAAAGACGCATTGCTTTCTGCTGCCTTTCGTAAATTTGTAGAGCTTCTGAATCTAAGTAGCTATTAGATGCAACTAATACACCCATGCATAATCTACTGCCTATAATGAGTGTTACAGTGACAAGAGATATAAGGAGTACAAAACTTATGGATTATAGTTATGAAAAGTCTTGTTTTAATAATTCAATTTTATTGTAAGCTTACATCTCATATTATAAAGTCCATAACAAAAGACACCCTTAAACGGGTGTCTAATGAAGGAATCTATGCCATATTACTGTGTCTGTGATTACCGATGTCAAATCATCTTCCTTAATACAAAGGTATTCAGACTGAGTTTTGTGATTTTTCTTCTTTTCATACGGCACTTGTCCTTGCATAGTCAGATCGATTCACAGACTGTCGCGCCCTGTATGGGTAGCACTTATGGGAGATTAATCCTTTTGATTGGTTGCACCAGCCTTGCCTTTACTCTAACGAGAAGGATAATGTTTTTACTTTTCAATCCAACTCTATAATGATACTACTCAGAGGCTCAGCCTTTTTTAAAAAGTGTTTTTAATGGGTCCAGTTTGTTATGCTCATTTTCTGTTTTTGAGCTTTTTTAATTTTCATGGGAGTTGAATAAGAACAAATGTATTTCACTATCCGTTTGTGCTAAGTATTATTCCTCATCTCCAAAGTCAATCATCACTCCAACAACCTCTTTAGAAATGTTATATTTTACTTTCACCTCGTACATACCATCACCATAACCAGACATTGAAACCGCACCACCTGGAACCACTCCCCCTTGTGCATCTGAAGCAACAATATCACAACATGCAACATAATATTTTAATCCAACTTCATCTATCTCTATGTCATGGACATTTTTCACTTCATATTGTATGGCTTCATCTCTACCGAATACTTCAAGGTCAAAGATTCCAGCTTGTGCCGAGTCAACCCCAATCAGTTTATCGCAATCATGCCATTTTCCACTTGGTTTCTTTTCCCCATAAAAAACAAGTAAACTTTCAACCACTTCTTCATCGGTGTAAGTGATGGATGCTGTCCACTTCCCATTTTTCACATTTGAAAGTATGATTTGAAGGTCTTCTTTATCCACCTGATAACATGGGTCAGTAATAATTAACTTTCTACTTTCCACTGTAAATGCACCAAATGTTTTAGGCTTATTAGTATTCACTTTCGGCACATACCAATCAATAAATTGGCTTAAAGTTGATGCCTTACAATCGCTTATTCCAGTTTTATCATTCCAAAGAAAGATTAGCTCCTGCATAAATCTTTTTCTAATACGGTAGCAAAGTTTATCACCATTGATACTTTCACCAATACAAATCATTTCACTCGGTACACTTTTTGGTCTATTCTCTCGATTTTGTTTTACAATATCAATTGTTAATGCTGATTGTTCATTAGTTTGAATAGGGAACAAAGTCCAATCACCAAATCTTGCTCCATTCGTTTCTAAAAAGAGTTCTTTGTATTCCTCTGGAAAGGTAGCACCAAGTGCTTTTTCTATTTTTTTCAATTCAAGTAACGACACACCTGCCACTTTCGAACTCGGATTAATCATGTTTATTACTTTCTTCATTTCTTCCTCCATGATACTTTCGGATTATTATGGCATGCTAAATTGTAAATTAACTAAGAGTGTTTTTGATATTTATTATTAAAAACCCTTTATTTATACAACAAATTAATGTCATCTCTTATTCAACTAAACTGCTTACGTTAGCACAATAAGAACTTCAACAAAAAAGTGCGTTAATCCTTCTTGGATCAACGCACCCGTTAGCTTAAGTATATTGCTTCACAATATCTTCGAAAGCTGACGTAATCTTACCGCACTAAATTTACATCTTTTTACATTTCTAATCACAATTCGAAGAAAAGCGTATTAATCTTATTCCTGTTCTGACAGGATGAAAAGATATTCCATAAAAAATGTATTAAATCTAACTAGTATTGAAGAGAAGGCTATCACAGGTCTCTCTTTTTTTTAATCAAGTATCGATTCCATTTGGATATAAAATCATCCAAAAAATGATTGCCAAATAAGAGGATTATAAAATATAATACAAACGATAATGATTTTCGTTATTAATAAAAACATTAGAAGGCTGCGTTCAAAATGTTACATAACCCTTTTCAAAAATGCGTAAAGGATGGTTCAAACAAATTTCTGTTACTGCTTTTATTCATTTTTGCAATTCTTGGAGTATTAGGTTCTATGATATTGGCTATTTCATTTGGGGCCAAAGAGGTTACTTTTACTACAGTATTATCTGCAATTTTTAATTATAATCCTAAGTTGACTGAACAACAGATTATTCATGAATTGCGGTTTCCACGGATGATAGGTGCTGCAATCGTCGGGGCAGCTTTTGCAGTTGCGGGGTGTCTAATGCAGGGAGTAACCCGTAATCCATTAGCAGATGCAGGGATTCTTGGTATTAATGCTGGAGCAATGTTTATAGTTACTCTTTGTTTTGCTTTTTTTCCAGGTATTCCGTATTCACTATTAATGGTTTTTTCTTTTATTGGAGCTGTACTTAGTACTCTATTCATTTATATCATCGGATCTTCTGTCCCAGGTGGGCTAACACCTATGAGATTAACTATTTCAGGTGCAGTAATAGCAGCACTTTTACATTCACTTAGTGCAGGTGTAGCCATTTACTTTGATTTGAACCAAGATTTAGCTTTTTGGTATGCAGGAGGTGTTGCGGGAATTAAGTGGGATCATTTAAAGGTGTTGGTTCCCGTTATTCTCATCACGATTATTTGGGCTATAACTATGGGTCGCTCTGTTTCTCTTATTTCCTTGGGGGATGATATAGCTATAGGTCTTGGGATAAACGTAACTCTAATAAAGGTACTATCTATTATTATAGCTGTTATTTTGGCAGGCATTTCTGTTTCAGCTGTTGGATCAATAGGATTTATTGGATTAGTCATTCCACATATTTCTCGAAAGTTGGTTGGAGTAGATTATAGACTTGTCATTCCAATGTCTGCGTTATTGGGTTCACTCTTACTGATTATAGCTGATTTAGGAGCGAGAACAATCAATCCACCTCGTGAATTGGCAATTGGTATTTTAGTAGCCCTTGTAGGAGTTCCGTTTTTTCTTTATATTGCTCGTAAAACTGGGAGGGATTTATAAATGAAATCCCAAGCCAATGCAAACAACAAGAGAACCTATACTGTTGCTCTAGTATTAATTTTGATTAGTATTAGTATTGTTTTAATTAGTTTGAATACAGGATCTTTACAAATTGCTCCATTTAAAGTAATCCAGACTCTTTTTGGATACGGTGATTATAAAAGCTCTATAGTGTTGTTCGAATATCGTATGCCCCGAATCCTGATAACCATGTTGGGCGGGATTGGCTTAGGAATTTCTGGTGCGATTTTACAAGGATTGTCCCGTAACCCTTTGGCGGACCCAGGAATTTTGGGGCTACATTCAGGTGCCTCCTTTGGTCTGATTCTTTTTGTTACATATTTTCATTCATTAAATCATCATGCTGCCATTCTTATCCCGTTATTTACTTTTTTAGGTGGATTATTAACGGCATTTATTATTATTTTACTTACCTATGACCGTACCAAGGGTTTACTGCCGATCCGACTTATTCTCACAGGAATTGCCGTTTCAGCGGGTTTTAGTGCAGTTACGCTTTTCCTATCCCTTCGCCTTGATGAAGAAACTTACACATTTGCTTCAAGATGGCTTGTAGGAAATGTTTGGGGGAGAGACTGGATCCATGTGATAGCCCTTTTTCCCTGGATTCTTATCTTGGCACCATATGCTTGGTCTCAATCTAAAACATTAAATGTACTATCTTTAGGGGATGATGTTGCAGTTGGACTTGGTATCTCTGTTCAAGGGCAACGTTTGCTTATGCTGGCAACCGCAGTTGGTTTATCCTGTGCGAGTGTAGCAATGGTAGGCGGCATTGGTTTTATTGGTCTAGTCTCACCCCATCTTGCACGTCGTCTTGTAGGCCCGATGTATCAGAATTTTCTTCCTGTCTCAGGACTCATCGGGATGGTCATTTTAGTACTTGCAGATACGGTGGGACGTTCTATCTTTCAACCCAATGCGATTCCAGCAGGTGTAATAGTTGCAGCAATAGGAGCCCCTTATTTTCTTTATTTATTGGCAAAAACAAAATAAATTCAACAACAAGGAGAAACAATGATGAAAAAGAAACTTACCCTTTTATTCAGTACAATGTTGTTACTTTTATTGTCCGCTTGCGGACAAACCACTTCAAATGAGGCTAGATCAACTAACAAAGAGAAAGCGGCTGACAAAGAAACTAGAATTGCTTCCCTCTCTATTCACGTAACAAATGATTTACTTGCATTAGGGATTAAGCCCGTTGGTTCTGTGGTTGGTGGAGAGTTAAAAGATTTTCTTCCCCATGTAAAGGATCAGTTGAAAGATACGAAACAGCTTGGACCTGCTAAAGATCCAGACATGGAAGCATTGCTCGAATTGACCCCTTCTGTAATCTATCTTGATAAAGAATTTGCTGGACAAGATGTATCAAAGTATGAAAAAATTGCATCCACCGAAGTATTTGATCTTGACGAAGGGACCTGGAGAGATCATTTAAGGTCGATTGGTAAACTTGTTGACCGAAAGCAGCAAGCTGAACAATTTATTGCAGATTACGAAAAAGAAACAAAAGAAGTACGCACTTTGATTAAAAATGAACTTGGTGAAGATAGTAAAGTAATGGCCATTCGTGTGACCGCTAAAGAATTACGAGTATTCAGTACAAAACGTCCAATGGGCCCGATTTTATTCGAAGATTTAGGTTTAAAGCCTGCTAACGGTATTGTGGAACTTGATTCAAATCAGCCTTACGAAGTGATTTCCCAAGAGGTTCTTCCAGATTTTGATGCTGATGCTATATTTGTTGTTGTAAATAGTGATGATGATGCTCAAACAGCTTTTAAACAGTTACAAGAATCACCTATTTGGAAAGGGTTAAAAGCTGTTAAGAGTAACCATGTTTACGTAATTCCAGATCAGCCTTGGCTTGACTATTCAGCATTAGGAAATAAACTGGCAATGGATGATGCAAAAGAAATATTCTCGAAATAAATAATATAAATATGACTGATTTTTTTAGTATCGAATGGACATGTTTGGTGGCATTTTTTAATATTCAATGGTAAAGCCTGTGGAAGAAAATCCATAGGCTTCTTAAATTAAGAGCCTGTAAATCAACTTTAGTTGTATCCTTTCACTAACCTGCCTGATTTCTCCTGTGGAGGTCGGTTCTTTTCAATAACTTTGTGAAGAATTGCACCTAAACTAAACTGCTTCGTTAGCACAAGAAGCGATTGCTCTAATTGAACAATCGCGCCCGATAGTTGAAGATCTTAGTGTAGCTTCGGAATAAAGTTTTATCAAAAATATCCTAAAAACCCATATTTTACAATAAATAAAAAGAATCCATTTTGAAAAATAGATTGATCAAAATAGGATTCTTTCTTTATGATCGAGTGTTCAATTTTCATAAAAAAGTTTAATCGTTTTTTATTATTTGTAAAAGACTATCTGTCATTTTCAACTACTTCACTTTTAAATCACTCTTGCTTTTCTTGAGATTTTTTCACCTCGACACCATCTATAGATGACATCGCATTCATTTCTGTTGACCTTGTTAATTCTTCGGTAGTATTTACAATTGAATTCATGTTATCAGAAAGATAAAAAAAACATGTTGTTTATTTTTAGAACTGACATGACATTATATTAAATTTATACTGTCAGTAACATATTACTGTTAACGACAGTATAATATTACTAACAGTAATACTTTTAATGTTATGATGACAAAAAATATTTTTTACATTTAATTCAGGAGGTTAGATATTTTATGAAACATACAGGGAGACATACAGGTGCATTTCTTTTGCTGTTTTTAACAGAGGGAGATAGCTATGGAGGGAAATTTCTGCAGAAATGTGAAGAAGAGCTTCCCGTCAATCCAATTGATAGTGCCATCATATACCGCACCCTAAAAAAATTAGAAAAAGAAGGTGCTGTTGAATCTTATTTGGACACATCTGATCAAGATAAGCCGAGAAAGATGTACAAAATTACTACAGTAGGAATAAAACAATTAGAAGAGTTTCAAATAGATATTGAAGAAAAAATGAAAAACTTATCATTTTTCTTAGACAAATATAAAGACTGGAAAGAGTCTAATCATGATTAATGGCGCTCTCCTTTACTCTTTAGCCATTATTCTTATCAGTATTTCTTTTGTAAAGGATCGGAATAAAACAAAAGATGCTCTATTAAAGTCATGGAACATGTTTCGTAATCTTATACCTTCCATGCTATCAATTATGCTTTTCGTTGGACTATCACTATCTATATTAACGCCTTCCTTCATTTCTTCCATCATTGGGGAAAAATCTGGATTCATCGGTATTGTTTATTCAGCAATAATTGGCTCTGTTGCACTCATTCCAAGCTTTGTTGTGTTTCCTCTTGGAAATACATTAGTCCAAAATGGTGCGGGCCTCCCTCAAGTTGCGGCATTAATGTCTACATTAATGTCAGTAGGAATCACAACTTTACCGATGGAACAAAAGATATTTGGGCGAAGTTTTGCTTATTCTCGTAATGCATCTGCACTGTTAATGTCTCTCATATTCTCGTATATTATTTGGGTGGTGATGGTATGAATGAATTAAGAAGATATCGTTTCTTTTTCATTTTACTATTGGGACTCATTATATTGACTTTTATAAACCAAGCTTTGGGATGGAACGCATTTCAATTAACAGGAAAAAGTATTTTAGATATGCTGTTTCTACTTCCTCCTGTCTTAATATTCGTAGGGTTGCTTGATCAGTGGGTGAAGAAAGAAACATTAATTAAATATATGGGGAAAAAATCTGGCATCTATGGCATCTTGTTCTCCCTATTATTAGGAGGAATTGCAGCTGGTCCCCTCTATGTTGCTTTTCCAATCGCGGCACTTTTATTAAAAAAAGGAGCGAGCATACGATACATTGTATTTTTTCTAGGAGTTTGGACAACTGCAAAATTACCGGTTATGGTGTATGAATTTTCTTCATTTGGAGCTAAATTTACACTCATTCACATTTGTTTTGGTCTATTATTTTTCTATTTAATGGGTATTATTTATGAGAAGTTTTATAACCAACGACAACTGTTAAAGTATGATATAACTAAAGAAGTTTAGATTTAGATCAATAAGTCTTTAAGCCCTTCCATCCCAGATTCTTTTGTAGCTGTAACCTTTAAAGATACGACGGTACATCTTTTTTGCAAACAGTATAACTTTCTTTAGAACGGTATGACTTTATTTCAAAGCTACACTTAGCATAAAAGAACCAATGCTTCACCACTATTTCTTCTTGTGCTAACGTACCTGTTAATTTAAGAAAATATCTAATTAAAACTCTTTACCCCATTCATCATCTAAAATTACACCATTTTCAGCGATATATTCTATAATAACCGAACCATGTTTCAATTTATCTTCGCTTTTTAGAAAAGATATGAACTCATTGAGAATTTTTTCGTCCCCGCCGCGCCTTTTTCGGGGAACAGTAATACGGATGGTAGGTGCAACATCGAACTCTTTATAACTTCTAGGATTAACAGGGTCAATACCCAATTCTTGCCCAATTTTATCATTGTTAAAGAAAACATGGAAATCAGTTGTTTCTCCAAAATTCCCTTTAATAAAAGGACGTATTTCAGTTTCTAAATCATCCGCCCATTTATCAGCAATGTATGTGTCAACCATTTGTTTTGTTTCATCATCATAATAAACTAAAAATTGTGTATTATTTTTCTTATCCCTAACCTGTGCAGCATATTCAAATCCAAAGTTCCCCATATTATCATACAGAGTGTCATATATCTCGAAGTTATCATTAAATTTATCTTCTAAATATTGCTTCGCTTGAATCTTTATCTTGTCTTCTTCATCTTTATCAGGCTTCATTTCTAATACAAAGGTAACTACAAGTAGTCCAATTCCTAACAAGATGACACCCAAAACACCAAGTGTGATTTTTAGATATTTATTCAAAACATCTCCTCCCTTATTTAATAATTTACCATAAAAACCCATAACACCTATTAAAGTATCCTGCTCCTATAGTTTAAGTACAATCTTTCATAAACACCATCCTAGCTTTAGCCAAAGTATTCAATTTTTCTTGAGATACTTCCTCCATTAAATGGCCCTATAATGAAAAATAGGCGCTTACCCTTGTTCTGGTATGCTCCCCTTATAGTAGACACGTTTTAAAAAGCGCATTAATCTGTCTATTATTAAGGGGGTATTTTTTATGGAGAAAAAAGCAGAGACTTATGATATATCATTCAAGAAAAAAGCAGTGGATTTATTTCATCAAAAGAAGAATTATGCAGCCGTTTCCAGAGAATTAAACACTCATCGAAAAAACATACAACGATGGGTTAAACAGTTTAGTGAAGATGGGATGGTTGGTCTTAGAGAAAAACGTGGCAGAAAAAGTGGGTCTAGTAGAGTCTCTTCATCTACCTTTGAAAATACCCAACAGAAAATAAAGCGATTAGAAGCTGAGAATGAACTATTAAAAAAGCTTTTAAAGATGTGAAAGGAGGAATGAATCTAAAACCTAGTATTCTATTTCCAATCATTAATGATTTATCTAAACAAGCTCACTCTATACAGCTACTTTGTCATCTAGCTAAAGTATCAAGAAGTGGATACTACAAGTGGATAAAGCGTAAAGCATTACCTTCGGAAAAGCAGATAGAGGATGAGAAGCTAAAGCAGAAAATAATAGAATGTCATCAGAAATATAAGGGCATCTATGGCTATAGAAGAATACAAATTTGGTTAAAGAGGACCTATGATATTCATATTAATCACAAAAAAGTTCAACGGTTACTAAGTGAGCTAGGTATTAAAGCAATTATCAGGAAGAAACGAATTTATTACGGTAAGAAAGAACCTTATCTTATCTCGAATAATTATTTAAATAGATCCTTTTACGCTTCTCGCCCTAATGAAAAGTGGGTAACGGATATTACGTACCTCATTTTCAATGGACAGAAACTATACTTGTCTGCCATCAAAGACCTATATAATAACGAAGTTGTTGCGTACCAAATTAGTAGACGTAATGATTATAAACTAGTCTTGGATACTCTTAAAAAAGCCATAAAAGGAAGGAATGTAAAGGGACTCCTTCTCCATAGTGATCAAGGATACCAATACACTTCCCATAACTATAATCAGCTACTCACAAGAAATAAAATGAAAGCTAGTATGTCTAGAAAGGGCAACTGTTGGGATAACGCTAGTATGGAAAATTTCTTTAGTCATTTAAAAACAGAATGTTTTAACCTGCATACTTTTAAAACTTCACAAGAGGTTAGAAGGGCTATTAAAGACTACATTCACTTTTATAACCACGAAAGGTTTCAAACCAAGCTAAACAACCTGACTCCTATCGAATATAGAAGTCAGGCTTCTTAACTGCGCTTATTTTTTTATGTCTACTTGACAGGGGTCAGATCAGTTCCAGAATAGCGCCCGATTCTTGAAGATCGTTCCATTATAATTACCAAAGAAAAAAAGCCCACCATTGTTCAATAAGATTAAAAAGAGATTTAGTTACCAGTTCTATTTATAACGACGTTGATTCTTTTAGCTCATCTATTTATTGAATTCATTAACTGGAAGAAGTATTCAGGTTGATGAGTCTTATATAGGTTATACCATGAATGTAATGTATCTGGTGAAAATACATCTAATTTTTTCAGTACTTCCATCGCAAATTCCAGAGGAGCTACTCCTGATGCAGTAACCAAATTCGCATCAGATACTGCAGGTCCCATCTCATGAAATTTTTCTCCTTTATAATTAGGACAGACCATTTTAATATACTCTAAATTATTGCTTGTATGCTTTCTAGAATCTAGGTATCCAATATTCGCGAGGCCCTCGGTTGCACCACAAATTGCAGCAACAATAGTGCCAAGCTGTAAAGCTTCGCCAATTTTTTTCAAGACAGGTTGATGAATATCTTCTCTCCAAGTAGTCCCTCCGGGTAAAACCAAAAGATCTTTACTCTCAAGAGTACACTCATCAAGAGAAATATCTGGTTTTATGGTCAGTCCCCCCATCGTATTAATCATTTCTTTATTAACTCCTACTGTAACTACTTTTAAAGGTGCTAATTCTTTTTTGAAATATCTTCCTGTGTTTAGTTCTGCAATTAAATATCCATATTCCCAGTCTGACATTGTATTAAATACATATAGATAAACTTTTTTTGTTTGCATCCAATAACACTCCTATCACAATTGATATAGCCTATTATAATAAAACTTCCCTGACAGCTACAGTCAGGGAAGTTTTCATACTTGATGAAATTTTATTAATTCAAACAGAACTTCAACAAGTCTTTTCTTTAGACTTATTGGCTCAATAACTTGAATAGATTTACCATACTGTAAAAGTAAATTAGGTACATATGTATGTAGCATATCTTTTTCAAGAAGAAATACTGCTTGATGTAAAGTCCGTTCTTGTAAATAATGTCCTAAAAACCAATGTTGGCAAATATCTTCCAACGTCCTTGTATCCCCATTAATAACTAAAGAAGTAATCTCTTCCTTATCTTCTATAGTTGGAAGGAGGTTTTTCATAAAAAAGTCACGTGCTGAAAAATTTTCTGGCCGGTTAAACTTATTTTCAGTTAGCATTAGACTTTCAATTCGATCTACTCTAAAACTACGGATATCATTCCTAAGATGACAAAATCCAATCACATACCACTTATTATTCCAATAGATAATTCTGTACGGATCGACCAATCTATACTTTAATTGCTTTTCGCCACTTTTATGGTAAAGAATTTTTACTGAGTATCCGTCAACTACGACCTGCTCCAACTCCTTCAAAAAAGGTTCCATAGAGCGGGAACTTAATCGACTTATTACTTCAAGACTAGTTAAATGTTGGTTTATCTTTGTTTCCTGCTCTTTATTTGAATATTTGCTTAGTTTTGAAATAGCCCTATTTAGTGCTTCACCTCCATAATATCCGGCTTCTTCTGCAAAAACAGCAGCGTGAAATAGTGAAGTTTGTTCCTCAAAATCAAAAAAAAGAGGAGCTTCAATAAAATTGTTCAATAAAGTGTATCCACCGTTATGTCCTGTGTCTGAAATTATAGGTACACCACTTGTTGAAAGTGTATCAATATAACGATACACAGTCCTTATATTCATCTCTAACTTTTCTGAAATTTGTTTCGCAGTAATTTTTTCACCTGAACTAAGCATCCATAGAATTGCTAGTATATTGTCAATTTTAGGCATATAAATCCACCCTCTATATGGAATTTATTATCTATTATATAAGTTTTAGTAATAAATGAATTTCACTATATTTATCATTTAAAATTTAATTTATTTCCTTGAATTAGACTATTATGCCTTGTTAGGTTTAAGTATAATTGTTCACAGTGTATTCTAATTTTTGGTAAAACTAATCAACTGCTTTATTCCACAATCTGGCCCTTTAACGGAACAACTTATTGTCACTCAACAGTTCCTCAATCGATCTTTCAATTCAGATGTTCTTTTTCTTTTCACTATAAAAACACCCCTTTAGATAAAAATATCCAAAGGGGTAAAACGGTACGACTTTATTTTAAATCCACAACTTTTTTACGAATCATATTCTTATAGTCCACACTTTAATTGTGCGCCACAGTTTGTACATGTATTGCAGCCGCCAATATCTTTTACTTCTCCTTTTCGACAAACAGGACAAGTATTGCCCACTTCAGAACCAATCGTTACATTCGTTGAGCGAAGTTCGTTAATCGTATCAACTAATACAACTTTTTTCTTATCTGCAGGTTTTTCCTCTGTTTGGACTTCTTCATCCAGCTGATTTTCCTCAGCTTTCAGCGTCAATACTTGGCTATCACGGCTACCATCTACATACACTGTACCGCCTTTTGCGCCGCCTTTGTATAAGCGCTCATATACTTTTTCTACTTGATCCACTGTATAACCTTTTGGCGCATTCACCGTTTTACTAATTGAGCTATCAATCCAGCGTTGAATAATACATTGAACATCCGCATGTGCTTCTGGCGTTAGTTCCATCGCTGAAATAAACCATTTTGGAAGCTCGTTTGCATCCGCTTCTGGATGACGATCTAAATATTCTTGAACGATATCTGCTTTTACTTCAATGAACTTCCCTAAACGTCCGCTTCGGAAATAAGTAAATGAGAAGTATGGTTCAAGACCTGTTGATACTCCGACCATTGTTCCTGTACTACCCGTAGGAGCAACTGTCAATAGATGCGAATTACGAATACCTGATTCAACAATGCTTTCGCGAATATCTTCTGGCATCTTCTTCATGAAGCCAGTTTGAGTGAATCGCTTACGTAATTCCATCGTTTCCTCTTCTGTTTCACCAACAAGGAATGGGAAGCTTCCTTTTTCTTTAGCAAGCTCTACAGAAGCACGGTAAGCAGTCGTTGCAATTGTTTCAAACACTTTATCAACTAATACATTACCTTCTTCAGAACCATACTCTGTTTCACAATAAATAAGTAAGTCATGAAGTCCCATAACACCTAAGCCAACACGTCTTTCACCAAGTGCTTGCTTTTTATTTTCATCAAGGAAATAAGGTGTGGCATTAATGACGTTATCTTGCATTCTAACGCCGACTTCAACAGTACGTTTCAGCTTTTCAAAATTCACTGTTTTTGTATCTTTATCTGCCATTTCAGCAAGGTTAACCGCTGCTAAGTTACAAACGGAGAATGGTGCTAGTGGTTGTTCCCCACACGGATTTGTAGCAACAACTTGCTGTCCATACGCTTTAGCATTTGTCATTTCATTCGCATTATCAATAAAGAAAATCCCTGGTTCTGCTGAATATGTTGCACAAATATTAATTAAGTTCCAAAGCTCTTTAGCGCGAATTTTACGATATACACGTACTTTATGGCCTGACTTTTGCCACTCGCGTACATCGCCGACATTATGCCATTCTGCGTTGTAGTGAGCCATTTCATCCGCATCATAGCTTTCCACGTCTGGGAAGCGAAGATCGTAGAAATCATCGTTTTCAACAGCTGCCATAAATTCCTTCGTTAAACAAACGGAAATATTAGCCCCTGTTAAGAACTCAGAATTATGAACGCTGTAATTGCCGCCTGTGCGCAATTTCGTTTCTGCTTCTTTAATGATTTTCTCGTTAAAACCGCCTAAACCAGGAATTTGTTTATAATTCACAATTCCTTGGTACATCGCTTCTTCTTGTTCTGTTAGCGGTGTAAATTTCAATTTATCTAACGCATATTTTTTAATCGTTTCGTCCTTTGTGTTTTCCACTAAATAACGAAGAATGCGTGGGTTTTGCATTTTTGAAATAATGAATTCAATGATATCTGGATGCCAGTCCGAAAGCATGATCATCTGTGCCAATTTGTTATGTTAGTTCGCTAAGCTAACGCTCTATGTCACCATAGAGTTCAGACCATATCTTACATCTAAACTAGATGCCCTCGCACTTCGGAGTCGCTTGACTCCTACTCTACTAACTTCCGCATTTCAGCGTGTTTTCGATGGCCGTTGAACCTTCTCCATATTAAAGGAGCTTGGCTGCTGATTGTCTTTTTCCACTTGCTGTTTTTAAGCTTTCACGCTTACCGTTTCCAGTTACGTTGTAGCCAGCAAGTCATGTGGGACGTTTTTAACATCACCAATAAAGAGTTCCCAGCAATTCACGAGGTTTATTTATAGACGAGGCACACTTATGCTAATCTACCACGTCTTGACCCACCTTGCTCCACAAGATGCGTCAATTTCGCAATGTCATCTAACCATGATACAGAACCTGATGATTTCCCGTTTACACCTTTTGCAAGCGTGTTTCGTGGACGCAGTGTAGAACCATTTGTTCCAACACCGCCGCCTCGGCTCATGATTTCCATCACTTGCTTACGATGCTCAGAAATCCCTTCACGAGAATCCGGTACAAATGGCATTACGTAACAGTTAAAGTATGTGACATCTGTATCCGCTCCCGCTCCATATAATACACGTCCTGCAGGAACAAAATTTAACTCTTTCAATTCACGATAAAATTTCTCAAACCACTCTTGTCTCTTTTCCTCTGTTTCTTCAACAGAAGCTAAGCCTGTAGCGTTACGCTTCGCAATTTGCTCATAGAAAATTTCAAGTGGTTTCTCAATGACATCTAACGGTCGGTTAACGATGCCTGTTTCCACTTCCTCTGGTTTATCTAACACACCGCGGAATTCTTCTTCCACTAACACTCGGGCCTTTTTCGCCTCCCAGTCAATGCTTACGATAAATCCTAAGCCTCGTGCAGGGAATTTAGGATCTTCTTTAATCGTTAACACAACGAAATCGCCCTCAGTTAATGTCACTTTCTCTGTGTCCTTAAATGAGTAGCGATCAATCATCACAAGGCGTGAAACCCCTTTATGTGTCATCTTCATATCAGGTGTAATCGGGTGAACGGGAGCAAATAAAGAAATATCCTTATTCAACCTTTCGACATTAACCTTTGAAGTGGAATTTAAAACAACCGACATATTGTCCTCTCCTTATTCATACAAATTCTTAAACCTCTTCTTGCTGTAGAAATGTGTATGTAGCCCATACATTGCCGTTTCATTAAGCAGTAATATAAATCTATCATACGCATTCTTTTTAATCAACATATAGTATACACTTAATTATTTTCTATACTACATGTTGTGTCCCCTTCTGATTTTTTTATTTTTGTCAAACGTCAAAAGGCTTAATTTGTGTAGAAAAAAGGAGAATAGGATTGATTTTTAATTATTTTTGGAGATATTTCGATAAATTTCAAACTTGCAATTTCATTATGTATTTTCAACCTAGGTCTCTCAAGGAAAGTAGAAACTCCTGTTCGTTCTACTAAAAAAATAAAAATATTTTTTTCTCTTGATTTCTTAATCTTTGTGTATGCAAAACGCCTTTGTTCTTTGTTAAAATTTATTTTGATTATTAACTGGTGCAACTATATAATAAGAGATGTCTGTATGTTGCTTAGGTAGAAAGGAGTTTTACGTTTGGATTTTTTATATTCACTGCTCATCTTCATTGTAATTGTTGTTGCTTATTCCCTATTTACATGGTTTCGCCAAAAACGAGCTGTTACACCTCTTACACAAGAAGAATTCATTGCAGGATATCGTAAAGTACAGCTAATTGATGTACGCGAGCCAAATGACTTTGAAAATGGTCACATTTTAGGAGCAAGAAATATCCCGCTAACTCAACTAAAAACGCGTCTTGTAGAAATTAGGCCGGACAAGCCTGTGTATTTATATGCACAAAGCGAAATTGTAAGCGGTCGAGCAGCTCTTTTACTAAAGAAAAAAGGGTATAAAGAACTGTTTCATTTAAAAGGCGGGTTCAGAATGTGGACCGGTAAAATTAAAAAGAAAAGCTAAGAAACTTATTCTGCATAAAATGCATAAAAAAATCCCTACTTTATATAAAAGCAGGGATTTTTTGATGATTATTTTTGATAACGTAACACAGGTTTTCGAGCAGCAAGTGTTTCATCTAAACGTTTAACTACCGTTGTATGCGGTGCTTCTTGCACGATTTCTGGTGATTCCTCTGCTTCTTTCGCAATTTGAATCATCGCATCAATAAAAGCATCTAGCGTTTCCTTTGATTCCGTTTCTGTTGGCTCGATCATCATTCCTTCTTCCACATTTAATGGGAAGTAAATAGTTGGCGGATGGTAGCCGAAATCAAGCAGCCTTTTCGCAATATCCAGCGTACGTACACCTAGTTTCTTTTGACGACGACCGCTGAGCACGAACTCATGCTTACAATGACGATCGTAAGGAAGGTCATAGAAAGGAGCCAGGCGACGCATCATATAATTCGCATTAATAACGGCATTTTCCGTAACCGCTTTAAGACCATCTGGACCCATTGAGCGGATATACGTATACGCACGGACATTAATACCGAAGTTTCCATAGTACGGTTTTACACGACCGATAGCTTGTGGTCGGTCATAATCTAATACATATTGATCCCCTTGTTTTGTAACAATCGGCTTAGGTAAAAACGGAATTAAATCCTCTTTTACACCAACTGGACCTGAGCCAGGGCCACCGCCTCCATGCGGACCTGTAAACGTTTTATGAAGATTTAAATGAACCACATCGAAGCCCATGTCTCCTGGACGAGCTTTCGATAACACAGCATTTAAGTTCGCTCCATCATAATACAATTTACCACCAGCATCATGCACAATTTTCGCAATTTCTAAAATGCTTTCCTCAAATAATCCAAGTGTATTCGGATTCGTCAGCATTAATGCAGCTGTATCAGCACCTACTACACGCTTTAAATCTTCTAAATCAACTAAGCCGTTTTCATCGGATTTCACCGTAACCGTTTCAAGACCTGCAACCGTTGCAGAAGCTGGGTTTGTACCATGAGCTGAGTCTGGTACGATAACTTTTGTACGACCTGTATCTCCATTTGCTTCATGGTAAGCACGAATCATCATTAATCCCGTCCATTCACCATGCGCTCCAGCTGCTGGCTGTAACGTGACTTGATCCATTCCAGTAATTTCAATTAAATGCTCTTGCAAGTCATACATCAACTCTAGAGCTCCTTGAACCGTTTTCGCTTCTTGGTACGGATGAATATGAGCAAATCCATTTAAACGAGCAACATTTTCATTAATTTTTGGATTATATTTCATCGTACAAGAACCTAGTGGATAAAACCCTGAATCTACACCATGATTTCGCTTAGAAAGAGCCGTATAATGACGCATAATATCAAGTTCTGATACTTCAGGCAATTCCGCTTCCTCAGCACGAATATATTCCGCAGGTAAAATATCATCTAATGAAACTTCTGTTACATCCATCTCTGGTAAACTATAACCAATACGACCTGGTGTACTGATTTCAAAAATTAACGATTGGTCTTGATTATTCATGATGATCCCCCAATTCATTAGCAAATGCATCAATTTCTTCTTTCGTTCTAAGCTCTGTTACAGCGACAAGCATATGATTCTGTAATTCTGGATAGCTGCTTCCTAAGTCATAACCGCCGATAATTCCCTTTTCAAACAATCGATTGTTCGTTTCTTGATAAGAAGCAGGCAGCTTCAACACAAACTCATTAAATGAAGGACCATCAAAGACCACTTCAAGCCCTTGTTGCTTTAGTACTTGTTTCGCATAATGAGCTTTTTGAATATTTTGAACGGCCATTTCTTTTACACCTTTTTTGCCGAGAGCAGTCATGGCAACAGACGCTGCCAATGCATTTAAGGCTTGGTTAGAACAAATATTAGACGTTGCTTTATCACGACGAATATGCTGTTCACGCGCTTGAAGTGTTAATACAAATCCGCGCTTACCATTCTCATCAACCGTTTGACCGACAAGTCGACCTGGCACTTTACGAACAAGCTTATTTGTAACAGCAAAATACCCGCAATGAGGTCCACCGAACGAAGATGGAATACCAAATGGCTGTGCATCTCCTGTCACAATATCAGCTCCTAATTGACCTGGAGGAGTTAACGCCCCTAACGCAAGTGGATTGCTGGATACAATGAACAGCGATTTTACACTATGAACGATTTCTTCTATTTCTTTTAATGGTTCAATTCGACCGAAAAAGTTTGGATATTGAACGATCACACCAGCAACTTCATCTGTTATCAATTCCTTAAGCGCTGCTACATCTGTTACACCGTCTTTGTAAGGAATTTCGATTACTTCAACATGTTGTCCTTTTGCATATGTTTTTACCACATCTCTTGCTTCTGGATGAACAGTTGTTGAAAGGAGGATTTTTTTACGACGTGTTTGACCTGCGCTTAACATCGCTGCTTCAGCCAAAGCTGTCCCGCCATCATACATCGAAGAATTGGCTACATCCATACCTGTTAGCTCACTAATCATCGTTTGAAATTCAAAGATTGCTTGCAGCTCTCCTTGTGAAATTTCAGGCTGATATGGAGTATATGCTGTATAAAATTCTGAACGAGCAATCACGTGATCCACAATAATTGGCGCATAATGATCATACACACCCGCTCCTAGAAACGAACTATAGCTTTTTAAATCTGCATTTCGACCTGCTAGTTTCGTTAATTCCTTTAATAAAGCAGGCTCTGATTTTGCTTGTTTAATGTTATATTCGCCTTGAAAACGAACGCTTTCCGGAATATCACTAAAAAGTTCATCAACTTTAGAAACCCCGATTGCTGATAGCATTTCTTTTTGATCTTGTTCTGTCATCGGTAAATAGCGATGTTTCATTTAAATAACCTTCCCCTCTAGTTTCGTGGTCGTTTATAAAATGGTGTTGCCGTTGTAACAGCTTTTAAGCGTTTCGAACGAATCTCTACTTCGACTTCAGTGCCTAGAGTAGTAAATGCTTGCTCGAGCAGTGCCAACCCAACATTTTTCTTTAAAGTTGGTGATTGAGTTCCCGTCGTAACTTCTCCAATTAACTTCTCGCCGCTGTAGACTTTATAGCCATGACGCGGAATCCCGCGATCAATCATTTCCAATCCAACTAGCTTGCGCGGAGCTCCATTTTCTTTTTGTGAGGCAAGTACTTCTTTCCCTAAAAAGTCTGTGCTCTTTTCCGTTTTAACCGCAAATCCAATACCAGCTTCAATCGGTGTAATATCAGCAGAAAGTTCTTGACCATACAATGGCAACTTCGCTTCAAATCGAAGCGTATCGCGCGCACCTAATCCGATTGGTAAAATCCCTTCTTCTTGACCAGCCTCTAACAATTTGCGCCATAGTTGCGGCCCCTCTTCAGAACGGCAATAGATTTCAAACCCATCCTCCCCTGTATAACCAGTACGGGAAACTAGTGCTTGAACACCATTAATATTCACACCATCCTTGAATTTGAAAAATCCAATTTCACTCAAATCTGAATCTTTCGTCAACTTTTGAAGTACCGTTTCTGCAAGAGGCCCTTGCAAAGCAAGTTGTGCATATTCACTAGAAACATTAACAAGCTCTACATCTTCAATAAGATGTGATTGTAACCATTCAAAATCTTTATCGATATTTGCAGCATTCACACAAAGCAAATAGTCCTGTTCTGCTCTTTTATAAACAATTAAATCATCTACTGTGCCGCCATTTTCATAGCACATCGCTGTATAAAGTGCTCCACCTGCTTGCAGCTTGGATAAATCATTCGTAAGCATTTTTTGCAAGAAAGCAAGACTTTGATTTCCTTTAACTTCAAACTCACCCATATGCGAAACATCAAACAACCCCACTTTTGTGCGAACTGCTTCATGCTCCTCTTTAATTCCTGAGAATTGTACAGGCAGTTCCCAGCCTCCAAAATCAATCGTCTTGGCACCACTCTCACGATACACTTCAAATAATGGTGTTCTTTTTAAATTCGTCAATGAATTCCCTCCTTCAATAAACTTGTTAACGCGAAGATATTCCTCAAAAAAGGCATAAAAAAGGACAGAGAAAGCCTATCATAGCTTTTCTCTGTCCTGAAACCTGAAAGTTTACCTTATACAAGGCTTTCCCCTTTGGTGGTCACCTATCGTGACACTCTCCAGAGTTGCGTCCAGCAAGAGTTCTTTTGCCTGAGAGATTCACAGCTTCGTTTGCTCCTTCGGCGCTACATGACGTAGTCTCTCCCCTTGCCTTCATTCGCTTATAAAATTGTCACGTACTGCTCATACTATGAAAAACAAATTATGCTTTTCTTTAAGATACTTTCATCCTACCTTAAGAGGGATATAACTGCAATCATTTTTTATAAAATAAATTCTAAAAACTGATCATTTCCGAGCGTTTCACAATAAAACATTCGTGTTTAGAACAATTTGAAAGGGGTTGGAGCGTGTGAAAATTGAAATTACCTCTGATTTAGAATGGAGTGATAATTTTTTAACGAAAATTAATGAGGATGGGCCCTGGGCAAACTGGGAGCTGTATAAATTAGCAATAGAAGTCACTAAAGACCTTGTTATTTCTGATTTTGAAGGATTACAGGCACCTAAATATTTGCCTTATTTAAAACCGTTACCTCATCAGCTTGAAGCAGCTAGACAAGTAGTAGAAGAAATGAATGGAAAAGCCATTTTAGCAGATGAAGTAGGACTTGGAAAAACGATTGAAGCCGGTTTAATTTTAAAAGAATATATGATTCGCGGCCTTGTCAAAAAAGTATTAATTCTTGTACCCGCTTCCCTCGTCACTCAATGGGCGTTTGAATTAAATACAAAGTTTCATATACCAGCGGTTACACAAAGAAAAAGTTATGTATGGGACTCTTGCGATGTAGTGGTGTCCTCGATTGATACCGCTAAAAGGAAGCCGCATAGTGAGATGATTTTGAATCAAGATTATGATTTTGTCATTATTGATGAAGCACATAAACTTAAAAATAATAAAACAAAAAATTACGAGTTTGTCCAAAATCTCAAAAAAAAGTTTTGCTTATTGCTAACAGCAACACCTATTCAAAATAAGGTGGAAGAAATTTTTCACCTCGTTTCTCTATTAAAACCAGGACATTTAGGAAATGCCAAATTATTTGCCGAAAAATATAAAGGAAAAGGACGTACTATCCAAGAAAATCAGCATCTAAAAGAACTCGTCAACACGGTGATGATTCGCAACCGCCGGGCAGATACGAAAATCGAATGGACGAAACGCCAAGTTGAAACGATTATTATTGATTTTTCTAAAACAGAACAAGCTCTATATGATGCAGTTTCGCAGTTTAAAGTCCATTCAGATGGAGTAGGACATTCCTCTTTTTCAACGCTCACACTCCAAAGAGAAGCATGCAGTAGTCGCGAAGCTGTATATTATACATTAAAAAATATGAAAGCGAAGTATGAAAATCCACCTGCAGCCTTTACAGCGATGATTGACAATATATTACAAAAAGTGAACGAGACAGAACAGAATTCCAAAGCTGAAAAAGCGCTGGAGTTAATTAAAAAAATCGATGATAAAGTCATTATTTTTACGGAATATCGTGCGACACAACTCTACTTACAATGGTATTTGCAACAAAATGGCATTTCTTCTGTGCCATTTCGCGGCGGCTTTAAACGCGGTAAAAAGGATTGGATGCGTGAGCTGTTTCAAAAACAAACGCAGGTCTTAATCGCAACAGAGGCTGGAGGAGAAGGGATCAACCTTCAGTTTTGTAATCATTTAATTAATTTTGACTTGCCGTGGAATCCAATGAGATTAGAGCAGCGAATCGGACGTATCCATCGACTTGGACAAGAAAAGGATGTCATGATTTATAATTTTGCAACTCGAAATACGGTGGAGGAACATATCCTCAAACTCTTATATGAAAAAATTCATTTATTCGAAAAAGTAATCGGTGAACTAGATGATATTTTAACAAAACTAGATATTCACAATATCGAAGAGTATTTAATTGATGTCGTTGGTGAGTCCAAATCAGAAGGAGAAATGAAAATTAAAATGGACAATTTATCTTCCCTCATTCAATTTGCTCAACAAATGAAAGATGGTGACGTTCATGCAGCAGCAGGACATTCATAAATTTTTACTCACATACTTTGAAGCGAATCATTGTGAAATACTTGAAAATCATAATACTTATTTAACTGTTCAATTAACAATTGAAATGGATAAAGAGTTAATGAACCGCCCTTTTTATTGGCACTACCTTGAAAAAACAGGCGGCATCCCTAATCCTTCACAATTAACATTTATAACAGACAGCCAAAACGTACCAGAAAATATAAAAGGAGAACATATTTATTTCGGTTCACCACGTCTTCATCAAATTATTGAATCAACAAAAAAACTAGCTAGCTACATTCGCTTATATGAAGATAAACAAACAAACGGCCAACAAGTTTCTCTATTTCCTTGGTTAAATCTGAATGTAAAAATCTCTTATCAATGTGACCGTAAAAAAGATATTTTCCAATCCGTCGGGCTTAATCTTATTACCGGGGAAATCGTAAATGAATTTCATAATCACATTTTTTCTATTAAATTAACACCTAAAATTCCTGATTATTCTTTCACACTCTCTCCGCTCATTATGCCTAAAAGCGGATTAACCAGATTGGATCGTTATATTCGCCAAAACTTTGAGCAGGATGATCATACTTGGGCAGAGCAAGCGATGCAGCGATGGAATAATGACCTCCGTTTATTAGAACATTTTTACAACGAAAGTGAAGAAAAAAGCGAAAGCTATTATACAGAAAAGGAAGCGTTAAAAGCTCAATACGAACCGAAAATACACATTTCAATCGTGAATGGAGGGTTATTTTATTTATCTGATTATAAAACATCATAAGTTGAGCCTTCCTAGAAAAACAACTTCCTCTCTGCCTTGAATATTTATTGATCTATAACGAAAGAAAACAGATGCCTAATTAGGACATCTGTTTTCCTTTTTTCATTTTCTTAAAAAACATCGATAACGCAAATGGAACAATGCCAAACCAAGTAGAGACAGAAGAAGTACGCTCTCCCTTCCTTTGTTGACGATTTTCCTTACGTTCTGTTTTTGTTAAATTAAAATATTGAACCAATTGTTGTGTCAAGTATTTAATATAAGCATTTGTTGACATAAGCATCACCTGCTCATAAGCATACCCATTTTTTCTTGGCTTTATACGACATTTAACAGACGTCCTACTGTATCCTTGCTCCAATCTGCTTCGTTATGTTAGCAATCCATTTCCAGCTTCTTGGCCCGTATACTTACCTTTGTTTAGCAAGCTGTTTACCGCCCGTTATTTTCCCGTTCCCATAAACCCTGTTAACTATATTGTATTCATCCCTAAAAACACCTATTGACTATTTTTCCACCCATTCTGTTACCTTTCCTACATTCTTATCATAATAAATTAATACCACTCCCTTTCTGTTATTGACTGTAGATCCGTATAAATAAACTGAAGCAACTTCCTCATTTTGATTTACCACTTCATAATACACATCACCATTTGGATACAGAAGGATCCCCGGCTCAATTATGACTTCTTCTAATTCACCCCATTCTCTTTCCAAATCACGAACAGCTAAGCGCAATAAATGATCAGACATTAAGGTTTCTTCCACTTCTTTATAAAACCGTTTATCCAGAACAAATTGCTCCATCATATACCCTGCCAACAAAATGAAAGAGGTCGAAACAACAAGTAAAATTGGCGACGCAAAACCTTTTTCATTCTTCATTTACGTTAAACTCTTTCTTAAAATATGGATGAAATGTGCGACTATATTGCTTTCCACTATAATCTGTAACTTTTACACTAATTTGGTTTCCCTTCTGGTTTACTTGAAAGTCAGCGACATTTTGCAATAAAATTTCATGTCCTAAACCCTCTACTTGGCGCCGTACGATATTTTGATACAATTCAACCGAAGCCACACTTCCATTCGTGAGCAAATACAGTTTATTATTCTTTACTGTTTGATTCTTCGATTCCCGCAATTCTTTTTGCAACTGTATCGAAAAAACTTCCCATTCCTTATGGTGGAGCTGCTTGTTCGTTATACCATTGGGATACATAACCAAAAAAATTTGTAAAACAAAAAGAGAAATCATCATGAATACGACGAGTGATATGAGCATTTCAACCATCGTAAACCCATTACTTTTTTGTAGCATCACACACCTCTTCTCTCTTACCAAAGGCGTTTTGATACTGGATGCACCCCTCCACCATTTCAGGAAAGCCGTTTGGTACTCCCCAGTTCAAAGTAAACAAATGATTTTGGCGCTGGATTTCTATAGACACAGCCTCAATCTCTCCATCCGCAAATGCAGTTAACTTTTCATATAATAGATAATGCGCTTCTGTTCTTAACAACATGTTTTTCTTATTAAGCTTTAATTGATCGAATATAGGAAATAACGCAAATACAATAAATAAACACATGGATAACGCTGCTAGCATATCTAAATAAATATACCCGTCACACTTTTTCAAATTTAAATCTCCCTTTACCAATATACACTGTTAATTTATATGTCTCGTGCTTTGATTGAACATGCATAATTCCTGATGTGATGGCTGTACCGACACTATTAAAAGTAATTCTTTCTCCTAATGTCCGATTCTTAAATGTAATATGGGAAGGAAGTGTTCTTTGCAGTGTATAATCGCCTGATGACGAAGACACTTTATAATTATCACTATACATATAAACAGTTGTCTGTTGCTCATGGCTTATAGCATATTGCTGAGCGTAAAAAAGATCGTCTCCAAATTGCTTGACAAACTGTTTTATTTCCATCCTTTCTATATATGGCGGATATAGATTGATACTTAATGAAACAATTAAAAGAAAAATGGACAAAACCATCAAAATCTCAGTTAACGTATACCCTCCGCTGTTATTCTTTAGCATCAGCTTTTACCTTTCCATCGCTATCAATGCTAACCGTATCTCCATTTGGACATGTAGTCTGTATTAAATAACCTTCCGTTTTTAGTTCCGCTACATCAGCTGGCCATTTATTATGATCAATTTCATAAGCTTGCACTTGAGACTGTACCATTTTCACAAATGCTTCACATCCTTTTGTCTGAACTGTCGATTGATGCTTTGTAATATTCGGTATCGTAATGATTAATAAAACGGAAATAATGAGCAAGACAATGAGCATCTCGATGAGAGTAAATCCTTTTTCATTGCGTAATCTTTTCAACAAAAGCTCCTCCTTATAAGCCATTAAGTAATGAAAACATTGGCAATAATACAGCTAAATAAATAGAGACAATAAGCAGACCGATGAATGAAAACAACATAGGCTGAATAATACGCATAATCATACTCGTTTTCTCTTCAATTCTTTCTAACAATAAACGACTATAATGAAATAATTCTTCATCAAGTCTTCCGTACTTTTGACCGTTTGCTATCACAATATAAAGGTTCTTTTCAAAATAAGAAAGCTTCTGAACAATCGCCTCAAACTGCTTTCCTTCTAATAACTCGCGCTGCATTTGGGTACATAGCTTTTGATAAAAAGGCTGTTGCCTGTTTTGCGCCAATAGCTGTATGCTCTCATTAATAGAAAGACCACCGGACAATAAGCCGCTAAACTGACTTGCAAAAAAGTGGGTTTCATATAAGCGAATAAGCATCCCAATAACCGGGATATGCAATATAAGCCTTCTTTGAGTAAGGGGGCATAATTGGTTAAACCAATATCGTTTAAGTAGATAAATGAGGATACACAATAAAAGTAAAATGATAGGGATTTTCGGGAGAATAGCCGAGATAGCTAATATACTGTTCAAGAATATATTGTGTTCAATATGCATCGAAGCAAAAAGCGTCTCAAATTTCGGTAAAAGTACACGTTGCAAAATAAAAAACACATTACCAATAAAAAAGAGTAGAAAAATTGGGTAAATGAATAGCTTCTTTATTTTGTCCAAGTCCTCCGCTCTCTTCGTCCAATATTTCCCTCCTTCCTTTAATGCTCGCGATAACTCACCATATTGCTCTCCATAATAAATATAACTTACAAGTTGAGAATGAAATTTCATTTCGGCTAAAACTTGATGTAAAGCCTCACCATTTTTTAACTGTTCCATTCCTTCCTGTAAATCTTCTTGTCTTTTTTTTGACTCCTGAAACGTTAAAAAACGAATGGCTTGTGCTAAAGAATAACCATGTTCCAACAATTCCCCAAGCTTTAGTAAAAATGAAGCTTGCTCCTTTACCTTCCATTTACCCCCTCTCATCAATAAATACCAATCTTTCAAATTCTTTGTTCTCGACAAAGCCCATCGCTACAGCTTTACCGATTTCTTCTTTCAACGTTCGATGGCGAGCTTCAATATTCTCTCCTTTTACTCCTTGTAACACTTTCACTAAATCTCTTCCATAAAGAAGTTCATACACACTTGCTCGCTTATTTGCAGCACCGCCTACTGTTCTTCGATTTCTTAATTCGACTAAACGTTGTGCCGTTACAGCAATTAAACTTTGTTCAATTTCTAACCAACTTACACCAAACTCTAACAGCCGTGAAATAGCTCCTGCGGCATCGCGGCTATGCATCGTTGTTAACAGTAAATGGCCTGTAAGTGCCGCCCTAATCGCTATTTTAGCTGTTTCTGAATCACGAATTTCTCCCACCATAATCACATCAGGATCGTGACGTAAAGCTGCCTTTAAGCCGACTGAATACGTAATTCCCGCTTTCTCATTAATTTGAACTTGCAATACGTTTTCGGATTGATTTTCGATAGGATCTTCAAGAGTAATAACATGGCGGTTATACAATTCCTGCACATGATGAAGGATGGAGTACAGCGTTGTCGTTTTACCTGATCCAGTCGGACCTGTGAAAATAATCATTCCATGTGAGTGCTTTAAAAGAGAAATCAATCGCTCGGTAGTGGTTGGAAAAAGAGAGAGTTGGTTAAGTGGCAGAATGTTTTGCTGGGGAATTAAACGAATGGCTAAACTTTCAACATATGCTGTAGGTAATGTTGATAATCTAAGTCCGATCACTCGATCTTCTAAATGAAGCGTAATCGAACCGTTTTGGGGTCTTCTTTTTTCACCGATATCCATTGATGCGAGATATTTTAGATGAGAGATAAGACGTTCTGTTTCTTCAAAAGAGAGATTTTCTTGGGGAATGAGTCGATTATCGATTCGAAATCGAACGAGTGGACCTTCTTTGCGAGGCAAAATATGAATATCTGATGCAGCTAACCTGATAGCACGCTTCAAAATATCATCTGCCGTTTTTTCAATAGACATGCCTGAGCATTCACCTCCTCATTTTCTATGTTTCCAAGTTTCGACACTTTTTGGGGAAATCCTTCTTTTTTCAAAAAAATTTATTTATTTGGCTATGTCATGATTATACTTTCAATGTTTGAGTATCAAAATTATTGTTAAACAAAGTTACTTATTTACAACTCAAAAACAACCAGTAAATACCACTTATTAAATAACCTCATTTCGTTCATATTACTTATAGGTTCTGTTCTATTACACTTTAAAGCCATCTAATGACGGTTTAAAAAAACATCAATTGTTCACAATTTACTAACTTTTAAGCATTTTATAGCTTTTGTATATAATTAAACACTATTAACCTGTGTAAAATGTGAACATTTTCTAAACAAAAAGTGTATCCTCGTTTCCTTCATTCCATTTTTTACTCTCTGTATTATAATGGAACAAATAACATTAGGAGGCGAGAAGGTGGAACAAACATTACGAATTACAAATGTGCTGGCAGACCCTACACGATTTTACATCTACCAATACATTATTAAAAATCATCATGATGTCACTGTACAAGAAATTGCTGATTCATTTGACATTCATCCAAACGTAGCCCGACTCCATCTATCCAAGCTAGAAGACGTAAATATGCTGGTTTCTGAGACAAGAAAAACTGGTAAGGGAGGGCGCCCAAGCAGGCTATATCGATTATCGGATAAAGTTATTCAGCTTCATTTTCCTAGCCGAGATTATCAGCTTCTTGCTAAAATAGCCATCGAATCGATGAGTAAGTTAGGGGAACAAGGGATTGAGGCCTTATCCCATACTGGAAGAACATTCGGTCAAGAACTCGTGAATCAACAATTAGCTCAAAATGCCATTACTTTTGAGCATTTATCCTTTCAAGGAAAAGTCAATTTGCTCAATAATGTCGCAACCGCTGCAGGATTTTCTCCTAATTTCCAACTAAATTCAGAAGAAAATGAAATTGTTTTACGCATTTCTAACTGTCCGTTTAGTGAAATTGCTGTAACCAATCGGCAGGCCATTGCCACAATGCACGCCGCTTTTCTAAACGGAATCGTTCAAGCTGTATTCGATAAAGTAGAACTAGTAGAAATTCAAGACTCTATTTCTGAATACGCATTCTGTACATATAAAGCAATCATTACAAAGTAGATACAAACACAGCTTTACATAGCCCCATCAATTACACTATAATGGTTTTATAATGACAATGTTTGGAAAAAAGAGGAGGGTTACAAATGGAACGCATGTTTAGAGTATGTGGCTTTTGGACAGGAATCATGGCCATTTTCTTCTATTTAGGCGATATGTACCAAACTTCTTTACTTTTCTTTGCTCAAACAGGATTCTTTGTGCTTTTAAGTTATTTAAAACTGTCTGAACGGATGTATTTGTATGTGTTTGGCGCATACTTAACCGTTTTCTTTGCTGGATTTACGTACTATACGGTCTTTTTAATGACCCCTGGTACCGCTCACTAAAATAATAATACATCGCCCATAAATCTTATTTTATGGGCTGTTGATTTACCCGTTAATAAGCCCCTTTGACTGAACAAGAACTCGAAAATACTCACTATATCCCCCGACAAGTAAACTTCGAATGGCTCGATTTCGCTTCGCTGTTTCCGAAAATGGGTCAAGTCCATTATCTTCTTCTAATTCATCCATGATTCCTGCCTTCACTAAAAATGCCTGCTGTTGTAAAAAATCCTTCTCGACAAATCCATACTTTACTCCTTCTCTTCTTAAACAATCAAAATGAATATGGGACGTTAAATCCATCTTACCTGGATGCTCTAAAACATTCCTTACCATTCTGTGTTGGTAATAACCACGCAAACTGCCTTGACAATGAATGGGTTGTTGCCACTCTTTATCTGTATAACCATAATCAATCGTTACAAGCAATCCAGATTGTATTCGCGATGCAAGATTTTGATACAGTTCCACCATTTGCAATGGTATTTCCATACGCTGTCCTTCTTTTAAACAAATGTTCTGACTCTCTAAATAAGAAATAATTTTATCATTCCTCAATGGCGATTTTATTTCAATAAGTATTTCGTTCTTTACTGTAACAAATACCTCTACCATTTCTCCATTCTGCTTCTCAATACTATGAACAGGCAAAGCATCGAACAACTCATTGGAGAAAACAATTCCATTTATCTCTGAATATTGCTCAAGAACACCTCCAAAAGAAACCTGCGGAAAAGCCATTAGCCGTTCTTTTTGCCTCTGCTGATGGTCTAAACTACGATCAACTAATCTATATTCAACACAATCAAAAAGTTGAATCTCCTTCTGTTTCCAATAATGCAATATATCATAAGCAAGCTTTCCGTCTCCAGAACCAATTTCAATGATTGTTGGAGGCAGGTTGTATTCCTTTATTAAATAAGCAAACCATTTAGCTAATACTCTCCCAAATACATCTCCTACATTGACAGATGTATAAAAGTCCCCCTCTCTCCCAATTTTCTCCCTAGAACGCATATAATAGCCAATCTCCGGCGTATATAAAACGGCCTCCATGTACTCGCAAAAAGAAATTTTTTGGTCCGGACTATTCATAATTAGCTGTTTCATATACTTCTCCATTACACTGCCACCCCCATTTGCCTTCTAAATATTATAAAAAATAGGCACCTGAAACAAAATTTGTCTCAGATGCCTGTTAGCTAGAATACATAATGCCCAATAATTTTCACAAAGGCTTTTCCGATTATGACCAGCGCTTTCTCCTCAAAATCAAAACGAGGATGATGGTGTGGGAAATGCGTGCTTTCATGCTCATTTCGAGCCCCCACTTTAAAGTACGTTCCCGGTTTTTCTTGTAAAAAGTATGCAAAATCTTCTGCGCCCATGGACGGCTCGAATTCTACAATCGACTCTTTTGAAAATAGTTCTATCAAAACTTCTCTCAATAATTCCGTTTCCGAAGGATGATTATATAGAGCCGGATAGCCATTTAAATAATCAATATGATAACTAGCATGATGTGCCTCCGTAATCCCTTTAACAATAGAACGAATTTCTTCTTCAATTTGAACACGCACATCATGGTCAAAGGTACGAACGGTTCCTTCAAGCTTAGCTGAATTGGCAATAACATTGAAAGCATCACCTGCTTGAAAAACGCCAATAGTGACCACCGCTGCCTGTAAAGGATTAATTCTGCGACTCACAATTTTTTGCAAAGATTGGACAATTTCGCTTCCAATCACAATAGAATCAATTGACTGATGAGGTCTCGCTCCATGTCCCCCTTTTCCTTCAATTGTAATCGTAAAAGCATCGACTGCAGCCATACGAAATCCTGAACCAACCGCCACTTTTCCATAGGGAATATCTGTTGCTAGATGTGCACCAAATACAGCGTCTACTCCATCTAATGCCCCATCTTCGACCATAAATTTTGCGCCGCCAGGAGGCTTCTCCTCTGCATGTTGAAAAATAAAAATGAGTTTCCCTTTTATTTTTTCTCGAAACTGGCTAAGCGTTCGTGCTACCCCAAGCAGTGCAGATGTATGGCCATCATGACCACAAGCATGCATCACACCTGTTTTTTGTGATTTATATGTCGTCTCCTTTTCATCCTGAATCGGAAGAGCATCAAAATCTGCTCTTAAGGCGATTGTTTTCCCTTCTTGTTCTCCTGTAAGAATACCAATAACACCATTTCCGCCAATATTCTCTTTTACGTCTAACCCAAAACTACGCAACTTCTGGGCAATAAACGTTGCGGTTTCCGTTTCCTGAAAAGATAACTCGGGATTTTGGTGTAAATATCTTCGCCATTCAACAAGGTCAGAAAAGCTATTTTCTATTTGTGCATATATCTGTTCCATATGCATCGACTTCACCTCTCCCATCCCATCATAAAGCCTTACCGTTTACAAAAATGGATTGCTTACTCGCTCATCGCCAATTGTTGTCACTGGTCCATGCCCTGGACAAACAATTGTATCATCCGGTAAAGGAAGTAATTTGTTTTCAATACTTTGCAATAATTCATCGTGATTTCCACCTGGTAAATCGGTTCTACCAACACTATTTAAAAACAGAACATCGCCTGAAAATAACATACCCTTATCTTTCAAATAGTAAGAAATACTGCCCGGTGAATGACCTGGTGTTTCAAATAGTTGAAAATGAAACGAGCCAATCGTCAGCTCTTGTTCACTTGTTAGCACATGTTCAGCAGGCTTTAGGCGCATCGGACGATCTGGAAACCATCTTTGCGAACCATTTAACGCTGGATCTGAGAGCCATTTTGCTTCTCTTTGGTGAATATAGGCAGGAATTTGATAGTGTTCACGAATAGCATCGAGAGCCCCAATATGATCAAAATGAGCATGCGTTAATAACACGGCAAGTGGTTGTAACTTTTTCGTTTGAATATATTGAATAAGTTTTTGCGGCTCCTCGCCCGGATCGAAAATAATACATGTTTGATCATCCGAAAGTATGTAACAATTTGTTTGTAATGGCCCTAGTGGGATTTGATTCCATTTCATATCCTTATCAACTCCAATTTCTTTATTCCTTTCATTATATAACCAAATCGTAAATTGGAATAGCAATCAACATAGCTATTTTTCCATCTCGACAAACTATTCAAAACCAAGTAAACTGTTAATAAATGCAAATTTCTTCCTGTATTTCTCTTAACCATCTTGTTTTTGGGTACACTATTCAAGCTGAATGATTAATAAGGAGGTCAAAATCATGGTACTGATGATTATTTTTGGACTTGTTTCAATCCTCGCATTGTTCGCTGTTTTTACTACTTTAAAAAACAAGAATTATTTAGGCCTGCTCTTTGCTGGCGGAAGTGCCGCTGTCTTTGGCTGGTTCACTGTCATGACGATTCTTAACAGCGGGTTTCCTGTTGCTCACTAAACATGTATACATACAAAAATCCCACTTACGGTGGGATTTTTGTATGTATTATTGTTTTAGTTTAAACAATGGTTTCACTTTTTTATGCTGTATATCAATGATGTTCTCCAATTGATAACCATATAAACAGAAGTTCCCATCAGGTGAGCAACTTAATGATTTACTTTTAATATTTTCGAGTATCTTTTCTTTTTTACCTGTCTTCCAATTAAGTGTAATCAAATTAAACACTGCTTCATTTTGATTAGAATACGTAGGTTTTGAAGGAATAAAGGTCAAGAAATCTCCTTTTTTCTCATTAAAATCATAGGATGGAATCTTCCAATCCGAATAGCTGTTTACATACGGAACGGAAAACGAAGTAACCGGTTTGTTTTGTTCGTCAAAAAATGTATACGTAGCCCGATTTAGATTTTCAGTTTGCCGTTGAATCGTCATCAACGTTTGCTTCATCTTCTTAAAATGAACAACATCTAACATGATGCTTTCTGATTCTTCACGATCTAACTCTTTTCTAACTAACGGTGCTGTCAACGTTTGTTGATCCTTTTGCCAATCAAGAAACATCATTCCGTTTTCACTATCCCACTGAGCAAATGGCTGTGACTGGTCTATCATATCGATAGTTTGCTCATTTACATTGACAATATAGCTATTATACGACCAGTCTTTTGAAAAATTGGAAAAAAACAAAACGCCATCTTTATATATATTCCACTCATATGTGATTTCATAAGCAGGTAATGCTACAGAATATACAAGCTCTCCATTGGCACGTAAAATACTACTTTGTATTTTTTCTTCTAGCGGTGTTGATACAAGAATATACGATTTAGACGGGCTAATCGAAACCGACGAGATTGGTGCAGATGGCTGATACAAAATGGTATGTTTATTCGACTTCAAATTCCAGGCCATTAACTGAGGCCATTCTTCCATTTCCGCCTTTTTAGAATATAGAATCGTATTGGAATCAAGCCATCCGTAAACAGCTTCTATGTCATCTGTACCTTGGTCTATTGCAGCCAATTGATTGAAGGAAAAATGCTCTTGTAGATTAGAATTTTCGTTTTCACGATGATGTAGATTTTTGGCAGGCTCACAAGCCGCTAAAAACAGGAAAGTGGAGATTGACAATAAAACAAAACAAACACTACATTTCAAATTTATCATAATCTTACCTTGAAACTGCTTGCTTAAAGCAGCATAACACGCTTTAATCCTCCACACACCTCCCATTTTTATGAGCGAGGTAACTAAACCACCTTACGACCTCATTATAAAGCAAAAATAGGAAATATGGGACTCAAACTTTCTTCCTTTTTCTATAAAAATAAACCAACCATTAAAATTTTAACAGCTTCTCGATAAATCGCAGGCATTTGTGAAAGTGGAAGTGGATTAATTCCCTTGCCTAGTTCAACCGTAAAACCTGGTCGTTTAAACTCTTGAATAAACCAATCTTTATACCCCGCATGACTATCTACATATCGAACCGCTCGATATCCACTCTGTCTTTCCATTTCTTTAGCAATTCGTTCTGATTCCTCTGGTTCATGTCCCTCATATCCCCAATAAATTTCCTTTCCTTGTGTATGAAGTGCAATGACCTTAGAAAAATTACGTCGTTCCGCTAATTGTTTCATCACAATCGCTTCCGGTTCGGATAAAAATATTTCACCTGGAAAATCTCTCGGTGCTTCCACTTTTGGGAGTTTCCGCTCTTTTTCAATCTGCCAATTGGCCGGAAATTGATTATTTAAGTCTACACCGCGGATATTTGCCTTCCAGCCATAATATTCTGTTTCCCCTTCATTGATATGACGTACATTGAATTTCCCTTCCGCCGCTCGATCTCCTAATACAACAAGATCAACGCCATCCGGGTTCACCATTGGAACGATGGATATGTTCACACGATGATATAGATGAAGAAAAGCGGAAGATTCATTTGTAAAGGACAGCAGCAATTCATTTAACCACTTCATTAATACCGCCGATGTAATCCACTCATTGGCATGAAACGAACCATTATAATGCACAACTGAATCTCCACGACCAAATTGAACTTCCACAATATCTTTTCCTAATACACTATGACCAATCGTTTCTACTTTCATAAATGGGTAATACGTACTTAAAAGCTCTAAATCTCTCTGTAATGATGCCGAACTATACAATTTTTCCGTCTTAATCAGCGGTTTTATTAGGCGAACTGGGATGAGAAATGGAGAGTTCATCGATTGCTGCACTCCATTCACAAGATACAACGCATCGAGCGGAAGCTGATACACTCGTCCTGCCGTTTCCATCGACATTTCGGTCTCTTTTTGCAACATAAAACCAGGAATCTTTACTTTAAATCCGCTTGATAGTTTCTCTTTCTTCATCTGTGGATTCGCATCCTGAATCAATTCTAGTGGAATTTGAAAAAGACGGCTATAATACTCTAAACTGTCTCCTTCTCTACTGATAATTTTCATATCATCCCTCCATCCTTGCTTCACTCTATGAGTGAAACTAACCAAAAATGTAAAAGAAATCTGAATTTCACCATAAAAAACCTGGCCTCAGCCAGGTTCATTTCTTTTCATAAAAACGAAGAAGATCTCCATAAATCAGTTTATCCGAATAATTAAGCTCCTGCTTTGCGATATCGACATAAGGCTGACAGGCTTGTAAATCAGTAACTTCTCCTGTTTTCTTGTCATAGCATGTATCCATCGTATAGACATAATTATCGGTAATAAAACTACTATCCCGAAGCACAGTAAAGTCCACATAATCGTTAGCGAATAAATCATTCCCCAGCTCCATATAATTGTCCGTTTGAATCCCTAATAGATGCAGCAATGTTGGTCTTACATCAATTTGTCCGGCCACATGTGAAATGGTTTGCCCTTCTTGACCAGGAATATGAATAATCAGCGGGACACGTTGAAGTTGCACCGTTTCAAATGGCGTGATATCTTTTCCAAGAAATTGACTCATAGCATCATTATGATTTTTTGAAATGCCATAATGATCACCATACAAAACAATAATCGAATTATCGTATAAACCTTCCCGCTTTAAATCATGAATAAACTGCTCGACCGCCTCATCCATATACCGAACGGTTGGAAAATAGCGATTTAACGTATTAGAACTTGAATCATACGGATCAATTGTCCGGTCTTCCTCATTTAAGGTAAATGGGAAATGATTAGTAAGCGTAATAAACTTCGCATAATAAGGCTCTTGCATCTCTTTTAAATGATTAATCGACTGTGAGAAAAACTCCTTATCCTTCAAGCCCCAGTTTACAGAATTCTCCTCTGTAGTCTTATAAGCATCACTATCATAAAAATGCTGATAGCCTAGAGCATCATACATGATATCCCGATTCCAAAAACTACGATGATTTGCATGAAGAGATGCAGTAAAATAGCCATGTTCCGTTAAAATTTCTGGCATTGCTTTATATTCATTTTGTGCATTTGTAAAAAACACAGCGCCCCGACCAAGCGGATACAAAGAATTTTCAATAATAAACTCTGAATCAGAAGTTTTTCCCTGCCCTGTTTGATGATAAAAATTATCAAAATAATAGCTTTCTTTAATAAATTCATTTAAAAAAGGCGTAATTTCCTTCCCGTTCACCTTTTCATTGATAACGAAGCTTTGCAACGATTCCAATGAAATCATAATCACATTTTTCCCTTTAGCAATGCCAAACAAATCGGCAGCTGGTTCTCTTTGATTGGCTCGAACATAGTTTTCAATTTCAGTTAATTCACTGCCATCAGCTAAAGCACGTTGTGTAGAAGACTTCGTTTGCAAAAATAAATCATACAAATGATATTGATACGCCCCCATATTTTTCACAAGTATTTCACGATCGAACGTTCTTGTTAATAGTTCTGGACGTTCCGCTTCCGCTAATGCTAAATGAAAAAATGTCACGCCTAACGCAAAAAACACCCAAGCTTTTCGACTTTTCTGATTCCATGTTCGCTGAACAAATGCAATCGGTCTATACTTCACTAACAAAATAAGTATGAACAAATCAACGAAGTAGAACAAATCCGTCACATTCATTAATTCATGCACACTGCTGCCTAAATCACTCATGTTACTCGTTTGAAAAAGAACAGGAATCGTTAAAAAATCATTAAAAAAGCGGAAAAACATTAAATTAGCAAATAAAACAAATGTTATGAGTGTACTCATCACTAATATATACGGCGTTCGCTTGCTTTCTTTTAAAAAGATTGAAACACCTAAAACAAGCAACAAAAAGCTAATTGGATTCAAAAATAAAATAAGTTCTTCAAATAAGTTATCCGTGTTAATGTTAAAGCTTACTTTATAGGCAATATACGTTTTTAACCAAAGAAATATAAACGCCAGCCAAAACAAAGAATAATTCCTATTTTTCTTATGCAAATATACACCCCCTTGCAAACCATTCCAATCATTTATCTAATTGATTTTTTATCAACCAAGCTGCACCAATGACGCCTGCGTTATTGCCTAATGTAGCCTGTAAAATTTCCGTCGACTTCGAAACACGTTTAAAAGCGTGCTTTTGAAAAACGGTACGAACAGAATTAATTAACAAATCACCAGCTTTAGAAACCCCTCCACCAATAACGATTTTCTCTGGATTAAGAAGGTTACCGATATGAGCTAGAGCCATCCCTAAATAATGACTTGTTTGTTCAATAATCTCTAACGAAAGCTTATCTCCTTCTGCCGCACATTCAAACACTAGTTTAGCAGAGAGCAAGTTTCCCTCATTCACTTTCTCTTGTAGGAGAGAAATCTTTTTCTTCGTTAACGCTTCTTTAGCCAGACGGACAATTCCTGTCGCTGAAGCCACAGTTTCTAAGCAGCCTGTATGCCCGCAATTACAAGGTGCGCCATTCTCGTCGGTAACAACCGTAATATGACCAACCTCACCAGCAGCACCGCTCGCTCCGTGAACGACTTGCCCATTCGCAATGACACCGCCACCAACACCTGTGCCAAGCGTAATACAAACGAGATCTTTTGCTCCTTGACCAGCCCCTTTCCACATTTCTCCTAAGGCGGCCATATTCGCATCATTGTCAATGACAACAGGCAGCAATGTCTTCTTTTCTAATACATCCTTTAGCGGGTAATTTCGCCAGCCTAAATTGATTGCTTCATAAACGGAGCCGCTTTCAGACCGTACTGGCCCCGGGGCTCCCATCCCAATACCTAGAAGCTCACTTCTCTTTTTCTTCAATTCTGCTAGCTTAGCGTCTATTTCCTTGACGATATTCGGAATAATATGTACACCATTTTCTGAAATATCGGTGACAACTTGCCATTTATATATAATCTCTCCCGATGTATTAATAAAGGCAAGCTTCGTTGATGTACCGCCTAAGTCAACACCTACCAGCCATTTCCCCATAGCCACCCACCTTTTATCAAGAATTTTTCCGTTTCTTCTCACGTTCAATTTCTTGTCGTAGTAATAAAATGGCCATTTGATAATCTTTTGTATCCATCATTTGTGAACGATATATTTCACGAACTTCTGCTTCCATAAGCTCTAAATCAGCTACACGATCTCCAATATAAATAAATGTTCCAAATTTTTTTAAAAACTGTTGAATATCATAGATTGTTTTCATCTCATACCTCTTTACTATTTTCTACTTGAAAGTATATCGAATTAACTACTAGGTAACAAGCCTTCTACCTATATAAGCTTCACTCAACATCTCGCCTATACTTAAACCCTTTCATACATGTCCCTCTCCCTTCATATACTGAAATCAGCGCATAAGTCGGGGGAGGAAACTATGAAAGGACAATATATATATAATTTTATTCTATTGCTCGTTACCGTGATTATTATGATTTATTTTTCAACGACGCGGCAAGCTGAAGAAACCATCATTTTTTTCCCAATTGATCCCACACTTCATTTTGAAGACGCGGCCACTCATATAACGGCCAAACCAATTAATAACAAAACCTATCAGGTCCACTGGCAAACTCGTTCCACACTAACTGAACCTGCTTATTTACGCCAAGATGTCTCCCTTTTGTATAAAAACGGCGACTTAATCGGAATCTTAAATAAATGGAAGCAGCATGAACGAACTATTATACAAAAAGACAAACAGAAAGAACGAGACAGCGCTCGTTATGATGCCGTCACGTTCCATTATGCAGAAGTTCATCCTAATAAAGATGTGTTCACAAGTGTTCAACAAATGAGCCAAGCAAAGCTCTATGCGATTACAACGCCTTCTTTTGAAACATTCCAGAGGCCAGTATCTGCTGAGCAGCAGCAATGGCAAAGTGTTCTAGATAATAACCTAAATGCCAGACTAGCTTCACGTTTGAATAAATCATTAACTTACTTTCACATTGATAAAAGCCAGTACGAAACAATTTCCTTAATTGAATTACCAACGAAGGCTAATCATATCTTTCGCACCTTTCCAAGCGCAAAGCGAGAAGAAATCATCGGCAAACTTTGGGAAGGCATTTATAAACATTATATTTTAGGAATTAAAACGGAAGACGGTACAGTCCTTCCAGTTGAAGGCAGCTCCATTCCACAAATTTTAGTTGCCAAGGACCAGAGCGAGCTGCTCGTTTTATTCACGCTTCAAGATGGAACACCGTTCATGCTTCGTCAACAGATTTAGCTAACTAGTCAGCTAATTGCTCCGCTAATTTTTGATACGACTTCTTGGAAGGATCGAGCTCAATTGCTTTTTGAACAAGCTTTTTAGCCTGTTCCATTTCTTGTTCACGCGTATGCATTAAAGCTAAATTATAATAAGCTTCATGAAATCTTGGATTTTGTTCAATCGCTTTTTCATAAGAAGCCTTTGCTTCTGCTGTGTCGCCTTTTTCTGCATAAATATTTCCAAGTACAAAATAAGAAATTGGCGTACTAGCATGACGTTCTGTGTAATCGAGTAATAGCTCACTAGCTTTTGTTGTTTCTCCTTCCTTCACATAATTTTGAGCTACTAGCGCCATCGTTTCATCATTGAGTGCTGCGCTATTCGGATGATTATATCCATATTGAAGAAGGAAATATATCAAACCTGCTGTCCCTGCTAAGAAGATAAGTTGTCGCCATGTTTTTCTTTTCGGTAACGATACAATGCCAGCAGCTAAGAAACCACCAATCAAACCACCAATATGTCCTGCATTATCAATACCAGAAACAGAGAAGCCATAGGCTAGATTAATCATAATTAACACAATAACAGCTGAACCCATTGTCCGGAAAAACAACTTTGGATACACGGTCCCAAAATACAATAAAGCGCCAAAGCAACCAAAAATCGCACCACTTGCTCCTGCTGCTAAATTGGGGGTTGTCACAAAGCTAGCTAATGTACCTGTAAAACCTGCCAATAAATAAATGAACAAAAACCTGGTGTTTCCATAAATTCTTTCTACTTCTGACCCAATTAAATAAAGAGAAACTGTATTCATCAATAAATGAATAAAACCAATATGAATAACAATTGGAGTAAAGAAGCGCCACCATTCCCCTTGCAACATATAAGGGGAATATTTCGCTCCAAATTCAATTAAAGTCGCTGAATTTTTACTACCTCCGCTTATTTCCATAAGCAAGAAGACAGCCACTTGAATCGCTATAAATATATACGTGAAAAAAGGTTTACCAGAAACAAATACTTGCTGTTCTTTCTTTACTTTTTTTACCGATTCAGCTAATGTTTTCTCCTTTAAATACCGAACTTGTTCTTCTTCTTCTTGCAGTTGAATCGAAAATTCCATTCGCAATTTCTTTTCAAGGAGTTGTAACGCTTCTGGAAAGTTCTCACTATCCAAAACAAAGGATTGCAGCTTTGTTTTTTGATAATGAAAAGACTGCGTGGCAAAACTATAGTCATCTACCGGAGTAAATTTTGTCACATAAATATTGAATACATTTAATGGCTTCCTATACAGTTTTTTTCGAATTTGTTCTCCATTTTGAATCGTTCGTTCAATATCCCGTTTTAACCAGTTCGCCCAATCTAAGTCATAACGCAAGAGACGAATCACTGGAAACTCTCTATTTCTTACATTTTCCAACCAAATTTCCTGTTGGTTTTCCGTTGCTGTAATTAATTGATAATCATACTTAGATGTTAGCTGCCAAATAACTGACCAATATAAATAATCCTCTTTGAATCCCAAAACCTTCCCCACTTTCTTCACAAACTCCGTTGCTGCCCCTTCTTTCATCTTATTTAACTATAGACGATTCGTTTACAAATGTAAAAAAAGAAAGGAGCCTGCCCCGGCTCCCTTCTTTAACCTCGACCTAATACACTTTGCATCATTCGATCTCGAACAACTGGTAAATCTAAAGAGCGTGTAACAAGAAATCTTCGAAGCGCTCCACTAGACAAAGCGACATTTAATAACCGATAACGATTTTGATACCCAACATAAACGACAGCACCGATTGCAAATATTTGAAGCACCATTTTCCACATAATTATCCCTCCTACAATTAGTTTGGTACAGGCGAAGATTTTTATGAAGGCAATATGTAGAAATTTACGGGGTAGACGTTCGAAATACTGTGTTTGTTGTCACAACTTGATGAACAGGCAAATCATGTGCCTCAATCGGCAAACTTTCGACTAATTGACATTCATAAGCAAGTGCAAGAGTCGTTCCTTTAAAAGAAACAAGGAATCGATCGTAATAGCCGCCGCCAAACCCTAAACGATATCCTTCTTTTGTAAAGGCTAATCCAGGTACAATTAATACATCTATTTCTTCTGAATCAACGCACACTGTTTCAGCAATAGGCTCTAGTAAATTAGAATACACCGATTCTAACTGTTGAAATGAGGTAATCTCTTTGAATTCCATCACTTTCGTTTGCGGATAACATTTCGGTACAGCTACTTTCTTCCCTTCACTCCATGCTTGCTCAATAATAGAGGCCGTTGGCACTTCCGGAGGAACAGCAATCGTTATTCCGATCACTTTCGCCTTTTTCCATTCTTCAAGGTGAAATAATTGCTCAGTGATTTGATTCGTATACTTTATACGCTGTTCTTCTGAAAGCCTTTCAAGCGTAGCTTTCATATCATTCCTAATCTTTCGTTTCATTTCCTTCACGTTCCTCACTCCTTTTTATAATGTATTTTAGTTGTTCATTATATCGCCTTAACTACATACAGCTGAGCAAAAAATTTGCATAAAAAAAACAACAGGAAAACTCCTGTTGCTTACTTTGTTTCGCGGTGAAGCGTGCTGCGTTTTTCTCTTGAGCAGTATTTTTTAAGCTCTAAACGATCTGGATTATTACGTTTATTTTTTTTAGAAATATAGTTACGATCTCCACATTCAGTGCAAGCTAATGTAATATTTACGCGCATGTGTATTTCCCTCCAAACATATTAACATTTTGTACATAGGACTCATCTATAATAGCATTATTCTGGTTGAAATGCTAGTCTGTTTTTCGGGAAATCATATGTTTCAGAATTCTTTTTGAACTGCTTGAAACAATTCGCGGTTAAGAAATTGAGCTTCTTCCTTTGTATCAGCATGAATGGCCCAAGCAACCACTTCTACGCATTCTAACGGTAAGATTTCTGATTCGAGAGTAAAAATACTGGTTACTTGACCTTTTGCGAGCGGTGAATAGAATAATAGACCTTCTCTTAAAGATTTGAAGCAACCATTTTCATAGAGTCCGCCTTTACCTTGGATGCAGTACTGTGCAATTCCTTTGCCTTTCATCACGCCTCCTAGCAACGCAACAGAATTTGGTGCAACATGCGTAATTGCTTGCTCATGAGGACTATAAAAAGCGACGGCCTGACGTTCGAAAGCGTTTTCATACTGAAAGAATACTTTAGGAGATTTCACCTCTAAAGTCGTATTTTTAATGGTGAACTTGGAATACATAATTTTCTGTTTTGTAAAGGATTGTAGAAGTGTACGAATTCCTCCTTCAGGATGGCTCATCATATCTTCCTCTGAATACCAATCAAAGCTTTCATCCATCCATAACCCTGCTTTCAATGTCTTACGAGGTAATTCCCGGCTATCATGCTCAATGTACGCTGACAGTGCATTCACGTGATCATCCCTTTCTTAAAATTGAGTTTATAACATGTTAGTGAAACATTATTCAGTGGGAGTTTTATTCGTCCCTTACTTATCCTTTTTTTGATGGTTTTCCGCTTTAAAGTAAGGAGCCTAACGGACTACTAATCCGTTCCAAAATACAGAATTTTCAATATTTTTAACTTAATATAATGTTATCATTGAATAGTCATATGGACAATAAACACTTTTTGTCGAATCTTAACTTTTTTCACAAGCATTCTTTGGACAAAAGCGAAAGCACTATACATAATCGCAATACTTTTTACCTATAAAGTAAAACCTCCATCAGTGGGGGTTTTTCTTCATCCCCCACTGATGGTTAGCCGCGTTCTGCGCTCACTAAGATTTCCGCTTCGCTTCAATCAAGTGACCGTACGATAAAAATAGACAAATCTTCCTAGGCCAGACTGAAGCAAGATTGTCCTTTTTCATAAGAAATGTGTAGAATAGAAGTATATATATCTAATTTTAACGTCGAGGTGAAAACATGGAGTGGATTATACTCTCTCTATTTTCCTTGGCTATTGTCTTGCTGATCATTTCATTCATAAAAAAAGACAAAGTAGCCAAGTTAGAAGAAGAACTAGAACAAGTAACACTAACTCATATGCAGGACATCTTTCAATTAAAGAAAAAAGTGAAAATCCTTGAAGAGGAGCTTTTAATTCAGGACGAACCTAAATATCGCTCAACTTCTGTACCTTATCAACCTCTTTCAACAATCCAACCAATTAATGAAATTATCAAAAGCCAGGTAGCTGCACTCTATCGTCAAGGCCGTTCTTTAGAACAAATTGAGAAACAGTCTACTTTAACAAAAGAACAAATTATTCAGGTGATTGAAGAACAGGGATTGCGAGGATTAGAGCATGAGTAACGCAACACTTCGAGCTTTTGCTGCTGGTATTATTTTTTCAACCGCTCTTATCGCCGGGTTTTATTACGGAAACGATTTACATCAAGATTGTACAATCACTGCAATGGACGCTAAAAAGATGTTAGAAGAGCAAAATTACATCGTCATGAAAGAAACGGCCGCTATAAACAAAGCAGAAGCAGAACCAAAGAAAGAAGTAAAACAAGAAACGGTAGAAGTGTCCAACAATATAGCTAAAAAACAAGAACAACCAAAACAAGACGTCAAAACTTATACGCTACAAATTACATACAAAATGACAGTGAAAGAAATCGCCGAAACGTTGGCAACTGAAAAAATTATTGATGATGCAGCGAAGTTTCAAAACTATATGCACAAAAACGGACTAACACGACGCGTTCAAGTCGATGAATTTGTCGTAACAAGCGATATGAGCTATGAAGAATTAGGACATCTCTTAACTCATTAGAAAACGGAGCGTAGCTAAAAATGGCATGGACTTATCCTTTTTAGTTATGCTTTCTTCATCTTCAAAATAAAGTGAAACTCTATCAACGGGGGCTTACTGCCCGTTAAGTGCGGGATAAAGAATCTAACAAATATCGGACTGTTATGAGAATAACCAAAAAGGCCGGATATTGAATCCCGCCCCCAAAAGAGTGCTTGTTCGCTTCACCCAAAGCGACCGCTAATATAATCTTCCGTTCTTTGATCACTTGGACGAGAAAAAATGGTATTTGTATCATTATATTCAATCACTTCTCCATTTAAGAAAAACGCCGTGCGATCTGAAATCCGAGCTGCTTGTTGCATATTATGTGTCACGATAATAATACTGTAGTGCTCTTTAAGCTGTTGTACAAGTTCTTCTACTTTTAACGTTGAAATAGGATCGAGCGCTGAAGTCGGTTCATCCATTAAAATTACATCCGGTTCAATCGCTAAACAACGAGCAATACATAAACGTTGTTGTTGTCCACCGGATAATCCGTACGCATTGTCATGAAGACGATCTTTCACTTCATCCCAAATCGCTGCCCCACGTAAACTTTTTTCAACTACTTCATCCAACACTTTTTTATTTCGAATTCCATGAATTTTTGGTCCGTAGGCAACATTTTCATAAATAGACTTTGGAAATGGATTTGGCTTTTGGAACACCATACCAACTTGCGTACGCAACTCTTCCACTTTATATGATTTATCTAATATGTTTCGATTGCGATATTTAATTTCCCCCGAAGTTCGGACACTAGGAGTCAGTTCAACCATACGGTTTAACGTTTTTAAATACGTTGATTTCCCGCATCCAGATGGTCCAATGATAGCCGTAACCTCATTTTGGTAGATGTCTAATTCAATATTTTTTAAAGCATGCTTTTCTCCGTACCATAAATTTAACTGAGACGTTTCATATACCTTCTCTTTAGCTAATTGAGACACGACCGTTTTGTCCATATTAAAAGCCTCACTTGTTCTCAATAACGTCATATTCATGATTCGTTGTCTTCCCTTCATTAATATCTTTTTTGGAACTTATTACGTATGAAAACAGCAATGGAATTCATAAAAATCAGCAAGAACAGTAAAACGAGAATACCTGCAGCTGCTACACTTTGAAATTCTTCTTGCGGACGTGAAGTCCAATTGTAAATTTGCATCGGTAAAACGGTAAACGTATCAAATACGGTTTTTGGTAAAAAGGCGATAAACATCGGAATACCAACTACAACGAGCGGTGCTGTTTCCCCAACGGCTCTAGATAGAGCTAAAATACTTCCGGTTAAAATCCCTGGGATTGCAGCCGGTAATACAACACGAACAATAGTCTGCCACTTCGTTGCTCCCATTCCATACGATGCTTCACGTAACTCACGCGGCACAGAACGAATTGCTTCTTGAGCAGCGACAATAATAACAGGTAATACGAGAAGGCTCATCGTTAACCCTGCCGCTAAAACAGAACGTTCTAAAGCAAGCGCTCGAACAAAAATCGTAAGTCCTAACAATCCAAAAATAATCGATGGTACACCTGCAAGATTTGAAATGTTTAATTTAATAAAGGAAGTAAACCAGTTTTTCTTTGCATACTCTTCTAAATAAATCGCTGTCCCTAAGCCAAGTAACAGTGCGACAGGTGCTACAACGAGCATTAACCAAATCGATCCGATTAGCGCAGCCTTAATTCCCGCTTCCTCCGGCCTTCTTGAAGCGAAGTTTTGGAAGAAATCCCAATCTAGATAACCAATTCCTTGAGTGAATATCCGATACAATAAAATACCAAGTACGAGAAGTCCGAATGTGGTTGCTAAGAAAAATAACCCTTTTAGAATCGTGTTCCTCACAAGTCTTATAGGCATTTTCTTTGCCACAATTGTTTTATCAATAAGCTTCATGATTTAGTATTCCTCCCTAACTTTGCGAGAGATGTACTGAGCTAGTAAATTCATAACAAGAGTGAAGAGGAATAACGTCATACCTACAGCGTAAATACTATAATAAATCGTTGTTCCATATCCTGCATCTCCTGTACTTACTTGCACAATATAAGCAGTCATTGTTTGAATAGAAGTTGTTACATCCATATTCAAACTTGGTGTCGACCCACCAGCAACACTTACAATCATCGTTTCACCAATCGCTCTTGATAACGCTAGAACAATAGAAGCAACAATTCCAGAAATAGCAGCAGGAAGGACTACTTTTAAAGTTACCTCTAATTTCGTTGATCCTAACGCCAATGCACCTTCACGCATAGCACGTGGTACAGAAACAAGGGCATCTTCTGATAGTGAAGCAATCATCGGTGTGATCATAATTCCAACGACAAGTCCTGGACTTAATGCATTAAACATCTCTAGCGAAGGAAAGATGGATCGCAATACCGGTGTCACAAAGGTTAAAGCGAAAAACCCATATACAATAGTCGGTACTCCAGCTAATACTTCTAGAATCGGTTTAATCACTCTGCGTGTTTTCTCTGAAGCATATTCACTCAAGTAAATGGCTGTTGCCAGCCCGATTGGAACAGCAACTAAAGCAGCAATCATTGTTATTTTTAAGGTACCTAAGACAAGTGGCATTACTCCGTAAGAAGCAGCCTCAGCAAAGGGATACCATTTATCTGCAGTAAAAAATTCTGAAACAGATACTTCTTTAAAGAAAGTTATTGTTTCAAAGATTAACGTAAAAACAATCCCTAATGTAGTTAATATTGAAACAGCCGCAGTTAATAAAAGAATAGACGGAATAAATCTTTCTATTTGAATACGTTTCTTTTGCTTACGCTCTTGAATCATTTCTCTTATAGAATACTGAGCTTGTTGTACTCGCAAAATTGTAACTCCTTCCTCGTTCATCATTTAGCAAATGCAAGATGAGAAGCAAGGTACTTCCCACCTTCTCGCTAAATTTAAAGCTTATTTCTTAAGTTGAGTCACTGCTTCTAAATCTTTATCGTATTCTTTATCTTCCAAAGAAATGTAACCTACTTCTTCTGAAAGCTCACCAGCATTCTCAACCATAAATTCTACAAAATCTGCTACTTGCTCTTTATCAGCTACTGATTGGTTTGCTACATATGTGAATAATGGGCGAGATAGAGGTGCATATTCTCCGCTTTTAATCGTTTCATGCGTTGGTTCAACTGCACCATTACCATTATCGATTGGGACAACCTTTAATGAATCTTGATTTTCCGCATAGTATGCATATCCAAAGAAACCGATAGCATTTTTATCACCTTTTACTCCTTGAACAAGAACATTATCATCTTCTGAAAGAGTAGCATTTTCAACAAGTGGCTGTTCTTCTAAAATGACTTCATTGAAGTAATCATATGTTCCAGAATCCGTTCCTGGTGAGTAGAATTTAATTTCTTCTTTCGGCCATTCTGGACGAATATCCGACCATTTCTTCGCTTTTCCATCTTCTACCCACAATTTTTTCAGTTCATCAACTGTTAAGTGATCAATGAAATCATTTTCTTTATTTACAACAATGGATAAACCATCATAAGCTAGTTCTAATTCCGTAAAATCGATTTTATTTTGCTCTAATTGAGTTTTTTCTTCATCCTTAATAGGTCGTGATGCATTACTTAAATCTGTTTCGCCTGCGATAAATTTCTCAAAGCCTCCGCCCGTTCCAGAGAAACCAACTGATACTTTTACATCAGGCTGTTGCGCCATATATTCTTCAGCGATAGCTTCCATAATTGGATAAACCGTTGAAGATCCATCAATTGCGATTTCACCTTGTAATGGTTTGTCCGTTTCACTTGCACTGCTGTTGCTATCTTTTGCACTATCAGAACCACATGCAGCTGTTACAGCCATAGCTCCTCCGATAATTGTTGCGAATGCTGCAAATTTAAGACGTTTCATCAATTTTCCCCCTGAATGATTAATTATCTTCCCTACAGTTACAAGAATACAATAGCACTATTAATTCCATTTGAATGCAATATTAAGATTGTGTAAAGAGTTGTGCGAATCATGTAAATACACCCTTTCTTTTATTGTGTCGATAGAAGAAAAAGCTATTTAAGTAACAACTGGTAGCATCATATAACAAAGTCACCTTCAAAAAAAAACACGCTTCTGAATCAAAAGCGTGTTTTTCATTTATTATTCATTTGTTGAGCTTTCACTCTCATCTGTTTTCTTATCTTTGTTATGATTAACCTTTACTGTAGTCGTTGCTTCTGCCTTTGCTTGCTTCGCACGTTCTTTTTTCAGCTTATGGTACTCATCCATAATTTCACTAGCGATTAATTTATTCATATGATGATCTGTCGTATGTCTTTGATACGCCCATGGCACGACAACTGCAAAAGCGACTTCTGGCTTATCTGCTGGTGAATAACCAACAATAGTCAAGTTCATCGTTTCTTGCGGCTCGCTGTATTTCTCACGATCAGGGCCATCATAAAACGCTTCGGCTGTTCCTGTTTTTCCCGCTACTGTATAAGGTTTTCCGCCAAAAAATTGGTAGGCCGTTCCACCTGATTCCATCATTACCTTTTTAAACCCCTCTTGAACATGTTGAATCCAGGAATCTTTCATAGGCAGACGATTGAGAACAGTTGGCGTAATTTCTTCAGCCACGGAACCTAACTCCTCATTATCTTCTACAGGTTCACGAATTTCCTTAACAATATGCGGCTTCATTCGATAACCACCATTAGCAATAGTGGATACATATTGTGCAAGTTGCATCGGTGTATACGTATCATACTGACCGATAGACAAGTCAAGCAGCTTACCTGGAGAAGTTTCAGTCCCCTTAAATCCAACCATTTCATTTGGTAAATCGATACCTGTACGTACGCCTAATCCAAACTGTGCATAAGAATTTCTCATTGTTGTAAAGGCCTTCGGATTAATGCTCAAAGAATGATTTGGTATATACGTACCTCCACCAATATTAATAGCTGTTCGGAACATATATACGTTTGAAGATACTTTTAAAGCAGTCAAATCATTAATGTTTCCAAAGTTTTTATAAGAACCTTTCGCTGGTGTTCCTTTAATTTGTAACTTCGTATCATAAAAGACAGATCCCGGTTGAATTGCGCCCTGTTGGTAACCTGTTAGTACGGTCGCCCCTTTAACAGCAGAACCCATCGCATAAGAAGTGGTAATATTCCCCAACGCAAAATCCTCGATAGAAGCTTTCCCCGATTCTGAATCTCGCACATACCTTTTCCCTGCCATTGTTAATACTTCACCCGTATTTGGGTCCATCATAACAACAAAAGCTCGATCTAAAAACTTCGTATTTCCCATTCTTTTATTAGCAAGTAAATATTTTTCAATAATTTTTTCTGTAGCCTGTTGTAAATCAATATCAATCGTCAAGACAAGATCTTTACCACGTTGTCCAGGGGTAATCACTTGTGAATCAACCACATCTCCAGATTTATCGGTAATATTACGAATCTTTGTCTTTTGACCTTGTAGAACCTCTTCATATTGTGCTTCGATATAGCTTTTCCCAACACGGTCATTTCGACTGTAATTACGTGCTAAATAATAATCAAGACTTTCACTCGGTAACCCTTCCTCTGATGAAGAAACTTTTCCTAATACCGACTTCAACGTTTTATCATATGCGTAAGAACGATCCCAGTCTGTTGTAATCCCTACACCAGGCAAAGAACCTAAATGTTCACTCACTCGTGCAAACTCTTTTTTTGTTACATTTTTGTTTTTTACAATTTGTGGCGTTAATGCATAACCGCTCGTAAACTCGCGGTAAATAGCTAGTACCTCAAGCTCTTCCTTAGAAAAGGTATCGTACTCTTCCTTCGTAATCCTCTCAATTTGAAGCTTATATAAATCCGCTTCTGTAAGCTCCCCTTCTGTCACTTTCTTTTTATCTTGGGCAGTGATTTTTTGATCAGCCAGTTCTGGATGTAACATAATCCAAAAATCTTTCTTGTCCCGCTCTGTTACCTTATCGACTTCTTTATCAATTAACTTAGCTAGCTTCTCAGCTGTTTCCAACATTTCCGCTGATTTTGTTCCTTGTTTTCTTGTATATGTAATCGCATCTAAAGGCTGATTATCCACCATAATGTTTAAATTGCGATCATACATTTTACCACGTGGAACAGCATTATTGACCGTCACTTCTTCTGTTCTTTCTACTTCACGACGATAGTCATCGCCATAGGCAATTTGAATAAATCCTAAACGTAAGATTAACGCAGAGAATAGTACAAAAACTAAAAAGAAAAGAATACTTAATCTGAACGGCACATGCGTTTTTTTCTTTTTATTCACTATATGCCACACTTCCTTTATCCATTGTCTTGCTAACTACCTTATTCTATAGAACATTGTTGTTTTTTTCTACCTTGAAATACTATTAATTTTATCCAATGTCTATCTAGGTTAGCTTGATTTGACGGACAAAGAAATAAATTACCGTATGACCTAAACCAGCAATTAATAAAAAAATCGGCAAACTTTGCTTAGGGTCGAAATAATAAACAGCAAAGAGAAAACCTAGAATAGAAACAATACGACCAAGATGAATAAATAGCTCTCGAACGACTATATATTCAATTCGCATCTCCGCCGCATGCCATGCACGCCCAATCACATCATATGTAAGGGAAACATACGGTACGAGTAAAAGCGGGTATCCAACGGCAATCATTGCCGCATATATTAAAAGTCTGGCATATGTAACATCCACAGCAATGAAAATTACTGCCGCATAAAGCAGTACTCCTCCAAAGAGAATCGCTTTATTGCGCATGTCGGACTTAATAAGGCGAGAAGCAAAATAATAAGCAACAAAAGCAACGGCTGAATGGAGTAACCCATAGCTCCCAAGTGCCAATTCACTTCCTGTTTGAATAAATACAAAAATAGAAATAACAAACATAAATGTACCTTCTCGTAACCCCTGACAAAAGTTGGCCCACGTAATCAAACTCCAATTACGATCATTTTTTCGCTCTTGTAAAACACGTACAAAACAATACTTTCCATGTGCAGGTCGTCTTTTTAAAAAGAAACTTAATAAAACGGCAACTGCAAACAACAACAACGATAAACCGAAGACAAATGTATATCCTGAGAATTGATTTAGCCGCGAAATAATGAATCCAGCGCTAATTGGACCAATCATCCCAGCACTAGAGTTTAAAACTCCCATAAACCCATTAAAAAAGTCACGTGTTTCCGGCTCAGTAATTTCAAATGTTAATACATTAAAAGCAAGCCAATAAAATCCATATCCCATTCCAAGCAACGCTCCAAGTAACCAAAGAAAATTCGTCGCATTTCCCCCTACTAAGAGCACCGTTAAATAAAAAAGAGCTAAGAAAATAACACCAAGCCGTAACACGATGATTCGATCGACTTTCTTCGCCATCCGGCCTGCTAAAATAAAGATTAATGGTTGAACGATAACAACGATTAAATTATAAATGCCAATATCTAAAAAATCCCCTGATTGCTTCCATAAATAAATATTCACAAATGTATTAGATAAAGCGATGCTTAAACTATATAAACCACCGATTATGAGCAGCAGATTTAATTCTTTTTGCACTGCTCCTTCTCCGATTACTTTTTGTAAAATCCCCATATTCAAACGCTCCTTTTTGTTCATTTTAGTGTTTGAAAAAAGAGGAGCATTTATGTGAAAAAAGACAATAAAAAACGAGAACCCTCTTATTCGAGGATTCCCGTGTTCATTACTTTATTATTTTGCAGCTGCGTAACGTTTTGCAACTTCATCCCAGTTTACAACATTCCAGAAAGCACCGATGTAATCAGGACGACGGTTTTGGTAGTTTAAGTAGTAAGCATGCTCCCAAACATCTAATCCAAGAACAGGTGTTTTCCCTTCTGATAATGGAGAATCTTGGTTTGGTGTGCTTGTTACTTCTAATTCGCCGTTATTTACAACTAACCAAGCCCAACCAGAACCGAAGCGAGTTGCTGCTGCTTTAGCGAATTCTTCTTTAAACGCATCCAAGCTACCAAATTTAGCAGCAATTGCGTCCGCTAGTTCACCAGCTGGTGCACCGCTACCATTTGGAGTTAAAATTGTCCAGAATAAAGAGTGGTTAGCATGTCCTCCACCATTGTTGCGTACAGCTGTACGAATAGCTTCTGGAACTGCATCTAGGTTAGCAACTAGTTCTTCAATGCTTTTGCTTTGAAGCTCTTCGTTTCCTTCAATTGCAGCGTTTAAGTTTGTTACATATGTGTTGTGATGTTTTGTGTGATGAATGTTCATTGTTTCTTTGTCAATGTGTGGTTCTAATGCATCAACTGCGTATGGTAATTGTGGTAATTCAAATGCCATGATTAAAATCCTCCCTATGTATACCTATATTTGGCTTTAGTTTTCCAAAGTTTCCTAAAGCCCATAAGCATAGATTATCAAAATTTCACTAGCCTTTCAAACGTTATGCTTCACTTTTTTAGTTTTTTTATTCAGACTATTTATATATAACAAAGAAAAAATATCCAACCATTACGATTTGAATAATGCTTTTTGTCAACACACTGCTAATAAAGCCAATAACAGAGCCAAACCCAATCTTCGAAGCGGTCCATAAGTCTCGCTTATGAACAAGCAGTTCTGCTAAAATTGCCCCAACAAATGGACCAATGATAATACCGAAAGCAGGAATGACGAACGGTCCCACTAGAAGGCCAATAGTACTGCCCCATATCCCCGCTTTGGAGCCACCATATTTTTTAACGCCGATCATATTCGCTACATAATCCGCCATAAATAAAAGCAAAACAAATAAAATTTGTATGGTCCAAAACAGCCAATGGAATGGTTCAAATGAATAAAAAAATCCGTATAAAATAAAGCCGGCGAAAATAAAGAGCACGCTTGGAATAATTGGATAAATCAAGCCAATAAAACCGATAATAAACATGGTGATGACAACCGTCCAATAAAGAATATCCATATGTATCTCCTTTCAAAAATAATTTCACTTAATATGAACTTCGACAACACGCCTTCATTTGCCTTCATTTTTAAAAGGGGGAATTTGTATCGTTTATGTTGTATTATCACAAACTGATAGATACAATGAACAAGATAGAATAGAAAAAGGTGCTGTTTTATATGAATGTCTTTAAACAACTATATGTTAGTTTGTACTCGCCTAAGGATATAGCGACCTTTCGTTATCAAGGATTAGGCAAAACGATTTTTTTTGTATTCGTACTTTCCCTCCTATCCATTCTTCCCGCTAGTTATTATTTTAGCATGATGATAAAGGATAGTATTTATGCGGTTAAACAAACTGTTTCAACAGAAATACCCGCATTTGAGATTAAAGATGGCAAGTTAACGACAGAAAGCGACGAACCTATTATTATCCACAAAGAAGGCTTTACTATTTTTATGGATGACTCTGGTGTACTAACACCTAGTAAAGTTGCCAATCAAACGACGAACGGCCTCGCCTTTCTACAATCCGAATTTGTCGTTGTATCTGCCGGAAGTGCCCAGTCTTCTCCTTATACGTTTATCGAAGGGAATAATGAAACCATTTCCTCATGGCTTGATAAAGCGGACAGTTTATTATGGATGTTCTTATCTATTATGATTTTTATTTTTTACATAATAGCCGCAGTAATCTTATTTATTAAAATAACGATTTTTTCTATTTTCGGATTGGTGCTCAAAAATGCTTTTCAGAAACCGCTCCGTTACAAGCAAATATGGACAATCACTGCTTATTGCGTAACATTACCGACGATTTTCTTTACAATTATGGACCTCTTTCAGGCAACCGTTCCATTCAGTATGTCTTTGAACTGGTTCATTATCTTCATCCTTCTTTTCCTAACATTAAAAGAAATACCTCACGAGCAAGAACAACAAACGTAAACGTCAAGCGCAAGGACCTAACTAGTAAAGGTCCTTGCGCTTTTTTAAAGACTATATTAATTGTTGATGTATACGATTTTTGGCTCATTCATATGAAAACGCGGTTTCGGACACCTTTCAGCTCTGCTGAAAGTTAAATGAGTTGAAAATCCAAAGCGTTATTTAATAGAACCGTTTTAAAAGGTAGGTTTTGTTCTCCCTTTTCTTATGATGAGCGAAATTGTTTGGTTTGTTGATTAAGGGCACTTGATAATTCATTTAACACCGTGCCAATTTCATAGCTTTCTTTTAATTGATTTTGCTGCGCGTAAGAACTGTTTAACATTTCTTCGGAACTTGCAGATGTTTGCTGAGATAAAGCGGCGTACCGCTCTGTCGATTCTTCTACTAGAGGCAAAGATTTCTGTAAATGACCTAAATAATCGTGTATAGAATGAAGTGTTTCTTTCACTTGCTGCACCTTTACATTCCAAATATCAATCGATTGTTTACTTTCCATTACAGCTTCTACATTTTCATTAAGATGCAGATTGAGATGTTCAAACTCAAGTTGCGTTCTCGACGTTATCTCTAGCATTTGACTCATATTTGTAGAGATATCTTTCGCCGCTTCAGATGTTTGATTTGCTAGTTTTCTCACCTCTGTCGCCACAACAGAAAATCCCTTTCCATACTCTCCCGCACGCGCAGCCTCAATCGTAGCATTCAAGGCTAATAATTTCGTTTGTTCTGCAATAGATTGAATAAGCGCAACAATCGAGTTAACCGATTGAGAATGCGTGCTCATCATATGAACAGTTTTCGTAATATGTTGTGATTCTTGTTGAAATACATCCATTCTTCTTAATAAGAGATTCATTTGGTCTGTACCTTCTTGAGCGGATTCATCCATATTTCTAGCAATATGAAATAATTGATCCATTTCTTCAAAAATTAAATGAACATCCTTTTTCATTTTATGAAAAGTTTCTATATGTATGTCTGAACTGCTTGCCGTTTCTTCAGCCGCTTTTTTGACCAGCTCAATACCTGCCAAGAGTCCTTGATTAGTGACTAATACATGATTAGAAGATTGCTGCAGCTGCTGTCCTGTATGATGGAGACGCCCTGCCGTCGCTCCAATATTTTGCAGCAATCCCTGCAGTGAACTAATCAAGGTTCCAAAACTTTTAATCAAGGATTTTACTTCTGGAGTTGTTTGTTGAATCTCTTCAAACGAAATATCAAGATTCCCTTCTCTCGCTTTTCTCATCATTTCACGAATTTGCTCTAGTGGCTTCGTTAGCTTGTTAATCATGAAAGCCGCTAATAACGCAGATAGGATTAAACAGATCAAAGCTACTCCACTAATCGACCAAGCCATTTGCTGAATTTCTCCTAAATATTTCTCTTGTGGCAAAACAATAATATATTGCCCCTTTAACTCTTGAATATAGCGGAAAGCTAACGTATATTTCTTGCCTTCAATCGACGTCGTCACAATTCCATTTTGTTGCTCAACGATTTTCCGTTGAAGCGAATCAGAAAGATGTACTTTCGATTGTTTACTATCTAAAAACGGAGTTAGCTTTTCATCTTTTAAAAGAAAATAATCACTTCGCAGACCATCCTGAGCCATTTGAGAACTTTGACTTTTCACGACAGATTCTACTTTCTGTGAAAACTTCTCCTCATCTCCAACATAGAGATACATTAAATTTTGCACCATTTGATAAAACAATACGGACTCTCGCTCTAGCCTCTGTTCCACAGCATTGATTGTGGAAGCCTTCGATTGTACATAAGCAATATAACTTATCCCTGATGATGTTAAGACTAAAGAACTAATAAGCAAGATAAGTAACCTTGTTTTTAGGGTGCAATTAACTACTAAATTCGAGTGAAATATGTAATGAATAAACTTTTTTTTCATAAAACCCTCCTTTTGAATCACTTTCATTATCCGATGAAATTATTAACGTTCTGTAAATAACCTGTAAAAAATAAGATAAATTTCCTATATACCAACAAATCTAAAGGTTTATACCTTTATAAAAGTAATATTTTTACACAAACCCCTCTATTAGGAGCATCTAGACCATTAAATCTACTATATTAAATAATTGAAGTATTTTTTAACAGGAAGGAACATAGCAGCTTTACTTCACTCCATTAACAATGGATTCATCGAATCATAGAAACAAAAGAATAGTGCTTAATTTTAGGCATAAAAAAAGATCTCCTAAATATATATAAAGTAAAGACAAGTAATGGGGGTTACAAATGAAACGGCTAATCGGTTTTCTATGCGTATGTTTTATTCTGTTTATCGTTTACTTTGATGTCACAACAGGAACTTTACCAAAGTCATCTTCTTCTCCTGCAAAAGAACCTTCACAACCTGTTCATCAAACAGCGAATAAACACAAACTGCAATATGTAAAAAAAACCATGAAGCCGGGTGACACCTTATTGTCAATTATTGAGCAAGAAGAAGGGACACTAAAACAGCCAATTGAATCGATTGTGAGTGATTTTCAAGAGCTAAATGAAGGGCTAAAACCCGAACAAATGCAAATTGGAAAAACCTATAAAATTCCGAGCTATAAATAGACAGCGATATAAAACAAGGATAAGATAGAATTTTCTCGATGTTTAACACAGCCTATTAAAAAAGATAATACATCCATTTCCTTGTCAACTAGTGCCTAACATTGATACAATATTTTGTGAACAATAGGGAAAATCAAACATGATTTCTTCCAAAAGGAGCGAATCCCACTTGAGTGAAATTATACATCGTACTAAAACCCGCCCTATTAAGGTTGGTAATTTAACCATTGGCGGTAATAATGAAGTAATTATTCAAAGTATGACAACGACAAAAACCCATGATGTCGAAGCGACTGTAGCTGAAATTCTGCGCCTTGAAGAGGCAGGCTGCCAAATTGTCCGCGTTGCATGTCCAGATGAACGAGCAGCCGATGCCATTCCAGAAATAAAAAAAACGCATCAACATTCCACTTGTTGTTGATATTCACTTTGATTATCGACTTGCTTTAAAAGCGATTGAGGGGGGAGCCGATAAGATTCGGATTAACCCAGGAAATATTGGCCGTCGCGAGAAAGTCGAAGCGGTTGTAAAGGCAGCGAAAGAAAAGGGTGTACCAATTCGAATCGGTGTAAATGCTGGTTCATTAGAAAAACGCATTATCGAAAAATACGGATACCCAACAGCCGACGGCATGGTAGAGAGTGCTTTGCATCATATCAAAATTTTAGAAGACTTAGATTTTCATGATATTATCGTTTCCATGAAGGCATCTGATGTTAACTTAGCCATTGAAGCATACGAAAAAGCCGCACAAGCCTTTGACTATCCATTACATCTCGGCATTACAGAATCAGGAACTTTATTCTCTGGTACAGTAAAAAGCGCTGCTGGTTTAGGAGCTATTCTAAGCAAAGGTATCGGTAATACATTACGAATTTCTTTGAGTGCTGATCCTGTTGAAGAAGTAAAAGTAGCACGGGAATTATTAAAGTCATTTGGTCTTGCCTCTAATATGGCTACACTGATTTCTTGTCCAACATGCGGTCGTATTGAAATCGACTTAATTGCTATTGCAAACGAAGTAGAAGAGTATATCCAAACGATTAAGGCGCCGATTAAAGTGTCTGTTCTCGGCTGTGCGGTAAATGGACCTGGTGAAGCTCGAGAAGCTGATATCGGCATCGCTGGAGCCCGAGGAGAAGGACTTCTATTTAGAAAAGGGCAAATTGTTCGTAAAGTACCTGAAGAAACAATGGTAGAAGAATTAAAGAAAGAAATCGACTTAATTGCCGAGGAATATTACGCTAAACAAAAAGCTGAAGCGTTGAAATAAAAATAAAGTAATTAAGCTAGACAAATTCTATACTGTTTTCCTAAGAAAAGCTTGGATTCGTCGTCGAATCCAAGCTTTTTTCGTCTTGTTAAAAAAACGGCAAGATAAAGATGCCAACAATAATTGAGACAGCACCAATCCCGATTGCCCATGCTCCAAGACTTTTTGCTCCTTTACTACGGGCAATAAACCCAGCCACAATGCCGACAATACCAAGTAAAATTGGCATCATAAATAAGGAGAGGATGGATGCAATTAACGCAAGGGTCCCAACTAATGTACCACCGAAACCAATACCATATGCAGGATCATCATATCTTTCTGAATTCGTTGCTTGTCCACGATTACTTATCGGTGCCGCAACCTCAGCAGATGTTTCTTCTAGATAATGATTTTTTACCGCTTCACCGGATTCGTATCTATTTCGATCTTCATCAACTGTTTGATGAATCTGTGAAGTCGAAGTCGAGGTCGAAGTGGAATCCATTGGCTTTGGAGTCAAACGCACTTCATTGTCAACACTTGTGTAACGATTCTCTTCCATACATGCATTCCTCACTTTCGTTAAGTAGGAGCATTTATAGTGTGTGTAAGAAAAATGAAAAACTACGTTAAAAATCTTTCATCTATTGGGATAAACTACATCTGTCTGAACAGATTGTATAAATGAAATTATACGAAAAAACTACCCTAATCTAAACCGCGGCTCCTAAGAACTGCAATGCTTTTTAGCCCTGGATAATTATCGTGCCCTTTTTATAATGGATTTGTTAAACAATATTGTTGCCATTTACTAAAAGAACGCTTTCACTAATTTATGTTACACTATATGTATGAAAAATAAGGAGAGGGCACATCAACGATGAAGAAACGATTTGGAATAGATATAGATGGAACCGTCACACGACCAGACACCTTTGTTCCATTTTTAAATGACGCTTTTCAATTAAATTTAACATATGAAGACATTACCCAATATGATTTTTATCCATATGTGAACGTATCAAAAGAAGATTTTAACCACTGGTTCTTAACAAATGAACCAATCTTTTATAAAGAATCTTTACCTGCTGATGGGGCAAAAGAAGTATTAAATGCATGGACAGCTTCGGCTGATTTATATTATATTAGCGCACGTACTCCACATCTTCTTGATGTCACAGAAAAGTGGTTTGCCAAACATCGACTGAGCTATCATCATCTAGAATTAATTGGATCGCACAACAAAGTAGCTACAGCCAAAAAATTAGCGGTCGACCTATTTCTAGAAGATAAACATGATAATGCAGTTGCAATCGCTGAAGAATGTAATATCCCTGTCTTACTCTTTAATACACCCTATAATCAAGATCCTGTTCCAAACAGTGTCATTCGGGTTCAATCCTGGCACGAAGCACAAACTTGGGTTCGTAAATGGCTGCAGGAGCAGCAAGTATAAATTGTCATATGAGTTCTGGATATAGCTAAAAAAAAAGCGTGAAAACCTAAATGGTCTTCACGCTTTTTACTGTGACTGTACACAACAGTCAGGACAACGGCCATAAATTTCAAACTTATGACCAGACACATCATAATCCTGTAAATTATCTTCTAGACTTTCCATCGGACACGCTGCAATTTCTTTCGTCTTTCCACAATCTAAACAAATAAAATGATGATGATGTTCAGAGTGACTACAAGTAAATCGGAAACGTTTCTCTCCTTCAAGTTCTGTCATTTCAAAAATACCTAATTGTACAAATAAAGAAAGGTTGCGGTAAATCGTATCGAAGCTTAATCCTGGATAGCTCGACTTCATATTCTCTAATACATCTTTTGCCGTTAAATATTTATTACTAGACGAAAAAAGCTGAAGCATATCTTCTCTTTTTCCCGTTTGTTTATACCCTTTATCCTTTAGTAATTGAATCGCTGTTGTTACATTCAAAAAAACACCTCATTTACCTATTTTTCCACTTATCAATAATAATTGCTAAAACAAGAATGAGTACAGCTAGCATTACAATCGTTCCACCTGGAGCAAGATCTAGCTCATAAGATAAAAATAAACCACCTATGACGGATATTTCACCAAAAACAACTGAATAACCAATCATTTGTTTAAATCCTTGTGCAAATCGTAAACTCGCAGCAACCGGCAGCGTCATTAAAGATGAGACAAGCAAAATTCCAACCACTCTCATAGATGCTGCAATCACAAGAGCGACAAGTACAATAAAAATAAAATGAATCACTTTAGAAGGAATACCAGAAGCCTTCGCATGTTCTTCATCAAATGAAAGTAAAAACAGTTCCTTAAATAACAATATTAACGTTACAATAACCGCTATGCCTACTCCGATAATGACATATAAATCAGAGCGGCTAACTGCACTTACACTTCCAAATAGATAACTATATAAATCCGCATTAAATCCATCTGCAACGGAAATAAAAATAACACTAAGTCCGATTCCGCCTGATAAAATAATTGGGATTGCCAGCTCCTGATAATGCTTATAAATGGTTCTTAACTTCTCAATAAATAAAGAACCACCAACAGAAAATGCCATTCCCATATAAAGTGGATTTAATCCAACTAGCGAAACAAAACTCTTTTGCAGCAGTAAACTAAACGCGATCCCTGCAAGTGCTACATGACTTAAGGCATCTGCAATCATAGACATCCGTCTAACCACAATAAAAACGCCCAAGAGCGGCGCTAATACTCCAATAATAATTCCTGTAATAAATGCGTTTTGCAAAAACTCATATTGCAATAACCCCGATATCATTCGGCTATCCTCCAAAACATCTTAATGATTATGACTTAAAAGCTTGACGTCATGTCCATAAAAAGACGACAGCTCTTCTTCATTTAATTGATTATATTCACATGCATCTCCATGAAAATGCAGCTTTTTATTCAAGCAGGCTACATGTGTCACTTTATCCGTTACTGTACCGACATCATGTGTAACTAAAATAAGTGTAATGCCTAATTGTTTATTCAGCATTTCAAGCATTTCATAAAACTGATGCACATGTTTAGAATCCACTCCAACGGTCGGCTCATCTAAAATCAGTAATTGTGGTTCACTTACAAGCGACCGTGCAATAAACACCCGTTGTTGTTGCCCGCCTGATAATTCACCAATATTTCGATGTTGAAAGGATAACATATCGACAGCCTCTAGAGCTTTTTTCACTTTTTGCTTATCCGCTTTTTTAGGAAATTTAAATAAACCTAATTTCTTCGTTAATCCACTTTGAACGACTTCAAACACCGTTGCCGGAAAACCTGAATTGAATGAATTCGCTTTTTGTGAAACAAAACCAATCTGTTGCCACTCTTTAAATGAACGGATATTTTCATCAAACAGTTTAATTGTACCTTCTTGTGTTCTTAACAACCCAAGAATTAACTTTAATAAAGTCGACTTACCTGATCCATTGGGACCTACGATAGCTAAAAAAGCTCCACGTGGCACTTCAAAAGACACATCTTCTAACACTTTATCTTTTGTGTATTTATAGGAAAGATTTTTCACTTTAATAATTGGATGATTATCCTGTATTTCCAAATTACATCACCTTTTTTTAAGAATCATTACGATTTGATAAAAAGAAGTATATCGAAAAAAGAAGAAGAAGTAAAGAACCGCGCTTACAGTTTTCGTTCACATCTTCATCCCCTCTTCATATGTTTTAAAAAAGGAGGGAAAACGATTATGAAATTATTTGAAATGATGGTCAATCATAAGATTAATCAAATTAAACCAGATGAGTTGCTCGCTCTAGCGGCACAGTATCAAGTATCTTTAACCCAACAAGAAGCAGTAGGTATTACAAGACTGCTTGCAGGACAAAATATTAACATTTTTGATTCTCGTCAAAGACAAACGGTCATTGGTCGAATTGCCGGCATCACTGGCATGAATAAAGCAAAGCAAATCGAAAATATTTTCTATCAACTGACTGGTTCTTATTAAGAACAGGGGAAATGGCTCGTTTATGTATATGTAGAAAATAGGATGTTGAGGACTCTCATCTTTTTCATAGCAGGTGCAGCTAGACGCCAAAACTGTAAAAAATCAAAAAAGCTTAGTTATACATCGTTATGAATGGTAAACCAAAAAGGGACGTTTCATCCAATTCGATGAAATGTCCCTTTTTACAGTTAGCTATTTTTAATTTTCTCTAGCAAATTATCATCAAACTTCTTGTTTCTTAGCATCTCAATTTCAAATTGATACGGTGCTTTTTTATCATTTTTATCTTCACCAACAAATGGTGTTTCTAAAATTTTAGGAACGGATAAAAGCTGTGGATGATGGACAATATAGTTTAAAGCATCAAACCCAATGTGACCAAACCCAATGTTTTCATGACGGTCTTTACGCGCTCCACGTACATTTTTACTATCGTTAATATGAAGCACTTTAATACGGTCAATGCCGACAATTTTGTCAAACTCATTTAGCACGCCATCAAAATCTTCAACGATATTATATCCAGCATCATGAATATGACAAGTATCCATACAAACAGACAGTTGTTTATTATGTGTAACACCATCGATAATCATCGCTAGCTCTTCAAACGAGCGGCCGCATTCGGTTCCTTTCCCTGCCATCGTTTCAAGAGCAATTTGCACTTGATCCTCAGCTGTTAGCACTTCATTCAATCCTTCAATAATCTTCTTAATTCCCGCTTCACTACCAGCCCCAACATGCGCTCCTGGATGAAGAACAATTTGACGCGCACCAATCGCTTCTGTACGATCAATTTCGCTTCTTAAAAAATTGACACCAAGTTCAAATGTTTCTGGCTTTGTCGTATTTCCAATATTAATAATATACGGAGCATGAACAATAATATCTGTCATTCCGTGTTCAGCCATATGTTTCGTTCCCGCTTCAATATTTAGCTCTTCTAGCTTTTTACGACGCGTATTTTGCGGAGCCCCTGTATAAATCATAAAGGTATTTGCTCCATAAGAAGCTGCTTCCTCACTTGCACCGAGCAGCATCGTTTTCCCGCTCATCGATACATGAGATCCAATTTTCAACACTCTAATGTCCTCCTCTCTTCAAACATTCAATACAGCTTATCTTTGTTTTTTAGCCATGCGACGTTGTCGTTTCTTAAACTCTTCCGTTTCACGTTGATGTTTCTTTTTATAGCCTGGTTTGACTTTAGTTGATTTTCTAACCATTGTTTTTGCTTTTACATCAATTTCAGAAGTTTGCTTTTTACGATGTTTTCGTTTATTTCGTTCATCGATTTCAATCCAATCACCATTTTGAATATCCACATCGTGGAAAGTGACACCCATTTTCTCAAGACGAATTAATGCATCTTCATCCGATGTATCATAAATCGTTGCCGCAATACCCGATTGACCTGCACGTGCTGTTCGGCCTGTACGATGAATATAGAAGTCTAAATCTGATGGCAGCTCATAGTTAATGATATGACTAACACCTTCGATATCAATTCCACGCGCAGCCAGATCTGTCGCCACAATAAATTGATAATCTAAATTATTAATTTGCTTCATCATTCGTTTACGATCACGCGGTGAAAGGTCACCATGAATACGTCCAACCGTCAATCCTTTGGCTATTAACTCATCCGCAACAGTGTCAGCCATTTTTTTCGTATTCGTAAAAATAATCGCTAAATATGGATTATAGCGAACAGCGATATCATGTAATAGTTGAATTTTGTTGCGATGACGAAGTGGAATCAGTACATGTTCAATCTTCGCTGCTGTTGCTTGCTTCGGATTCACTTGAACATATTTCGGATTTTCCATATACTTTTTCAAAAATGGTTTTAATTTTTCTGGAATCGTTGCTGAGAAGACAAGCATTTGGATTTTTTCAGCCATTCTTGCAGCAAATTTATCAACATCTTCAATAAAGCCCATATCTAGCATCAAATCAGCTTCATCCACAACAAGCATCGTTGCTCCATATACTTGCAAAGCTTGTTCTTCCACAAGATCTTTAATTCTACCTGGAGTCCCAATTACAAGTTGCGGCTGTGTTTTTAACTTTTCAATCGTCCGCTGCTTGTCCGTTCCGCCAATAAAGCAGCGGACTTGAACAGGAGCCTCTTCCGGAAAATGATCGGCAATTTTTAAAGCTTCTTTATAAATTTGAGTAGCTAATTCTCTAGTTGGCGCAGAAATAATCGCTTGAACTTCTTGTTTAGCTGGATTCAGTTTTTCCATAATCGGTAACAAGTATGAATGGGTTTTTCCCGTTCCTGTTTGCGATTGGCCAATTAAACTATGATTGTTTAAAATCGCAGGAATCACACGTTCTTGAATTTCCGTCGGCTTTTTAAACCCTAAATTCTGAACCGCATCAACTATATGGCTCTGCAAATTAAAACGTTCAAATTGATTTTGTTTCATCAAAAAACTCCTTTATCCTATGGGTCAAATCGTTCACATATCCTATGATTATAAAATAATTATGAAGAAAAGCGCAAGGCACTTGGTTTTATTAAGTATTGATATAAGCATCATGGACTGCTTACAAACAAACTATCGTTACCATCTTACCCTCTTTCCACCAACTTCACAACAAATCGTTCTAGTTTTACCATTGTTCAAACCTTTTTTCTTATTTTGCATACTAATATAGAAAAAATAATTTTCCCCTGATAAGGAGGGAAACAATATGATTCAAGGAAGACACCCTGGTTCAGGGCCAAACTTTCCGCCATCCAATCGACGAAATATGTATCCGCCATCAAACTTTCAAAGAGGAATGCCTGCACCTTCAGGATCAAACTCCTTTTTCCAGCAAATGCCGCAACAACCTCGTATGCGTCAACCAAGGGTAAATGCACCTTTCCATCAACAAGACATGATGCAACAACGACCTAAAAAAGAAGGTCTGATTGGAAGGTTACTCGGTAAGTCTAAACAAAAGGCTGCTCCCCAAAACTTATTCGCAACACCCTCACAAGGAAAACAAGAAACACGGAGCAATAATAGCGGCGGCGGTATCATGGAAACACTTAGAAATCCTGAAGGTATTACAAACCTGCTTAACAATACGCAAAAAGTACTTCAAGCAGCAGAACAATTTACCCCAATCGTTCAACAATATGGTCCAATGATTAAAAACTTACCGTCCATGTGGAATATTATTCAGGCCTTTAGTTCTAACGACAACGATAAAAAAGAAGAACCAAAACAAGAGGAAAACATATCAAAAGAAACAGTCACCGAGATTCCTACAGAAGAATCTCCTAAATCGACCGCTGAACAAACCGCACAACAAAAAATGGAAAAAAAACCGAAACCAAAAAAGAAAAAGACATCCGGGCCGAAACTATACATTTAATAACTATTGGATGTTTTGTATTATGCTCATTCCTCCTATATAATAAAATTAATTGTTTTTTTGCTTTTATAAGGAGGACATATAGATGAAAGTAATCAAAATATCCCCGCGCGGCTATTGCTATGGTGTTGTCGATGCCATGGTTATCGCCAGAAATGCGGCTTTAGATAAAACATTGCCTCGCCCCATTTATATTTTAGGCATGATTGTGCATAACAAGCATGTAACAGATGCATTTGAAGAAGATGGTATCATCACACTTGATGGCAAAAATCGAAAAGAAATTATTGAGCAGGTCGATTCAGGAACCGTGATTTTTACTGCTCACGGTGTCTCACCAGAAATTCGTAAAATTGCAGAGGAAAAAGGGCTCGTGACGCTTGATGCCACATGCCCGGATGTAACAGCGACTCATGACTTAATTCGTGCCAAACAAAAAGAAGGCTATCAAGTCATTTACATCGGTAAGAAAGGACATCCAGAGCCAGAAGGAGCGATTGGTGTTGCGCCAGATATCGTTCACCTTGTCCAACATGCTGAAGATGTAGAAGCATTAACCATTGAAAGCGATAAAATTATCGTTACAAATCAAACAACAATGAGCCAATGGGATGTTTTAGATATTATGGAAAAAGTAAAAGAAAAGTATCCGCATGCTGAAGTACACAAAGAAATTTGCCTGGCAACTCAAGTTCGTCAAGAAGCCGTTGCACAGCAAGCTGGTGAAGCAGACGTTCTCATTGTTGTCGGTGATCCAAAAAGTAATAACTCGAATCGTTTAGCTCAAGTTTCAGAGGAAATTGCTGGGACGAAAGCATACCGAATTGCGGATATTTCTGAGTTAAATCTTGATTGGCTAAAAGATGTTGAAACCGTAGCAGTGACATCAGGTGCCTCAACACCAACACCGATTACCAAAGAGGTCATTACCTTTTTAGAAAAATATAATCCAAATGACGAATCAACATGGAGCACAGAAAAGAAAACACCATTAAATAAAATTTTACCGAAAATTAAAGTACCTAAATAATAGAAAAAGTCGTCCTTGGACGACTTTTTCTATTATTAAACAAATGTAAACGGGTCTGTATTCAATTTAGACGGAATAAAGGTCACATCTAGCTTTCGTTCTTGACACATATTCGATAACACCGTTGCCACACCTTGCTTCATTACCTTTTCCACATTATGTCCTGGGTCTACAATATTTAAACCAATCATCATCGCATCATGTGCAGTGTGGTAATACATATCACCCGTCACATAGACATCTGCCCCTTTAAATTTAGCAGTTGTAAAATATTTATTACCATCTCCACCGAGTACGGCTACTTTTTTAACTGTTGTATTCAAATTTCCTACAACACGCACTCGATCCACGTCCAATGTACGCTTCACATGCTCAGCAAACTCTTCAAGTGTCATTTCATAAGCAAGGGAACCAATTTTTCCGAGACCTAACACTTCTCCTTTGTTATCTAAGCGATACAAATCATAAGCGACCTCTTCATATGGGTGTGCTTTAATCATAGCTGACAGCACTTTTTTTCTCGATATTTTCTGGAAAAATCGTTTCAATTCGCACTTCTGATACCGATTCTAATGTGCCTTGCGTACCAATTGCTGGTTCACTACCTTCTCCCGGTAAAAATCGTCCGGTTCCTTCAGCAGAAAATGAGCAATTGCTATAATTTCCAATTGCACCAGCTCCAGCTTTTCCAAGCGCTTCTCTTACTTGATCCTCAGCCTCAACAGGAACGAACACAACGAGCTTTTTCAAAGTGATCTCATGTGTTGGAGCTAATACTTCCGTTTGCTGTAATTGCAGGGCTTCCGCTAGTAAATCATTCACACCGCCCTTTGCAACATCTAAATTCGTATGAGCAGCATACACGGCAATATCATGCTTAATCAATTTCTCAACAATTCTACCAGCTGTACTCGTTGTATCAATTTTTTTGAGCGGACGATAAATAAGCGGGTGATGGGCAATAATGAGCTCCACGCCGTTTTCAATCGCTTCATCTACTACTTCCTCCAGTACATCTAAAGCAATCATTACTTTTGAAACAGGCTTATTTAAAGAGCCAATATGAAGACCAATTGGATCTCCCTCCATTGCGTAATGCTTCGGAGAAAACTGCTCAAACAATTCAATAATTTGATGTCCATTCGCTGTTTTCATTATGCCAGCACCTCCTCAATAACCCTAATTTGCTTCAATAATTCATTTCGCTTTTCTTCTAAATTAGTGTTTCCGCTTGCATCCATTTGCGCAATTACATTTAATAAATGAGCCTTTTCTTGCATCCATTTTTTTATAAAAACAGGGCTGCGCTGCGCTTGCAAAAACGGACCAAACTGAAGACCTGTTTCATGCTTATTTTGATAAGGCTTAAGCGGCTCCCCTGCTTCAGCCAGCAAAATTTCATAGATTTTCCCGTCTTCTTCAAGAATTTCTTCCGCTTTCAATTCCCATCCATTCTCTATTAACCATGTTCGAACGTTTCTGGAACCTACATTCGGTTGAAGAATAAGACGCTCTACTTTTGTTAATTTCTCTTTACCTCTTTCCAAAATGCTTGCAATCAATGTACCACCCATGCCAGCAATCGTTACAGCCGTTGCTTCGCCAATTTCGAGAACATCTAGCCCATTCCCTTTACGGACAGCAATCTCATCCTGTAAACCGGTTTCTAGTACTTGCTTTAACGCCGATTGATAAGGCCCCTCTACGACTTCCCCAGCGATTGCTTTCGCACACAACTGATTGTTGATCGCATAACAAGGAAGGTAAGCATGATCCGAACCAATATCCGCTAGAACACTTCCTTTTGGAATATATGAGGCGACACGCTGCAAACGCATCGATAGTTTTTCATGATTCATCTAAATCAACTCTCTTATATGTATTTCAAATCATTTTCTCTAAGATTATAACAAAACTTCACTTGTTCAGCGAAATTTATCTATACAAAAAAAGAACTGAATTGTCCTATATGAACAACTCAGTGGTTTTTCATTATTTTAACCCTTGTAAAAATTCAGTCATTCCATCCAGCTGATCTTCTTGTACTAACCCAGGAGGCATAGCGCCTTTCCCATTCGTTAAAGTATTTTTAATTTCATCTGCAGATAATCGGTCACCTACACCTTTTAAAGCAGGACCGACACCGCCTTGATACGCATCACCATGGCAGCTAATACAGTTTTGTTTATAAATATCCTCAGGAGTTGCCGCTGCATTCTCAGTAGATTCTTCCGTTTTACCACCGTTTTCTTGCTCCTTAGCCATTTGTTTAGAATCACTTAAACCTTTGAAAGAAAGCATAAACATAAGTCCAATTCCAAACACCATAATCACAATAAATGGTACAACTGGATTACGCTTCATAGAATTAACCTCCCATAGAACCTAGACTGTTTCAATCAGAGTATTCTGTCCAAACAACTATTAATTTACTTAAACATGGTTAAGGAAAAGAGTAAAAATAAACAGATATATTCTATTTTGTTAAATTTAACAAATATTTATGCGCTTTCTCAAGGTTTGTCACAACTACCATTACCATTATATAGTATATCATTTACCAATTTTTTTCCATAAAAAAGCATTAAAAAAATAATCTTGCTAAAAAATAGACAATAATGAAAGCTCCAATCACTCCAGAGATAGAAAAATACAATAATTTTAATCGGCGACCTACTAGAAACCAAATAACACATTGAACTAGCAAGACCATATAGAGAGCACCAGTACTATTCGGAAATACTAGGTCAACAATATGAACCGATTCCATAAGAACGAGTAATGCTAAACCAACTAAAGCTAACTGCAATAACCATGCACTTTTAATATACCGATAAATAAAGGAACCAAACATAATAATGAAAAATGCTGTAATTGCGATTTGCAATCCCTTGTTAATTTCAGTAAAATAATTGACAAATAAGGTTAGAAAAAAAAGGGACGTAAATATCCATAATGGAATGGCTAGGGACCTGCTACTCTCTTTTGTCGGCGGTGTAATTTGTTCTTCACCGCGACTATATAAAGTCAATAAATAATCGCAATATTGCTCAGGCAAAAGATTCGTTTGCTTCCAATACTTGATTTCCTGTAAAATAATTTTTTTACGTGTTTCATTCATATTCCCACCCTCAATTCCAAATTCCTTCTTACCTACTATATCGGCAAAAAGAAGGAACTATTGAGAAGAAAGAAAGAGCCGCACTTGATATGAATCAAGCCGGCTCTCGGAGTGTTTTTTCTATTCTAAAAAGTCTTTTAAACGTTTGCTTCGACTTGGATGTCTCAGCTTACGCAATGCTTTTGCTTCTATTTGTCGGATACGTTCACGAGTAACACCAAACACTTTCCCTACTTCTTCCAATGTTCGAGTACGACCATCGTCTAACCCAAATCGAAGACGTAGAACGTTTTCTTCACGATCTGTTAACGTATCTAGTACATCTTCAAGCTGTTCTTTCAAAAGTTCGTACGCTGCATGCTCTGAAGGAGATGTTGCATCTTGGTCTTCAATAAAGTCACCTAAATGTGAATCATCTTCTTCTCCAATAGGCGTTTCAAGAGAAACAGGCTCTTGAGCAATTTTCAGGATTTCCCGAACTTTTTCTGGAGTTAAATCCATATCTTCCGCAATCTCCTCTGGAGTCGGTTCACGTCCTAAATCTTGCAATAGCTGTCTTTGCACACGTATTAATTTATTAATCGTCTCTACCATATGAACTGGAATTCGAATTGTTCTTGCTTGGTCAGCAATAGCACGAGTAATAGCCTGACGAATCCACCAAGTTGCATATGTACTGAATTTAAAGCCTTTACGATAATCGAACTTCTCAACAGCTTTAATCAATCCCATATTTCCTTCTTGAATTAAGTCCAAAAATAGCATACCTCGCCCTACATAGCGCTTCGCAATACTAACAACAAGTCGTAAGTTTGCTTCAGCTAATCGGCGCTTTGCTTCTTCGTCTCCCTCTTCAATACGTGTTGCTAAAGAAATTTCCTCTTCAGCAGATAATAAATCTACTCGTCCAATTTCCTTTAAATACATACGGACAGGATCATTAATTTTCACACCTGGAGGAACACTTAAATCATTTAAATCAAACTCTTCTTCTTTTTCTAGTTCTTTCCCATTCGGGTCATCTTCATCTTCTTCTTCACCATCTGTGAGAATTTCAATGCCATGTTCACCTAAATATTCATAGAACTCATCCATTTGATCAGAGTCTAATTCAAAGCCGCCAATCTTAGCAGCAATTTTTTCTAACGTTAATGAGCCTCGTTTTTTCCCTAACTCTAGTAACTGCTCTTTTACTTGATCAAGACTTAATTCATTATCAACCTCTTTGGAACGTGCTGGTTTCTCAGCCATTAGTTCCCCTCCTTCCAAAACTTACACTTACCATTCTTACAACATTTTTCTCAATTGAATAATCTCCATCGCAATCCGGGCGGCCGCTTGTGTATCGTTACGTCTCACCGCTTCCTTCTCTTCTTCTTGTTTTTCTTTTATCTTTAACATTTTTTCATATTTCAACACTTGATTTATATAATCTGTCAGTTCTTTATCAGATACTTCCTCACCCACTGACATCATTTCTATTTCAGAAACAATTCTTCTCAAGTTTTGATCAGATAAATATGTTAGAAAAAAACTGGTATCCGGCTCATGGTCATCTTCATAATAAGCGTATAGATACGTAATGATTGCTTGGTGTTCATCCAAATGAAAACGATTGTTTCCTAACATTTGTTGAATTTTATAAGCAGCTTCTTTACTTTTTAACATATGAGCAATTAAATATCTTTCAGCATTCTGATGCGCTGGCCTTAGCTTATGCTCATATTGCAAAGTTACTGTTTTTTGCAAAGAAGGTTGTGGCAATGTTCCTTTCTTTCGTTCATTGAAAAAAATTTGCCGTTGCTGTTTCTCTAGGGCATCTAAAGAAAGTGAAAATTCGCTTGATAGCTGGCGCAGATAATAATCTCGCTCAACAGCATTTGGTAAGCGTGAAATTTCCTTTAACACTTCTTCAATATATTGAATCCTATCTCCTTCACTATTTAGATTTTTTCCTAAACGTAAATAGTGAAGCTTAAAAGCCATATAGGTCTGACTAGCCCCTATTACTTCAGAAACAAAGCTTTTTTCACCAAATTTCTTTATGTAGTCATCGGGGTCAAGGTGGTCTGGCATAAGCGCCACTTTTATCCCAAAACCGTTTTCATGAAGCATATTAGCTGCACGATTCGCTGCGTGTAACCCAGCCGAATCAGAATCATAACAAATAATAATTTGATCTGTATTCCGTTTCAAAAGTTGCAAATGCTGTTCTGTCAAAGCTGTTCCCATTGTAGCAATCGAATGTTCAACGCCTGCACGAACAGCTGAAATACAGTCAGCAAAGCCTTCAAAAATAACCGCCTGCGCTTTTTTTCGAATATGCGGCCTTGCTTGATGAAAATTATATAAAGTTTTGCTTTTATTAAAGATTGGCGTTTCAGGGCTATTCAAATATTTAGGCTGATCCTCACCTAACGCTCTCCCCGAGAAAGCAATCGTATTTCCTTGATGATCCATAATCGGAAACATTACCCGATTACGAAAACGGTCAAAATAAGATTCACCTTTCTCTCTAAAAATAATGAGGCCTGCTTGCTCCATTAATTCTGAAGAAAATCCTCTTTTCTTCAAAAACTTAGCCGCAAAATCCCATGAATCTAGAGCATAACCGATTTGAAATTGTTCAATTGTCTCCTCAGTAAACCCACGATTTAATAAATACTCTAACGCTTCTTGACCTTCATTTGTATGAACCAGAAGATGGTGATAAAATTTTCGTAATAAATCATGTGCTTCAAGCATTTGCTCTGAACCAGCCGGCAAATTGGAGCGTGATTGTCCTTTATTGATTTCAACATCTAAAGGAACATTTCCTTTTTCCGCTAAAACCTTAGCAGCTTCAACAAAGCTATATCCTTCTATATCCATTAAAAAGGTAAAAACATTACCACCTGCTCCGCAACCAAAGCAATGGAAAATTTGCTTTTCAGCAGAAACGGAAAACGAAGGACTATTTTCACCATGAAAAGGACATAGACCAAAATAGTTTCGACCTTGTTTTTTCAATTGAACATATTCGCCAATTAACTCGACGATATCGACCGATTCGCGAATTTCATTAATCTTTTCATCTTCTATTCGGGCATTTGTCATATTCTCACCTTATAATTTAGGTGATTGTTTATTATTCGATATGTACGGCTAAATTCCTTCAAGGTTCGACAAAATTTTTGCAAGTACCTGTGCAAATTTAATGCGATCTTCCTTCGAGAATGCTTTTGGCCCTTTTGTATGTTTACCAGCTCTGCGCATTTTAGCTGAAAGGTAACGCATATCTAAAAGCATCGAAATATTCTCTTCGGTATATTCTTTTCCCTTTGAAGAAAGAACATATACAGCTTTAGGGAGTAATGTTCCAGCCAATCCAATATCATTTGTTATAACAATATCACCCTTTTTTACTGCGTTAACGATATATAAGTCCGCCGCTTCCTTATCTGCATCAACATATACCCATTTTCCTTCCGGATTACTCATCATATTTTTGTAGGAAGCAACGAATGTAACGTTCACCTTAAATAATGAAGCAGCATCCAAAATTTCTTTTTTCACAGGGCATGCATCTGCATCAACGTAGATTGATGGTTTATCGTCCATAACATTAAATTCTACATCTTTCTCCATAATCCTTTTTCTCCATTGAATCTTTATCGCAAATTAACAGGCAATAAACGCCTACTTAGAAATCGAGAGAAAGCGATAAAAAGAGAAGAGAACAACTACCTGCACAAGACTTGATTATGTCTCAGCTACCTCTTCTGTAAATGGACACTTTACTTTCTCTCGTTCATGAATAGGTGAATGAATGTATAACGTAAACCTTGACTTCTCGTTAATCACTAGTTTATTCCTTATTAAGGAACTCTAAACCTTTATAATACAATTTCTCGCAATTTTTTATTATAATCTATTTTTTCAAAAGTTGCCATCATTTCAATCTAAAAAATCTGTTTCTACATCCACTTTTTTATAGCCCTGTACACAAAAAAGTGGATGGAGCAATAAGCTATACATTATATGTTAGCTTATCGTCCATCATCATGTATGAACTCATCATAAAAATGGTTATTTCACGCTTCGATTTTGAAGAATATTAATAATTAAATTAGCTGTTTCTTCAACAGCTTTATTTGTTACATCAATGATTGGACATTTAAGACGCGAAACAATAGAGTCAAAATAGGTTAGTTCCTCTTTAATTCTTTCCATATTTGCATAGATAGCATGGTCATTTAGTCCAAGTGATTTCAAACGTTCTTTCCGAATATGGTTGAGTTTTTCTGGGCTAATTTTCAGACCAATAATCTTTTCCGGCGACACTAAAAATAATTCTTCTGGAGGCTTTACTTCCGGAACGAGCGGCACATTCGCTACTTTATAACGCTTATGAGCTAAATATTGCGAAAGCGGCGTTTTAGATGTTCGAGACACACCAACTAACACAATATCCGATCGTAAAATCCCTCGTGGATCACGTCCGTCATCATATTTCACAGCAAATTCAATGGCCTCTACACGCTTGAAATAATCATCATCAAGCTTGCGTACTAAACCTGGCTCATTTAAAGGCTTAAACGTCGCTCGTTGTTGAAGCAAGTCCATAAGCGGACCTAAAATATCATGAGCAGGTAGATTCTCCTTTTTAATTTGCTGTTCCATATATGCTCGAATGTCTGGCTTTACGAGCGTATACACAATAACCGCATCATTTAATTTAGCAAGCGAAATGACTTCATCAACGTTTTGTTCATCTTCTATGTATGGTATTCGCTTGATTGCAAAAGAGGCCCCCATAAACTGGCTCGCCGCTGCTTTTGTTACTAATTCCGCTGTTTCTCCTACTGAGTCCGATACAACATATATGATTGAACCGTTCATTCCTGTCATGCTTTTTGCGAGCCCCCCTAAAACTTTTCGTCTGCTAAAGCTACGAAAGCTTTTGTTATATTCGTTTTTGTAATTCGCCCAATCACTTCGTAGCCCTTTTCCGTCTCCTTCACGACCGGCAACGAATCAATTTGCTTATCAATCAGCTTTTTCGCTACATCAATCATTAAATCTTCTTTTGTACACATCGTAATATTCGGCATTCTCGTCATAATAATATTAACAGGAATGGATGATAATTCCTGCTTCCCGATACTTGCTCGTAATAAGTCTTTCCGTGAAAGAACTCCTACTAATACGGATTGCTTATCAACAACAAATAACGTACCTACATCTTCTAAAAACATCATGACTATTGCATCATATACGGAAATACTCTCGTTAACAACGACCGGTATCGATTGATAATCCTTTACAAAAATATGATTTAAACTATCCGTCAAAAGTTGAGTCCCCGATCTACCAGAATAAAAATACCCGACACGAGGTCTCGCATCAAGAAAGCCTGCCATCGTTAAGATTGCTAAATCTGGTCGAAGTGTTGCTCTCGTCAGATTCAATCGATCAGCAATATTTTCACCCGTGATTGGCCCATTTTCTTTCACAATTTGTAGTATCTGTTCTTGACGCTTATTCAATTCGATTTTAATCACCACCCTAATGCGTTAAGAGAGAAAAAGGATATCTGTTTTTATAATGATTAGTATATTCCATTATTATATCGTAAATAGACATAAAATTCTTATCTCCTGCTTGTTTATATATTTTCAGGAAACTTCAATCTACTCACATCATCCTTTATCAAAACTGTATCCTACTAAAAGACTCCTATTAGATCATACTGTTCATTTCAACTAATCATCTTGTTTAACATAGCGAAAAAGAAAATCGGATACTACTATACAAACGTCGTCTGAAGCAGTATCCGTTCTTTTGTATCATTGATTACGATACAATAATTTTATTCATCGCTGCATAAGTAGCCACTAAATCACTAATCTCTTTCATGAGTGATAAACGGTTATTACGGATAGATGCATCGTCTGCCATAACCATTGTATGCTCGAAATACTGTTCAATATCTGTTTGAAGAGAGGCTAATAATTCATAACGCTCTGTTTCATTATCTGCTTGTTGATAAGCAACAGACACACGTTGATAGTTCTCATAAAGTGCTGTTTCCTGAGTATTTTCAAATTTAGCAGCATCCACAGATACTTGATGTTCACATTTACCAGCAATATTCATAACACGGCTTAGTGCTTCTAGCTCTTCTTTAAAGCCTGCTTCGTTCTTCTTCGCTTCCAACACGCCAGCACGCTCTACAAGAGATGAGATATAGCCAATTTCACCTAATAAAACCGCATCAATTAAATCATAGCGAATATGCTGTTCCTGTAGCATATGCTTAATTCGGGCTTTAAAGAAAGTAAGCATATCTTCCTGCACATCGGCAAGCTCACGTTTCACAATATTTTTCGCTTCTACTTCGTGCAATGCTAAAGCGACGATTGCTTCTAAAGAAATATTCCAATTCTTCTCCGCTAAAATTTGGACAATTCCGCCCGCTTGTCTTCTTAATGCATACGGATCTTGAGAGCCGGTAGGAATAATCCCAATTGCAAAAAATGATGCGATAGTATCCATTTTTTCAGCAACACTTAAAATGGCGCCAATCGTTGAAGGCGGTACGCTATCGTCAGCAGACTTTGGCATATAATGTTCATGAATTGCCGCCGCCACTTCCTTCGCTTCTCCTTTTAAAAGGGCATACCTTTCTCCCATGTAACCTTGTAATTCCGGGAACTCATACACCATATGACTGACTAAGTCAAATTTAGCGATGCGTGCTGCTCGAAGGGCCAACTCTTTATCGACAGATACTTCAAGTGCATCGACTAACGCTCCTGTAATAGCTGTAACACGCTCTGTTTTCTCAGCCAGCGTACCAATTTCTTCATGATAAACAATTGTTTCAAGCTTTTTTAAAGCATCTGCAATATCTTTCTTCTGATCTTCTTTGTAGAAGAACGCAGCATCGGAAAGACGTGCACGCAATACTTTCTCATTTCCTTTCGATACCGTTTCTAAATGACGATCATCCCCATTTCGAACAGTAACAAAGAAAGAAAGCAAGTTGCCAGCTTGATCTTTTACAGGGAAATAACGTTGATGTTCTTTCATAGATGTGATTAATACGTCACTTGGCAGCTCCAAAAATTCTTCTTCAAAACGACCAAATAAAACCGTTGGATATTCAACTAAGTTATTGACTTCCTCAAGCAATTCTGCATCAACTGGAATTACCCAATTATTTTTGGCTTCTAGCTCTTTAATTTGTGCCAAAATCATATTGCGACGTGTATCCGGGTTCGCAATAACAAATTGCTCAGTTAAACGTGCTTCATATTCAGCAGGATCTTCAATTGTGATTGTTTCCCCTAAGAAGCGATGGCCTTTTGTTGTACGGTTTGTATCTACATCGGCAATGGTAAAAGGTACAATTTCCTGACCAAATAATGCAATTAACCATTTAATTGGACGGACAAAACGAAGCTCTTGGTTTGCCCAGCGCATATTTTTACCAAATGTCATGCTTGTAATAAGATTCTGCAGCTCCACTAGTAACTCTTTCGTCGGTTGTCCTTTAATAAATTTATTTAAATGAACATATTCAACGCCTTTAATTTCTTTGAAATAAATGTCGTCTGTTGTCAGTCCTTGACCTTTTGTAAAACCAATTGCTGCTTTTGACCAATTGCCTTCCGCATCCATGGCAATTTTTTTAGCTGGTCCTTTTACTTCTTCTTCAATATCCTTTTGTGCTTCTGCCACATCCGTAACAAGAAGCGATAAACGTCTAGGTGTTGAAAAAGCTTGAACATCACCGAATTCGATTGCTTTTTCTGTGAACCATTTTTGAACCTTATCTGCTAATTGGTTCATTGATGATGTCACAAAACGTGCTGGTAATTCTTCTAAACCAATTTCCAACAATAAATTACGCTTGCTCATTTGCATTCTCCCCTTTCACTTTTAAAATCGGGAAGCCTAATTTTTCCCGCTCTTCGTAGAAGGTTTTGGCAACCTTACGCGCTAAATTTCGGCAGCGAGCGATATATCCCGTTCTTTCTGTAACCGAAATGGCTCCTTTTGCGTCTAACAAATTAAATGTATGAGAACATTTCAACACATAATCATAAGCTGGGTGAACAAGTCCTTCTTCCATTTGACGCTGTGCTTCTGCTTCATACATCGTAAATAGTTGGAATAACATATCTAGATTCGACGTTTCAAACGTATATTTAGAATGCTCATATTCAGGCTGACCAAAAATATCGCGTACAGTAAAACCATCTGTCCACTCTAACTCGAATACATTTTCTTTCTGTTGAATGTAAGAAGCCAGACGCTCAATTCCATATGTAATTTCAACCGAAACAGGCTTACATTCAAGTCCACCAACTTGTTGGAAATACGTAAATTGTGTAATTTCCATTCCATCTAACCATACTTCCCAACCAAGGCCTGCACAACCTAATGAAGGGTTTTCCCAGTTATCTTCAACGAAACGAATATCATGCTCAAGCGGGTCAATTCCAAGAGCTTTTAAAGAATCTAAATATAACTCTTGAATATTGTCTGGCGATGGCTTCATAATCACTTGGAATTGATGATGCTGATACAGACGGTTTGGGTTTTCACCATAGCGTCCATCCGCAGGGCGACGTGATGGCTCCACATATGCTACATTCCACGGCTCTGGTCCAATCGCTCGTAAAAATGTATAAGGGCTCATTGTGCCCGCACCTTTCTCCACATCATAAGCATTCATTAAAATACAGCCTTGTTCAGACCAATGTTTCTGTAACGTTAAAATCATATCTTGAATATTCATTCCTGCACCTCCAAATTTTTAAAGCGAAAATGAAATTTGTCGCCTTCCCTGCTGAATTTGGCTATTTACTTGCCAATTTTAAGAGATTACCTGCCATATCCTACGTAACACAAAAAACTCCCGTCCCTATGCCAAAATGTAAGCATAGGGACGAGAGTTTACCCGCGGTTCCACCCTAATTGTCATTTCTAAGGAAATGACCTCTTTTGTTAAATATCATGCTCCGGAACGCCCTTCCCTGAATGTCCATATCCTGGCTCCCACTATCCCAGGCTCGCTTTTATGGAGAAAGACAGGTACTCCTTTCCATCAACGCAACTTCATATTTTAGATGATTGTATTCTATCCAACAAAGTAAAAAAAGTCAACCTTAAAGCAAATCTTTCATCGAATCCAACTGCTTTAAAAATCTTTTTGATTTCAAGTGAAGTCCGGAATATTCTTCATAATAGGCATCAATAATCGTTTGCAGCTCTTTCTTCGTTTCCGGCTTTATGGAAATATTGCCAAGGCGTGATAAATCAAAATAATAAAACAGACGCAACAACTTAACCGCAGCCGGCGATAGTTTTAAATGATAGGAATCTTTATCAAAACAGCGATGACAAATAAACCCTGCCTCCCGAAGTGAAAAAGCAAACACACCTTCTGTTTCTCCGCAGACTGTACATTGATTTAATACAGGATGAATCCCATTAACCGGAAGCATTTTCATTTCAAAAATAAACTTTAACACCTCTGGGTCATATTCTTCATTTATGTAATGTAACGTTTGATATAAAAGCTCAAATAAGTATGGATTCGCCTTTTTATCATCGACGCTTCGATCCAATAATTCAATAATATAAGAGGCATAAGCTGTCGCAAATAAGTCCTCGCGTATAAAACGCATAGAATCTACCATTTCACCTTGCTGTAGACTCCCAAGACCTGTTGAAGGCGTTACAAGAAAATAACCATAACAAAATAATTGCGTAACAGAAGCAAGCCTGCTATTAGGCTTGCTTGCTCCTCTTGCCATAACACCTATTTTTCCAAATTCACGTGTATAAATCGTGATGACTTTATTGTTCTCTCCATAATCGGATCGCCTAATGACTATGCCTTCACATTTTTGAAACATAATAAAGACACCACCAATTCTCGCCTAACTAAACGTTAGGAAACAGGAAAATCAATATTTGCTAGCTCCTCAGTTGACTGCTCGGCTCTTTCCTGTTTTTCGACTTCTATCTCTTTAAAAAGAAGATAAGTGTCCACATTACCTGTTTCACTAAATACTTTCCAGGTAAAATCCAACATCATAAGACCCACCTTTCATGTTAACTAGCATATGTTCATTTCCAACCTTACGAATAGCTTGACCTAATTTTCTACTTTCATGAAGCGTAAAATTTGCTAATTAATACTCGTCCTCGTTAAATCCATAATCACGAAGCTGGCCTGCTTTATTGCGCCAATCTTTTTGCACTTTGACCCATAGCTCTAAAAACACTTTTGAGCCTAATAAATTTTCAATGTCAATTCGAGCACGACTCCCTACTTCCTTCAACATCTTTCCTTGTTTGCCAATGACAATTCCTTTTTGTGAGTCTCGTTCGACTACAATGGTTGCCATGACATTAATCGTTTCACTATTGTCCATTTTTTTAATCGAATCGATTACAACAGCAACAGAATGAGGGATCTCCTCACGTGTTAAGTGAAGCACTTTTTCACGAATTAACTCGGAAATAATAAACCGCTCCGGATGATCAGTCACTTGATCTGCTGGATAAAACTGCGGTCCTTCTGGTAGATGATCTTTAATTTGCGCGAGCAACGTCTCCACATTATTTCCTTCTAGAGCTGAAATTGGTACAACAGATGTAAAAGGATATAAACGCTGATAGCGCTCAATAAGTGGCAGCAGTTCATCAGGATGAACCGCATCAATTTTATTTACAACTAAAAAAACAGGTGTGTTTACATTTTTTAATTTTTCAATAATGAACTCATCACCGCGACCATATCCTTCTGTCGCATTAATCATAAATAAGATCAAATCTACTTCCTTCAGTGTATTAGTCGCAACTTTCATCATAAAATCGCCAAGCTTATGCTTCGGCTTATGAATACCTGGCGTATCTATAAAAATCATTTGGGAATCATTCAATGTTAATACACCTTGTACTTTGTTTCTCGTTGTTTGGGGCTTATCACTCATAATGGCAATTTTTTGCCCAATAACACGATTCAAAAACGTACTCTTCCCTACATTCGGTCGACCAATAATCGAGATAAATCCCGATTTATGACCTTGCACTTGTCTATCATCAAATAATTTATTCATGTAAATCCTCCGCTGAAAAAGCGCCTGGAAGTAAGGCTTCAACCGTTATTTCCTTCACATCGCCTTTTAAATTCGTTAATAGCACTTTCATATCTTTATCACAAAGTTCTGCAATAACTTGTCTGCATGCTCCACAAGGAGACACAGGACCATCCGTATCCGCTACAACCGCAAGCATTTGAAACTCGCGGTCTCCATGACCATACGCACTAAATAAAGCCGTTCTTTCCCCACAATTGCACATGCTATAAGCTGCATTTTCAATATTACACCCATGATAAACTTTTCCATCTTTCGTTAAAACAGCCGCACCTACCTTGAATTTGGAGTATGGCACATAGGCCTTCTCTCTTGCTAATTTTGCTTCTTCTATTAATTGCTGCTGATTCATCTAACATCATCCTTCCAATAAATATTTACGTACTGATCAGCTTCGGCAAAAAGATGACAATTCCAACAATCACAGAGAATACAGCATATAATAAGACAGCCCCTGCTGCCATATCCTTTGCTTGACGTGCTAGCGGATGATACTCTTCTGTCACTAAATCGACTACTCGTTCAAGCGCCGAATTGACTAGTTCAAGCGCAATCATCCCCGTAACGGCAATCAGAACAAAGAGCCATTCTATCCAATTAAGTGAAACATACGCTCCTAATAAAATGACCACCACTGTCATCATACTATGAATTCGAACGTTTCGCTCTGCTTTAACACCTTCCCAAATCCCTCTTAGAGCAAAATAAAAACTCTTGACGAAAGGATATTTACCCTTCTCTCGATAGCCCGTACTCATCTAGGATATCCTTTTGTTTTGTAAACATGACCCGCTCATCACTTTCGGTCATATGATCATAGCCAAGCAAATGCAAAAAGCCATGCAAAGCCAAAAAGCCTAGTTCGCGATCAAAGGAATGCCCGTACTCCTCCGCCTGCTCTTTCGTACGCTCAATAGAGATAATAATATCTCCAAGAACCCTAGGCATATCCGCACCAATAATTTCAATCTCTTCTTCTCCCATTTCTTCAAGTGCAAAAGAAATGACATCCGTTGCTGCATCTTTATTACGGTACTCTTTATTAATCTCCTGGATTCTAGCATTATTGACAAACGTAACGGAAAGCTCTGTCCCTTCCTCAATATCTTCCCTTTCAGCGGCAAACTGCAAAACACTTTCTACCAGCTTCTGCACTTCTTCGGAAATTTCATTTGTTTCATCGATAAAATCAAGCTCTAATCTCATGCTTCCACCTTCTGTTCTAATTTATTAAACTCAGGATACTCAATGCGCGAATGAAAAATCCCATTTAACGATTCACAGAGTGAAGATTTCACAATACTTAACTCCTTCATCGTAATATCACATTCATCAAATTGGTGATCTTGAATACGGTCATTAATAATTTGAATCACGAGCTCTTCAATCTTTTCTGGAGTCGGCTGTTGCATCGACCTTACAGCAGCCTCCACACTGTCGGCAATGCCAATCACGGCGACTTCCTTCGTTTGCGCTTTCGGGCCGGGATAACGATACTCTGATTCCTGTACGGTCTCATCTTGTTTTAACGCTTTATAATAAAAGAACTTTAATAAAGTTGTGCCATGATGCTGTTCGGCAATATCGATAATTTCCTTAGGAAACTTATGCTTTCGCAACAACTCACCGCCATCACTTGCATGCGCAATAATAATATCCCTGCTTGTTCTCGGCGGCAACTGATCATGTGGATTGCTTCCCGTGATTTGATTTTCAATAAAGAACTGAGGTCGTTTTGTTTTACCAATATCGTGATAGTAACAACCTACCCGGGCAAGTAAACCATTCGCCCCAATTGCTTCACAAGCAGACTCCGCCAAATTAGCTACCATAACGCTATGATGGTAGGTTCCCGGTGATTCCGTTAAAATCTTTCGAAGCAATGGATGATTGGGATTAGACAGCTCTAGTAACTTAATTGTCGATAATACACCGAAGCCGGCCTCAAAAAATGGTAACAGCCCCATCGTTAAAACAGCTGAACTAAGGCCGGATACAATGGCTGCAATACTATAATATACATACTCCATTTTTAAATAATGCCCATCCATAATAAATAACAATGAGAATAAAAACGCTACATTCACTAACGACAATAGACTACCTGCTGATAACACCTTTGTTTTAAAATTATCACGAGATAAAATAATAATCGCGGCGAAACCGCTAAACATAATGTATAATCCCATTGAATAATCTAAATTACTCGGAGTTTCTCCATTAAAAATAATCGTTCCATATGAACTTAGTAAAAGCGTCATTGCTACAGACAAACGATCATTCAAGAGCATTTTACTAATCATCGCTGCCATTGCTCCTGGAAAGAAGTACACTAAATCGGCATGTTGAAAATCAGCAAGTATACTAAAGATTTTCATCATCGATAAAGCGATGACAAAGACAAGACTAAAAATTAACAGCTGATTATGCTGCTGTTCCTTCTTTGAAGCGGAAGAATAAAAGAAATAATAAAAGGCTATCAAAGTTAGCACAATAAATAATAATAAGCCCAGATATGGATATATTGTTTTTTCCGTATTTAAAAACCCAGCTAATTCAAGTTGACGATAAATTTCGCGATCAACAAGCTGTTCTTCCTTTACAATAACTTGCCCTTGAAGAATACGCACCGGCTCCACATTTTCAACCGCTTTTGTTCGCTGTTCTTCCGTTTTTTCGTTATCAAAAAATACATTTTGAATAATAGCCGAACGAGCTAACGAAATAGCAGCTTTCTTCATATCATTGCTAATACTTGTATAACGCAATTCCTCTTCAGCTCGTTTTTTTGCATTCTCCACATCACCCGCTGCAATTCTTGAACTCATCACATTATTAACAGCTGTAATCGTTAAATCTTTTGTAATGTTTAATTCGTCCTCATCTGCTTGAACTAATGCTAAAAAAACAGATTCTTCAATGTCTTTATTCACTTCATCTGTCAGCTTTTCTTTTAAAATGGAAACCTTCTGTGCATCTGTCTTAGCAATAGCTTTCTCGTCTTCCTTTAATGCCTCTTCGCTCGTTTCCTCATGCACTTCAATCGCCGAGTCAAAAATCGAAGCAATTAAGTCAACCTTATTCTTGGCATACTCTTTTTTAAGCGTATATACATCAGCCACTTGCTTTAAAACTTCTTCTTTTTCTTGTTCTGTTTTATATGTATCTTCAACCGTTTTAGTCGCACGAATTGTTTGTTCAGCTGGTTTAAAAAGCTCGATATGAATCTTCTCAGGTTTCACATTAGAATACATCAAGGCATAAGCAAACGTACCAACCACAATAAATAATAACACTTGAAACAGCCGATGGACCATTAGCTCTTTTAATTTTGCAAAAAACTTCTGAATCTGACTCAAAGAAGACTCTCCTTTCAAGAAAAAACATACTTTTGATGTGCGGATTCAAATGAAGTAATAAGTTATGTAAAATGATAACAGTTTTTCATCAAAGTTTCACCTTCGTTTAAAAAATCCGCCAGTTTCACATGGCGGATTGCTTTGGTCTATTCATTCGCCTGCTCGTATGCGGTAATAATTCGTGCAACAAGCGGGTGCCTCACTACATCACTTTGCTCTAAATATATAAAAGTTAAACCTTTAACATTTTTTAAAATCTCTTCTACCCGAATCAAACCGGATTTTATACCTTTTGGTAAATCAATTTGACTTCGATCACCTGTAATAATCATTTTAGAACCAAAGCCAAGACGAGTTAAAAACATTTTCATTTGCGCTTCTGTTGTATTTTGCGCTTCGTCCAAGATGACAAATGCATCATCTAATGTACGTCCACGCATATAGGCAAGCGGCGCAATTTCAATTGTACCTCGTTCAATCATTCTTTGCGTTTGCTCCACTCCTAATAAGTCGTGCAGAGCATCATATAATGGACGTAAATACGGATCCACTTTCTCCTTTAAATCGCCTGGTAAGAAGCCTAAGCTTTCCCCCGCTTCAACAGCTGGCCTTGTTAAAATAATTCGCTTAACTCGTCCATCTTTTAATGCATTGATAGCCATCACAACAGCAAGATACGTTTTTCCCGTTCCCGCAGGACCGATGCCAAACACTAAATCTTGTCTTTTAATCGCCTGGATATAATGTCTTTGACCAATGGTTTTAACACGGATTGATTTTCCTCTTGCTGTCTTCGCTATTTCTTCTTCATATAAATCACGAAAATACTCTAATGTTCCTTTTTTAGCCAGTTCAATCGCATATACAACATCACGAGAGCTAATGTTGATTCCTTTACGTACAACAGATAACAGCGCCTTTAAAATATCCTGAGCCATTTCAGCTTCTTCAAGGCTCCCTGCCACACAAATTGCTTCACCACGTGTGATAACAGAAACGTGCAACTCTTCTTCGAGTACTTTTACATTCGAATCAGCATTCCCTAATAGAGCATAAGCTTCATTCGTTGATTCAAGTTCTAAGTTTAATACTTTTACATCTTCTGACATTCGTTAGTCTCCTTGAATGATTGATTGTCCTGTCGCTATATCTTCTATAACTTGGTAATGTATCGATAATTTAACTTTACCATTCTCTATCGATTGATGCAAAATTTTTTCGCCAATGATTTCCGCATCCTCTTCTACTCGTTTTTCAAGATTACTCCTTGCCATTTTCTTGCCTTCTGCAACAGCTTCCTTCTTGGTATAGACTCGCTTTATTTCCTCTTTACTTCTCCATGTCTTCTCTTTATAACTCACCGGTAATTTCCACTGTAAAAAGTACAGCGGCCGGATTGTTACTTCCTCTTCATAATCTGAATAGTCTGGTTTTACAAATCCCCAAATCGGGATAGATACATTCCAAAATTTTAAATAATGTTTTGTTTTTTCATCACCATTATAGACTGAGAATTTCGTTTCAAGCGGCACTTCCACCTTCGCTTTATACCATGTTTGTCCTTTAATAACGCCTTTTGCTGGCACAATTTCTGGTTTCTCTTCTGTACCGATAATACCTGAAACAAGCAGTTGTCCCTTTCCGACATAATCATTCACTTTAACAATCGATTTTCCTTTTTCAACAAACATCTCCGTAATGATTGCCTTTTTCTTGGAAACAAGATGCTGTGGCGATGTCGCTTCCACCTTTTTCGGTTGTTGTTTCTCAACGACTTGAAAATGAAAGGTCGTCCCTTTTAATTCCACACCCACCCATGTTAACTCCTCGATTTCATCTGATAGTTTACGCTGAATCGTATCCACATCATCAAGGTAGAACTGCAGCTTTCCTACTTTCACGCCCATTCTCTCTAACTCTTTACGAATCGCATGCTCCGTTTCAGGCTTAGCATTGTGGACTTCAATCCCCCAGACCATATTAGAGAGAATAAAAATAGAAAACAAAAAAGCAAATAAGCCTACTAAAAAACCGCTATTCTTTAAAACTCGCTTCCATAAGAACGGAACGCCCTTTCCATGTAAAAAGGTAACCTTGCAATCACTTTTGCGAACGATTTGACGTAGCTTTGGAATATCGCTTATCTCCATATAAAAAACAAGGGCCTCAGTGCCTATGCGCTTGACATCCCACACATGAAGCCCTCTTCTTGTTAAGCTATTAATCAAACGTTCTGTCCCTCTCCCGAATGCTTTTACTTTTACATAGCCTGTATAATAGTTTGTCCATTGGTTTTTCATCGGTACCTCCCAGGACTCATTCATTAATAAAAAGAACTTGTTCAATCTGACCCTCGAGCATAATCTCTTCAGGTAAAATCGTTTTTATAACAAAGGCTGAGCCTTTTATTAACAGTTGACCATGTTTAAGCATCAGCCTTACTTCACGATCGGTAAAGGCTAACAATCCCCGATGGTTTTCAATATAAATATGCAATTGTCCAATCATCGTGATTCGTGGAAGGTCCATTATGACATCTTCTGGAAGGTCTGCTTTTTTGACAATGAGCTGTTTTAATTGTTGCCCCCATTTACGCGCCATAAAAAAGAACCTCCTTTCATCTCAAATGTATGAAATTATTTATCAATATATGTATAAACATTTGTGATTTCAACAGACCGTATCAGCACGGATAATTATTACACTCAATATGTGGAAAAGGTATTAGCAGACAATGACGTTTACATTCTGATACCGCAGAAGCCCTATGACTTTAACGATGATGATAGATTGATGTTTGTTATGTGAAGTGTATAGCTTCTTAAGAAATACGTTTGATTGCTAAACGTTAAAAAGAGATAAACGTGAAGATGCTAAGCGTGGTGAATGGGGGCAGGGTGTCCCTTCGGTTGGATATACAATAGAAAAGAACAAGAAGCTTGAAATCATTAAATCGGAAATTAAATGGAAAAGGTGAGGTTTAAACTCCACCTCACCTAGATCACTTCCATTCAATTGTAATCATGCCTGTTAATTAAATGAGCCAAAAATCAACAGTATCATAAGCTTAAAAATTACTAACGACGAGATTGCCGCAAACTTCGCTTCGCCCTTGGAGGCCCAAGCACTTCAGACATAATAATACCATTGATTAATTCTTGTTTCCCAAATGAAAGCTCCTTATGATACACAGGGCTTTGATCATCTGAAATGACCTTCGCAGCAGCAGAAGCAATAGACGGTGTAGAAACAGCCGTTTCGGATTCCCTTTCTCGCTTCTGTTGTTCCTCATATGCCTGTTGAAGACGCTTTAATTCAGCAATTCTTCTTTCATCCTCTTCCTGTACTTCTACAGCTTCAGCAGATTGAACTGGCTTTGCTTCTTGAATAGGCTTTGCAGTCGTCTTCTCTTCCCACTCTTCCTGTATCTCTTGAATCACTTCTTGCCATTTCTTCTTCGGTGCTTCAGGTTGACGCGGTGAAGTTCGATTCGGCTCTTTCTTTTTCTTAAACATCGAAGAGAGGATACCAATTAAAATAATCAGTAGAAATGGATTCTCGAATAAAAACTCGAACATTTACACTCCTCCATTTCCCCTATTATGTTTCTTTTTGATCTTTAGAAATATTGCTAATTGAATCGCGCATGCTCGTATCAGCTGTGATATTTTGGATGTTCATATAATCCATCACACCAAGATTTCCTGTTTTTAATGCTTCTGCCATCGCAAGCGGTACTTCCGCTTCAGATTCTACTACCTTCGCTCTCATTTCCTGAACCCGAGCAACCATTTCTTGTTCTAAGGCTACAGCCATCGCACGACGTTCTTCGGCCTTCGCTTGAGCGATTTTTTTATCCGCTTCCGCTTGGTCTGTTTGAAGAATCGCCCCAATATTTTTTCCGATATCTACATCCGCAATATCAATCGATAAGATTTCAAACGCTGTACCAGCATCTAACCCTTTAGTTAAAACCGTTCTCGAAATTAAATCCGGGTTTTCCAACACCTTTTTATGATTGTCAGACGAACCGATTGTTGAAACAATCCCTTCACCAACACGGGCAATAATCGTTTCTTCACCAGCACCACCGACTAAGCGCTCAATATTCGCTCGAACAGTAATTCTTGCTTTTGCTTTTACCTCAATTCCATCCATCGCAACACCAGAAATAAATGGCGTTTCAATTACTTTTGGATTAACGCTCATTTGCACAGCTTCTAATACATCACGGCCTGCAAGATCAATGGCTGCACCTCGTTCAAAAGGCAATACGATATTTGCACGTTCAGCAGCAATTAACGCATTCACAACTCGGTCTACATTCCCACCAGCTAAATAATGACTTTCTAATTGATTCGTCTTTACTCCAAGACCTGCCTTGTGTGCTTTAATTAACGGATTCACAACACGGCTTGGAATAACGCGACGCAACCTCATCCCAATCAATGTAAAAATACTCACTTTAACACCAGCTGCTAAAGCTGAAATCCAAAGCATCACTGGTACAAATGTAAAAAATACAGCCAATACCACAATAATTGCAATAACAGCCACGATTAAAAAGATTGTATCTGCTCCTAACACTATTTCATCCTCCTCTGCGTTCTTTAATTTTCTGGAACTTCTCGAACGACAATTCGAGACCCTTCTACTTTCACCACTTTAACACTAGAACCTTTTAAAATAAAACTTCCCTCAGACACGACATCTAGTCTTTCTTCATTGATAATTGCCGTACCAGCAGGCCTTAAATCAGTTACCGCTTTCCCTTGCATCCCAATCAATTCTGTTCGATTCGGATTACTTACATACCCTTGTTCCGTGTTCGTTGAATCAGTTAATATCATTTTTCTAAAAAATTTCATCTTTTTCCCAAACACCTTTACTAATAGAATGGATAAACAAATAGACACTGTCAGCGCAATTAACAACGAAATTGTTATATGGACTGGATCACTCGCTGCCAAAAATAAGCTTCCAACAACCGCAGTAAGGCCTAATAAACCTGCAATCCCTCCTGGAATAAAGAATTCCAATATAACTAGAACTATACCAAGTATAAACAGCACGAGCGTTTCATAACCTGTTAGCCCGGCAACAAGATGTCCATAAAAGAACAAGACTAATGAAAGCACACCTATAAGCCCAGGAAAAATTAATCCTGGAGAAAATATCTCAATCACAATCCCTATACCAGCAAGCGTTAATAAAAGAGGGATAACATACGGATTCGTTAAAAAACGAGCAAGCTTTTCAGGAAAACTTTCTTCAAGTGAACGAATATCTGCATCCTCTATTCCTAGTATACTATACAGTTCCGCTTTCCCTGAGACCGTACCCTCACTATATCCCGCCTTTTTTGCTTGTTTAGCTGTGAAGGTTAACAGTTTTCCCTTCTCGGCTCCATACTCCGGCAAATCAAGATTTTCGTCCGCCATCGCTTTTGCATAGATGGGGTCACGTCCATTTTGTTCAGCAGCTGTAGCCATAGCCGCTAACCAATATGATTGCGCTTTCTTGTCCGCTGCATTTCCAGCTGAATCAATCACAGCAGCTGACCCCATTGTCGCACTTGGCACCATATAAATTTCATCCGCACTTAGCGAGATATACGCCCCAGCAGATAAAGCACGATTATTCACATAAGCAACCGTCTTGACTGATGTATCTGTTAATAATTTTGCAATTTCCCCAGCAGCATCGACCGCACCACCTGGCGTATTCACTTCAAAAATAACAAGATCCGCCTGAGCTGACTCCGCTGTATCTAAAGCTCTCTCTAAAAAAGCAGCCAAGCCTTTTTCAACGGTCGCTTCCACTGGCACAACATACACGACCTTATCTTTTGCAGATGCAAAGGGCACTAGTAAAAATATCATAAGGCAAAAAAGAAAAACAACACGCCAACTTCTCAACGAGACTCCTCCTTTCCCGTTTTTTAAATTTCTATACTTAACAGTACGATTCACTTTTAAAAAAGTTTCAGATAAAGTTTCAAAATATAAAGTTTTTTCGAGATTACCAAACAAATCAGAAGAATTTCTTTAAAGAAGCGTTCCTCAAGTTTAGCTTATATACAGCAAAAAACCACAGGCATACGCCTGCGGCTTAGGTTTTGAGTTTAAGATAGATGTTGTTGTACTAATTTATTAACCAGAGAACCATCTGCTTTGCCTTTTACTTTAGGCATTAAAGCACTCATAACTCTCCCCATATCTGCTTTAGATGTGGCATTTACTTCTTCAATTGTTTGTTTAACAATTGAAGATATTTCTTCTGCTGAAAGTTGCTCCGGCATATATGCCTCAACGTAACCTATTTCGATACGGATTTTATCCACGAGATCGGTACGATCTGCATTTGCAAACTCATTGAGGGAGTCTTTGCGTTGTTTTAATTCGCGAGAGAGCACTGTCAATTCTTCTTCTTCTGTTAATTCTTGTCTTAGCTTTAACGCTTCATTTTGAAGCGAAGCTTTTAACATGCGAATAACAGAGAGTTTGTCCTTTTCTTTGTTCTTCATCGCTTGTTTCATATCATTATTTAAACGCTCGAGAAGACTCATCATTCCACCCTCTCTTAGAATTTACGTTTTCTTGCAGCTTCAGACTTTTTCTTACGTTTTACGCTTGGCTTTTCATAAAATTCACGCTTTCTAGCTTCCTGAAGCGATCCTGATTTAGATACAGTACGTTTGAAACGACGAAGAGCATCTTCAAGCGATTCGTTTTTACGAACAACGGTTTTAGACATCTCTTTCCCTCCCTCCGAAAACAACACACTAACTTATATTCGCAACATGTTATACATGTACTAAACAATTATAATATATCATTTTTAACAGGTCAACCAATAAAACAAAACTTATTTCAAAAGCGCAAACAGAACTTAAATAGACAGCTATGCATCTTTTGAAATTTTTCCTATTTAGAAGTTATTTCCTCATTTACTTAGCCATAACATGATAAGGAGGTGGAGGCATGTACAATTTATTTTTATTTCTTTTATTTATTGGAATCTTCTTAGCTGGAATGGCTGTACTTCGAATGGGTTTATTCCACTTATCCGGAGAAGCCTTACAAGCTCTCTTATTAAAACTAACAAATAAACCGTGGAAAGGATTTCTTACCGGGATTGGCTTTACCGGATTGTTACAAAGCAGTTCCGCTGTAATGGTGATGACAGTCGGCTTCGTATCCGCTGGCAGTTTAACGTTCCCACAAACAATCGGTATTATCCTTGGGACAAACATTGGTTCAACCTTCATTACGGAGTTTTTAACATTTTCTCTAGATTCCCTCATCATTCCTGGTCTTATTTGTGGAGCCTGTTTAACTTGTATTCCTCATCTTGTCTTACGAAGCAGCGGAATTGCCTTCATCGGCCTAAGTGCCATATTTGCGGCCATGAGCGGCTTTAAATATTTATCATCACCGATTGCAAGCTATCCAATTGTTCAAACCCTCCTAATAGAGATGAAGGAGCATTGGATTATCGGCTTACTAGTGGGGATTGTGTTAACAGCTTGCATCCATTCTAGCTCAGCCGTTATCGGTATGGCGATGAGCTTTTTAGCAAGCGGGGAGCTATCCGTTTCCTCAGCCATTATTATTATGCTCGGCTCGAATATCGGCACATGTATTACAGGCTACATGGCGAGCATCGGTTCAGGTAAAGAAGCAACCTTCACCGCCTATGCTCATATATGGCTAAATGTCTTAGGCGTTTTTGCCTTTCTTCCATTGGTTAATCAATTAGAACAACTCGCTGCCTATTTTACAACAAATCCAGCAACACAGCTTGCCCATGCTAGCGTCCTATTTAATGTTATAACCTCTGTGATTGTGCTTCCTTTTGCTAAACATTTTGCAAAATTTATTTTATTTTTACATCACCGTTAACAATTTATTGTAAAGAATTCATCTTGAGATTTTTAATGAATTCTTTATGATTTCTTTACTTATTTGTGGTATTTCTTTTTTTATTTTCCAATTAAAATGCAGATAACATCGTATACATTTTAATTGGAAAAGGAGTATAAATATGCTCAAAAAATTACATCCCTTTAAGAAAACACTTCCCTATGCATTAGCTATCTCTTTATTAATACCTAGCACAATTGTAGAAGCACAAGAAACAACCAGTTCGATACATACAAAGCCCACAAGTTTCAATAACACACTAGAAATTTCGAAAATCGCTGGTTATAGTACTGGGGCTACGGACGAAGAAGGTGGAGTAGCCGAAATTATTAAGTACAATCCCGATAATAAAAAGTTTTACCTCGTTAATGGAAAAACACAAACGCTTGATATCGTTAGCTTAAAAAACTTGACTTCCAATAGAGGTCAATCATTAGCAAAAGAAAAATCAATCGATATCGCCAAAGCTGTTAATACAAAATCTTTTACGTACGGAGATTTAACAAGCATTGATATTAATACAAAAAAGAAAGTGATTGTTGCTGCTGTTCAAGAAAAGGATTATACAAAAAGCGGAAAGATTGTCGTGATGGACTATACAGGAAAGGTTCTAAAAACTTTTCATACTGGTGTTCAGCCTGACATGATTAAAATGAGTAAAGATGGCTCCTATATTTTAACCGCAGATGAAGGCGAACCAAGAAAAGGCCTAGTAAATGGAATAGATCCCGAAGGTTCAGTCACTATTGTTCAGTATCCATCTGGAAAAACAAAGCAAGTTAAGTTTAATGATACTAAAGTCATTGCTGACGATGTATATATACGAAATAAGGCAGAGAAACAAAACGCTATTAAAGATTTAGAACCAGAATATATTGCATTGTCCGCTAATAACAAAAAAGCATATGTCACACTTCAAGAAAACAATGCAGTTGCAACTATTGATATAAAGAAAGGAAAAGTACAATCTGTGAAATCCTTAGGTTTTAAAGATCATTCTTTACCTCAGAATGCATTGGATGCAGCAAGAGATGACAAAATCAATATTACTACTTTACCTATACTAGGGGCCTATATGCCAGACTCTATTGCTGAAGTAACTATCAATGGTATCAGCTATCTCATAACAGCGAATGAAGGAGATGCTACAGAATGGGAGGAATTCGTAAATGTCTCAGAATTTAAGGACATAAAAGATACAATCACTATTAGAGAAGGTACATTTCAAGGCATGACAAAACAGGAAGCTGAAAATAAACTAGAAATGATGAAAAATGATTCAGCTTATAACAAATTAGAGGTCATTCAAGACATGGGAAATGATGCCGTTTATACTTATGGCGGACGCTCCTTCTCTATCTGGAAAGCTGATACAATGGAATTGGTTTTTGACAGTGGCAGTGACTTCGAAAGCATTACAGCTCAACGATATCCAAACTATTTTAACTGGTCGAATGACGATAATATAATGGATAAAAGAAGCGTTAAAAAGGGGCCAGAGCCGGAAGATATAAAGATTGGAAAAGTCGATGGTAAATTATTCGCATTTATTGGACTTGAACGAATTGGCGGAATCATGACCTATGATATTTCTGATCCGACTAATCCTGTATTTGTAAATTATTTAAATACGAGAGATTTTAGCCAAAGTATCGCAGGCGATGTTTCACCCGAGGGACTTGAATTCATCCCCGCACACATGAGCCCAACTCTAAAGCCATTGATTTTAGCAGGATATGAAGTAAGCGGAACCGCTTCAATCAATGAGATGAATAGCAAACCATTTAATTCTTCAAAGTTAAAACTACCATTAAAGTATATGCAATAAACAAAGCAGGAAATAAACCATCCAAAGTAATGAGGGTTAGCCAGTAAAACACAGAAGCACCTTGGTCACAAACCCAAAGGTGCAGTTGTTTCTTGACTTCACTGGCCGAGCAAATCGCGACTTCGGGAGACTAGACACTTACGTTTAGGTCGAGACATTCACCCCAATTTACAGGGATTTCACAATCTCCTATGAAGAAAAAGGAGAAGAGGCAGTTACCGCTCTCTTCTCCTTTTTTATATGACATTCCAAAAACACACTCACTTAATAATCCGTTTTAGCTGTTAATCCATTCACAATAGCGACACCGGCACTTGCGCCAATACGCGTTGCCCCTGCTGCAATGACATCCTGGGCATCCTTTGTATTCCGAACACCGCCTGATGCTTTAACGCCAATACCAGACCCTACAGTGGCTCTCATTAAAGCGACATCCTCAACAGTTGCTCCACCTGTTGAAAACCCTGTCGATGTTTTAACAAAATCGATTCCTGCTTTTACCGCAAGCTCACACGCGCGTACTTTTTCTTCTTTTGTTAATAGCGATGTTTCAATAATTGCTTTCGTTAGCGCTTTGCCTTTCGCCGCATCTACAACAGCACGAATATCACGTTCAACTAATTCATCATTTTGATCTTTTAACGCCCCAATATTAATGACCATGTCCACTTCTTGTGCACCATTTTCAATAGCATTTACTGTTTCAAAAGCCTTTACTTCCGGCGTATTGGCACCTAATGGAAAGCCAATTACCGTACATACCTTTACAGTTGAACCTTGGAGCAGCTCACTTGAATACTTTATCCAAGTAGGATTCACGCAAACAGAAGCAAACTTATATTCTTTTGCTTCTTTACATAATACTTCTATTTGTTCTTTTGTAGCATCCGCTTTTAATAGTGTATGATCAATAAGACTGGCTATTTCAACCGTCATAGGTGATTCTCCTTTCAAATAAAGAGACTTTGTTATACTATCTTTTATCATAACATACTTCAGTTATTTAGAAGATATACACTTAATTGAGATAACTTTTTTGAGGCTGCTAATCATGAAAACAGAGAAAACTCTACTAATAAAAAGACAGCGAAAAATCGCTGTCTTACCCATTTACTACTTGTTGAATTGGAAAATCTTTCATGACTGTTACGAATTGCCCTTCATTATATGGATAGCCGGCTTTCGTAATTTTCACTTTCACAATTTGTCCAACCATTTCTTCTGTTGCTTCAAACTGAACTTTTAAATAGTTGTCTGTATATCCTTCAAACAAGCCATTTTCTAGCTGTTCTTCAGGAATCACTTCAAGCACTTCTCCTTCAAACTGCGATGCATATTCTTTAGCTAGTTGATTCGAAAGCTCTATAAGACGATGTACTCGTTCATTTTTGATTTCTTCATCCACTTGATTATCCATTCTTGCTGCTGGAGTACCTGTTCGCTTTGAATACGGGAAAACGTGAAGCTCAGAAAATTTATGCTCTTTAATAAAGTTATATGTGTCCATAAACTCTTCTTCTGTTTCACCAGGGAAGCCTACAATGACATCGGATGTTACCGCAAGATTAGGTAAGGCCTTTTTTAGCTTTACTAAGCGGTCTGCAAAGAATTCCATTGTATATTTACGTCTCATTCGTTTCAATACTGTATCAGAACCAGATTGAATCGGAATATGCAAATGGTTTACAACTTTTTTCGAATTCGCTAACACTTCAATTACTTCATCTGTAATTTGACTTGCTTCAATAGAAGAAATACGAATACGTTTCAACCCTTCTACTTGTTCTTCTAATTCACGTAAAAGCATCGCCAAGTTATAGTCTTTCATATCTTCACCATAACCGCCTGTATGAATCCCTGTTAAGACGATTTCTTTATACCCTGCCTCAACAAGCTGTTGTGCTTGATGAATAACTTCTTTTGGATCGCGTGAACGCATTAAACCGCGCGCCCAAGGAATAATACAAAATGTACAGAAGTTATTGCAGCCCTCTTGAATTTTCAGCGATGCACGTGTACGATCTGTGAATGCTGGCACATCCAATTCTTCGTACACACGATTTTTCATAATATTACCGACTGCATTAATCGGCTCACGTTCTTCTTTGTATTGTTCAATATAGTCAAGCATCTTCACACGATCTTGAGTACCTACTACAATATCTACACCTGGAATGGCCATAATTTCAGCTGGAGACGTTTGCGCATAACAGCCTGTTACAGCAATGACTGCGTCTGGATTTTTACGAACGGCGCGACGAATTACTTGGCGACTTTTCTTATCACCTGTATTCGTAACCGTACATGTGTTAATAACATATACGTCTGCCATGCTTTCAAACTCAACCCGTTCATAACCTGCTGATTTAAATAATTGCCAAATGGCTTCTGTTTCATAATGGTTTACTTTACATCCTAATGTATGAAAAGCGACCGAAGACATTTTCATCACCTCAATAATTCTACATGATAAGAAACAGCAGCAAGAGCATACAATGGTGCTGTTTCTGTTCTTAAAATTCTTGGACCTAAACCGCAAGCAGCAAATCCTGCCTCACTTAGCTTCTCTACTTCCTCTGTAGTCAATCCACCTTCAGGACCGAAAACAAAAAGAATAGACTGTCCTCGTTTTGCTTCCGTTAATACTTTCGCAAGCCTGGCTGTTTCACCACGTTTGGCTTCTTCTTCAAAAGCAATAAGTTTGTAATCAAAGTTTTTCGCATACTGAATCAATTGCGAAACTGTCATTTGTTCTTTGACAGCAGGCAATACAGAGCGATGTGACTGTTCTGCTGCTTCTTTCGCAATCTTTTGCAAGCGTTCAATTTTTTTACTAGCCTTTTTGCTGTCCCATTTTACCACTGAACGAGCCGCAATAAAAGGGATAAACTCTAGGGCACCTAATTCGGTTCCTTTTTGAACAATATAGTCTAGCTTATCCCCTTTTGGCAGACCGCTCGCGATGGTTACGTGAACTGGTAATTCCTTTTCTTCATTCTTCCATTCTATAACAGCTCCAACTACTGCATCATTGGTAATTTCTGAAATTTTCGCAATAGCTGTTTGTCCATCTTTATTGACAACGATAATTTCTGCACCAGGCTCCATTCGCATAACTCGTGTAATATGATGATAATCATCACCTGTAATCCTAATGTTCTGCTCATTAACTTGTTTATTTTCAAGGAAATATCGCTGCACACTTCAACACCTCTAACCCTTAAGAAAATGGCGCTGTTACAGCGCCACTTCCTCATATTATGCATTTCTTTTGGCAATAATTGCAACCCAGTCTTCCATTTGAATCGTTTCTTCAATCGTAAAACCTGATGCTACAATCGCTGCTTTTACATCATCTTTCTTAGGTTGAATAATTCCAGAAGCAACGAAATAACCGCCCGGCTTTACAACTTTTGCTACATCATCCGTAAAACGCATAATGACTTCTGCTAAAATATTGGCAACGACAATATCCGCTTGTTCCTCTACTCCATCCAATAAATTGCCTTGTGAAACATGTACACGCTCTTGCACTTTATTTAATTTCACATTAATATTCGCAGAGCGAACCGCTACCTCATCTAAATCAAGTGCCTGAACTTGTTTAGCTTCTAATAATGCCGCAGCAATACTCAATACACCTGAACCTGTTCCAACATCAACTACTAAATCGCCTTTTTGCACCGTCCGCTCTAACGCTTGAATACACATAACCGTTGTTGGGTGCGTACCTGTACCAAAAGCCATACCAGGGTCTAGTTCGATAATGAGCTCATCACTGCTGACTGGTTCATATTCTTCCCACGTTGGAACAATCGTAAAACGTTCTGAAATTTTAACCGGATTATAGTACTTTTTCCAAGCCGTTGCCCATTCTTCTTCATTTACTTCACTAATAGAAACCGCATTTCGACCAAGGTCGATATCAAATAAAAGCAAGTTATTAATCGCTAATTTAATCTCTTCAACTGTTTCACCTAAAAAGCTATTGACCGGCAAGTATGCTTTTACAAGCACACCTTCATCCGGATAATCAGCTGGATTCAGCTGGTAGATTTCACCAAAGACATTTTCCCGTTCTTTGATTAATTCTAGAGGATCTTCAATGACAACACCGCTTGCACCTGCCTCATGAAGAATATTCGAAACAGGTTCAACCGCTTCATTTGTTGTATGGATTGCAATTTCCGACCACTTCATATCTACCAACTCCCAATTCTATTACTCGCCTTTAAGGGCCCTTTTTAATTTTGAAAAGAAACCATCTTCTTGTTCATCTGGTGATTCACCGCTAATTTCGGAAAATTCACGAAGAAGCTGCTTTTGTTTTTCTGTTAATTTTTTCGGTGTTACGACCAGGATGACCACATGTTGATCGCCTTGCCCATACCCTCTTACATTTGAAACACCTTTTCCTTTTAAACGGAAACGAGTTCCTGTTTGTGTGCCTGCTGGAACTTTCAATTTCACCTTACCATGTAAAGTCGGTACTTCTATTTCATCACCTAATGCAGCTTGTGCGAATGTAATTGGCATTTCGCAGTAAATATCGTCCCCATCGCGCTCAAAAAATTCATGATCTCGAACATGGAAGACAACATATAAATCACCCGCTGGACCGCCGTTAACACCTGGCTCCCCTTGGCCTGATACGCGAAGTTGTTGACCATCATCGATTCCTGCCGGCACTTTAACTTGAATTTTTTTACGTTTTTTAATTTTACCTATTCCGCTGCACGTCGTACATTTATTAGGAATATGTTTACCTGTTCCTCTACACACGTTACATGTTCGACGATTCACAACACGGCCAAAAGCAGTGTTTTGTTCTACATTAATTTGACCTGAGCCATGACATTGTGAACATGTCTCAACTTTCGTTCCTGGTTTAGCCCCCGTACCGCTACATGTACCGCAGTTTTCTTCACGTGGAATTTCGATTTCCGTTTCTTTACCAAAAGCCGCTTCCTCGAAAGATAACGTCATCGTATATTGTAAATCGGCTCCTTGACGTGGAGCGTTAGGGTCACGTCGACGTCCGCCACCACCGCCAAAAAACGTGCTAAAAATATCTTCAAACCCGCCGAAACCACCAAAATCTTGGCCTCCAAACCCACCAAAGCCTTGATTAGGATCCGTATGACCAAATTGGTCATAATGCGCTTTTTTCTGTTCATCGCTTAATACTTCATAAGCTTCCTTAATTTCCTTAAACTTATCCGCCGCATCTGGTTCCTTATTAATATCAGGATGATATTGTTTGGAGAGTTTTCGATACGCTTTTTTAATTTCGTCTTTCGATGCGCTTTTGGAAACACCAAGCACCTCGTAGTAATCGCGTTTACTCATAGTTTATCCACTCCCGATTCGTTTCACATAAATTTTATATTATCACTGATTCAAGCTGTAAAGCAATAAGAAAAGCATAGGTGGCTCGAACAGCTCGTGAAGAAAATAGGAAGAGGCCCATAAAGGCGTTCTTTGCCTTTTGGTGGCTCTTATCTTTTTCACAGCGAGCTAGCCACCGGAGCTAGACAATAAGAAAAGTGTAACCGGCTTGGTCAGCTCACGAAGAAAATAGGAAGAGGCCCATAAAGGCGTTCTTTGCCTTTTGGTGACTCTTATCTTTTTCACAGTGAGCTAGGCCGGTGAAGCTAGACAATAAGAAAAGCATAGGGTGCCTCATTCACTTTTCCGATTCAAAAAAAGCCAAAGTCAAGAAAACCTGACTTTGACTTTTTTCGTACACTTAGGCAAATAATACATCGCCTTTAGTAAAGCTTAATTATTTTTTATCGTCATCTTTAACTTCTGTAAATTCAGCATCTACCACATTATCGTCAGCAGGGTCTTGTGCTCCGCCTTCTTGAGCTGCTTGTTGAGCTTTTGCTGCTTCTTCATAAAGCTTCATTGTTAAGTTTTGAACGATTTCAGAAAGTGCATCTTTTTTCGCACGGATTTCTTCTAATTCGTTTTTCTCGATTGCAGCTTTCAATTCATCTTTTGCTTCATTTGCTTTTGCAACTTCCGCTTCGTCCACTTTTCCTTCCAAGTCTTTTAATGTTTTTTCTGTTTGGAAGACAAGTTGATCCGCTTCGTTACGAAGCTCTACTTCTTCTTTACGTTGTTGATCCGCTTCAGCATTTTCTTCTGCTTCACGTACCATACGTTCGATTTCTTCCTCAGATAAACCTGAAGATGATTTAATCGTGATTGTTTGCTCTTTGTTTGTACCAAGATCTTTCGCACGAACACTTACGATACCATTTTTATCGATATCAAATGATACTTCAATTTGCGGAATACCGCGTGGTGCTGGTGGAATGTCGCTTAATTGGAAACGACCAAGCGTTTTGTTGTCGCTTGCCATTGGACGTTCACCTTGAAGTACATGAATATCTACAGCTGTTTGGTTATCAGCAGCTGTTGAGAATACTTGTGATTTACTTGTTGGGATTGTTGTATTACGATCGATTAATTTTGTAAATACGCCGCCCATTGTTTCAATACCAAGAGAAAGTGGTGTTACATCAAGAAGAACAACATCTTTTACATCTCCTGTTAACACGCCACCTTGAATCGCTGCACCCATTGCAACAACTTCATCAGGGTTTACACCCTTAGATGGCTCTTGACCTAATTCTTTTTTGATGGCTTCCTGTACAGCAGGGATACGTGTTGATCCACCAACAAGAATCACTTTATCGATTTCAGATGCAGAAAGACCAGCATCTTTTAATGCTTGACGAGTTGGACCCATTGTACGTTCTACTAATCCAGCAGATAATTCATCGAATTTCGCTCTAGTTAACGTTACTTCTAAGTGAAGTGGACCAGCCTCTCCTGCTGTAATGAATGGTAATGAAATTTGTGTAGAAGCTACACCAGAAAGATCTTTCTTCGCTTTTTCAGCTGCATCTTTCAAGCGTTGAACAGCCATTTTGTCTTGTGAAAGATCGATTCCATTTTCCTTTTTAAATTCAGCTACTAAGTAGTCGATAATTACTTGGTCAAAGTCATCCCCACCTAGACGGTTATCACCGGCAGTTGACTTAACTTCAAATACACCATCGCCAAGTTCCATGATAGATACGTCAAACGTACCACCACCAAGGTCAAATACAAGAATCGTTTGATCTTCATCCGTTTTATCTAAACCGTATGCAAGAGCAGCAGCTGTTGGCTCATTAATAATACGTTCTACTTCAAGACCAGCAATTTGACCAGCATCTTTAGTTGCTTGGCGCTCAGCATCGTTAAAGTATGCAGGTACTGTAATAACCGCTTTCGTTACTTTTTCACCAAGATACTCTTCTGCATAAGATTTTAAATATTGAAGGATGATTGCAGATACTTCTTGCGGAGAGTATTCTTTTCCTTCAATTGTTACTTTATGGTTTGTACCCATATGACGTTTAATAGAGATAATCGTATTTGGGTTTGTAATTGCTTGACGTTTCGCTACTTCCCCAACTTGTCTTTCACCATTTTTAAATGAAACAACAGATGGAGTAGTACGGTTACCTTCCGGGTTTGGAATTACTTTCGGTTCTCCACCTTCGAGTACAGATACACATGAGTTTGTTGTACCTAAGTCAATACCAATAATCTTGCTCATTTTTATTACCTCCTACTATATGTAAGCGTTTATTCGTTTACTTTTACCATCGCTGGACGAATGACGCGGTCTTTCAGTTTATATCCTTTTTGGAACTCTTCTACAACAATATTAGAACCAAAGTTTTCATCCTGAACTTGCATAACAGCTTGGTGTAAGTGTGGATCAAACTCTTGACCGACAGCTTCAATCGCCTCAACGCCTTCTTTTTTCAACGCTTCAACAATTCCGTTATAAATCATTTCTACACCTTGAAGTAAAGACTTTGTTTGTTCATTGTCTGCTTCAATTTTTGTCGCTCTTTCAAAGTTATCAAGAGCTTGCAGTAAATCTGTAGCAAGACTTTGAACTCTATATTTTTGAGCCGCTTCCATATCTAACTTGGCACGACGGCGTGAATTATCAAAATCCGCTTGAAGACGAAGATAACGGTTATCCATTTCTTCGATCTTAGCTTCTAGTTCAGCGATTTTTTGTTGTGCAGCTTGAAGTTCATCTACTTCCGTTTCCTCAGAAGTTTGTTCTGCCTCTTCAGCAAAAACCTCCTCAACGACTGTTTCTTCAGCTGTTTCCTTTTCTATCGTTTGCTCATTATTTTTGTTTTCTGTCACAAATTTCACCTCCCTAAAAGAGTATTTACATGTTTCAAATCGCGCAATCATAGAGGGCACAAATCCCCTCTTGCCCTCTATCAATATTGCCGTTGTTATGGTTTTTGATACAACTTTGTAAGCAAAGCAGTTAAATCAGTAGAAAACGTAGATAGCAAGGATATGACCCTCGAATATTCCATTCGTGTCGGCCCTAAAATAGCCAAAGTACCTACTTGATCCGCTCCAATGGAATAAGTTGCTGTAATTAAGCTACAATCCTCAAGAGCCGATATTTGATTCTCACGTCCAATTTTAACATTAATGCCTGCCGGGTTTTGTTTAATCAACTCGTAAAACCCTTGTTCTTGCTCAATCATCGACATCAACGAATGAATTTTATGAATATCATGGAATTCTGGCTGTCGAAACATATTCGTTTTCCCGCCGAAAAATAACTTTTCAGGCTTTGTCGATGTTAAAGACTCCGCAAGGGTAGATACAAGTGCTCCGTAGTTACGAATATGTTGACTTAGCAAAACAGCCACTTCTTTATAAATCTTATCTTTTAAATCAGACATAGAAGCACCTGTTAAACGATCATTCAAAATATTAACCATTTTCTCGATTTCACTCATATCAATCGATGATGGTAAAGTAATTAACTGATTTTCAACATGCCCTGTATCTGTAATAATAATTGCAATAGCTGTTTCTGAATTCAAAGGAACAATTTCGATTTTTTTAAGCCTATGATCCTTTACTTTCGGACCGAGAACAATGGCCGTATAATTCGTCAATTCAGAAAGAATCTTCGCCGCTTTTTGAACGACCTTTTCCAGCTCATAAATACGCCCAGCATAAACAGACTTTAACAACTGCATCTCATTTTTCTTTAACGCTTGAGGTGAAAGCAGGTGATCCACATAGTAACGGTACCCTAATTCAGATGGCACACGCCCTGAAGACGTATGTGTTTTTTCTATAAATCCTAGTTCCTCAAGGTCGGACATCTCATTACGAATCGTCGCTGAGCTAAAAGAAATTTCTTCTTTTTTCGACAAACTTCGCGACCCAACTGGTTGCGCAGATTGGATAAAATCTTCGATAATTACTTGTAAAATTAATAATTGACGATCAGTTAGCATATATGATCACCTCTGTTAGCACTCTACATCAATGAGTGCTAATATATTAATAAATTATCAAATGAAGCTATTGATGTCAACGAAAAAAACCGTTTAGAGCGAGATAAATTCGATTAGGAATTTTCAACAATTCCTAAAAAAGCCTGGAATACTTCATTCCCAAGTAACCTGCCTTGTTTCGTCAACCGGACGAAGCCATCCTCAATAGTGAGCAGCCCTTTCTCCACTTGCTGTTTAAGGGGTTGCGAGAAAACCTCTTCCATTTCGACAAAATACTTCTCTTTAAATGGTTCAAGTGCAACACCTTCTGTTTTTCTTAATCCTAAAAACATTTCCTCTTCCATTTGTTCACCTAATGAAACCAGATGCTCCTCTAAAACAGGAAGCTTACCTGCTTGAAGGGGTGTTATATACTTCTTCAATGGACCGTAATTGGCTATCCTTTTTCCTTGCGTATATCCATGTGCACCCGCACCAATCCCGTAGTATTCAGCATTATTCCAATAGGTTAAATTATGCTGACTTTCAAAACCAGTTTTAGCAAAATTGCTAATTTCATATTGATGCAATCCATGACGTTCCATCACTTCCATCACTCGCTCATACATGGATGCCTCAAGTTCCTGCGGAGGCAGATTTAACCTCCCTTTTTGCATTAGATTATAGAAAACCGTCTTGGGTTCAACAATTAAGGAATAGCTAGAATAATGAGGTAGATCAAGAGCTAACGCTCGGTTCAGCGTATCTTGAAAATCTTCCATCGTTTGTCCCGGCAATCCATAAATTAAATCGATACTAATATTCGAGAATCCCACTTTTTGAGCAAGTTCAATCGTTTCATACACATCAGCAGCACGATGTGTACGACCAATTTTCTGCAATAGTTGATCATTGAAGCTTTGCACCCCAAAACTGAGACGATTCACTCCAGCGTTATATAAAATCTCCAACTTCTCTCTTGATAAATCTCCAGGGTTTGCTTCAAATGTATATTCTCCAAATTGTTTGTTTAGCGGCAGCATCTCATCAATCGTTTCACAAAGAATCGCTAGTTGTTTTTCGTTAAGCGACGTCGGGGTACCTCCACCAACAAAAATCGTCTTTAATTCATCTGTAGGATATGCCGCAAGCTGAAACCTCATTTCTTCCTTTAACATCTGTATATATTCATCTACCGGCTGACCTTGTAAAAACACTTTATTAAAGTCGCAGTAGTGGCATATATGCTCACAAAACGGAATATGAATATAAGCACTCTTAATCATTATGTTCACTACCTTTATCATGTTCGGATAGAAAAAAGAGGCTAGAACCGAATCTATCCTCTTTTTTCTATCTATCATTTATTTTTTTGGAGTTGTATCATCCATTTTTAATACAGCCATGAAGGCTTCTTGCGGTACTTCAACAGAACCTACTTGCTTCATCCGCTTTTTACCTTCTTTTTGCTTTTCTAACAATTTACGCTTACGGGAAATATCCCCACCGTAACATTTCGCCAATACGTTTTTACGCATCGCACTAATTGTTGAACGGGCAATGATTTTTTGTCCAATTGCCGCTTGAATCGGCACTTCAAATTGCTGTCTTGGAATTAACGTTTTCAGCTTATCTACAATGACCTTACCGCGTTCATACGCAAAATCTTTATGCACGATAAAGCTTAGAGCATCGACTGTTTCACCATTTAATAAAATATCCATCTTCACAAGCTTCGAAGGCTGATAACCAATTAATTCATAGTCAAATGACGCATACCCTCTTGTGTTCGACTTCAATTGATCGAAAAAGTCATAGACGATTTCCGATAGTGGAATTTCATAATGAATGCTCACACGTGTTTCGTCAATGTATTGCATATCAATGAAATTTCCTCGTTTGTTTTGACAAATCTCCATAATAGCTCCTACAAACTCTGTCGGTGCCATCATCGTAGCTTTCACGTACGGTTCTTCCACACGCTCGATTTTCTGAGGATCTGGCATATTAGAAGGATTATCCACTTTCACCAGTGTACCATCCGTTTTGATAACATCGTAAATAACACTTGGTGCTGTTGTAATCAAATCGATTTTGAATTCACGTTCAATTCGCTCTTGGATAATCTCCATATGAAGAAGCCCTAGGAAACCACAGCGGAAGCCGAAACCTAACGCTTGTGATGTCTCTGGTTCGAACTGCAGCGCTGAATCATTTAATTCTAATTTTTCTAGTGCATCACGTAAATCATTAAATTTCGATGCATCAATTGGATATAAACCACAATATACCATCGGATTCATTTTACGGTAGCCAGCTAAAGGCTCACTCGCTGGATTCTTCGCACTTGTAATTGTATCCCCGACTGTTGTGTCACTCACATTTTTAATCGAAGCGGTTAAAAACCCTACATCCCCAACGTTTAACTCATCAAGAAGCTGAGCTTTAGGATTGAATACACCGACTTCTGTTACGTCAAACTCTTTTCCTGTAGACATCATTTTAATTTTATCGCCCACTTTAACAGAGCCTTCAACAACTCGAATATAGGCAACAACCCCACGATACGCATCGAATAACGAGTCAAAAATAAGCGCCTTTAACGGAGCATCAGGATCGCCTTGTGGCGGTGGAACTAATTCAACAACTTGCTCTAAAATATCTTCAATTCCGATACCTGCTTTTGCCGAAGCTAGTACCGCATTAGAAGCGTCTAAACCAATCACTTCTTCAATTTCATTACGAACTCGCTCTGGGTCAGCACTTGGTAAATCAATTTTATTAATAATCGGAAGGATTTCAAGGTTATTATCGAGCGCCAAATATACATTCGCTAACGTTTGCGCTTCAATTCCCTGAGCCGCATCCACAACAAGAATCGCCCCTTCACAGGCAGCTAGGCTTCGCGATACCTCATAGGTGAAATCGACATGTCCCGGTGTATCAATTAGATGGAAAATATACTCTTCGCCATCTTTTGCTCTATATTTTAATTGAACAGCATTCAATTTAATCGTAATTCCCCGTTCACGCTCTAAATCCATAGAATCTAGCAACTGATTCTTCATCTCGCGTTGCTGCAATGCGTTCGTTTTTTCTAAAATACGATCCGCCAAAGTTGATTTACCATGGTCAATGTGAGCAATGATGGAAAAGTTACGAATTTTCGATTGTCTTTTTAATTTCTCTTCTCTATTCATAACGTTTCACTCCTACTTATCGACACAATACACTAATTTTAATTATATCAATAGAAAATGCAAGATTCAATAAAAGAGTGACAACAACTCCTCTTCTTGAAGAAATTTGTCGAGTTGCTAATAAAATCCCCCTTTACCTCTAAATAAATCTGTGTAATAGAACATGGTGAATTTAAAATATAATAAAGTCATTAAAAAAAGCCGAACTCAACATGGGGGATTGTTGAATTCAGCTTGAATCTCTACAGTTTATGCGGAATGCTCGTTTTTTAGATATCATTTTCTTTTTATGCTCCCTTACAGCAAATCGATTATGCTGTTTACAAAACTTGTTAAAGCGTCTCCAAGCTTTTTGCCAATTGTAGAAAAAACATTATAAGCTTTCATTTCTTCTAATCGTTCCTTTTTCTTTTCTAAATCATGACTTGTTACTTTCTCACCAAGAACCGACGCCTCCATCTCACCTTGGTCGGATTGATTTACTTCAAAAGCACTTGCCAACGCAGGATCATCGTATCCTTTCATTTTCTTAATCCCATCGTTTGCTGTCTGCATGCCAATTAGGACACCTAAAAATAAGACAAGTAGAACAAACGTACATTTTAATGTAAATCGAACCATGAGTGGAGCTCCTTTCTGTTACTGCGCTTCTGAATCACCTTTCACATTATCCACCGCTTTTGCCTCCCAATAATATTCACTAAATACATCCGCAAAAGCATCTACTGTTAAATACATCTCTTCAAATGTATTATCTACTCCGCCTATTTCAATCAGCATTGCATTTGAAGAAATATCTTGGTTATATACTCCGTTATGCCCAGCACCGCCTTGTTTCATAACCCCTCGGGAGATTCCCGGATATTTTTTTTGCAACGCGTTATGAAGTTTTGTTGCAAGCGCTGCGTTTTTTTCATAATTTGGATTGTTCCGCCCCACAACAAAGGCGATTTTGGCATACGATTTTCCTTTTAAAGTGACGGTTGTATCTTTCTTTCTACGGGAATCTCGATGAATATCGATAAAGTATTCTAGATCTTTATTTTCTGCTTTAGCTGCTTGAATGGCTAGTCGCGATTCTTGATAGGATTTAGGATACGTCAGACCCTTTTTATTTAAATTAGCCATAATATCCGTTGTATCATGGAAAGCTCCGACTCCCTTGTCCACTAAATCAGCCTGTAATTTCATCCCCAGCTTCGTAATATTAATTTGAGAATGGTGAGCTAAATTAGGGTCCGTAACTCCTTTCAAATAAGGTAAAAACGATTCCCTGTTATGACTTTGATAAATATGAACAACCTTTCTACCATTGGTCGTCTGAGCAGGTGTTTCTTTCGTATCTGCTTGCGGCTCTTTGATTCCATCGACATTTTGCAAGTCCGCATCTCGCTCTTCATTCAAGACATCAATAGGAGGAGACGATTCGTACGGCATATTTGTATAATCCGTTCCTTCACCTGCTACTAAAATTTCATTATCAAAAATAGAGAAGCCCGGCAATTCTCGTCCAAGCAAGCTTCGTGGATCATCAAGGGAAATATTTGTGGATAATTTTAACAGGCCCTTAGAAAGACCTGATGCTTCTTTTTCTTTCGGTAACACAGAAAAAAAGTAATGATTCTCATTCGCCAACAAGGAAAATAACATTTTACCCGTAAACTGATTGGTGACAGTATGAACAGACTTCGAGGATAGTCGATATTCCGGCTTTAACGAAGTCATCACCGCACTTAAGGAAAATACAAAAAGAAGTAAGGAAAATACAATGAAAAAGCTTTTTATAATTGTTGAACCATGAATCACGGTAATGATTTCTGTCGAATATCTTCTTTTCATTCTTTCACCCTCTCTATCGCTTGCTACTTCATAAATATGATTTTACTAGAGAGGGTAGAACACCATTTTTCGGCAGATTAGAAAAGCGTAAGGCGCCCGCTTATCGGCAACAAGCATAAGGCACGCGGCTGGCAGATATTCTTTGCCTGCCGAAGCGATTGATGCCGGCCTTGGACAGACGGCGCCTGGAGCTCGACAAAAAAATAGATTCAACGTGTATAATAACCTGCATTGTCTTGATTCACAGATTCATGCAACGCTGCATTTAAACCATTGGCAATTAAATTAGCCATATCTTCTATAAATACATCCACTTCCTTTGGAGTAACCATTAAATTATGACCAATAGGTGACAACACTTCGTAAATGAGTTTTCGTTTTTCTTCATCCGACAGGCCGCCGACAATCCCTAAAAATGTTTGACGTTCTTGTTCACCTGGTAAATCTTCCTCCGTCAGTTTCTTTCGTTTACCAAAGCTAAAACCCGCTGGTGCAAGCGAACGGGATGGACGATCTCCTTCTTTTAACTCTTTGCCAAAATGCTTTAAAATAAAATCGATTGCATCACTCGTAATAGAAACGGCATCGACCACAGTTGGAATGCCTATTGCAATGACAGGAATACCAAGTGTTTCCTGACTCAATTCCTTTCGCTTATTACCTACACCGGACCCAGGATGAATGCCAGTATCCGAAATTTGAATGGTTGAGTTTACTCTTTCAATAGAACGAGCTGCTAGCGCATCAATAACAATGAGAAAGTCAGGCTTACTTTTTTCAATCACACCAAGAATAATATCGCTCGTTTCAATGCCCGTAATCCCCATAACCCCTGGAGAAATTGCGCTGACTGAACGAAAACCTTCCTCTACGGCATGCGGCTGCAACTCAAATAAATGCCGCGTTATTACTAGATTCTCAACAACTGCCGGTCCTAGTGCATCCGGCGTCACATTCCAATTTCCAAGCCCTACAACTAGACAGCTGCTCTCTTTCGAAATATTATTCCTTGTTAAAAAATGAGAAAATTCAGTTGCTAATACTTTTTCAACCTTTTGTTGAACTTCTGTATTTTGCTCACGAATACCTTGTACTTCAATTGTTAAATAACTCCCTTTTTTCTTACCAATTTCCTTCTCCCCTGCTTCTGTCACTTCTACTAATGCTACTTTTATATCATCAATTTCTCTTTCCTTAATAATGACGCCTTCTATTTGCGAAATATTCCTTTCTCCTTCAACCCCTTTATGTTCAAGCGCTAGTTCACGGGCTTCAATTGCTAAATCTGTTCGCACACTGTATTGACTTAAATCTAGTTCATTTTTCATGACTTCCTCCTCGTGTTACTTTATTCACTCTAGTATTTTCCATCATCTCTATAAACATTGTGCCCGATTTATCTTTTGTATTATTCATTTTTTTGGTACAATCATGTATAACGAGATAAATCTTTTTGGATACTATAATTCCTTTTCGATTCTCAATCTGAGTATTGCATAATGTAGTACATTCTGATACAATATCACTTGTGCTATTTGGTATGGATTTGAAAAGTCGAGTTCATATAATCTCGATTTCTGTGTAGGAGGTGAACGGAATGCCAAACATTAAATCTGCTATTAAACGCGTAAAAGTAAACGATAAAAACCGCGCTCATAACGCTACAGTAAAATCTACTATGCGTACTGCTGTGAAAACTGCTGAAGTTGCACTAGCTGGTGAAAGCGTTGAAGCTGCTAAAGAAGCTTTATTAACGGCGTCTAAGAAATTAGATAAAGCTGCATCTAAAGGATTAATCCATAAAAATGCGGCAGCCCGTAAAAAATCTCGTTTAGCGAAAAGACTTAACGCTCTAAACGCGTAATGAAATAAGAAATTAAAGCACCTTGAATATCAAGGTGCTTTTTTCTTTGCAAACCCAAATCAAGCGATGTGCAGCTCATTTCAGCCGTACTAAAATGAGCCGCACATCGCTTGTATCCTATATGAAAAAAAACATAATCATTCATTACCTTTTCATTTTTAAGAGCAATAGTTCAAGTGTCATGACTTTATCTCCCTGCCCCGTTTTCATCTTATAATCCGCATCAGCAAGCTCCCGAATCAACTGTAATAACTCTCCCTCATGAAATTGATTGACTTTTTCTTGCGCTAATTTTACCCGAAACGGATGTACCTTTAATACAGTCGCTATTTTTTGCTGACTGTACCCTTGGCGTGAAAGCTCTTTTACTTGATACATCAAACGAACTTGTCCAGCCATCACACTTAAAATTTTAATCGGTTCCTCATTTTGTCTCATTAAGTCACGGTAAATTGTCATCATGCGTTCTACATTTCGCTGCAGCACTGAATCCACAAGGGTAAAAATATTTTGTTCTAACGATTTAGCGACTAATTCCTCAACAATATCTTGGTTAATTCGATTCGTCCCTTCCACATATAGTACTAATTTATCAATTTCATTCGTAAGCATCATTAAGTTTGTTCCTGCGAGCTCTAGCAATCGTTCAATTGCCGCTTCTTCCATTTCAACATGAGCTGCAGTTGTTCGTTCCCGAATCCATTTTTTTAATTCATGTTCGTTTAATTTTTTCGCCTCTACAACAGTTGCTTTCCGCTTTAATTCTTTCGTAATTTTCTTCCGTTCATCAAGTTTTTCATACGGTGCTGTAAAAACAACAATGGAATACGGGGCAGGGTCTGCTAAATACGCTTCTAACCGCTTCACGTTATGCTCCACTTTAGACTTTGTCTTTTCTGCTGTAAGAAAAAAAGGATTTTGCATGAAAACAAGACGCCTCTCTCCCATAAAGGGGAGCGTCTCTACATCCTCAAGAGCTGTTTCTATCGGCGTTTCCTCCAAATCAAATTGTGAAAAGTTGAAATCAATCTCATCCTCATGCAATGCGTGTTCAAGCAATAATTGCTTCGTTTCATTTATTAAATACGCCTCTGTTCCATACAGAAGATAAACAGGAGAAAATTGCCCTTTTTTTATATTCTTCCAAACGTCTAATACCAATAGAACTCGTCCTCGCTTTTCTATATCTAGCTCTAACGCCTAGCTGACAAGGCATTCCGCTTTTCTATGTATTCTATTCCTTATGGTATAGCTGAAAGAGCGATTTGACAAGCTATAAGGGAACGGCTCTGCCATCAGAGCCGTTTGCCCAATCTATATTAACGCTGTTAAGAAAGGCCCGGGTTACTTTCCTATCCAGCGGTTAAAGCGAAAGGTGAAGCTGTCTTGTTTGTACATTTATTTTGACCGTACACATTCAAACTATTTGTGACAACTCTTGTCAGTATAGGAAATCGAGATTGTGCCATGTAGATTTATTTTTGGAAATGTTTTATACTATTACCATAAATAGGAGGGATGGACAATGAACGAATTTGAAAAGGACGTCCAATCAAAAACGGACGATGTAGCTGATTCTGCAATCGGTTTCGTTGTTTCATTTGGATTTTTTGCTACTATGTTCATCATTGCTGTTGTTATCCAAGCTATCGGATCTTAAGTATTCTCCTAGCACACTCGAATCATGATGCGGAGGCTGCACTGGCAGTCTCTTTTTTATAGCTGACCCCGCCTGCTCTTCTGTTGGAACAGCTCGATATATCCTATGGCAAGACCGTTTGAAAGGTTCCTGATTCATGACGATATTTATAAGATATAGCGCCCTTTTGATCTGTTCGCAGTATCGTCACGTGTAATGCTTCCATCTCCTCTATTACTTGATGATGCGGATGTCCGTACCGATTCCCTTTCCCTGCTGAAATAATCGCCACTTTTGGTTGAACCTTCTCCAAAAAAACTTTTGACGAAGATGTTTTACTACCATGATGACCTGCTTTTAAAATATCCACTCGAAGCCCTGGAAAAGCCCTCAATAGTTCTTGTTCCGTATCCTCTCCTGCATCTCCCGTCAGTAACCACATTAACCCGCCCATTTTGGCAGCTAATACAATAGACGATTCATTCACATCTTCGTCCTTTTGATAAGGGTGCAAAATATAAAATTGAGCACTAGCAACCAACCAACTATCCCCTCTTTTCACTGTAGAAATCGGAATATGTTTGGCTAATGCCCATTTAATCCATTCCTTATCCCGATACATGCTCTCACTGCCTTCTCCAATTACTACCTCTTTCACGTTAAAATGTTTAATTATTTCTGCTGCACCTCCAATATGATCGGCATCAGGATGGGTTAAAACCAGCTTATCGATTTCATGAATCCCTTTACTTTTCAAAAACGGAAGAATAACATCTTCGCCCGTGTTATATGTTTTACGCTTCTTTTGCCATTCTGCCACCGGGAACGTAATCGCTCCACCTGTATCAATTAAATAATTACCTTGGTTAAATGGAAGCTTAATCAAGATTGCATCACCTTGACCAATATCAATAAATACAACTTCACCATAAGGATTCAATTTCTGAATATGATATTGAAAGAATAAAATACATACTAAAACCACTATCGATATTTTCTTTTTAAATAAAGAAGCGGATTCCCATTGAATAAATAAGGAAATAATGACGAAAACGAGCAGCAACATAATAATAGGAAAAGGTTTTCCAAAAACAATCGACGCCAGTGGTAAACGAGAGATACAAGCAGCCAACTCATTACAGAGAAGAAAAATTTGGTCTAATAAGGCTATCATCAGTTGACCAATGGAGGGGAAAATAAGGTGTGTAAAAAAAGCAACTAAAGAAAAGGGGAGCAAAAAGGCGGAATACAAAGGAACATAAAGCACATTCAACAATACCCCGAGGACAGACACTTCATAAAAGTGATAGAGCAAAATAGGGACAGCTGCTAATTGACACACAATACTAACAATAAGAAGCTGCATCGTTTTTTGCGGATAGCTTTGAACAATCGTAAGCGACATAATAATGGCTAACGTTACTGCAAATGAAAGCTGAAAGCCAATATTATAGAGCATAGAAGGCTGAACGAATAGCAGCAGTAAATAGACAACTCCAATCGTTCCACTAGCTGACACCTTCTTTTTCCACAAAAGGAGCAAAAAAAATAACATAGCCATACAACAGGCTCGTAACACAGAAGGAGCTGCTCCAGATAAAATCGCGTACATGGGTAAACATACTAGAATGACCATCATCATTTTCTCACGAGTTATGCCAATTCGAATCCCTCCATAAAACAGCAGCCCTGTTAAAAAGCTGACATGCAAACCAGATATCGCAAGCAGATGAACAATTCCAAGTCGTTGATAATTCGTTAATATTTCTTCATCAATATACGTTTGATCTCCAAATAAAAGAGCATTAACAAAGCTGCCCGCTTCAGATGGAAAATGGACATTCACATAAGTAATGCCCGCTTGCCGCACCTGTTGAAGTGTTGTAACAATCGATTTTTTTCCTACACGACAATCCGCCCAGACAATAGAATTCGCTTTTAAAATCCAATAAATATGCTGTTGTTGTAAATAACGTTTATAATTAAAGCTATTTTCATTTCGATTTTGCTCTGGCTCAAGTAATGACCCAGTTGCAGGACAAATCAAACCAATTTGCAGATTAGTTTCAATCGCTTTCTTTTCCATTTCAGAAGGAATGGTATAACGCAACTGGAGAATTTCCTTTGTACTCGTCGTCACAGCGGCTTTTAACAGATTACCGTCTACACTCGGCTGGGTACTAAACGTAATCTCAAAGGTTGACTCCTCACCTGTATATCCTGTTTGATGGTACACATCTGATAAGTAGGCTGCCATGTAAAATACTAACAAGGTGACTCCGTTCATCAATAAAATGTTTAACTGTCCGTTAAAACGATAGCAAAGAAAACAAAAAAAGAGGAGAATATAGAGGATAAACTTCACTTGAAAAGAAGAATGAGCCGCAACGCCTAAAGTGGCAGAAACGGCTAAAAAGAGGATGTGTGTCGGCATGCAAACCTCCTATTTAATCATTAAATAATTGGTACGCTTTTTGTTGCAGCTTGCTCAGCTCTTCTTGGCCAACACCCGTTGCTTCTAATTGCTGTAATAGAGAATGGACAAAGTCCTGTTTTTGTTTGCCGTGCACATCAATCGGCTGAATCATTTTAACTTTTTCCATCTTCACGCCCGCTTGTTCAAATAATTCAATCGCATATGGGTGATTTTTATAATCTTCGGCATAATAAACAGCTTGAATACCCGCTTGAATAATCGACTTACAGCATTGTAAACAAGGAAAATGTGTGACATAAATTTCAGCGTTTGCTGTCGGTACCCCAAATTTCGCACATTGAATAATCGCGTTCATTTCTGCGTGAATCGTACGCACACAGTGGTTATCGATTACGTAACAGCCATCATCAATACAATGTGTCCCACCAGCAATAGAACCATTGTACCCCCCCGCAATAATGCGATTATCTCGAACAATTGTTGCGCCAACCGCTAATCGAGTACATGTGCTTCTTAACGCTAATAAATGACTTTGTGCCATAAAATATTGATCCCAACTAATTCGATTCATGATGTTCTCCCCTTAACCAACTATCTTTTCTCTCAATTTTACTCTCTTCCCGTCTATTTGGGTAGTCCATTTACTTGACAGTAATCGAATCTTGTAGCTTTTCAAATGTTTTATCCCCGATTCCTGAAATATTTTTTAAGTCTTCAATTTGTTCAAACTTCCCCGTCTTTTCTCGATATTCAATAATGGCTGTTGATTTTGCTGGACCTATACCCGACAATGTCTCTAGTTCTTCCTTCGTGGCTGTATTTAAGTTTACTTTATCACCATCCGTTCCCCCATTACCTGACACTGTTTTCGCTCCCCCGCCTATTACATCTATGCTCTCTGGCAAACCTATATCTTCTTCTCCTATAGCAGGTACATAAATCACCATTTGATCTTCTACGAGTTGGGCAAGATTTACCTTATCTAAATCGGCGTCTTTCTTAAAATTACCTGCCGCTTCAATCACATCAATTACTCGATCACCTGGTTCGGCAATAAATACACCTGGACTTTGAACAGCTCCCTTTACATCAACCTTTATAACGACTGGCTCATCTATTTCTTGAGCAACCTCTTGCTCTTCTTGTTGCTCCAGTTCAACAAACATCTTTTCTTGCTCTGCTTCCTGCGGTTTCGATGAGAAAAAGAACATCAAACAACTTATAAAACTAATTAAGATGACAACTGAAATAACCGCCATTTTCTTTTTTCTGAACAGATCCATAGGTTATCTCTCCTTATAAAAATGGATATTCGGAATAATACAAGCAGATTTTACATAGTGTTTAGAAGTGGTTCCGCTTTACGTGAGGGGAGTTGAAAGTATGAAAATCGGTGTCATAGGAACTGGAAACATGGGGACGATCTTAATCGAATCATGGCTGGAAACCAAGACATTGGAGCCTGCCAATCTACTTATTACAAATCGTACGCTCTCCAAAGCTTTAGCGCTTCAAGAAAAATATGCCTGTATCGAAGTCACCGAAACAGCTGTAGATATAGCAAAACGAGCAGATGTCATCTTCATATGTGTAAAACCTTTACAAATTCACAACCTATTACAGGTCATTAAACCATATATAAACAAAGACCAACTACTTGTTTCTATTACAAGTCCACTCTCAGTCGCTCAGCTTGAACATGAAGTTCCTTGTTCATGCGCGCGTTTTATCCCAAGTATCACTAATCGAGCTTGCTCTGGAGTTTCTCTATTAAGCTATAGTAAAGCTTGTTTGCCAAAGTGGAGGAGCTATTTACATGAACTAGCAAGAAAGATTTCGACACCCGTTGTCATTAACAATGATATTACAAGAGTTAGCTCAGATATCGTTAGTTGTGGACCAGCTTTTTTCAGTTTTTTCGCACAATCGTTTATTGACGCTGCTTGCCAATCAACGGAAATTGACAGAAAAACAGCAACGATTTTAACAGAAAAAATGTTAATCGGGCTTGGAGATTTATTAAGTAAAGGAATTTACACATTACCCACTTTACAAGAAAAAGTGAGTGTAAAAGGGGGAATTACAGGCGAAGGGATTAAAGTGTTAGAGGCAGCAAAACTACACGAGGTACTTGGTCAATTATTTAAAGCAACGCACGAGAAATTTGATGAAGACATCGAGGAAATCGAAAAACAATTTCGATATGATTATAATATTCGCAACTAACTGACGAACTCCTGCCCTCATTTTAAAAAAGTTTTTCTCCTAAGAAAAGAGACTGACTAAATTTAGTCAGTCTCCGTTTCATTTTCTTACTACAAATAAAATACGCTCCGCTTGATCTTCGACAGGCGCTTCCTCAAAATCAGCAAGAACCTCCAGCACTTCAAAGCCCACCTCTTCTAGCCAGTCCTTATATTGAGAAGGCATATACGTACGCTGGTAATGAAACTCATCAAAACGTTCATACAATCCACTTTCCGCATCCTGTACAAAAAAACTCAAATCATGTTCAACACTATATGGAGCCTCTCCGGGAAAACAACTCCAAATATAGGCTACTTCTTCTTCATTAACTGCAAATGTATTATTATCAAAAATATGTTCCATTTTATAAATCGAATGCACATCAAACAATAGCAAGCCACCCTTACGTAAGTGGTGGTATACACCGCGAAACGTTTGAAGGACCTCGTTTTCCGTTTTAAGATAGTTCAGTGAATCACAAAAAATGGTGATACAGTCATAACTGCCCAATCCTTCAAGTTCGGCCATGTTTTGCTGATAAAACGGAATGGATACCCCTTGCTTAGACGATTTCTCTTGAGCCACCAGGAGCATTTCATCCGATAAGTCAACACCCGTTACATGAAAGCCATTTCGTGCCAACTCAATAGTCATCTCTCCCGTTCCACAAGCAAGATCCAACAGCTGTTTCCCCTGAACTCCATATTGCTCAAGCTTTGCTGTTAACAACGCAAGCCACTTTTCATACGGAGCATCTTTCATCAGCTCATCGTATACGTAAGCAAAGCGTTCGTAGCTCATGGCATTAATTCACTTTGTACATCTTCTCGAGGGGCATCTCCCCATAAACGTTCAAGATTGTAGTACAGTCTTTCGTCACGATGGAAAATATGAGCAACAACGTCTCCCATATCGACTAATACCCATTTCGCTTCATCAAACCCTTCAAGTCGCTTTACATTCACGCCTGCTTCTTCGGCTTTTTCCTTCATTTCACGCGCAATGGCTTGAACTTGCTTTTCTGAGTTACCATGACAAATAAGGAAATAATCAGCGATTAATGAAATTCCTTGCATATTTAAGGCAACAATATCCTCTGCCCTTTTATCATCTGCTGCTGTTGCTGCTAATACTAGAAGTTCTCTTTCAGTCATTACATCTTCTCCTTCAAATTCTTAATGAGGTCATTATACGTATGGAATGTAGCTGGATAAATTACTTGTTTTTTCGTCATTAAAAAATTAATTGTATTTCGAACAGCCTGAATGACAGCTACATCGAGACTTTGTTCAGCTAATTTCCTCACTTCCTCTACACCTGGAAACGAGCGACCTGGCTCAATATAGTCCGCTAAATACACGATTTTATCCAGCAGCGTCATTCCGATTCGACCCGATGTATGGTAAGCAATGGCATCTAAAATTTCTTGGTCTGTAATGCCTGCTTCCTGTTCAACAAGATACGCGCCAACTGGTGCATGCCATAACTCCGAATGATACTCTAATAAGTCTTTTGTTATATTTTGCTCCATAATAATTTGCTTCATTTCCTCTTTCGGACGAAATTTCGCATAATCATGAAAAATGGCGGCAAGCTCTGCCTTTTTTACATCTGCTCCATAGCGTTCAGCAAGCTCTACGGCTGATTCCGCTACCCCCAATGTATGCACATACCGCTTTTCAGTCAGCTGTGCTTTCACAAGTTGTAAAGCTTCATTTCGATTCATATAAACCATTCCCTTTTATATAGTTTACGACAGAATCAGGAATTAAATATTTAACAGTTTTTCCTGTCCGCAGCTTCCGTCGAATCACGGAAGACGAAATGAACATTTGAGGAACATCCACCATAATAATCGGATACTCTGTCTCTTCATTATAATTGGGTCTCTTCACACCAACGAAGTGAACAAGCTGAAGCAGTTCATCAATTCGATGCCACTTAGGTAAGTACTCAATCATATCCGCACCAATAATAAAATAGAACGACGCATCCGGCTCTTGTTCTGTCAACAGCTTCATCGTATCAAACGTATAAGAAGTACCTTTTCTATCAATTTCTACTCCTTCAATGATAAAAGAAGGATGATCGTAAAGTGCACGCTCAAGCATCGCTAAGCGGTCATAAGCGGTCACTTCTTCCGTCTGCTCCTTATGAGGAGGAACATAGTTTGGCATAAATCTAATTTCATCTAATTCCAGTGCATCTAACACTTCATTAGCAATGATTAAATGCCCAATATGCGGAGGGTTAAACGTTCCGCCTAAAATTCCAATCTTCTTCATAACAATCACCTTATGGTAATTGAATTTGCTTATTTTCTCGTGATTCTTTATATAAAACAATTGTATTACCGATAACTTGTACAAGCTCTGCTCTTGCACCTTTTGCAAGGGATGCCGACACATCGTGACGATCTTCCTCACAATTTTGCAGAACGCTCACTTTAATTAATTCACGCGCTTCCAATGCTTCACCAATCTGTTTAATTAAATTATCATTTACTCCACCTTTTCCTACTTGAAAAATAGGATTCAAGTGATGTGCTTTTGATCGTAAAAATCTTTTTTGTTTACCTGTCAGCATGTCTGACCTCCTAATTTATTTAACACAATCTGTTCCATTCTAGATGTATCGGGCATTACGCCTGTCCATATTTGAAAAGCAAGAGCTGCCTGATTCACAAACATCCCCAATCCATTTTGCGTTTTCGCACCACTTTGCTCTGCTTCCATAAGAATTTTCGTCTTCAACGGGTTATAAATAATATCGCTTACAAAAGCAGAAGCTTTAATAGCTGTAACATCCAGTGGTGTATCATCAACTTTTGGACTCATGCCAATAGATGTCGTTTGAATAATTAAATCGTACGCCTTAATATTCGCTTCTGCTTCAAGCATCGTTAACGCTGTAGACTGTTTATCGTATGGGCATTCTGAAATAAGGGTCTCTGCTCGCTCCTTTGTTCGGTTGGCAATATCCACTTGCTTCACGCCTTCTTTCACAAGGGTGAAATAAATGGCGCGTGCAGCACCACCCGCTCCGATGATCAATGTCTTTTTAGAAGCTAAATCTCCGGAGATTTCTTCAGCTAAAGCTTTATAAAACCCTTTCCCATCTGTATTATACCCAATATAACGACCATCCCGATAGACGACCGTATTCACCGCACCAATTGCTTGTGCTAATTCATCCACTTCATCCAACAATGGAATGATAGCTGTCTTATGCGGAATTGTGACGTTAAAGCCAGACACCCCAATCGCCTTCATCCCTTTTACTGCATCCTGTAAGCACTCCGGCGTTACATGAAAATGATGGTACACCGCATCCATTTGTTCTTGGTCAAACGCATCATTATGAATAGCTGGAGACATGGAATGTGCAATAGGATCTCCGATTACTCCATATATTTTCTTCACCTTCATCACCCTACTATTAAATTAACGACTTACGAACAATAACATTGACTCCTTTTGGAACGTGAGCAACAAATTTCGCTCCCGGTTCATTTACTGTTACCCAACCAAGTCCCGAGAAGACAATATCCATTTTCGGTTGTTTTAACGAAAACTCATGCGGCACAAGCTCTGGAAACTCATCCATTTGTTCCGGCCGCGGCGGCGTTAATAACTCACCCGCGTGATTTTTATACAATTCATCTGCTTTTTCTAATTTCGTACGATGAATATGTAATTCATTTGATAAATGACATGTTAAAGAACGTCTTCCACCCGATACATAATCTAATCGTGCTAAGCCGCCAAAAAAGAGCGTCTGCTCCTCGTTTAACTGATATACTTTTGGCTTAATTTCTTTTTTAGGCATAATGATTTTAAAATCACGTGAATCCACAAAATGAGCCATTTGATGATGATTGATAATACCCGGTGTATCAATTATCGCTTGTCCATCATCTAGCGGAATTTCAATCATGTCAAGTGTTGTGCCCGGAAAATGAGAAGTTGTAATGATATCGCTTTCCCCACTTACTTGTTTAATTAAGCGATTAATAAACGTAGATTTGCCGACATTTGTACAACCTACAACGTACACATCACGACCTTGACGGTAATGCTCAATAGCTTCCGCAGCTTCCGCAATGTATTTTCCTTTCTCTGCACTCACCAATAATACATCAACCGGCTGTAGACCTAACTCTTTTGAGGATTGCTTCATCCAATTGATTAATTTATTATGTTTTACCGATTTCGGCAATAAATCCACTTTATTACCGATTAATAACACATCATTCCGACCAACAAAACGGTGCAATCCCGGAAGCCAGCTGCCATTAAAATCAAAAATATCAACAATTTTTACAATTAATGAATCCGTTTCGCCTACTCTATTTAAAATTTTCAAAAAGTCATCATCTGTTAACGAAACATCTTGGACTTCATTATAATGCTTTAATTTAAAACAGCGCTGACAAATAATAGTCTCCTTCTCAAGCGCTGACTTTGGCGCATACCCTAATTCTTTTGGGGAATCGGTCTGAACCTTTACTCCACAGCCGATGCACACTACCTCTTGATGATTGTTCAATTGCGTTCCTCCCATTCTATCATTCCTTTTCGTTTAAGCGCTGACATAATTTTTCGTTCAAAGAAGCGATTAATTTTTGTATTAATCCCATCTGACTGTGACACAGGAATCACTAAGATTGTATGGAACCCGCCTCGATTACCGCCAAACACATCCGTCAACAGCTGGTCTCCTACGACAACAGTTTCCTCACGCTTAAGCCCCATTTGGACACAAGCTTTTTTAAAAGCCGTTGTTAACGGCTTCTTTGCTCGATAAATAAAGGGAATACGCAAAGGATCTGAAAAGGCACGCACCCTTTGTTCATTATTATTCGATACAATCGTCACTAAAATCCCGTGCTCACGCATCTGATCAAACCATTCCATTAACTTTTGCGTAGCGTTCGGACGATCCCATTCTACAAGTGTATTATCCAAATCAGTAATAATCCCTTTAATCCCACGCTTTTTCAAGTCTTCCGGCGTTATATCAAAAATGCTTTTTATTTGTTCACTCGGTAAAAATAATTTAAGCATAGTACACCTCAACGTTTTCCTAGAAATTTACCGTATCCATCATATCTAATTTTCGCCCGTCTTTCAAAAAAATTCTAACGGTTCTTAAAATTGACTTCATTAATTATGTAAAGTTTCTTTAATTATTACCTATTTATTCCAAATAGTTTTCGACAAAAAACTCGACATAATATTTTGTGGATAAAGTTACCCACATTATCCCTATTGTTCCTTTTCATTTTTCTTCCTTTACAAACAATTTAACCACAAGTTATCCACTGGTAATTGTGGATAATCAACCAATTGTTCTTCTTATTCTTTTTTGATACAGTATGAATACACCAACGAAAACAAACAGAAAACATACTGTACGAAGAAACAGAAGAACAGTCTCTCATTTTTAATAGCTCGGAGGTGAGCAGCCTACATTGGCGAAATGATGCATACATTATCGGATGATTTATTACTCGAATCATATTTCAAAGCAAAACAATTAAACTTAGATGCAGAGTTTATTCGCTTAATCGAATCCGAAATACATCGAAGATCTTTAACAAATCAAATCTATACTCCCATTAGTGAATCAATCTGCTGACCTGTATGTCAGCTCTTTTCTTTTTATTTAGCTATTGTTACAGCACCCTGTTGTTTCATACAGTCATTTTATATACCCAATCTTCTCTCCTATACGAACATTCGCCGGTATAACTAAATCCGATGCAATCTCAAAGCTATCCTTCTCAAAAAGAAGCACGACAGTTGAACCAAAACTAAAATACGAAAACTCTTGTCCCTTTTGTAATCGCTTCGCTTTATCTGTAATTTCAATGGAATTAATAAACATCGCTCCAACTTTCACAATCGCTACACACCCTTGACCATAATCAAGTTCTGTTATAATACGATAATTTTTAGACAAAGGGGCCTTTCCATACAGCATCCCCCATTTATTAACTGGATAAGACTTCTGCCCTAAACTCCAACGTTGTGTTACTTCTCCAGAAATTGGTGTATGAATCCTATGATAGTGACTAGGACTTAAGTATAGCACGAGATATTTTCCACCTAGATACTTTTGAAGTGTTTTGGGATCACCGAGCATCTCTTCCATCGAATATGTTTTCCCTTTTACGATAATCTTTTTATCTTCCTGAATGTCGCCAAAGTCTTCTAAAATCCCGTCAACTGGACTAACAACAGCTTGTTCTCCTTCTGCAATAGGCCTTACATCACTCTTTAATTTTCGGATAAATAAATCATGTAAAGTTGCAAATGAAGCAAAGTCATCTTTGGCTTCCTGCTGGTCAAGCCGGAACACTTTTGTATATAATGGAATAATAGGCTTACTCAAGCGCGATTGACTAAAGTTTTTCAACAACGCTGAAGTAACCCTACCATTCGTCAGTTCAATAAAAAAGCGATAAAGAAATGGAAACAAACAACACCCACCACCAATTTGTAAATTATTTCATAAATCCCTTGCATAATTTGTGTCACCTAAAATATTATTATATAATAAATACTTGCGTTTAATTAATCTAGTTTTACGAAAGGAGTGAAAAAATGTTTTTATTAGACGCTATAGACCAGACTATCAGAAAACTAAAAGCTCAAACAGCTAATATTTTGACCTTATTAAATTTATCCTTAGGTGGATTTGCCATCATATCTGTTATGAACAACCAATTAAACTTAAGCTTACTTTTAATTTTCCTAGCGGCACTTGCCGACCGTTTTGACGGCATGGTTGCACGAAGGTTTAATATCGAGTCAGAGCTCGGCAAACAATTAGATTCCATGTGCGACATTATTTCATTTGGAGTGGCGCCTGCCCTGCTTATATATCAAGGAATTTTAGTAGAATTCGGCGCTCCTGGAGCAGCTTTCACTATTTTGTATATTGCTTGTGGAGCCCTTCGTTTAGCACGATTTAATATTAGTGAGAATAACGGTTATTTCACGGGTGTGCCGATTACAGTCGCTGGTTGTATTGCCACATTAAGCTTCTTAGCTTATCCATATGTCACACCGGTATTCTTCGCATTCCTCATGATTATATTATCTATACTGATGATTAGTCCATTAAGACTGAAAAAGATGTAGGAAACGTATCTACAAATAGAAAGGAGCCTTCTGAAAGATTTGCAGAAGGCTCCTTTCTTATTAACCGCTTTGATTAGTATGCTGCCCCGATTTTTGTTAAAATCTTTTTAATGATTGGATTCTTTTCACTCACTGCTGCGAGACTATTTGTATGACAAGGGCTAAACATCTATTATGCTTTTTTAAAATTTCTTGAAAAAATAAATAAAGACTTTATGTGATGCCGTTTTTTCATATAGCCATTATAAAAGACCTTCAGCACTGTGAAGGTCTTTTATATTCATCATTCGATCATTGTGACTTCTTTTCTTTTTCCGCTCGATAAAATTCATGAAACATTTTCATTAGCGCCCGCTTTTCAATACGAGAGACATAACTTCGCGAAATGCCTAACTCCTTAGCAATTTCACGCTGTGTTTTTTTCCTTTTTTAAGTCAAGGCCAAACCTGCCAACAATTACTTCTTTTTCACATTCATCCAGAATATCAATGTATTTTTTAACTTTTTCCAGTTCCATATTAAGCTGAATGGTATTAATTTATCGGGTCTACATTCTTAAGCTGAAAAACAGAGGTTCCATACCAAGCGTTGCCTTGTGCATTGCGGTCCCTCGACCACGAGCCAACTCCACGCTCTCAAGCTGAAAAACAGATCCATACCAATGGTTACCTTGTGTATTTTGGTCTCTCTGCCAAAAACCAACTCCACCATTTTTTAATTTGCACACTACCCCTAAAACGCCTGAATGAGTTTCGAAAAATATTGGAATCCCCGTAACACCTCTAGCAAATGTCTGAGTTTTATACCATTTTCCATCTGTATGTTGCCAATAGTGAGTCAAGGAAGAACCTGAGTAAACGATGAGATTTAAATCATCAGACTCATCTTTGATTGGAAGATAAATAGAATAATTATTTGGGTTACGTTCGTACCATGGATATTTCCTGTTTTTATATATTTCTGAATTATGTCCCCTTTCAATATGTTGGATTAATTTCCTAGCAGGATTATTCTCGTCCCGAATAATGGGGTGACATAGATAGCCACTATTGTCACTAAGGTAGTAGTATATAATTTCATCCAATGTAAAGTAAGGACGATAACGGACCATCTTTGAGTCCAAAGGATTTGGATAATTTTTTTGCCTGAATCCAAGTTCCTTTGCCATGTTTACAAAGACAATCTCATCTACTCCCCAGGAAGTAGTCTTTAATAAAGCTTTTCTTAACTTTTCCTTCCTTTCTGGTTCAAGTAATGCTTTAACTATTGATCTCGAAATTACCTGACCAACATTAAAAACTCCATACAAAGGTTTTACATTAAATAATTTCCTCCATCTATTAATGTCTTTCTTAAGTTCTTTTCCAATAAACCAATCTTCACTTGGAATCCTAAGCTTGACCCCCATGTAATCCGAATCTTTCATTTCAGTTTGAATAAATTCTTCATATCCTTTTTTGATAAACCAAGCATCTGAGTCAATATTAATAAAGTATTCATAATTAATCCCTAACTCTTCCAACCATTCCATAGTTTCAAGAAAATAAATGGCAGTATACCCATACTTTAATTTACGGCTAGAGGGACAAACAGGAACACCTAGGCCTTCACAAAGGGTCCAATCATGCCCCCCGTTGTATAAGACGATTGCACTGTTAGGACAATAATAACGGACATTATCAATTAGTTTCTTGACTAACTCTCTATTTTCATGAACAAGGATGGCAAAACAAATTTTGCTTTTAGGTGATCTCATATATGCATTTTCATTGCTATTTAAAATCTTAATATTATTAAGTTGAATCTTTTCTATATCATTCTTCCGTTCGGAAATAAGTTTAATTATTTCCTTCTTATTTCCACTTGCGCGTTTATAACGGTTGAGAAGTGCTCTATTCGCTTCACCATTCGGATTTGTTTCATAGTTTGAAGTAGGGTGCCACAAATGGTATATATCACCTTTACTATTCACTAATTTACCACAAAGCGTCTGAACAGAAAGTGAAAAGGCATCATCTTCGCCTCCCCAACCACTAAACCGTTCATCAAACCCTCCAACTGCCTCAAAATTCACTCTAGGTATAACAATAAGTTTTCCCGCAAATCCTTTGTAAATCCAATTTGCTTTAGTACATTCTTCTGATTTTACATCAATAGGCCACTTAGGTGTTGTTTTAAGTAATCTTTCTGTTCCTGATCTTTCAATATCATAGATCCCAGTAAAAGGAACTACCCATGCTGCCTCATTAAGTACCTCTATTGCTTTAACAATTAGTTTAGGATCAAAAATGATATCTGCATCAGCTATTACAAAAATTTCTCTTGTTGCCTTTTTAGCTGCTAAGTTTACAGCCTTGGATTTATTAATTTCATCTTTATCAATTATACCCAAACATAATTCTGCTTCGGGCATGACACGATTATAATATTGTTTAATCCATTTAAAAGCTTCCGCTCTTGGACCATTGTCTGTTTGGAAAGGAATAATTATTGAAACTTTTTCTAACATAGTCTCGCCTCATCTTCCTTAGTATGGATAAAAAGATTACTCAGAGTGTTAACGTTCTATTACTATGTGATTTCAACTAAGTTGGACAGGGCTTTTGCCATAATGTTACAATTTTTCCTATTAGATGTTCAGGTATAGTGAGCAATCATCTTACATCATAATCCTTATAGAAAATTTCACATATCAACATAGTTAATTTGTCCCTTTCGAATTAACTCTCGCTCGCATTTTATAAGATAGATGCATATTAGCAGTTCGGTTACTAGTATCTGAGTGCAACTGGTGCAAATTCTGATTTGGAGAGATGCAATGTGAAATTGGGTATCATGTGTGGAATCCCACTAAGTGGTAAATCAACATATGCTAAAGTTCTACAAAGTCAAGGATGGGTACGTGTATCTATCGATGACCTCAGGCTTGCTTTACATGGCCAAGTTTATAAAGCAGAGGCTGAACCACAAGTGTGGGCAATCGCTGAACTCATGGTCAGGTCGTTGCTAAAAAGTGGTCATAAAGTAATTGTCGATACCACAAACAGAACCAGAGAACGTCGTAGAAGATGGAGACGTGTAGCTAAAGAATTTGGACTTACGTTGGAAATTTACCAAGTGAATACAGATTATGAAACATGTAAAGCACGAAATAAAGTTCTAAAGCGACTACCTCAAGATATATTAAAACAAATTCACAAAGAATACGAGAAACCCACGTTGAATGAGGGGACTATTATTAACGTAATTTAGATTCCATCTAATATAAATAGAGGTGATAGTTTTATTTTTATAAAAAACATGATAAATAGAACGATATAACAGGAGGAAGATAAGTGAAAAAGTATATATCTTTTGATGTCGGCGGGACAAAAGTAAAGCACGGACTCTTGTTAGAGAATGGAACTATTCTTTCAAAAGGTAGCTACAATACCCCGTGCACAAATCTAGATATATTTATAAAAGAGATGGTAGAAACAATTCAGAAGTACTTAAGAAATAATCATGTGATGGGAGTCGCTATTAGTTTACCAGGCTTTATTAACCCCTATACAGGCTACTCAGAACGAGCAGGTGCTGTTACCGCATTAATTAATCAAAATTTAAAGAGTTTACTAGAAGCAAAAGTTCCTCTTCCAGTTGAAATTGAAAATGATGGCAACTGCGCTGCTATAGCAGAAAAAATAAGCGGTAACGCCAAAAATTGTAACGATTTTATATGTGTAACAATTGGCACTGGAATTGGAGGGGGGATTTTTGTCGGTGGTAAACTTTTACATGGTCATAGTTTTAGAGCCGGTGAATTTGGCTTTATGATTACTCAAGCTAGTGGAAAGAATTTCGGTGATATATGGCATTCGACAGCTTCTACTTCTACCTTAATTAATTCCTATAAAAAACTTAAGGGAATAAGTAAATATGAAAATATTAAAGGGGAGACCATTTTTTTAGAGGCAGCTAAAAGTAAATCGGTAAAAAGACTTATTGATGAATGGACTAGAAATATTAGTTATGGAATTTTTAACCTAGCAGCAACTTTAAACCCACAAAAAATATTGATCAGTGGTGGAGTATCCTCCCAACAAGATTTATTAACTACTATTAAAAAACATCTAGACGAGCTTCCATGGTGGAATGATATTAAAATTCCAGTTGAACCATGTAAACATCGAAATAACGCTGGAATGATTGGGGCAATGTATCATTTAATTCAAAAACAAGGTTCATAAATCTTTATATCATCTACATTCATAATTATAGTGCATTAAGAGTATACTACAAAAACTTATTACTTATGGTCTTCTTTTATTTTTTTGACAGCCTTTTTCAATATAAAAAGAGCTCAACCCAAAAGGTACAAAGTGTGTCTCTTGGGTTAGCTCCTTTTTTCTATTATAGATTAACGGTAAAGCCTCACTTCAAGACGGAGAGAAAGCAGTAAGAAGAGGTACGTAAATCTTTACTGTATTTATCCTTCAATTATTGTGATTTCTTTTCCTTTTCCGCCCGATAAAATTCATGAAACATTTTCATCAGTGCCCGCTTTTCAATGCGAGAAACATAACTTCGAGAAATGCCCAGCTCCTTAGCAATTTCCCGCTGTGTTTTTTCCTTTTTTAAGTCAAGGCCAAACCTGCCAACAATTACTTCTTTCTCACGCTCATCAAGGATATCAATATACTTTTTAACTTTTTCCAACTCCATATTGAGTTGAATTGTATCAATTACATCCTCAGATTCAGACTTTAATACATCTATTAAGCTAATTTCATTTCCTTCCTTATCTTGCCCAATAGGATCGTGCAAAGAAACATCTTTCTTCGTTTTTTTTGTCGCTCTTAAATGCATAAGAATTTCGTTTTCAATACAACGCGCAGCATAGGTTGCTAGTTTTGTTCCTTTTCCATCAGAATAGCTTTCAATTGCTTTAATTAAACCGATTGTCCCAATAGAAATGAGATCTTCTGAATCTTCACCTGTATTTTCGAACTTTTTAACAATATGAGCAACTAGGCGAAGATTATGCTCGATTAACTTATTTCGAGCATCACTGTCCCCCTCACTCATTAACTTTAAATATTTCTTTTCATCCTGAGAGGATAAAGGCTGGGGAAAGGCATTATTTTTTACGTAAGAAACTAATAAATAAAATTCTTTCATTAAATAGCCAATTGCAGTAAGAATTCCGGGCATAAATATAACCTCCCGTTTCTTTTGGCGTTCTCTTATCATTATTGTTATGCAAGAGGAAACTTGTTCTTGTCTGTCCTACTCGAAAATCATAGCAAATTCCACTATGGGTATTACTCACTAGGCCTGTTTTATCGGATTAGGACGAAGCCCCAATCGCTCTTAAACGCTGCTACATATACTAATATACGTCAAAACAAGAAGGAGGTATTTCTATGGGATACAGTTATGGCCCATACGGATGTGGTTATGGAGTTGGAGCTTATCCTGGACCTGCCCCAGTAGCATATGGAGCTGGAGGCTGGGGGTTTGGGTTCGCTCTAGTCGTTGTCCTCTTCGTGTTGCTGCTCATTTTCGGTTTCTGGTGGTGGTTCGCAGCAGGCGGTTGGGGCTGTGGACTAGGCTGCTAACAAAAAACTCGGCGAGTAGGCCGAGTTTTTTATAGTGGCTGATCTTAAACACCACCATTATTTTTTGATGAATCAAGCAGCCAGGGACTGATAAAAGCCTTGATGAACCTCACCAAAGCTTTAAAAATCCCTATTTACGAGTCTATTACTCCCTAGACTAACTTGGTATCCAGGGTCTATGAAAAAAGAAAGAGTTTCTGCTTTACTTCACTATGCGTTCTTTCCCCATTCCCTTAACAGCATATTCAGCAATTCCCTATTTCGATTATTACGATTGGCACTTCCGTTCATTGTTCCATTTGATTTATTGTTTTTTTTGTTTCTAGCTTTCATCAGCATTTGATGCGCTATAATCAATTCATCAAGGTTTGATCGAGTCACTCCTGCAACTTGCTTTTTGTTTTCCATTGCTTTTTGATTTTCTACTGTTGCTGGTTTCTCTATTGCTTTTTGATTTTCCGTTGTGATTGGTTTCTCTGTTACTTTTTGATTTTCCATTGTGATTGGTTTCTCTGTTACTTTTTGATTTTCCATTGTGATTGGTTTCTCTGTTACTTTTTGATTTTTCACTGTGGCTGGTTTCTCTGTTACTTTTTGATTTTTCACTGTGGCTGGTTTCTCTGTTACTTTTTGATTTTTCGTTGTGATTCGTTTCTTTTTAGTTTTTTGATTTTTCGTTGTGGCTTGTTTCTCTGTTGGTTTATCTATTCTATCTGTAATAAATGAAATAGTTCCTGCAGTTTTAGGCTGGCTGGCTGTAAGTTCCATAGGAGTCTCTGCCGTATTCACTGAAACCGCTGTTTGTTTAGCTTGTTTCCATACTGTAAGAACCTCAGAAGCTACGCGATTCCATTTGTAGTGCGATAGGGCAAGCTCTCTTCCTCTTTCTCCCATTCTTTTCATCATTGCTTTGTTCGATAATACTTCTGTAATCTTTTCTACAAACTGACCTGGGTCCTCGGGATTTTCTACTACAAGACCATTTTCTCTTAATTGGATAACTTCTGCATTTCCTCCTCTTGCCGTTGTTACGATAGGAAGGCCTGCTGCCATCGCTTCATAATGAACCCTTGCCAAAGGTTCTGGCCAAATAGATGTACACACAAATAAATCAGCGGCCGCAAACCAATTTTGAATTTCACTTGGTGCTACAAAACCTGTTGTCACAACAGGTATCGACAACTTTTTCGCCAGTGCTCTTACATAGGCAATATAATCTGTTACAGCATCCTGACTAAACCACTTACTTCCTACGATGACCAAGGCTAAGTCCTTATATTTCTGAGATAGCTCCGGCAATGCCCCGATTAATCTATCGACCCCTTTATTTCGTGAAAGCCTTCCCGCATATAAAATGACTGTTTTGTTTTCTAATCCATGTGCCTGACGAATATCTTGGCGAATCTCTTTCATATTTGGATGGCTACCTGGTAAAAATTGATCGGTATCTACCCCAGAATAAACCGTATGAACCTTTCCAACAGCCTGTGGATATAAGTTCTGTATAACGTTTCCAACGTAATCGCTAACCGTTACAATACTTGATACTTCATTCAAGACCGCATTGGCCTCAATAGGATCAATTTTTTCTGCATTGAACATGTCATTATGCATACTTAATGTAATTTTAGCTTCCGGAGCTACATTGCGAACAGGGAGAACAAGTCGCGGACGATTAAAAATATGGATTAAATCAAATTGATTAGATTCAAGATAACGAACGACTCCTTCTTTATACAATTCCAATATTTTTCCTGGCACCCGCACATAAGAAACACCATTGATTGTTTCCTCATCTGGTAACTCAGGATCACTAATTCCAAGTACGGTAATATCATGCGATTGTTTTAAATAAGGGAGAATACCCGCTATATATGTTTGAATGGCCCCCCCTCGTATCGGAGGCATAGGAAGTTTTTCAGTACAGATCATTAAAACTTTCATAATGCTTCAACCCCAATCCAATCGTCTTTAATTTCTTCTAACACAGGCCATTTCGTTTGATCGAGATTGATGATCGTTTGAATTAATTGAACCGCTTCTTCATTTAAAAATAATTCCGGCTCAAATATGGCTCCTTTCAAGTTCTTATAGAATTCATTAGGAAGTGACAATTCAATCATTAAGATATCATATACTTCAGCACTTATTGGATTCACTTCATGGTAAGCTTTAATCATTTCTCGTACCCAAGTCGTATCCCACTGAGAATTATCTATCATTTTATTCGAAATTAGTTTTCGTAAATCCCGAATCGGAAGATCGAAGGCGACACCATCGAGGTCAATAATCCACATCCCATCTGAACCCATTTGACCATTGGACCAGCCATAATCTTGGTGCACTAATCCCCAATACGTGTTTCCTTTAGCCACTAAATCAAGATAGCTTGATTGATTCAGTCTTTCTAAACTCTGTATGGCTTGCTGTTCAAAGACATCTACTGCTTGTAATAAATGAGAGCTAGCCGGCATTTCTGGATAAGCATACGCAATATTTCGTAACCAATCCATTTTAGTAATAATCTTTTCAAAATTCCTTGGCCATTTATGCAGCCTTGTCGCCATTTCAGCATGCTTTGGAGGTTCATATCCTTTACTTAAACGATGAAACTCACCAATAGCTCTACATAAATGTTTCGCACCTTCTAAGTCTTTTGAAGCAGGTGCTAAAGGTTCAATCCACTCCGCAACAAACCATAATTTCCCGCTTGCTTCAACATAATTGCTTCCATCCTTTGTTTTCACAATCGCCGGAACTCTTGCTTTTTGAATTTCCACTAAATATTCTTGAGCTCCTAAACTGAATAAGCTTCTAGTCGGCCTACGATGCAATAACTTCAAACTTTTTGGCCCTGCAGATGTCTCCACTTTCCAAATAGCGCCACCTCTTGCCGGCTTAGTTGCCATGACTTGCATACTTTGAACCGAAAAATCATAATGCACCAGCACTTCACTTGCTATTTTTTCAATATATTCAGGCACAAAAAGTTCCGACATCAACTCGTCAAGTTCCCATGGTTCAATCAGTATGTTCTCCACCTTATCCCTCCTATAAAATCAAAATAATCAAGTTTCCAAAATTAAAGCATAGAGCATTCATTCTTCCTAACAGATGCATTATGTCTAGGTTTTTGTACCTGCAGGATTCATTCACTACTTTTTACTAAGCTATGCTCAAAAAAAATATTTGTATAGGACAACCGCTTAAAGAATTCAACAATTGAAAGATAATGTCCATAACAAGATTCCAATATGTACGTTCATCATTTAACTTGCAGTGTTACAATAAAAGTCCGCATGCATGTGAAAAGCAGGTCCCCTTTAAGGAAAAACCTGCTGAATAAAATTGTATATTCGGTCTAAGTATTAAGACCATACTATACAACCTATATTATTTTATGATTCATCTTCGTCCTCGTCTTCTTCTCCGCTTCCATCTCCTGACTCGTACTCTTCTTGACTCTCTTCTTCTTCTCCGCTTTCGTCCCCGCTTCCGTCTCCTGACTCGTACTCTTCTTGACTCTCCTCTTCCTCTTCTTCTTCGTCCCCGCTTCCGTCTCCTGACTCGTACTCTTCTTGACTCTCCTCTTCCTCTTCTTCTTCGTCCCCGCTTCCGTCTCCTGACTCGTACTCTTCTTGACTCTCCTCTTCTTCTTCTCCGCTTTCGTCCCCGCTTCCGTCTCCTGACTCGTACTCTTCTTGACTCTCCTCTTCCTCTTCTTCTTCGTCCCCGCTTCCGTCTCCTGACTCGTACTCTTCTTGACTCTCCTCTTCCTCTTCTTCTTCGTCCCCGCTTCCGTCTCCTGACTCGTACTCTTCTTGACTCTCCTCTTCCTCTTCTTCTTCGTCCCCGCTTCCGTCTCCTGACTCGTACTCTTCTTGACTCTCCTCTTCCTCTTCTTCTTCGTCCCCGCTTCCGTCTCCTGACTCGTACTCTTCTTGACTCTCCTCTTCCCAACCTGAGCTCTCTTCTTCAGAACTTGAACAGCATTCCTCTTCCCAACCTGAGCTCTCTTCTTCAGAACTTGAACAGCATTCCTCTTCCCAACCTGAGCTCTCTTCTTCAGAACTTGAACAGCATTCCTCTTCCGAACTTGAGCTTTCCTCTCCAGCACTTGAGCTTTCTTCTTCAGAACCTGAGCTCTCCTCTTCAGCACTTGAGCTTTCTTCTTCGGAACTTGAGCTTTCCTCTTGTGAACTCTCATCACTCCAGCTTCCATCTTCTGAGTTTTCACCTGTTGGAACTTCCTCTGCTAGAATTTCTTCTAAATTTTCCATTATTGTTCCAAATACTTGATTCCCAGATGTACCTTGAGTTAGTAAATCTAAATCCATATTTTCAATCGCTTCATCTTCTACCTCTCTATCCTCTTGTTCCTGCTTGTTTACCCCCTCCATAAAATGCTTATACAAATATACGGCTTTTCGAAAAGATGAATGATTATTTCCTTGTTGTGAAAAATCCTTCACTTCATTTACCTCCTGTTCTTATGCATACATTTATTTGATTTCAAGTTCTATTCATAAGATATTCTGTAGGTAATAATTTGTGTAATACAATAGTGGATACTGGACATTTTTTATATAGCTTTTGTTGATAATCATAGCCATATAAAAAATAACCTCAATCCTATTAAAAATAGGATTGAGGTTATTCAAAAAAATCGATTACTGTGAATCTAGCTCGTTTAATTCAGCAAGATTCTTTTTATATCTAGAAGATTGCAAGAAACATCCAATCGATGCTGCCAAAAACAAAACCGAAGCAAGCATATAACCGTTCACATCAAATGCTGTCTTTCCTTCTGTCGGAAGAATCGTTCCTAAATAGAAAAAAGAACCTACACATAATAAAGTAATCGCAAAGCGTTTGTAATCTATCATTTTTGCAGAAAGGTTTTTCAGTTTTTTATTCAAGAATACTCACCTTCTCTCATAACTAGTAAAACACGGATAATTTATTCTATCATATATACATCCATTTACTATTTGTTAATATTTTCAAATAGAGAAGGTGAAGAATAGGATTAGTCTTGTAAGGCTTGTTCTAGATCTTCAAGTAAATCTTCAACATCCTCAAGACCAACAGAAATCCGAATCAGACCGTCTGTAATACCTAATTGGGCACGGCGCTCTGCTGGAATCGATGCGTGTGTCATAAGAGCGGGAATAGAAATTAAACTTTCCACTGCCCCAAGACTTTCTGCAAGTGTAAAATACTTCACTTTATTCAACACTTGCGCTGCTTTTTCGGCACTGCCGACATCAAAGGAAATCATGCCGCCAAAGCCACGAGATTGGTGCTTCACAATATCATGATTGGGATGACTTTCTAGTCCTGGGTAATACACTTTTGAAACAGCATCATGATCAACTAAGTACCTTGCAATTTTGTTGGCATTTTTCTCATGCTCTTCCATACGAAGACCGAGCGTCTTCATACCTCGTATTAATAACCAAGAATCTTGAGGGCCTAACACACCCCCTGTTGAATTTTGAACAAAATGAAGGTCTTCACCTAACTTCTCATCCTTCACAACAGCAAGACCTGCGACAACATCACTGTGACCGCCAAGATATTTCGTTGCACTATGAAGAACAATATCCGCACCAAGCGAAATTGGATTTTGCCAATATGGTGTTGAGAATGTATTATCTACAATGGTTAATAAGCCGTTTGCTTTTGCAATTTTGGCTGCGGTTTTAATGTTGGTAATTTTCAGAAGAGGATTTGTTGGGGATTCGATAAACAACGCTTTCGTATTTTCTTGAATATTTTTTTCAATTTCACTTAAATCGCTCGTGTTAATAAATGTGGCACTTAGTCCAAATCGATGTAACACTTTTGTAATTACACGAAAAGAACCGCCGTATACGTCATCTGTCACTAAAATGTGATCTCCTTGATTAAACAGCATCAGCACCGCTGTCATCGCTGCCATTCCTGAACCGAAAGCAAAACCGCGTTTTCCTTCTTCTAGCTCCGCAATGAATGTTTCTAGCGCATGACGTGTCGGATTACCTGTACGTGAATATTCATAACCAGTATGATTGCCTGGTCCATATTGTTTATACGTACTCACTTGATAAATCGGGACAGAAACCGCTCCTGTTTGTTCATCACCAAAGATACCGCCATGAATTAATTGTGTTTTCCTCTTCATATTCAAATACCTCCTTGGTAGATTTTTTTACTTAAGTAGCGATCGCTCGCATCTGGGAAGATTACGACAATGTTTGTACCTTTCGAAGCAACTTGTGCTTCCTTCACTGCAGCAGCAAAAGCTGCGCCTGAAGAGCTTCCAACGAGCAGTCCTTCTTTGGCAGCTAACTCTTTTACATAGCGAAACGCCTCTTTATCTACAATCGTATGAGTATCATCAAAATAAGATTCATCCATATAGGTTGGTAAAAACTCCATGCCTATTCCTTCTGTCTTATGCGGGCCGGGTTTGCCACCATTTAAAATCGATCCCTCCGGTTCAACAATAACTGTTTTTACAGAAGGATTTTTTTCTTTTAAATAGCGGGAGGTTCCCATAAACGTACCTCCCGTTCCAGCTCCGGCAACATATACATCTACTTTTCCATCAAGCTGCTCCCAGATTTCAGGTCCTAGTGTTTTATAATATGTTGCTGGATTGGCTGGATTGGCAAATTGCTGCGGACAATAGGAATGAGGAATTTCTTTTAAAAGCTCTTGAGCTTTTGCAATGGCTCCTCGCATCCCTGCTTCCGAAGGTGTACGCACAATCTCGGCACCGAGAGCCTGCATCAACTCTTGCTTCTCTATACTAAACTTCTCTGGTACACAGACTATAACATGGACCCCATAATGAAGAGCTGCCAGCGCTAGACCAATCCCCGTATTTCCGGCCGTCGGTTCAATCACCGTTCCACCTGGCTTTAATGCACCGCTCGCAAAAGCTGCTTCTAATAGCTCTACTCCTAAACGATCTTTTATACTGCCACCTGGGTTAAAGAACTCCAATTTAGCGAAAATTCTCACATCTCCAGGAAGAGAAAATCGAGTAATTTCTAACATAGGGGTAGACCCAATTAATTCATGTATATTCCGAACAACTTTCATATTCTCCCACCTTTTCACCAAATATAAGTTAACATACCTCTTTACCCGGTTAATGTGTAAAATGATAATTGACGAAAAATAATTTCGTCAATTATCAGATGACTACCTAATTTTTTCAATCATTTTTAAAACAAGCTCAGCAGAATGTAGGGCTGCCGTTTCTAGGAACTGATCAAATGATACATTCGATTCTTTTCCTGCAATATCAGAAAGGGAACGAATCACTACAAAAGGCGTTCCAAATTGGTGAGCCACTTGAGCAATTGCTGCTGCTTCCATTTCCACTGCATATAAGTCTTTAAACTTACTGCGTACAAACTCCACACGAACAGGATCGTTCATAAAAGAATCTCCTGTTACAATCAACCCTTTTGCTACTTGTGAATGAGTCATTTCCTTCGCTGCTTCTTCTGCAATGGCAAACAGCTTTGGATCTGGCAAGAAGGCTGCCGGCAATTGCGGTACTTGACCATATTCATAGCCAAAAATCGTTACGTCTACATCATGATGGCGAACTTCCGTTGAAATAACGACATCTCCAACATTTAATTCCTCATGATATCCACCAGCTGAACCTGTATTAATTACGGCATCTGGTTTGAATTTCTCTAATAAAATAGTCGTCGACATCGCCGCATTGACTTTCCCGATGCCTGACTTTAGGACAATAACCTCCATACCATTCAGTGTACCGATATTGAACTCCGACCCAGCAATTTTAACTTGTTCTAAATTCTCTAATTTATCTCGTAAAATCGTTACTTCTTCTTCCATTGCTCCGATAATTGCTACTTTCATTCACTAAACCTCTTCCTATAATTTTTGAGCTTCAACAATCCAAACAAATTGATTGCAACGAGTGAACGAAGCATCAAATCCGTTCTCTTTCAACACCTTCTGTAAAAGAGGAATCGTTGTATAGTATTCCGTTGACAAATCCGTTGCTAGATTCAGGAATCCAGCATCTTTTGCCTGTTGAATAGCCGCTCGATACGTTTCTTTAGACTCATACATCGTATCTGCAAATACTATTTTACCACCTGGATGGAGTAACTTGCTATAGTTCACAATCGCTTTTTCTTTCTCTTCATCTGTTAAATGATGAAAGGCGTACGTGCTAACAATGTTATTAAACCAAAAATAAACAACGTTCTATAACATGGTCTTCAATTTTAAAAATATTATATATAAAACATATGGATATAGTATGATTTTATTCGAAAATGGTTCGATATTTATGCTGACCACTCCCATGGCTAAAGCCACGGGGTTCTTTCTCACAAACACCCCACTTAACACCTTCCATAAGAAGAGGCAGAGGCAAGACTTGAGTGAGCAACACTTGAGAGAAAAACAGTCTTTCAAGTGGGCAAGGTCTGTGCCGACTACGCCGTTCGACCGGCGATACTTTTTCCTGTTGGGGGCTTGTCCTCAAGAGAGGAATCTCCTTGTTTTTTGGACAAAAAACGTTGATACCAAACAGGTTGTTTAAACACCACAGAAACAAGTGGTTGGACGGCCATGTGATGTTGTTTACGTGCAATATTTTGAGCACCGTTTACATCACGATGGATTTTTGTTTTGTGAACAGAACAAATAAACGTTCTTCCCTTTGCCCGATGTCTGCCTCCGCAAAACGGACAGTCTTGAGACGTATAGCTTTCTTCCGTTTCTGTCACATGGATGCCTTTTAGTTTCGCTTTATAGGTGAGCTTTTGTTTGATTTTCCCTTGATTCCACAGGGACAGTTGTTGTCTTCTCACTTTGTTCTGTTTTCGTTTCTTTTGTTCGTTCTTCTTGGTCCCTCTTTCAATACCTGACACGTTTCCGATGACCAAATGCGTCACTTTTTCTGCTTCTAAAAAGGCGACAATTTCTTCCGTCGTTTTATGTTCCAGAGCTTCAAGTTGGTTGTTGCTTGTTTGGCGTAGGCGATTTCTGGCGTCTTTGTACTTTCTCCCGAGAGCCTTTTTTACAACGGGACATTTTCTTGCTTAAGTCCGCTAAAGCTTTGGCACGGAATTGAGAGATACTGCGCATCGCACGTCCTGACAAGACAAGCGCTCGATCTTCGGTGGCCACCGTGACCGCATGAATTTCTCCTAAATCTCCACCTGCCACCTTCTTCTCATACGCAGACAAATCTTGTTCAGAAACTTGAACCGCATAACAAAACCAATACGCTCCGTTCCGCCAGACAATTTCCGCATAGTTACATGCGTCTACGTGTTCTTCTGATCGATTGGGGTGACGACCGATGTATGTTGCTTCGGAAACTTTTCGTTCCAGTTTTTCTTTTTCTTATTCGTTAAAAGGTCAGAGAGGGAGAATCCATAGTCTACTTTTTTAATCGTGATGGTGTCTGTTGAAATGTCCATAGAAGCTTTTTTAAGGGGATACAATAATAATATTTTCTTCGCCATGGATATTTGGCTTTTTTATCCGTTTTTCTCAGCTGTCGAATCGTTTCACGGTTCGCCGCATACTTATCTGCAATGGCTTGAACCGTTTGCGAATGAAGGTTGTAGGTTTGTTTTCGGATGGCTTGAATTTCGGTTTTACTTATCCACTTTTTACAAGAAAAATAATAGGAAGTGGCTTCCCGCACGATATCATTCCAAACAGAGGCTGCTTCTCGTTGCATCGTTCTTAATTCTTTGTATATGTTTCGATCATAAGGAATTTGAAAGGAATGAGTGACAAACAAATCGTTTTGCCTCCTTTCTCTTTTACTTACACTCATTATAGCAGAACATTCGTTCTTAACACAAGAGTATATCCTATAAAATCGAACCTCTGACGTGTCATAAAACACGCCCGGTTCGACCTCACTCTCATCCCATCCCTAAAGGGGGTGTGACTCACACCGTAATGGGCTTTCTCGTTCGAAAAATCGGTAAAACGCCCTTATCTTCAAACGGTTTCAATATAAATGAACCGCCATGCATGCTACAATAAAGTGAATAAAACATCGGAGGGCAGAACAATGACTTTTCAACTAAACTTAGACTTAATAGATGATAAAATTGAATTTTTTGAAGCTGAAAGCATTAAGATATTAGAGGAAAAAATTCAAACACAAATTGACAACAATAAAGCACTCATGCTCCATGTTCACTCTGTTTCACATGAGATGTATGTAAGCGAAGAAGGGCGACGTTTTTATAGCGCTGTTGTCCATTTTAAAGCGAAGAAATAATGAAATGACAAAGAACCCTCACATAGCCTGAGGGCTCTTTGTTTAAAGACTATTATCTGCCTCTATCATTTTCCTTTAATTCTTCCACCTTCACAGGCTTCCAGCCAGCTCCATCAACCCATTCAATATACACGCGATAAGCTTGCGGATTATCCCCTTCTGATACAGTACCAATGGCTGTAGTTGGGGAACCTCCATTTTTCAACCACCAAAGGCGCATACTTCCTTCATCTAACCCAGCTCCGTAAGCAATAGCCTTCGTCATTTCATTCCAATCTTTAGAGCCTTTTTCAAAGCTTGTCGTATGTGAACCAGTTTGCTCCGTTCCAATCGGCTGCCAATCTTCGCTTGTGTACGTATTTAATACATTGGCATCTCCACTACCTTCTATTTGTTCAAGTTTAACACCGTCAGTCTGTTCCTCTTCTGACTCTGACTCTGATTCTTCTTCTGCTTCTTCAGTAACCGCTTCCTCAGTTTCATCTTTCCCTTTATCCTCCGGTTCCGATTCTGGTGTTGGTTCCTTTACTTCTTCTTTTGGAGTTGTTTTTTCCTGTTCTTTAGATACTGGATCTACATCATTATTGGTGAAAATAGTAATAGCAACAATCACAATAAGTAAAGATACAATCGTAATCGCAATGTTGTAAAATTTATTTATTTTTCGCTTTTTATCATGTCGACCAAGACGAGAAGCCAAAATATAAACCCCCTTATCTTATCTTTTCTCTCTCTATTTTAACATGACCTATCCGTAAATCGCATCCTACTTCTTTCGTCATTGGGACTCAAGTTGATGAACCACTTTCACAACGTCTGCGAATAGTGGAGTCATACTGCTTGACTGTTCCGTTGTATCTAAGCTAACTGTTACAAGTGCATATTTTGGTTCTTTATATGGAAAATAGCCAGCAAACCATTTATTTAACTTGCCTGTTTCTAGATTTGTCTGAGCTGTCCCTGACTTACCGGCAACCTCATAAGGAAGGTTCTGCAGCAAGGCACCTGTTCCTTTCTCTTCCGTAACGACCCCTCTTAACAACTGCTGCAGTTTAATCGTTGTATAAGGTGAGATAGTCTCTCCTTCTATCTTTTGATTTGGAAAATCGACCACTGTTGTCCCATTATTAAACTCAACTTTTGATACCGCTTTTACTTGCTCTTTTTTAGCGCCGCGCGCAATCGTGGCCATCATATTTGCCATAGCAAGTGGTGTCGTCTGAACATCCTGCTGTCCTATCGCTGTTTTGGCAATCATTTTCTTATCTTTTTTTAATGCTTGATCATGCCAAACTTTTCCCGATTGCTCGCGATAAAGCTGGGTAACATGGGTGTGATATACATCGCCGCTCCACCCTACTTGACCGATGATTCCTAACTTTTTAGCATATTCCTCGAAAAAGTTAGGATTCTCTTCCGCTATTTCTGTAGCAAGCTCAGCAAATGTTCGATTGCAGCTTTGAGCAAAACTATTTTTAAAGTTTAGCATGCCTAACGGACGTTGTTGATCAACCTTTCCTTCAATCGTCAGGTCACAATTGAACATTCGATTAGATGGAATGACACCATAATCGATTGCCGCTGCTGCCGTAATCGTTTTAAACACCGAACCTGGGGCTTTTTGTGTCGTCATCATATTGACTGAGCCTATTCCATTTGGGTCATCTTTTTTAAGTGCTGGACGTGATACCATCGCAACAATCTCACTTTTTTCGATATCTAGTAAAACAAGCCCGCCATTGGTAATCTTATATTGGTCAACAAGTGCTTCTGCTTTTTCTTGAATCTCCCTATCAATAGTTGTGATGACTTTAACAGGATATAAGGGGTTCGCAGGCTCCACATATTTCACATCGACTCCAAACAAAGGGCCGCCGCTTGCATCGACATGAAACACAAGCTTAGATTCACCTTCCGATAGTAAAAACTCATCAAATGTTCGCTGTAAACCCTTATCTCCAATTCTCGTTTCAGCGGATAAATTTAAATCGGGATAGCGCTCCAGTTTTAGCGCATCCGATTTAACCGTCGTACCAATTAATTGAGCAGCAAGCCTATCCTCTCCGTAAATTTTCTGATTGACCGCAAACACGCCTGGGATTTTTAATTCATTAATAGCTTTTGATTGACTTAATGATAACTGAATTGGCGTATCCCCGCCAAATGCAAAAGGCTCTTTTGCATTTTCGACTGCGGTAATCAGTGCTTGTTCTGAAGTTCCAACAATACGCGCCACTTCATCAGCGGGCCATGTCATTTTACTTAAAAACGGAAAGAGTACAAGCGTTGGAATTTCTTCATGAGCTAGCGGCTTTCCATTTCGATCATAAAACTTTCCTCTTCCATCATCAATCTTTAATACTTGCGAACGCTGCTTCACACTCGCTTCAATTAAATTTACATGATGTTTAGAAAACGATTCTGTCGCAACCAGCTGTATTTGTACGAGCCGGCCAACTAAGGTGATAATTAATACCATTAATATCGTGGCAACGATTATCATTCGTCGTTTATGCATCCAACAACACCTCGTTACCATTGTTGACGCGATTAAACAATTTAATTCTTTCCCCATTAGAAAACTCACCAATTAACCTGAGTTCGCTTGCACTGGATATCAAAAGATGGTCTACCATTTTCAAATTTTATCCCATACTTAAAGAATAGAAAGCCCCTACTAATGGAAGTTTCACTTTATAAGTCTCCAAATGACAAAAAAGCAGATTCATCAAACAAATCTGCTTTTTTGCCTAAATCTTTACCTGGAAGCGGCAAAGATTTCATGATGTTCTAAGACAGCGTTTTACTACTCATTTATTTGCAGAAAAATCACTGAATAGAAGTAATCTTTACTTGCATTTCGCCGCCTGGTGTTTGTACTGTTACTTGGTCGCCCACTTTTTTACCAATTAGACTTTGAGCAATTGGTGAATCGTTTGAAATTTTCCCTTCAAACGGATCTGCTTCTGCACTACCAACGATTGTATACGTTTCCTCGTCTCCATCTGGAAGCTCAATAAATGTAACAGATTTCCCAAGAGAAACCGTATCTGAATCTAAATCACTTTCTTCAATAATCTTCGCATTGCGAATCATATTTTCAAGGGTTGTAATTCTGCCTTCTACAAATGCTTGCTCATCTTTTGCAGAATCATACTCAGAGTTCTCTGATAAATCTCCGAAGCTGCGTGCAATTTTAATTCTTTCCACTACTTCTTTACGTTTTACTGTTTTTAACTGTTCAAGCTCTTGCTCTAATTTCTCTTTACCTTCTTTTGTCATCGGAAATACTTTTTCTATAGCCAAAACTCTTCACTCCTTCAAGTTCTCACAGATACAAAGGTCCCGTGATGTATATGTACTTTTTTAATTCAAACAAGTCGAATATATATAAGTGCGCGACCTCGTAAAAGGACGCGCTATCTACTAGGGAAATCCTAGCATATAAATCGACTGCCTTTAAAGAAGCAGTCGATTATTTCACTGTCTTTAAGATAGAGTATGACCTTTCCCCTCATTTGTCTAGTCTTTTTACAAAGGTTTTGTTAAATAACATTGTTGATTGTTGGCCCATTTAACTTTCAGCAGAGCTGAAAGACGTGTAAAACAGCGGTTGGTTTCACACGAATGAGCGAAAAATCGTATACATCCACAATATTCATTAACATAGACTTTAGAAAAGCAGTAGAATTCAGGAAAATTTCACCTATCTTTATTTATGCTATGTTATTACAAAATAGACTTTTATTCAAGATTTTGTTTAACACTTTGTCCATGTATACGTCCTATTCATTTTCTTTACGCATCATGTTGTTAACAAATACAGGGTAATCTACTCTAATATGAACAATTTGCAACGGATGACGAGCAGCGTCTAGTTCATTGCCCTTCTCATCTAAAATGACGCCTACTTTTTGCGTAAAGTTTTCGATTTCTGGACCAAAAAATTCTACTTCATCCCCTGGCTTAAAGAAATTTCGCTGTTGTAATGTAGCAATTTGAGTATCCGGATTATAATCTAACACAAGCCCTGCAAAGTCAAAACGAGTCTTTGTGCTATGATTCCCAAACATCTGCTGCTTATACCCCGGAATATCTCCTTCCATAAACGCTGGAGCTGTCGGACGATTCGCACATTTGTCCAATTCATCTAACCATTCCTGCTTAATTGAGAAGTTGTCTGGATCCGCGCAATACGTATCAATCACTTTACGATATACACTAATAACAGTTGCGATATAGTGAATCGACTTCATTCGTCCTTCTACTTTTAAGCTATCCACGCCAATTTCAATCATTCTTGGCAGTGACTCCAATAATTTTAAGTCTTTTGGACTCATAGCAAATGGAGCATCTTTTTCATCAAATAATGCTTTTTCACCATCACTATCCAGCTCGTATAAATCATAATCCCAACGGCAAGATTGACAGCAGCCACCACGGTTAGAATCACGAGCCGTCATATGATTAGATAACGTACAGCGGCCAGAATAAGCAATACACATCGCACCATGCACGAAGGCTTCAATTTCAATATCGACTTTTTCCTTCATTAATTGAATTTCTTCAGCACCTGTTTCACGAGCAAGTACAACGCGCTCCAGCCCTTCTTCCTTCCAATATTGAACGGCTTTCCAGTTCGATAATGATTGCTGAGTGCTCAAATGAATTTCCACACTCGGTGCTACTCTCTTACATGTTTCAATAATTAATGGGTCCGCTACGATAATACCATGTACACCAGCTTCTTCTAAACCAGCTAAGTATTCTTCTAACCCATCAATATTTTCATTATGGGCAAAAATATTCGTTGTTACATATACTTTTGCTCCATACTTTTTCGCAAATTCAACGCCTTCTTTCATTTCTTCAAATGTAAAGTTTCCGGCATTTGAACGTAAACCATACTCTTGTCCACCAATAAAAACAGCATCTGCACCGTAGTGCACAGCAACTTTTAATTTTTCTAAATTTCCGGCAGGTGCTAGCAGCTCCGGCTTTTTCACAATGACTCTTTTTCCATCAATAATTTTGGAAATTTTATCAGCAATAGCGTTCAAGGCTATTCCTCCTCATTCCTGTATTAATAAACTGTTTCTTTAAAGAAAAATCCTGTATCTAACGCACGATTCTTCGGTTGAATCGCTTCAATTTTTTCAAAAAGCTCACTCTTCATTTCATCATAACGATCTACGTCTTCTACACATAAATCAATAGCTTGACGATATAATTTCGTTATTTCAATAATATATTCTGGTGTTTTTAAAATCCCATCAATCTTAAACGAATCAATATCTGCTTCAACTAATTCTTGGAGCTCGTCAATCATACAGATATCGTTCGGGCTCATAATATGTGTCCCGTTTTCATCTTCATAAATCGGATATTTGTTTTCACGCTCTTTGTCATGTAAAAACATATTGCGTTGTTGTGTACGATTTTCTACTTCTAGTGATTTCCCTTGGTATTCGAAATAGTTTCCAAGCAATGTTCGCTTAGATTGAAACATGCACGTCATTCCATGCACTTGTACTTCAATTTCTACTTCAGCATGTTCTTTCATTTCAATTACAGCATCCATATTAATTTCACGAGCTGCGACAGCACGAACTGAGCCGCGACGTCCCCAATAGTTCGCTGTATACCAATTTGTTACCGTCATTTCTGTATTCCAGTGCAACGGCATATCTGGCGCTGCAGTGCGGACTGCCATTAACACGGCCGGGTCTCCCCAAACGATGCGGTCAACTCCTGCTTCTTTTAGAAAAGCAATGTACTCTTCTAATTCATCTACTTTTTCATTATGAAAAAGTGCATTCATCGATACATATACTTTTTTGTTTGCAGCATGAGCAATTTGAATGACTTCCTTCACATCTTCACGTGTAAATTCTCCGGGTAAGCGAAGCGCATAACGTTGCTCACCGATAATGAATGCATCGGCTCCTGCCTTAATAAGCGGTTCTATATCTGCTACACTTGTTGGAGTTACGAGCAATTCAGGCTTTTTCATTTTGTTCACCTCTATGTTTACTAATGGCTATGCCATCTCCAATCGGTATAATTACCGTATCGTAATGTGGATGACTGAGCAGCCATGTATTAAAATTTTGAATTCGTTTAATTAAACCGCGTTTACGCCTTGGGGTAATAGTAGCTAAATCCTCCGCAACTAGACCTTTAAATAAAACATTATCTGTAATGATAATTCCTCTCTCACTTAGCAGCGGCTCATACAATTCAAAAAAACGACGATACTGTCCTTTCGCTGCATCTACAAAAATTAAATCGAATGGTCCATGGTCCTTCACAACCTCAAAGGCTTCCAATGCGTCAGATTCAACAAGGGTAATACGATTACTCAAACCAGACTTCTCAAAGTTTTGCTTCGCCACTTCGATTCGCTTTTCAATCCGCTCAATCGTGACAATACGAGCACTTGGCAAAGTCATCGCCATGCGAATGGCTGAATATCCAATCGCCGTCCCTAGTTCTAAAATCTTTTGCGGCTGCTGAAGTCGTAAAAACTGTAATAAAGTCGCAATCCCTTCCGGCTCCATAATCGGGACATGCTCTGCTTCTGCAAATTCTTCAATCTCTTTCAGTAATCCAGTCCGGTCTGGAATTAATGATTGAAGATATTCATCTATTTTTCCGTTCAAAATCTGTTCCTCCAAATACGTACGGTCCCTTAAGCACGGTCGTACATTCTTAATATTTGCGACGACTAGACTTTTGGAGTCCTCTAATCGGCCTACACTAGAAAAAACTCGGCAACTGCCGAGCCAAAAGGTCATTATGTCCTTTTTCACTTGTCTTATTCTATCATATAAAAATAAATCTTGCTTTTCAAACCGACGATTTATTCTGATGAAATATTTAGTGAGAATACCTAATCCCTTATTATTGATTTGTAATATGTTCTGCTTTCTTCACATTATGCTCATCCAATGTTTTCGAATACAGCACTTCCCCTTCAGGAGTTGCTAAGAAATACAGGTATTTAGTCTTTTCGGGCTCTAACACTGCTTTAATGGACATCTCACCAGCATTAGCAATCGGTCCTGGTGGTAAGCCTTTCACTTTATAGGTGTTATAAGGAGAATCAATCTCTAAATCTTTATAAAAAACGCGGTCCTTATGTTCTCCTTTTGCATATAGCACCGTTGGATCTGTTTGTAACGGCATCCCTTTATCTAGACGATTATAAAAAACAGAAGCAATTTTAGCACGATCGACTTTTTCTGTTGCTTCTTCTTCCACAAGAGAAGCCATTGTCAACAGCGTATGGACAGAGTAATCTTGCTCTATCATTTGTTCTTCATATTTAGTTAACATTTCTTCTGTTTGTTTAAGCATCTTTGAAATAACGGTTTCTAACGATGGAGACTCTTCCTCAAAATCATACGTTGCAGGAAATAAATATCCTTCAAGTGAATATTTAATATCCTTGTCATAAATATCGTCTGTCAATAAAGCAGGGAACTTATCTCGCATACTTTGAATAAATTTTTTATCATTTAGTTTCTTAAATACTTCTTTCGGATTTTGATCTGTTTTTTCGGCTACAATCTCGGCGATTTGGACCAGTTGCTTGCCTTCAGGAATCGTAATCTTCAGAGCCGCCTCTTTCATCATCTTTCCGGTCTTAATGCTGTTAATAATTTCTTGGTGCGTCATCGACGGAGATAATGAATACTTCCCAGCCTGAAAACCAGATTCATTGCGAAATTTAATATAATATTTAAACACTCGTGCATTCTTAATAATTCCTTCTTCTTCTAGCAAGTTAGAGATAGAACTAACAGAAGAACCAATTGGAATTTCTACCGTTCTCTTTTTCTTATCATCTGGGTCCAGCGGCTTTAGCGCTGAATTGACATATAAATAACCGCCTATTCCTGTTATTCCTATTATCACAATCATCGCGATCATAATTCGAAGAACAATCTTTCGAACTAATTGAGCATCCTCTTGCTGCTCTAATAACTTCTCTCTAATATTTTCCTTTTTAGATTGCTTTGAGTCCATCTTCATTCCCCCCTTGCACAACCACAACACAAATTGATTATTTATAGAAATAATCACTTCGAATATTATACTAAAACAAAACAGCAAATACATAACTTTTACGAAATTATACAATTTATCCTACATATTTATCGCAGATTAACAGGCAATAAGCCCCTATCTTAAGAGGAAAGAGGGGAAAAGAAGGAAAAAATCATTTTATCTCACACTTAACTGGGATGAGGAGCCCCACTGACAAAAGTTTCACTTTATCAATAATATAATTAAATAGTTTCATACAAAAAAAGCTGATCCCCATTAAGAGGATCAGCCCGCATCTTACTCTTCGCCTTCTTCGTCTAAAAACGTGTTCAGCATTTCTTCAATCATATCCCACTCTTCATCTGTTTCGATTGGAGCAAGTTCACCATCTTCGTTATTTTCACTTGGTGTGAAAGAAGAAGCATGAATTTCGATTTCTTCATCTTCATTATCAGAAATCGGGTAGTATAGCACATATGATTTGTTAAATTTATCAGAATCGAATGTGAACAAAATTTCACAAAGTTGCTCATTTCCGTTTTCGTCTACTACTGTAATATTATTTTCACCATGTTCCATTTTTTTTCACCTCAAAGAGAATTTGTTTGATTGTCTAAGAAACCTTGCAGAATCATGACAGCCGCCATTTTATCAATAACTTTCTTGCGTTTACTCCGACTCACATCGGCTTCAAGCAGCACTCGTTCGGCAGCCATTGTAGTTAATCGTTCATCCCATAACACGACAGGCAGTTTGAATTTCTTTTCTAAATACGCTGCGAAATTTTGACTTGCTTCTCCGCGCGGTCCAATCGTCCCGTTCATATTTTTGGGAAGACCGAGTACGATTTTTGACACTTCATGCTCTTGAATAATTTCTCCAAGCCGTTTTATGCCAAAGTCTTTTACTGCTTCATTAATTTTGATTGTTTCCAATCCTTGTGCGGTCCAACCCATGGCGTCGCTAATTGCAACGCCAAGCGTTTTTGAACCTAAATCAAGTCCCATTGTACGCATTAGTATTCCTCTCGCTGATTCTTTAAATACGATTTGACCAGCTCTTCAATAATTTCATCCCGTTCAAGCTTACGAATTAGATTTCTCGCATCCTGATGACGTGGAATGTAAGCGGGGTCACCTGACAATAGATAGCCAACAATCTGATTGATTGGGTTATACCCTTTTTCTTGAAGAGCAGAATACACTTGAAATAATACTTCCTGTACATCTCTTTCAAATGGTTCTTCAGGAAAACTAAATTTCATCGTGTTATCAAAGGAACTCATATGGTCATGCACCTCTCCTCTACGTAGAGACTTCCATAATATACATTGTACAACATTTCTTACCGATTATGAAAGTGAACGTACCCATTCTTCGACAAAATCAAGTGCTGCATCCAATTTTGCTGGATCTTTCCCGCCAGCTTGTGCCATATCTGGACGGCCACCGCCGCCACCGCCGCAGCGAGTAGCTACCTCTTTAATTAATTTTCCTGCATGGTAGCCTCGATCAATAAGATCTTTCGTTACACCTGCAATTAAGTTTACTTTGTCACCTTGTGCAGAACCAAGTACAAGAACAACAGAATCCAATTTCTGTTTTAAATCATCTGCCATGACGCGTAAGTTATTCATGTCTGTATCTTGCACTTTCGCAACTAATACGTTAACACCATTCACTTCTTTTACATTTGAAACAAGGTTTCCAGCTTCAATGTTACTTAACTTCGCAGATAAACTTTCATTTTCGCGCTGAAGTTCTTTCGTTTCAGCTAACACGGCATCAATACGTGCTGGTACGTCTTTCAAATTCGTTTTTAGTTTAGACGCCGCTTCTTTTAAAAGCGTAATTTGATCCGCCATTAATTTGTAAGCTCCAGCTCCTGTTACAGCCTCAATACGACGAGTTCCAGCACCAATTCCGCTTTCTGAAACAATTTTGAATAGACCGATTACCGCTGTATTTGGTACGTGGCAACCACCACAAAGCTCTAAGCTATAGTCTCCAATTTGAACAACACGGACAATTTTACCGTATTTTTCACCGAATAGAGCCATTGCCCCCATTGCTTTTGCTTCGTCAATATCTTTCAAATCAATTGTTACTTCTAAGCTTTGCCAAATTTTCTCGTTTACAATCGCCTCAATTTTCTCCAATTCCTCTGGTGTAATTTGACCAAAATGTGAGAAATCAAAACGTAAGCGTTCTGCCTGCACAAGGGAACCCGCTTGGTTAACATGTGTACCGAGTGTATCTTTTAATGCTTGATGTAAAAGATGTGTCGCTGTATGATTCTTCACAATTTCGCTGCGGTTTGCATAGTCAACAGTTGCCGTAACTTGTGCGTCAGCCGATAATGTTCCAGCAACGACTGTTACGCGTTGAAGATTTTGTCCATTCGGTGCTTTTTGAACATCCTGTACAGCTAATTGTACAGCTTCACTAGTAATCATTCCTGTATCAGCAATTTGACCGCCGCTTTCTGCATAAAACGGTGTTTGATCTAAAATAATTTGAACTTCTTCGCCTTCGTGCGCTTCTGTAATAAGCTCACCGTCTTTAACGATTGCCACAACTTGCGCTTCTACTTGAAGTTTCTCATACCCAACAAACTCACTTGCAACCTTCACATCACCTAAAACGCCGCCTTGAATTTGCATAGAATCTACATCTTGACGCGCAGCACGTGCACGTTCACGTTGTGCTTCCATTTCTTTCTCAAAGCCGTCATGGTCAACGGTCATGTTTTCTTCTTCTGCATACTCTTCTGTTAATTCAATTGGGAAACCATATGTGTCATATAAACGGAACGCATCCGCACCTGGAATGATACTTTGCCCTTGCTCTTTTTGTTTCTTAATCACTTCAGATAAAATGCTTAATCCATCATGCAGTGTTTCATGGAATCGCTCTTCTTCGTTTTTCACAACTTTAGCAATAAAGTCTTTTTTCTCTAGCACTTCTGGATAGAAGTCTTTCATGATTTCCCCAACAACGGGCACTAATTCTAACATAAATGGTTCGTTAATGTTGATTTGTTTTGCATAACGAACGGCACGACGAAGTAAACGACGTAATACATAGCCGCGGCCTTCATTAGATGGGAGCGCACCATCACCTACTGCAAATGTTACCGTACGAATGTGGTCGGCAATGACTTTAAACGCTACGTCGGTTTCTTTATTTGCCCCATATTTCACATCTGTAAATTGTTCAACGGCACGAATAATTGGAATAAATAAATCTGTATCAAAATTCGTTGGTACGTTTTGAACGACAGAAGCCATACGCTCAAGGCCCATACCTGTATCAATATTTTTCTTTGGAAGCGGTGTATATGTACCATCTGGATTATGATTAAATTGAGAGAAAACTAAGTTCCATACTTCTAAATGACGTTCATTTTCTCCACCTGGATATAATTCTGGATCGTTCGGGTCGTCACCATATTCTGGTCCGCGATCGTAGAAAATTTCTGTATTTGGACCACTTGGGCCTTCTCCAATATCCCAGAAGTTTTCTTTTAAACGAATAATTTTCTCAGCTGGAACCCCAATTTTCTTATTCCATAACTCAAATGCTTCATCGTCTTCAGGATGAATCGTTACAGCTAGTTTATCTTTATCAAAACCAATCCACTTTTCATCTGTAAGGAATTCCCAAGCCCATGTAATTGCTTCTTCTTTAAAATAATCACCGATTGAGAAGTTTCCTAACATTTCGAAGAATGTATGATGGCGCGCTGTTTTCCCTACATTTTCAATATCGTTTGTACGAATTGCTTTTTGCGCATTTGTAATTCTTGGATTTTCTGGAATCACTCGTCCATCAAAATATTTTTTCAACGTCGCTACCCCAGAGTTAATCCATAATAAAGATGGATCTTCATGCGGAACAAGTGACGCACTCGGTTCAATGTTATGTCCTTTTTCTTTAAAAAAATCAAGATACATTTGGCGTATCTGTGCACCAGTTAAATATTTCATCTATTTTTTCCTCCTTTTAATTTTGGGCATACAAAAACTCCCATCCCTAAAAAACAGGGACGAGAGTTAGCTCGCGGTACCACCCTGATTATGGACATCTTGCCTGTCCATCACCTTCATCTAGCCTTAACGCGGCGTAACGGCAGGTATTAGCTGCTCTCTGGACTAGCTTTCTGCTGCTCTTTATCTAAAATCCTTTCAGCCCAGGGGATTTCTCTCTAGTAGACAGTGTTCAGCATACTTGATCCTTCAACGAATTATCTTATGTATTGTATTTTATTCACTACTATTTTATTTGTCAACAAGCGGCTCCTTCTTTCCGAAGTGAACACGTGCATGAAGAACAAAAACTTTTAAAATAGCAAGGATTGGAATCGATACAATCATACCGATAATTCCCCCTATTTCACCGCCTGCTAGCAAGGCAAGCATAATGAATAACGGGTGCATATGCAGACTTTTCCCCACAATTAACGGAGATAGTACATTCCCTTCTAAAAATTGCAAAACGAGCACAATAATCGCAACCGTAATCACCATTTTGATTGATAATGTCGCTGCAATAATGATGGCCGGAACCGCTCCAAAAATTGGCCCAAAGTATGGAATCACATTCGTAATCCCGATAATGGCACCAAGCAGCAACGGATACTTCATATCAAATAACCAAAACAATAACGCGGCAGCAACTCCAATCGCCACGCACACAAATAGCTGTCCACGAATATAGCCACCAAGCGATATGTCGACATCGCGTAAAAATGCACGACCTTGCTTACGCCATTTCTTCGGTGTAATATACCAAATCATTTTCTTTAACGACTCAAAATCTTTTAACATATAAAAAGCAATGAAAGGAATTAGGGCAATAAGCACCAAAAAATCAAATGCTTTCATTGCATAATTCATTAAATGATTTAAAAAGGTATTCATACGTATTGCAAGTACATCCATTCCTCTTTCAATTCGTTCATGTACATCAATGGGCCAATTAGACGTTTGATATTCCAGATTCTTCATCCACATTTTATATTGTTCCATTACAACAGGAACATTGTCAGAAAGCTCTTCTACTTGATTCATCATGATTGGAATGCCTTTATAAATCCCAAACCCTAAACCTCCAAAGAAAAGTAAATAAATAATAATAACAGACAGCCCTCGCCTTACGCCTTTTTGATGAAGCGCTTCAACAACAGGGTGTAATAGATAGCTAATAAATGCACCGATTATGAAGGGAAGTAATACAACCAGCATAACGGACAAAACGGGGCCCCACATCGGCTTCAATTTCATAAAAATATAAAAAACAATAAACAAAAGCAGCATAAATCCCAGTCGATAAAACCATTTTAAGCGAATATCCACAAATGATGCCTCCCAGCTTAGTTTTTGAATCAAGCTGACGTTTCATGCGTTTATGATGGAAATTAGCAGGTTTTGTGTTGAATTTGGCAGGATAATCTTCATGATTAGCAAGTATTCATACAAAATACAGCCTCCATGCATATTTGCGGAGGCTGCTTTCTATTACAACATTGCTTTTAATTTTTTTCTCATTTTTTTGATGCTTCTATTAATCGTTTTTGCGACATTTCGTCTGGCCATCTCTCGCACCTCTTTTCTTTACATCGTGAAGCGGCGATCATGTTCCTCAAATAAATCATCTAGGGAGCTAAGACTTCCATCTTCTTCGACCTGATGCGTTGAAATAAGTCCATTAGCGAGCGACATTTCAATAAAGCAACCCCAGCAATAATACTGGTTCACACCGATTTTTCCGACATCTTTACTGCGGCAATTCGGACATATAATTTCCAAAATGGACACCTCACTGTTTTGATACTGAAACAATGATGGCATCTTTTCCACATATAGGCGGCTCTTCTGAGTGGATTAGCTTGTTTTTTGAAAAAAAACCATCCGTTGTTTCATATGCTACAATCGTGCCCATTTTTTCCAAAAAACATACATCTTGCAGCAATCCTAATTCCTCGCCCATTTCTGAAAGCATCATTCTTCCTAACATTGCATCCTTATTCAGCAACATGTCCACTTCTGGAATTTGTTCTTCAAACTCACCGCTTGCAATGACTCCATCAGGACCAAAAGAAGATACGTCATCTAACGCTACATAGACATTTTTTTTGAACAATCTTTGCTTCTGCACAACAAGTCCTGTAATAATCCCAGCTTCAGATATACATAAATCGTTAACCATACCGATTTTTTCTCCATTTTTATCAACAACCGGCAAACCTTTTAATAAAGAAAACGTCCGCAAAGTCATCCCACCTTCTCGAACAAGTATAGTATTCATCTTCTTGTCGAGAATGATAAGCTGAAACGTTTTCCATCTTACATTAAAACAAAAATAAGCCAGAAACCATAAAGGGTCTCTCGCTTACTTTTACATAGGCTATGTGTTAAACAATATGGTTGATAAAACGATTACAACAGCGTCTCATAACAAAACCTTTACATAAAATGATACGGAGTTACATCGCCCATGCCAATCATCGGGTCCTCATTCATTAAGCGATCGAGGTATGATTCACCTTCTTCAATAACTTTAGTATCGCTTCTTGCATGTATTTCCTGTAATTTTTCCCGCAATGTTGTCCGGCGCTGTGTTTCATCATTACGTTCCACTCCAAGTCGAAATGCTTCTTCTTCTCCACATATAATGAGAAAATCCTTGCTGCGTGTAATCGCCGTATACAATAAATTTCGACGTAACATTCTATAGTAGCTTCGCACAACAGGTAAAATAACAATTGGAAACTCGCTTCCTTGTGATTTATGTATCGAACAGCAATACGCATGTGTGATTTGGTTTAAATCCTGCTTCGTATACGTCACTTCAATGCCTTCAAAAGAAATGACAACTTTATCTACATGGTCGGTATTTTCTTTCGCAAATATAATCGTTACAATTTCGCCCATGTCTCCATTGAAAACACCTTCTTCAGGCTGATTCACAAGCTGTAACACTTTATCACCTGTTCGATAGACGACATCACCAAATTGCAACTCACGACGTTTTTTCTCGCTATCCCCATTTAATACTTCTTGGAGCATCTTGTTCAGTACATCAATCCCAGCTGGACCTTTATACATCGGGGCAAGTACTTGAATGTCACGTGAACTATACCCCTTTTTACGTGCATTTTGAACGACCTGCTTAATGACATCAGCCATTTGGCTCTGTTGACATCGAATAAAAGAACGATCAACTTGTTGCTTTGCCACATCATGCGGCACATGGCCTTTTTTCATTTCATGAGCAAGTTCAATAATCGAAGAACCGTCTGCTTGACGATAAATATGTTGGAGAGCAATCGTTGGAATAGCTTTTGAAGCTAGTAAATCCTTCAGCACTTGACCAGGACCAACAGACGGCAACTGGTCTTCATCCCCAACAAGAATGAGCTGACTATGCTCTGGCAATGCTTTCAACAATTGATGAGCCAGCCATGTGTCGACCATCGACATCTCATCAATAATCACAATTCGCCCCTCAATAGGATTGTCTGCATCATGAGCAAACCCTTCACTGCCATTCCAACCGAGCAGCCGATGAATCGTCACAGCAGGCAGACCAGTAGATTCCGCCATTCGCTTAGCTGCACGGCCAGTCGGCGCAGCAAGCACAAAGGGAAACGGCTCCTCATCCTTTTTATAATCTTTTATGTTCATCGACACGCCATGAAGCTCACTATATAGCTCCACAATGCCCTTAATGACCGTCGTTTTCCCTGTTCCCGGGCCGCCTGTTAAAATAAGCATAGGCGATTGCAAAGCCGTCTGAATCGCTTCTTTTTGTGCGGGAGCGTATGTCACACCAAGACGCTCCTCCAATTCACCAAGCGCTAATAAAAACTCCGATTCTGGAAACTGGTCTTCATACTCTGTTTGTTGCAGGAGCCGTTGAATATTCATGACAATTCCTTTTTCCGAGAAGTACAAAGCAGGCAAGTAAATACGTGTTTCCTCGACAACAATCTTTCTTTCCGCTTCTAATTTGATTATTTCTGAGGAAATATTCGTAAATTCAATGACATCACGCTTATTTTCTTCCAATAAACGTTGAACGGCCTCTAATAATTCCTCCGCCTCCATATAGACATGTCCATCCTGCATGCATTGCGTGTCAAGGCAATATAGGCAAGCCGCTTTAATACGATCTGGATGCCCCCCGGAAATGCCTAGCTGAAATCCAAGTTCATCCGCCCGTCCAAAACCAATTCCCTCAATATCCTCTACAAGCTTATATGGGTTACTTTGAATAATAGAAACCGTATCCTGTTTATACATTTGATAAATTTTCATCGAAAGCTGCGGTCCAAAACCATATTGATTCAGTGCAATCATCACTTGCTCAAGACCTTCATTTTCAAGCAATGTATCATATAAGGCTTTTGCTTTCTCGCCTGACAGACGCGGAATATTATCCAGTACGGAAGGCTGCGCTAAAATTTTTGAAATTGCATTTTCACCAAGCGTTTCCACAATGCTTTCTGCCGTCTTCTTCCCAATTCCTTTAAACATATCGCCGGATAAATAAGCCACAATACCTTCCTTCGACTGTGGCAAATCTTTGCGAAAATGATTAACTTGAAACTGTAGACCGAAGCGAGGATGCTCCTTCAATACTCCGTAAAAGATATACGTTTCATGCTCATGAATACGTGGGAAATAACCAGTCACGACAGCTTCCTGCTCATCATAATTCAAATTTGTTTCATCCAAGCGAATCCGAACAACAGAATACATATTTTCCTCATTATGAAAAATTGTCACTAAGTGCCGCCCTTTCATAAACTGCTTCTCTTCCGAAAACAAATCTAAAGCCTCTTGTTGACTCAAAGCCTCTCCCACCTTTCATGACTTAAAATAACTGTGTTTAGTTTTCTGCTTTCATTTGTTCCATTAGTTTTTTCCCATGAGCGGCAAGCATATGGTCCTCTTGCACCTCAAGCGCTTTATCAAAATAAGCAATGGCCGCATCCACATCATCACGGTACCCTGCAAAAGCGACACCTAAATTATAGTAAGCATCGGCGTGATTCTGGTCTTGTTCAATCACGATATTCAATTGATGAATCAACTCCTCATACAACTCTGCATTAGCGAGGCAAAGGGCATACTGAAAACGCGCATCTACGTCATCCTCATTTAACTCGACTGTACGTTGTAAATAAGGCATCGCCAGTTTTGCTTGATCAAGCGCCATTAAAGTCAAGCCGAGCATGAAATACGCATCCGCATTTTCCAAACCATGACGAAGTGCTTTTTCAAACATATCTTTCGCTTCTATTAATTTATCACTTTCATAATATAAATTTCCAAGCGAATAGTAGGCCGCTGCTGCCTGTTCATCTATTTCAAGTGCTCTTTTATAAAAACGAATTGCCTTTTCATAATCACCAACTGCTGTCAACACATTTCCAAAGTTAATATACGCAACGGGATCTTTCGGATTTTCCTCAATCGCTTCATTAAAAACCTTCGCTGCTTCCTCATATTTTCCTTCTTGCATATATTGAATTCCTTGTTGATTTTTATCCATCTATTTCACACTCCTAATTTTCTATAGAAAGTATACCATAAGGCTTTACCAAATAAGGTCCCCAACCGTAAACAGTTGGGGACCTTATTTATATTACCCTACATATGTTAATTTTCCACCATGTTTAAACACTTCATCAATCGTGCCGCCGCCGAGACAGACATCCCCATCATAAAACACGACCGCTTGTCCAGGGGTAATCGCACGCACAGGTTCAGCGAAAACAACTTCAACATCGCCCGTTTCCAGCACTTTCACAGAAACAGGGCTGTCTGTTTGACGATAGCGGAATTTAGCTGTACATGTGAATTCTTTCGCTGGTGCTTGATTGGCAACCCAGCTCATTTTCACTGCCGTCAAAGAAGTCGAGTATAACAAATCATTGTTAAATCCTTGGCACACATATAGAATATTGCGTTTCAAGTCTTTTCCAGCAGCAAACCAAGGTTCGCCGCTTCCGCCGATTCCAAGACCATGACGTTGGCCGATTGTATAATACATCAGCCCATCATGTTTGCCCATCACTCTTCCATCCATCGTCATCATTTCACCAGGCTGCGCCGGCAAGTACTGACTCAAAAACTCTTTAAAATTGCGCTCTCCAATAAAACAAATACCAGTGGAGTCTTTTTTCGCTGCTGTAGCAAGTCCAGCTTGTTTCGCAATTTCACGCACTTCTTTTTTCTCAATATGCCCTAATGGAAACATTACTTTTTCCAATTGTTCTTGAGTTAATTGATTTAAGAAATACGTTTGGTCTTTATTATCATCGATACCGCGAAGCATTTTGTAATCGCCATCTCTAAAGGCTACTTGAGCATAATGACCTGTTGCTAAGTAATCCGCGCCAAGACTAACTGCGTGCTCTAAAAATGCTTTAAACTTAATTTCTTTATTACACATTACATCCGGATTTGGTGTTCGTCCTGCTTTATATTCTTCTAAGAAATACGTAAATACTTTCTCCCAGTATTGCTTTTCAAAATTGACCGCATAGTAAGGTATGCCAATTTGATTGCATACCGCAATAACATCGTTGTAATCTTCCGTTGCCGTACAAACTCCATTTTCGTCTGTATCATCCCAGTTTTTCATGAAAATCCCGACCACATCATAGCCTTGTTGTTTCAGAAGCAGGGCTGCAACAGAAGAATCCACACCACCTGACATACCGACAACGACACGCGTATCTTTTGGTGCTTTCTTCATTCTTGTCACCTCTTTATTTATCAACCAATCTGCTCACGATTTTCACCGTTTCATCTGCAGCTTGTTTTATTTCTTCGTTCGTATTGTTTAAACCAAAGCTAAAGCGGATGGAATTTTTCGTCCGCTCTGAATTTTTACCAAACATCGCAACAAGCACATGCGACGGATCAATAGAACCTGCCGTACATGCCGAACCGCTGGAGACAGCAATTCCCGCTAAATCTAAATTTACGAGCATTGATTCCACATTCGTTCCAGGAAAACTAATATTCAATACATGTGGCAGCGATGCTTCTAATGAGCCGTTAAGTTGATATTGTATACCAGCTTCTTCAAAACGAGCAAGCAAGATTTCTTTAAATGTACGATACTTCTCCACTTTTTCTGCCATCGTCTGTTGCGCAATCTTCACCGCTTCGGCAAATCCAGCAATTGCTGGAACACTTTCCGTTCCAGCACGGCGCTTCCGCTCCTGTTCCCCGCCATGAGCATGTGGTTGCAGCTTCACACCTTCACGAACATATAAAAATCCAATTCCTTTTGGTCCGTTAATTTTATGAGCTGATACACTTAATAAATCAATATGAAGCGCATTTACATCAATGGGAACTAAACCATACGCTTGTACAGCATCGGTATGAAAATAAGCTTGATGTTCTTTTAAAAGAGCACCAATGTCAGCAATCGACTGAATCGTACCGACTTCATTATTTCCATACATGATAGAAACTAGGATTGTATCCTCTCGAAGAGCTGCTTTTACATCAGCCACCGAAATAAGTCCTTCACTGTTAACAGGCAAATAAGTAACCTCAAAGCCTTCTTTCTCTAAATACTGACTTGTATGCAAGATTGCATGGTGTTCAATTTCAGTCGTAATAATATGCTTGCCTCTCGCCTTGTTTGCCTCAGCAATACCAATAAGCGCTGTATTGTCCGCTTCCGTCCCGCCGCTTGTAAAAATAATCTCGTTCCGTTCAGCTCCAATGCTTGCAGCAATACTCATTCTTGCTTCATCTAAAACATGACGTGCTTGACGCCCAAACGCATGAATACTCGACGGGTTACCAAACTCACTTTTCATCACCGTCATCATCTTATCTATTACATTTGGATGCATGGGCGAAGTCGCAGCATGATCTAAATATATTCTGTTCACTTTGTCGCCTCCAAAAAATCTAAACGCACCATTAACGGTGGCATATTTTAATTCGTCTCAACAATGATATAAAGCACCGTTATCACAACAGTGCTTTAAAAAACTACCTCTTGTTTTCATTTTAAATATAGTACATATAAGAGCCTTGCTCACCTGTATCTTTATAGTTCGCCAAGTCCAATAATGTCGTATTGTCTAACACATCTTTCACGGCATCGCGAATGCGAATCCAGAGTTGGCGTTTTACCGGCTCTTCATCTTCAATTCCTTCCACCGGAGAAATCGGACCTTCTAAAACACGAATAATGTCTCCAGAAGTAATTTCCTGTGGTTCTCGTGATAAAATGTATCCTCCATATGCACCACGAATACTCTTTACTAGTCCCGCATTACGAAGCGGCGCAATTAACTGCTCTAAATAATGCTCCGATAAATCATGTGACTGCGCAATCGATTTTAAAGATTTTGGACCTTCACCGTAATGTTTCGCTAATTCAATCATAATGGTTAAACCGTAACGGCCTTTAGTTGAAATTTTCATTTTCATACACCTCAAATTTTTTCCGTAACTTTAAACTGATGAAATTATAGCATATTCCCATCAGAAATGCATACTTTGACTCCTCGTGTTGTCAATTATCCCCATCAAATAAGTTGGAAAATCAACAGAATCCCTTCAATCATTACGCATGATTCTCAAGTTGTGTTACTGTATATAGGAAGGAGTGAAGAAGATGCCGATTCAACCACTAGCCTTTCGTATGCGTCCGCGCACAATCGATGAAATTATCGGTCAACAGCATCTTGTGGGAGAAGGAAAAATCATTCAACGTATGGTTAAAGCGAGGCAGCTGTCTTCGATGATTTTATACGGTCCTCCAGGGATTGGTAAAACATCCATCGCAAGTGCCATTGCAGGAAGTACAAAATTCGCTTTCCGTACATTAAATGCCGTCACAAATAATAAAAAAGATATAGAAATTGTAGTCGCTGAGGCGAAAATGTCGGGCAAAGTCATTTTACTTCTTGATGAGGTACATCGTCTTGATAAAGCGAAACAGGATTTTTTGCTTCCTTATCTTGAAAATGGCATGATTACATTAATCGGAGCAACAACAAGTAATCCATATCATGCGATTAATCCCGCCATTCGCAGTCGTTGCCAAATATTCGAATTACATGCACTCGAAGTAGCAGAAATTATTCAAGCCCTGCAGCGCGCCTTGGCAGATGACCAACGCGGTCTGGGAACCTATCAAACAAACGTCACAACCGAGGCACTTGCTCATTTTTCCACCGCTTCAAACGGCGATGTTCGCAGCGCTTTAAATGCCTTAGAACTCGCTGTAATCTCAACTGAACCAGACACGGCTAATATTGTAACAATCGATGTGGAAATTGCTGAAGAATGCATGCAGAAAAAAAGCTTCTCTCATGACAAAGATGGCGATGCTCATTATGATGTCATTTCTGCATTCCAAAAATCGATTCGCGGCAGTGATGTTCATGCTGCGCTCCATTATCTTGGTCGTTTAGTAGAAGCAGGTGATCTGACAAGCATTGCCCGTCGCTTAATTGTCATCGCGTATGAAGATATCGGTCTTGCTAACCCTCAAGCTGGTCCACGCGCATTGGCTGCAGTAGAAGCAGCCGAAAGACTCGGTTTCCCTGAAGCTCGCATCCCACTTGCTAATTCTGTTATTGAACTATGCTTATCGCCAAAATCCAATTCAGCTATTTTAGCTATTGACCATGCTCTTACAGATATCCGTTCGGGACATAGCGGCGATGTGCCAAATCACTTGAAAGATGCACATTATCTAGGTGCCACAGAGCTCGGACGAGGCATTGATTATTTATATCCGCATAATTACGAAAGCGGATGGGTCAAACAGCAATATTTACCGAATAAATTACTCAACAAAAAATACTATATACCTAAAAAAAGCGGTAAATTCGAACAAGCTCTCGCCTCTGTGTACGAAAAAATCGAAAAAAGTTCAAAAAGATAAGAAGTACGTGTGAAACCGCATTTTTACACGTATGAGCCAAAAATCATATAAATCAACAATGTTCATTAATACAGCCTAAATAAAAGAGACTGCTTCAAAAACGAAGCAGTCTCTTTTATTTGCCTTTTTCTAAGTAAGCTATATTGCCCAATAGAGCATAATAGCAACAACTATCAATCTAATTACAATGACCCTAATAAAATAGTCAATGATGAAATCAGGATTACTGTAAACAATAGATAAGAGGCAATAAAAATTTTCTTATTTCGCAATTTTCTTTCGTAAGCTTCTTCAGCTGTAACCCAACGTTGTTTTGACATCAATAATAACTCTCCTTACGTTTGATGATAACTGGCTGACTTCACCATAGGTAGAAGCCCCTCTAGTTTTGCGTCATTACTTTTCAGCAATTTTGCCTTTCTTCTAAAATATCGTCCCTTGCATGCAAATGTTTAATAGATTCATGAGCGGAATTTTAAAATATTAGGATAATGACGGAAGCTTGTCTTATCCATAACGCATATATTATAGGGAAAATGGATATAAAGGAGGTTTGTAAGATAGTGACATTCGCCGAATTATTTATAACTAGGTTCTATGAACAACCACTAAGGGAGAGGAAAACGTGCTTGACTTTACAAGCTTATTAACCGTTTTAGCCTTTTTATTTACAATCGTGTTTGTAATGTGGCGGCCAAAAGGGGTAAATGAAGCTATTCCAGCGACGATTGGCGCTGTTCTCATTTTGATGACAGGCAGTGTTTCTATTTCAGACCTATGGCAAATTACCGAAACCATTGGCGGTGCAGCCATCACTATTATAGCAACAATTGTAATGGCGCTAGTTTTAGAGAGTTTTGGTTTTTTTAAATGGACAGCTGAATTATTAGCCCATCAAGCAAAAGGTTCTGGGATTCGCTTATTCTGGTATGTAAACCTCTTATGCTTTCTCATGACGCTATTCGTGAATAATGATGGTAGTATTCTCATTACAACCCCGATTCTCATTCTCCTACTCAATAATTTAGGTGTGAAGCATCATCAGAAAATTCCGTACTTGTTATCTGGTGCCCTCATTGCAACTGCCTCAAGTGCTCCAATTGGTGTCAGTAATATCGTCAATTTAATCGCGCTCAAGATTGTTGACATGGATTTGTACATGCAGACCGCCATGATGTTTGTACCTGCGACAGTCGGTTTATTATTCCTTGTTCTGCTTCTATTTCTAATTTTTTACAATAAACTACCGAAAGTGATTCCTACGAAAGTGACAGGCATGGTAACTGGTTCATATCATCCTCTTAAAAATTCAACCTCCTTATTAACGAAGCAAAATACTCGCTTTATGCTTAAAATTCTTCTATTTGTATTAATCGTTCGTATCAGCTTATTTCTAGCCTCTTACTACGGCATTCCTGTCTCCGTTATGGCGGTACTCGGCTCTGTTGTCCTACTCGGATGGCGTTGGTTTTATTTAAAAGTATCGCCAATTGATGTGCTAAAAAGAACACCTTGGTATATTCTTGTCTTTGCCTTTAGTATGTATGTCGTAATCTACGGGCTGCATAATATTGGCTTAACAACATTGTTGATTAAAATCATGGACCCAATCGTTTCTGGAAGCTTACTGCATGCAAGTGTCATGATGGGTGGATTACTATCCATTCTCTCCAATATTTTTAATAATCATCCAGCATTGATGGTCGGTACGTTAACTTTAATGAATATGAATCTTGACCCACTCACATTAAAAGTCTCCTATCTGGCAAACGTAATCGGTAGCGATATGGGATCACTGCTTCTCCCTATGGGAACATTAGCGACCATTATGTGGATGCACATTGTCAAAAGCAGCGGAATCAAGATTACGTGGAGACAGTATATGAAGGTAACCTTTATCGTCATTCCCCCTGCCACACTTTTAACTTTAGTTCTCTTATACTACTGGGTATCTTGGCTATTTTAACAACAACATTTTATAAAAGAATAGGAGCTACAATGAATTATGAATCATTTTCATCACCTAATCGGTAAAACAATAAATGTAGAGATATCAGGGAAAATAGAGATATTTGGGCAACTTGTCGATGCTGGATTAGATATTCTCGTTCTCTATAATGGACAATATTTCTATATCCCCATTGTTCATATTCAACGAGTCAAGCTAGACACTCAAAATATATTAGAATTAGCAGCGGACTTTCAGCCAGAACAGCCTATTACAACAAACTCAGAATCCATCTCCTTTCGAAAGATTCTCACTAATGCGAAAGGAACTTTTGTCCAAATCTATATTGAAGGAAATAAAACGATTCATGGCTATTTAACAAGCATTATGAATGATTACTTCGTCTTCTACTCTCCTGCCTATAAAGTCATGTTTATCTCCATGAATCACTTAAAGTGGTTAATTCCATATAGCAAAAATTCTGCCCCTTATTCATTAAATAATGAATTTCTCCCTGTTAACCCTACTTCAATTGCATTAGCTAGATCTTTTAGTGAACAGTGTAAAAAACTTGAAAATAATATGGTCATCTTAGATGGCGGTGATCATCCCGAGAAAATTGGTCTACTTCAAAAAGTACAAAATCAACAATTGACACTCATAACTGCGGAAGAGGAAATCGTCTATTGGAATTGTCAGCATCTCAAAACGCTTCATTTGCCATAATGTCCAAGCTAAAAGTTATGTCACTATTGAGGTTTGACTGATTTCGATCGCCTCATAGGACTTAATTTAAAAAGAAAGCTTTGGTACAGAGTACTATTCATTTTGGAATCATTTATGCAAGACTTTGATCTGACACAAATGATTCTAAAACCGTATGATCAACAATATTGCTTAACAAGGCCAAAAAGAAAGTACAACAACGAGCATGTTGTTGTACTTTTATTACTTATTTATCACTGTCCAATCGTTGAATTTCTCATAATATTCTCGATTAACATACGTCTAATTGTAGAGTTTCTTGCAGAGGTTCTTGCAGGGGTGCTATTTACAGGCTGTGTATTACTTTGAGTAATTTCAGGCTGGATAATGTTTTGAGTAGTATTATCCATATTTTCACCATTTTCTTCCTCTTCAACTGCTACTTTCTGAGCAACAAAGTTAATCGAATCATTTGGTACATAGATAACTTCTTTATGTTTCACAAGTACAGAATATTCGTCATTTACTTCAATCAATATACCTTCTACTTTATCTGGTCCATGATTAACCGTAGTCCATTGTAACAGAAGAGACCTTAGCAAATCTGTAAATAAGTCACTACCGCCAAATGCAATTGTTGGTAACACCTCTGAAAAATCAGATTCGGTTGTAGAAAGACTCTTGATTTGATCAAGTCGATAGAAAACAAGTCCCTTTTCTTCTGTTGTCAAAGCAATGTATTCGGACTTAGCATCAAGTAAGTAGCCTTTACTAGAAGATGGTCCTCCTCCATTTACTTGAACATAGCCCAATTGCAGAGACTGCACTAATTCTTGAAACGTATCAGGATAAATAATTGTTTCCTGTGCCGCTAGTCTTGTGTACAGATTCTCGATTGATACTGTGCTATTCTTCGTATTATCAATCACGCTTTTTAATTGTGTTAATGGATAATACACAACTTGTTGATCTTCCGTTTTCAACACCAAATAATCACTTTGCACCGCCAAAAGCTCACCTGTTCTTGAATGTGGTCCTCCTTTAAAAACGGTCACAGTTTTACTGACTAACTTCTCAAGGTATGATAAACCCACTTTATCTGCCATATTTACCTTGCCTCCAAATAGTTATTTATACTTTAGGGATATTTATAATGCATGTATATGCGCCTTTAATCAATTCCGCTATCTGCTATTAACCCATTTTAGCGGAATTCGTTTGTTAGCCCAGTAAAAACTTAATCATGGAGATGCATTGATTCGAATAAAAAACTCAACAATTCAATTCTCAATCATTGGTAAATTTCATGCATTTTTAGTAAAATAACGGCATCTATAGATTGAAGGTGAATGTGTATGGCTGAATCTTTGGTGAAAGAACACGTAAGTAGCAAGGAAAAAATCTGGACACGGGATTTTATTTTAATTTGCTTAGCTAACTTTTTTGTATTTCTCGGCTTTCAAATGACCTTACCGACTATTCCACTTTTCGTTGAAAGTCTTGGTGGAAATGATCGCCTCATTGGCGTAGTTGTCGGCATTTTCACTTTTTCCGCCCTGCTGATTCGACCGTTTGCTGGACAATTATTGGAAACAAAAGGTCGACGCTTTGTTTTTCTAGCTGGATTAACGATTTTCATCTTCACTATTGGCGTTTTTGGCTTTACCACAAGTTTGATCCTGCTCTTTGCTATACGTGTCATTCAAGGTATAGGCTGGGGATATTCGACAACAGCATCTGGCACCATCGCAACAGACCTTATTCCAGCCAAAAGACGCGGCGAAGGAATGGGGTATTACGGATTATCAGGAAATGTCGCACTTGCTATTGGTCCATCGCTTGGATTAATTTTGGTCAATATGATCTCGTTTAAAGAACTTTTTTTAATTTGTGGGCTTTTAGGTGTCATCGCCTGGATTTCCGCTTCGACCATTCGCTATAAAAAAGCCGAGCCTATTGCTATAGCAGCGAAAACAACGAAATGGAACTTATACGAAAAAAGCGCCCTTCAGCCGTCCATCCTCATCTTTTTCATTTCGGTCACGTTTGGAGGAATCTCAACATTTTTACCCCTTTATGCAGACCAACGCGGTGTGACAGGGATTCAATGGTATTTCTTTATCTTTGCCGCAGCTCTCATGACGACAAGAATTTTTGCCGGACAACTTTATGATAAACACGGACATAAAGCAATTTATATTCCATCTACGATCCTCATTAGCATCGCTATGCTGCTTTTAGCTTGGATGCCAAACAACACCGTATTGTATATCGCAGCCATCTGTTATGGACTAGGATTCGGTGCCTTGCAGCCTGCACTCCAAGCTTGGTCTGTCGAAAAAGCGGCCGCCAATCGCAAAGGAATGGCTAATGCAACGTACTTTTCCTTTTTCGATCTCGGGATTGGATTCGGTGCTATTCTATTTGGACAAATTGGATACTTTTTGGACTATCGAAGCATCTACATAACAGCTGCTTTATCCGTACTCCTATCTATTGTCATCTACATTTGGCTATTGATACGAAATAAGCAAACATAACGAAAAGGGAAGCGAATTCTACATACATTCGCTTCCCTTTTTTATTTGGAAATCACAGGAATTTACCCACAGATTATCCACAATTTAAAAAGTCACTGTGACACGTTCACTTTGGTTGTTAGCTCGATCCTGAGCATAAATACGTAAGATTTTAGCAATTTTTTGTCTGCTGATTTTGATCATGTAGCTGCCTTTAGCATTGGTTTGTTGCGTACCGATTATTTTTCCCTTTCCTCGAAAGTAGACCGTTGAATACGCTTCAGATTTTCCGGTTACCGTTATTGTTTTGCTTGTTGCTTTAATCAAGACCGTTGGCTTAACTGGCGGTGTTTGGTCGATCACTTTGATTGTTTTAGCAACGCTCACATTTCCCGCTTTATCTGTAGCTGTTATTTTGAGTAACGTTCCTACTTTTTGTTTTGTCTTCATAGTGATCGTAAACTTCCCCGCACTATTCGCCTTTGCTGCACCGAGTTGTTTTATACCAGATTTAACACGAACGGTCGAGCCTGCTTCTGCTGTACCTATGACCTTGGTTGTATCGTCCCCTACACCCTTTACTGCAGGACGAGCCGGCGATGTTTGATCAATGACCGTCAAAGTAACCGGTTCTACATTCGGTTGATCTATTTCAATATGGAGAACGGTGCCAGCTCGTTGCTTCGGAATCTTAACAGCAAAAGTATTCTGATTAACTAGATTAGCAGTCGCTAGAATCTCTTGATCCGTATAAATCGTCACCCTTCCATCTACAATACTCGTCGATACTCTTCCTTTTACAATGGTAGCGGAATCGACAATTTCATCGATCGTTAAAATCACTTGTTTCTGCTCTACAGCCGGAATAACTGCTACCGCTTTCTTCGCATCAATGCGCCCATATCCGTAATATCGATCTTTTCCTTCCACCCCTAAATCGAAAGACGTTCTATATAATTGTTGTTCAATTTGTTCATTCGTTAAGCTCGGATTAATCGACCAGACAAGAGCTGCAACACCTGCAACGATAGGTGTTGCCATAGAAGTACCTGTCATATAACCATATGTATTATAAGGTAACGTGGAATAAATACTAGTACCTGGAGCAGCAAGATCAATCGTAGACCCATAATTGGAATAACGTGCAATTTTATCGCTCCTATCTGTTGCACTTACCCCAATCACATGGTCATAAGAAGCTGGATAATCATATATGTTTTTTCCATCATTTCCTGATGCAGCAATAATAAGTAAACCCGCCTTATGAGCCCTTTGAATAGCCTCATTAAATAAAGCAGAAGGATCTGTCCCGCCCAAGCTTAAATTAATAATATCTGCTCCTTGCTTAATTGCGTAATCAATCGCTGTTATTACATCGGAATGCCTCGCATTTTCTCCATCAAAAACATTAATCGGCATAATTTTGACATTAGGCGCAATCCCTGCCCCACCATAGTCATTGTTTATAGAACCCGCAATAATTCCTGCAATATGAGTGCCGTGCTCCCCTGCTGTAATTTCTAATTTGCTATCTAATACAACGTCATAAGGAGCGATAATTCGATTCTTAAATTCTTGATGATTGATATCGAGACCATCATCAAGAATAGCAACGACAACCTCACTAGATCCTGTCGTAACGTCCCAAGCATCTTCTATTCCAACTACTTGATGATACCACTGCCTTGTATAATACGGATCACTAGCCGTAGCAGAACGGGTGATTACATAGTTCGGTTCTACTGCCTCCACATTCGGCTGTTCTTCTAATTCAGCTATAAAGTTCGCGGTTGACTTTTTAGCTGGAACATCTAACGTGACCATTTCTTCGTCGGGTTTATATTTTACAATCACTTGGCCAATGTCCGTTTCTTCTGCATACACCTCGGACCCACTCTGAAGAATGGATAGAAAACTTACAACTAAGATGAAGAATAATAGACGATTCACAAATTTGTACATTATGCTCACTCCTAGAAATATATGAATCTATTATACGCTCTATTTCCTCACCTTGGCTTTAGTTAAAAAGGACGAAACAACCTATTCTTTCACATTCAACAAAAAAAAACCGCAATAGCGGTTTCTCATTAGTGCCCACCGAGATAAGCTTTTTTAATTTCCTCACTAGCTGTTAACTCTTCCGCTTCTCCCGATAACACAATGCTTCCTGTTTCTACAACGTATGCTCGGTCCGCAATCGATAAAGCTAGATTAGCATTTTGTTCAACGAGTAAAATCGTTGTTCCTCCTTTATTAATTTCTTCTACAATATTAAAAATTTGTTTTACTAATAGGGGAGCTAACCCCATCGAAGGCTCATCAAGAAGTAATAGTCTGGGCCTAGCCATTAATGCCCGCCCCATCGCAAGCATTTGCTGTTCGCCGCCCGATAATGTTCCCGACTGCTGTTTAACTCGCTCTAACAATCTTGGAAAAAGCGTATACACTTTCTCTAAATCTTGCTTAATCCCCGCTTTATCTTTTCGTAAAAAAGCACCTAATTCCAGATTTTCTTCTACAGTCATATTCGCAAATACTCTTCGACCTTCCGGAACATGCGAGATGCCTAATTTCACAATTGATTGCGCCGCTTTTCCACCAATCGATTCTCCCTCAAATAAAATCTTCCCTTGTTTCGGCTTCAGTAAGCCCGAAATCGTCTTTAATAACGTACTTTTCCCTGCTCCATTAGCACCAATTAAGGTAACAATTTCTCCTTTGTTAATGTCCATTGAAACTCCGCGTAGTGCTTGAATGTTCCCATAATACACATTGATATCTTCAATTTTCAACATTATGACACAACCTCCTCACCCAAATACGCTTCAATCACTTTTGGGTTGTTACGAATCTCTCCGGGCTTTCCTTCAGCAATGAGCTGGCCGTGATCCAATACATAAATTCGTTCACATACCCCCATTACAAGTGACATATCATGTTCGATTAAAAGGACGGTCAAATTAAATTTTTCGCGGATAAAGGCAATTAAGTTCATCAATTCATGTGTTTCCTGCGGGTTCATTCCAGCTGCCGGTTCATCAAGAAGAAGCAATTTAGGATTAGCTGCTAACGCACGGGCAATCTCTAAGCGCCGTTGTTGACCATAAGGCAAGTTTTTGGCTAATTCATGTTGATAATGATCTAAATTAAAGATTTTTAAAAATTCAAGCGCTCTTTCATCCATTTCTTGCTCACCTTTAAAATGAGCTGGGAGGCGTAAAATAGAGCTTATCATACTGTGTTTCGCTAGCGAATGATAGGCTACTTTTACATTATCAATAACAGACAAGTCGCCGAATAAACGAATATTTTGGAACGTACGACTGATTCCTTTTTGGTTAATTTTATATGGCGGCAGTTTTCTTAAGTTCTGTCCCTCTAATGAAATACTTCCTTCTGTTGGTACATACACTCCTGTCAATAAGTTGAAGAACGTCGTTTTTCCCGCTCCATTTGGTCCAATTAATCCAATTAATTCGCCTGGGTAGAGTTCAACATTCACGTTGGACACAGCCTTTAACCCGCCAAACTGAATCCCGACAGCATCAACTTTAAGCAATGGTTTGTTCATTGTCATGCTTGTGGCCTCCTTTACGCTTAAAGAAGCTTGTAAACTCTTTCGTACCTAATAATCCCTGCGGACGATAAATCATCATAATAATTAAGACAAGACTATAAATAATCATTCGTGTTTCCGGGTAATCTTGTAGGAAAGTCGTCACAACCGTTAACAAAATAGCCGCTAATACAGCACCAGATAAGCTGCCTAGACCTCCTAGTACAACAAAAATTAAAATATCAAACGATTTCAAGAAACCAAAGTTCGAAGGCAAAATAATATAAAAATTATGTGCATACAAGCCTCCAGCAACCCCGGCTAAAAAAGCACCAATCGCAAAAGCAACTACTTTATAGTACGTTGTATTAATCCCCATAGAATCCGCTGCTGTTTCATCTTCACGAATCGAAATACAGGCGCGGCCATGCGTAGAGCTCGTAAAGTTACGAATAATTAAAATGGTCAAAAGAACGGAGGCAAATACCCATGGCCACGTCGTCAAATGGGAAACTTGCATGCCGCTCGCTCCACCAACATAATCAATATTCAGCAGAACAATTCGAACAATCTCTCCGAATCCAAGTGTTGCAATCGCTAAATAATCTCCTTTTAGGCGTAAACTTGGGATTCCGATAATTAATCCCGCAAGAGCGGCCATTAGCCCTCCAACTAGTAAGGATACAAAAAACGGCATTTCAAGCTTCATAGTCATAATAGCGGATGCATAAGCACCTACCGCCAAAAATCCAGCATGACCAATTGAAAATTGACCTGTAATCCCAATAATTAAATGAAGACTTGCCGCTAAGATAATATTAATACCAATTAACATGATTGTATTTTGATAAAAGGGATTTAATAGTCCACCGCTAATCATCGTTTGAATAATGGTAAAGAAGATACATGATAGCAAAATAGAGAGCCAAAAGCCTTTTGCTCGCTTCAAAATCGTCATCGCCTTGTCCCTCCTATACTTTTTCTTTTTTATTTTTTCCGAATAAGCCTTGTGGTCTAAAGATGAGGATTAAGATAAGGACAACAAATGCTACACCATCACGCCATAAGGAAAATCCAGCTGCGCTTACTAACGCTTCAATCACCCCTAAAAGTAATCCCCGACCATGGCGCCAGGTATAATCCCAATCCCACCAAGGACAGCCGCAACAAACGCTTTTAGTCCAGGAATGATTCCCATTAAAGGCTCGATTTTAATATAATAAATACCAAAGATAACACCGGCTGCACCCGCTAAGGCAGAGCCAATCGCAAATGTCGCCGAAATCGTGTTATTTACATTAATGCCCATTAATCTTGCCGCATCGGCATCAAAAGAGACAGCACGCATCGCTTTTCCGATTTTTGTTTTATGTACAACAAATTGCAAAATAATCATTAATACAATCGCAACAAAGAAAATTAATAGGGACTGGCTACTAATTGAAACGCCTAAAATATCAATCTTGCTCGTTGGCATAACATCTTTTGGATAGGCTTCCGGTTGCGCACCGCGAATATAAATCATCCCATATTCGATAAGCAAGGACACACCAATTGCTGTAATCAATGCAGCAATTCTCGTCGCATTTCGCAAAGGTTTATACGCAATTCTCTCGATGAGTACTCCAAAGATGGCACAGACAATCATAGAGATCAATAAAGCTGGTAAAAAAGGTAACTCTAAAATAGTAATAGAATAAAAACCGACAAATGCCCCAACCATAAATACATCCCCATGGGCAAAGTTAATCAACTTAACAATCCCATATACCATCGTATAGCCGAGGGCAATGAGGGCGTATATGCTGCCTAGTGAAAGTCCGTTCACAAGCTGTTGAATCAGTTCCATGATTTTGAACCTCCTTTATTATGATGATGGTTTTTTCAAACCCGAAATAGGAGGCCATTTCGCCCCCCCTACTCCGTCAATCTCTTATTCAGGATCGATTTTTGTCTTGAATTGTTGTTCTCCGTTTACAAATTCAAGAATAGAAGCGGATTTAATTGGATTATGTTTATCGTCTAATGTAAATGTACCTGATACTAGTTCAAGATCTTTTGTCGCTTCAAGTGCTTCTTTAATTTTTACAGAATCCGCTGAGCCAGCGCGCTTAATCGCATCCGCTAAGAAATAACCCGTGTCATAGCCTAGAGCGTTGAACGCATCCGGTGATTTATCTTTATACTTTGCTTTAAACGCTTTTACAAAATTCTGAATTTTCTCATCGGGATCACCTGAGGAATAATGATTTGTAATAAAGGTGTTATTTAAAGCGTCTGCACCGGCAATTTCAACAAGCTTAGGAGAATCCCAGCCGTCTCCACCCATAAACGGTACGTCTAATCCGGCTTCACGAGCTTGTTTTACAATTAGGCCAGCCTCTTCGTAATAACCAGGAAGGAAAACAAAGTCTGGTTTCGCTGATTTAATTCGCGTTAGTGTTGCACGGAAATCTGTATCTTTTGCAACATACGCTTCTTCAGCTACAATTTTGCCACCGTTTGCTTTAAATTGCTCAATAAACGCTTTTGCTAAGCCTTTGGAGTAATCGCTTGCACTATCAATATAAACTGCTGCACTCTTCGCCTTTACTTCTTTCGTTGCAAAGTTTGCGGCTACTGTTCCTTGGAACGGATCAATAAAGCTTGTTCTAAAAATGAAATCATTTAATTTTCCATCTTTAAATGTAATATCTGGGCTTGTCCCGCTTGGTGAGATAACCGGTGTTTGACTATCTTGTGCAATTTGCACCTGTGCAATCGTATTCCCGCTTGTCGCCGCTCCAATAATGACCGCTACCTTATCTTGTGAGGTAAGCTTTAATGCTGCGCTTGTCGATTCAGCGGCTTCCGATTTATTATCAACGGTCGTAAGCTCAATTTTCTTGCCATCAATGCCTTCCTTATTAATTTCCTCCAGTGCCAGTTCAAGCCCTTCTAAAACCGATTGCCCATATGAAGCAACACCGCCGGATAGCTCAAGATTAGCTCCAACTTTAATCGTTTCTTCTTTACCTGTAGAAGAATTACTTGCCTTTTCATCCGAGCCGGAACAACCAGCTAGTACCCCTGCCGCTAGTGATAGGGACATAAATATTCCCGCTAGCTTTTTCTTTTTCATGCAAAAATCCCCCCAACATCTTTTGTAAAAAAACACATATTAACCAAATATTTACAAATAAGTAAATATTAAAAATATTCTACCTTAAAAACTTAATTACGTCTATACCCCTATTGTTTTTTTCTATCAAAATAGGGGAAACAAGGAATTCCATATGAACTTTTTCATTAGAAATACTATTCTCTAGCTCATCTACAAATCCAGTTTTATTATTGAACACTAATATTTACGAATCTTTTTCAAATAAAAAAACTGACCCTGCTTATAGAGTCAGTTCAACTATATTTATTTCTCGTCGCTTACACGGCGAATATCAATATCACGAACGATATCTCGAACTACCCAGCTTGCGGAAATTAATCCTGCCACTGAAGGAACAAATGCATTGGATGATGGCGGCATTTTCGCTTTACGAATTTTTGCCTCATCGTTACCAACCACTTTTCGAACATCTTCACGAATGACAATTGGACTTTCATCAGAGAAGACAACAGGAATCCCTTTTGTAATGCCTTCTTTACGAAGTTTGGTACGAATCACTTTCGCCAGCGGATCGGTATGTGTTTTAGAAATATCCGCAATTTGAAAACGAGTTGGATCCATTTTATTGGCAGCACCCATGCTGGAAATCATCTTGATATTACGCTTTAAACATTCTTTCATCAAATGTATTTTATACATAATCGTATCAGACGCATCAATGACATAATCTAAGCCATAGCTGAAAAACTGTTCATATGTTTCTTCTGTATAAAACATTTTTAAAGCAATAACTTCACAGTCTGGATTAATTTCTTTTACGCGGTCGCGCATCAATTCAACCTTTTGCTGTCCAACTGTTGAAAGCAGGGCATGAATTTGTCGATTAACATTTGTAATATCTACATCATCTTTATCGACTAAAACAAGACGTCCAACACCGGAACGTGCTAAGGCCTCTGCTGCAAACGAGCCGACTCCGCCAATACCGAGTACAGCGACCGTTGAATTTTTTAATAAGTTTAAGCCTTCCTGGCCTAAAGCTAATTCATTTCGCGAAAATTGGTGCAACATTATTCTCAACTCCAATAAAATTACTTATAAAGTCAAGAATATAACATAACTACAGTACATGACAAGTTAAAATGAAAAGCCAGCCTATCGGAATGATTCCCGCTCTAAATTATTCCGACAGCTTTTGGATAACAGTCGCTAATAATAACGTTCGTTCCAATAAACTCGAGATGACTAAATACTCCTCTTCACTATGAAAGAAACCACCAATTGGCCCGAGCCCATCAATCGTCGCCACCCCCATAGCAGATGTAAGGCAAGCATCTGAACTTCCACCTGTCGCCGTATCTGTAATCGTTAAACCAAGCTCCTGCCCCGCCTGCTTAATTACGGATAGCAGAGCCTCTGTTCTTTGGCTTTTTTCCATTGGAATTCTCTCTATTTTCCCGATTACATTTGTTTTTGTCCCAGCAATATAATTTGTTGCACAAATTTTTTCAATTTGTTCTTTCAAAGGATTGATTTGTTTCTTTTGTGAAATACGAACATCCACCTGAGCAGAAGCTTCAGCTGCTATAGTATTGGCAGCAGTTCCACCTTGTATAAGACCAACGTTTACACTAATTCCTTCTTCATGATTCGTCAATTGTTGAAGTTTAATTACTTTATAAGCCAGTTCCTCAATGGCACTATGACCTTTTTCTGGCTCAATCCCGGAATGGGCTGCTTTACCCTCTACAAAAATTTTAAACTGCCCTCCCCCTCTTCTCGCTGTTACAATTGAACCATCCGGACGTGCCGCCTCTAAAATTAAAGCATATTTTTTATTGATAGCCTGATTCATAATAAGCGACCTAGAGGTTGGAGACCCAAGCTCTTCATCACTATTTAAAACAATCTGAACGTTCTGGTATCCCTTTTTTCCTTTCTGCTTCATGCAGGTTAGTGCATAGACTAACTCCACTAAGCTTGCCTTCATATCAATTACACCCGGACCATATGCACAGCCGTCCTTCATTGTAAATGGCCGTCTTTTTGCCGTTCCTTCTGGAAAGACTGTATCCATATGACCAATAATGATAATTTCAGGTTGTACAGCATCACGATGTTGGATAACTAGATGATTGCCATGCGCTTTTTCTTCTACTACCTCTACGATAAAACCAAGACGCTCAAATTTTACTTTTAGTAACCCGCTTATTTCATCAATCCCCGACTTTATGTGAGAACCGCTATCTATATTTACGATTTGTTCTAAAAAATGAAGCATTTCTTGTTTCTTTGCGTTCAATAGATCCTTCAAGATGCCCACTCTTCTCTTCACTTGTTATCGTTATTATATATGTACGAAAGTTTACCAGGAATGTGCTGTTATATTATGATTATTTACTTTTATCTACTATATTAACTCGTTTACCTGTTAAATTGATATATTTACCTGCCAATGGCAGTACTTTACCCGTTAAATGCAAAAAACCCTACGTATGTAGGGTTTTACATTCATGATTAAGAGGTCCCAATTATGCCGTTTGTGCCCTTGTTTTGAACCCGCTCTCCGCAGGTGGGTGCTCTGTTCTAAACGATTGTAAGTCCTCTCAAGGAGGCATGTACGCGGCTTAGAAACTTGGGAGCTCCCTTAACTATAAGTGTTCGGTCAAAACTTATAGGTTTGGAAACGTACACATCAGGACTCTCTCTTACTTGGAAATATCATACCATATTGCTTTTGTCTGTTTCAAGCGATATTGGTTATGATTTTTTCGAAGGTGTAATCGCTAAATTCAATTCTTTTAGCTGCGCTGGACTTACCGTACTTGGTGCCGCTGTTAACAGGTCGCTTGCGCTTGCTGTTTTTGGGAACGCAATTGTATCACGTAAGTTTGTACGACCTGCAAGCAGCATCACTAAACGGTCTAAACCAAGAGCAATTCCACCATGTGGAGGTGTTCCGTATTCGAAGGCATCCAATAAGAAACCAAACTGCTCTTTTGCTTCTTCTTCAGAGAAACCAAGTGCTGTGAACATACGCTCTTGAACATCGCGTTCAAAAATACGCAGAGATCCACCGCCAAGTTCATAACCATTCAAGACAATGTCATACGCTTGAGCGCGTACTTCTTGTGGCTGACTTTCTAATTTATCTAAGTCCTCACGGAATGGCATTGTGAATGGATGATGTGCTGCTGTGTAACGTTTTTCATCTTCATTGTACTCAAGAAGCGGCCAATCTGTCACCCAAAGGAAGTTGAATGCAGATTCATCAATTAAGCCGCGTTCTTTCGCAAGCTTCACACGAAGAGCCCCAAGTGTGTCCGCTACAATGCTTTTCTTATCGGCACAGAACATGATAATATCGCCAACTTCAGCTTTCACAGTTTGGATTAACGCTTCTTCAAGTTCACCGAAGAATTTCGCGATTGGTCCTTTTAAACCGTCCTCTTCAACTTTTAACCAAGCAAGACCTTTTGCACCGTAAATTGCTGCAAATTCTGCGTAAGCATCCATTTCTTTACGAGAGTAGTCCGCAGCTCCGCCTTTGACTACGATTGCTTTTACTTGGCCGCCTTTTTCAAGAGCACCTGTAAATACTTTTAAGCTGCTTTGTTTCGCCACTTCAGCAATATCAATAAGTTCCATGCCGAAGCGAGTATCCGGTTTATCTGAACCATAACGATTCATCGCATCATCATATGTGATACGAGGGAATGGAAGTGTCACATCTAAGCCTTTTACTTCTTTCATCACTTTAGCCATCATGTTTTCTGTCATAGACATAATATCTTCTTGGCTCATGAAGCTTGTCTCAATATCGATTTGTGTGAATTCAGGTTGTCTGTCAGCTCGTAAATCTTCATCACGGAAACAACGAGCTACTTGATAGTAACGTTCAAATCCAGATACCATCAATAATTGTTTAAATAATTGCGGTGATTGCGGCAGGGCATAGAATTCCCCTTCATGAACACGGCTCGGTACTAAATAATCACGTGCTCCTTCTGGTGTACTTTTTGTTAAAATTGGTGTTTCAATGTCTAGGAATCCTTCGCTATCTAAATAGTTGCGGATTGCTTTTGTCGCTTTATGGCGCATGTTTAATGTTTCAAACATCGCTGGACGACGTAAATCTAAATAACGATATTTCAAACGAACATCTTCAGATACATCCGTATTTCCATCGATAGCAAATGGAGGAGTTTTCGCTTCGTTAATAATCGTAATATTTTCAACTTGTACTTCAATTGTACCTGTTGCAATATTTGGATTCACCGTTGTTTCATCACGTTTTACAACCGTTCCTTGCACATCAAGAACGTATTCGTTACGAACTTTCTCAGCAATCGCTAAGCTTTCCGCTGATACATCTGGGTTGAACACAATTTGAACAACGCCTGTACGGTCACGCAGATCAATAAAAATTAATCCACCTAAATCACGTCGCTTTTGAGCCCATCCTTTTAATGTTACTTTTTCACCAATTGCTGTTTCTAAAACTTCTCCACAGAAGTATGATCTACCAAACATCTTAGTTCCTCCTTAAGCTTGTAACTTCTTAAATTTTTCAATAAATGTTGCTAAGTCTAATTCAACTTGCTCGCCTGTCGCCATGTTTTTAAGGTTGATTTTGTTATTTGCTAACTCATCATCCCCAAGTACAGCCACATATCTTGCTTCTAGTCGGTCAGCTGATTTAAATTGTGCCTTTACTTTACGGTCTAAATAATCTTTTTCAACAGTAAAGCCCGCATTGCGCAATTGGTAAGCAAGCTTTACCGTATAATCACGTGCAGCATCTCCTAATGAAACAAAATAGCAGTCAATGCCTTGTTCAATAGGAAGCTCAACGTTTTCTGCTTGTAAAGCCGCAATTAAACGTTCAATACTAAGAGCAAAACCAATACCCGGTGTTTCTGGACCGCCTAAACTTTCAGCAAGGCCGTTATAACGCCCGCCTCCAGCTAATGTTGTAATCGCCCCAAATCCTTCCGCTTCACTCATAATCTCAAATGCCGTGTGATTATAATAATCCAAACCACGTACAAGCGTTGGATCTTCCACAAATTCAATCTCTAAATCTGTCAAATGCTGTTTCACCTTATCAAAATACGTACGTGATTCTTCATTTAAATAATCAATAATCGACGGAGCCGTTTTCATTAACTCATGATCATGATCTTTTTTACAATCTAAAATGCGAAGCGGGTTCTTTTGCAAGCGATTTTGACAATCGCCGCAAAACTCACCAATGCGCGGTTCAAAATGATTAATTAACGCATTGCGGTGAGCGATTCGACTTTCGCTATCACCTAAACTATTAATGACAAGCTTTAGTTTTTTCAACCCTAACTCTTGATAAAGGTTCATCGCTAATGCCAGCACTTCTGCATCGATAGCTGGGTCTTTGCTGCCCAAAGCTTCAATTCCGAATTGAACAAATTGACGGAAGCGACCCGCTTGTGGACGCTCATAACGAAACATTTGTCCAATATAATAAAGCTTAACTGGTTGTGTTGGATGACCAAACATTTTATTTTCAATATACGACCGAACAACAGATGCCGTTCCTTCTGGACGCAGCGTTAAGTCCCTTCCACCACGATCTTGGAACGTATACATTTCCTTTTGCACGATGTCTGTTGTATCACCTACACCGCGTAAAAAAAGTTCCGTATGCTCGAAAATCGGTGTGCGAATTTCTTTATATTGATAGCGACGACAAAGCTCGCGCGCTGTATTCTCAATGTATTGCCAGATCTCCGTTTGGCCCGGCAGTAAATCCTGCGTACCTCGTGGAATTTGAATACCCATTGCGTTCCCTCCATTCTTATTTGCCCATACAAAAAACTCTCGTCCCCTGTAACTCAATCGCTACAAGGGACGAGAGTTGAATATCCCGTGGTGCCACCCTAGTTGAAGCACGTAATAAGTGCCTCCCTCTTTTAAGCAGTTAACGCCTGCCTACGTTCATCTCCTACTAAAGAATGCTTGTTCAGAGTGAAGCCTACAGAGTGTTCTTTCATTAAGGCATCATGTGGAATGCTCTCAGCCTAAGGCATTTCCTCTCTTTTCATGTGTATCTTAACTACTTTTCTCCATCATTGGTTGTTGCAGTAATATGTATGATATTCTATAATCATACGGACGTTGTCTTCAAATGTCAAGACTCGCTCGACAAATTTCGCTTTACCGTAAATGCTTTTTTAGATTTTTAATTGTCCGAACGTTCACGCCAAATTCAGTCGCTAATTCAATTAAATTAGTGCTTTGCTCTTTTTGAATAAAATCGTGAAAGTCGACTCCTGTTAATTGATTGGCACCAGTTAAACTCGTTTGCCCTTTCTCACTAAATTTCATAAACGAACCCCCTCCTCATTTAGTTATAGTATTTCCTATTAGAGGGTTTTTTAAATATTGAAATGTTACATATAAACAAAATTTTATCTAAGAGGAGGCATTGAGCTCATTGAAACAAAAAGGGATCATACTTACTCTCGCTTTACTTATCATATTCATTGCTTTTCCACATGCATACGCCTTTAGCGAGCAGCAAAAAGTTACTGCAACATCCAACAGCGTCAATGTGCGCAATGGAGCAGGACTTAGCTTTCCTGTCATCAGTCAATTAACAAAAGGGGAAGAATACGTTGTTATAAAAGAAGAAGACGATTGGATTCAAATTAAATTATCAGCAGCCAAAACAGGCTGGGTTGCCAATTGGCTTGTAGAAAAAACTGAAGCAGTGAACCAGACAACGGAGCAAGGTACCATCATTGGAGACTCTGTTCGCATTCGTACTGGACCTGGAACATCCTTTCAAACGATTGGTTCACTATCTCACGGTACAGCTGTCAACATCACCATAACAGACAACGAGAATTGGCTCGAAATCAAAACCGATCATGTACAAGGCTGGGTAGCTAAGCAATATGTTCAGCTTTCTGCCATCAAGCAACCTGAAAAAGCAAAAGAAGCGAAAACAAAAACAAAAGAACTATATACAGGCTTAGTAAACGTTGATCAATTAAATGTACGCTTACAACCATCTACGAGCGGAGCAGTTTTAGGCAAATTAGCGAAAAATAGCGAAGTGACTGTTTATCAGGAAGAAGGCAATTGGGTGCAAATTAACTTCCAAAATTATAAAGGCTGGGTTTTAAAGCAATATATTCAAACAAAAGATGCAGCATCCAGCCGGGCAACCGCAAAAGTATTAGCACCAAATTTAGCCGTTCATAAAGAGGCCTCGCTAACGAGCAGCATATTAGGTGAAGTCAAAAAAAATGAAAGTTATCCTATTATAAAAGAAAAAGGATACCTAACACAAATTCAGCTTAATTCGAAAAAAAAAGGGTGGGTAGCTAACTGGTTTTTAGAAAAAGAAGAACAGCCAGCACTCTCTTCCGAAAAAAAGAAAGCAACGAACGGCACAATTTCCATTATGTACGATGATACATTGATTCGAGAAAAACCAACTGCAAATTCAACCATCCTTAAACAAACAAAAGAAGGAGATACCTTCTCGGTTACAGGTCTTGAAGACGATTGGTATAAAGTAAAATGGAAGAGCGGAAAAACAGGCTATGTAGCGGGCTGGATGGTAAGCATCGATGGCCAGCACGAACAAGTTACCCGCCCTGGTGTAGAAAAATATTTAAAAGATAAGGTCATTATTATTGACCCTGGTCATGGTGGACGTGACGGCGGAACGATTGGCCTGCGAGGCACACTTGAAAAGCATTTAACAAGTCGCACAGCCAAGTTGCTATACGACAAGCTGCATGCAGCTGGAGCCGATGTCATCTTAACAAGAAGTACGGATACATATGTACCGCTTCCCTCTCGCGTAAGCATCTCTCATATTCATAATGCAGACGCTTTTATTAGCCTGCATTATGATAGTACGGTAAATCTCGCAACGAGTGGAATCACGACCTATTATTATCATGGATATCAACAAGCTTTAGCCTCATCCATTAGTTACTCGCTCGCCTCGGCCTTACAAGTTGAAAACCGCGGGCATCGCCTTGGAAATTATCACGTACTAAGGGAAAATAAACGAGCAGCAGCACTAGTCGAACTCGGCTATTTAAGTAACCCTGCTGATGAGTTAATTGTCACAACAAATGACTATCAAGAAAATGTCACATCGGCAATCTACAACGGACTTGCTCGATATTTCAAATAAGGCTATGTTACTAGATATAATGAATCTACTATTAAACAACAAAAAAATCCCTGATAGGGATTTTTTTGTTACTTACTTTCTAATATTAGGGTGACAGGCCCATCATTTGTAAGCTGAACATCCATCATTGCACCGAATTGCCCGGTTTCGGTACGGACGCCTCGCTTACGAATTTCCTCATTAAATCGTTCATACAACACCTCGGCCTCTTCCGGACGTGCTGCATCCATAAAGTTTGGACGACGACCTTTGCGACAATCACCATATAGCGTAAATTGAGAGACAGAAAGAATAGAGCCACCAACATCAAGAACCGAGTGATTCATTTTTCCATTCTCATCTTCAAAAATTCGTAAATTCACAATTTTTTCAGCTAAATAAGCAGCGTCTTCTGCTGTATCACCATGAGTGACACCCACTAGCAAAACAAGACCGCTTTCAATTTCACCAATTGTTTCTCCAGCTACTACTACTTTAGCCGCCTTTGATCGTTGCAATACTACACGCATGAATAAAACTCCTTAATTCATCATCCTTCTTACAGAATAGACATCTGGAATTTGCTTAATCCGTTCGACGACTTTCTGTAAGTGAGCCAGATTAAAAATATAAATGGACATATGAATCGTCGCTACTTTATTACGATCTGATTTTCCTGAAACAGCCGAAATATTTGTTTTCGTTTCATTTACCGCTTGTAATACTTCATTCAACAAGCCGCGACGATCATAACCGCTAATTTCAATTTCCACTGTATATTCTTTTCGATCATTCGCAATACTTTCCCATTCAACCGGAATAAGGCGATTTTCATCTTCGCTTACATCTAGGTTTGTACAGTCTTTTCGATGAACTGAAACACCGCGCCCTTTTGTAATATAACCAACAATTTCATCACCCGGCACCGGGTTACAACAACGAGAAACACGAATTAATAAATTATCAATTCCTGGTACACGTACACCCGATTCACGCTTTTTACTCATTGGGAACGATTTTAATTCAGAAACCGCATTTTTAATATCCGGTTCTTGTTCACGTTCCTTTTGTTTGCGTAATTTTTCCGTTAAGCGATTAGCTACTTGTAGAGCGGTTATACCATTATAGCCGACAGCAGCAAACAGATCATCTACATTAATAATATTAAACTTCTCAGCTACTCTCTTTAAATTATCCTGCGTAAGAATTTCTTTTGTATCAAATTCCATCGCCTTAATCTCTTTTTCAACAAGCTCTTTTCCTTTTTCGATATTTTCCTCGCGGCGTTGCTTTTTGAAAAAGGCTCGAATTTTATTCTTCGCTTGTGAAGTTTGCGTTAGTTTTAACCAGTCTTGACTTGGGCCATACGAATGCTTAGATGTTAAAATTTCAATAATATCGCCCGTTTTTAATTTATAGTCTAGCGGAACCATTTTCCCATTTACTTTTGCACCGATTGTTTTGTTACCAATCTCCGAGTGAATTCGGTAAGCAAAGTCAATTGGATTCGAACCAGCCGGCAGTTCAATTACGTCACCCTTTGGAGTAAAAACGAACACCATGTCCGAAAATAAGTCAATTTTCAGCGATTCCATAAATTCCTCAGCATTTGTAGCATCATCTTGAAATTCAAGAATTTCACGGAACCATGTAAGCTTATCCTCAAGTGATGGCTGATCGCTTGCATCTTTTCCTTCTTTATACGCCCAGTGAGCTGCAACACCAAATTCAGCAATTCGATGCATATCACTCGTCCGAATTTGGACTTCTAGCGGATCACCTTTTGGTCCAATCACCGTCGTATGCAAAGATTGATACATATTTGGCTTCGGCATAGCGATATAATCTTTGAAGCGCCCCGGCATTGGTTTCCAACATGTATGAATAATCCCAAGTACGGCATAGCAATCTTTAATGCTGTTGACAACAACACGAACTGCCAACAAATCATAAATTTCACTAAATTGCTTATTTTGCATCACCATTTTACGATAAATACTATAAATATGTTTTGGCCTTCCTGAAATATCTGCCTTAATGTTCACAGCACCAACATTATCCCGAACTTCATTAATAACCTCTTGAAGATACTGCTCACGCTCAGCACGCTTTCGCTTCATTAAATTAACAATTCGATAATATTGCTGTGGATTTAAGTAGCGAAGCGCTGTGTCCTCAAGCTCCCATCTAATCGTACTAATTCCAAGTCGATGAGCAAGCGGAGCAAAAATTTCTAAGGTTTCATTCGAAATTCTACGCTGTTTTTCTTGCGGCAAGTGCTTCAATGTCCGCATATTATGCAAGCGATCCGCAAGCTTAATTAAAATAACACGAATATCTTGAGCCATAGCAACAAACATTTTGCGATGGTTTTCTGCTTGTTGTTCTTGCTGAGATTTATATTTAATTTTTCCGAGTTTTGTTACACCATCAACGAGCATCGCAACTTCAGCACTGAAATGTTCCTCAAGGTCCTTCAGCGTCACCTCGGTATCTTCCACAACATCGTGCAAAAATCCCGCTGCAATCGTCGCTGGATCCATTTCAAGATCGGCTAGAATTCCAGCTACTTGAATCGGATGAATAATATAAGGCTCACCCGATTTACGATATTGCTCACGATGAGCATGCTCAGCATATTTGTATGCTTTATAAACAAATTCAGCTTCTTCGGGCTGAAGATACCGGCTCGCTATTTCGACAACCTGCTCGGCAGTCAATATTTGATCATTAGCCATGAAATCACCTTAACCCCACTTTAACTGCCACCGGTATCTTACTGTCTCTATTTATACTAATACACCGGATTGAGTATAATTAATCATATCTATTAGACTTTATTCAAAACACGACAATTTTTGCAGAAAAAAAACATTATTGTTACTATTATCGAAAAAAAAAGGGAGGATGTAAAGAGAATTCCTTGTATTTTCTTAATAACTGGCCATTTTTTATTAAGCAGCCTTGTAAAAAAGAGCATTCTATTTCAAGAATGCTCTTTCTTCATTATTAATATGTCATTAATGTTAAGACATCGTAGCCGTTTAGTTTATCTCTACCATCTAAATCGCTTAACTCAATTAAAAAGGCAATCCCTGCAACTACTCCGCCTAATTCTTCCACAAGTTTAATTGTTGCTTCGATTGTGCCTCCTGTTGCCAGCAAGTCATCGGTAATTAACACACGCTGTCCCGGCTTAATCGCATCTTTATGAATCGTTAGTACATCTTTCCCATACTCTAATCCATACTCGACTTTCACAGTTTCTCGTGGAAGCTTCCCTTCTTTACGTACCGGTGCAAAGCCAACCTCTAATGCATAAGCAACTGGGCAGCCAATAATGAAGCCACGTGCTTCCGGTCCAACGACTAAATCAATCTTTTTATCACGTGCATATTCTACAATCTGATCTGTTGCATATTTATAGGCTTGACCATTATCCATTAACGTCGTGATATCTTTAAAAATAATTCCTTTTTTCGGCCAATCTGGCACAATTGTTACAAATTGCTTTAAATCCATTGCTTTGTTTCCTCCTCAAGGTCTATTACCTCTTGAATTAATTCTTGATTGAACCAATCGAATAATTGCTGATAGGAAGAATAAACAAGCTCTTTTTCAAGCTCAAATTGCTCTTTCTTTCGTTGATACGATATTGAATCAGTTAGTTCGCGTTTTTTCGCATTGGTTTTAAGCATAATTAATCCATTATCTATTGTAACAAAATCTAATTCAAAAAACACCTTAGAAATAAAATCAATTGTATTTCGAGACCAACCACGGTATGCCGCAAGGTCATCTCCATATCTTCCTAAATCGAGCGGCCCTTTTTTCGCTAAAAATGCATAAAACCATTTAAAATGGTCCCGAGTTGGCATCGTACTTAAGAAATGATCTTGTTGATGAAAAAAGTGAACATAAATCCGCTCTGGTTGTTGATTACGAATGATTTTCTGTAAAATCTCGCGAGACATTGGCAGGTCCATCAATACTAAATAGCTATTAATTCCTTCTATCCTCTCTACATCCTGCTCCGTTTGAATCAACATCACATCTGGATAATCTTGCAAAAACGGATACTGTTTCATCGTCTCTGCCGAAAAAACAATGATTTTTCGCTTCGTTGGCAAAATCTCCGTTAACCACTTTTCCACTTGCCCTTTACCACGATAATCAAATAGCTGCCAATGATCAACAGCGACATCTTTCACAAAAATTTGCGGCTTTTTCATATTATTCCATTCATTAATAGAAAGTTCTCCAATAACGGACACTTTGGCATGCGGAGCAATATGATCAGCATAATGTCCTAAGCCAAATCCCACCCCATCAAGCTGCTTATCTTCCTCTGCAAACTGGAACTTTAAATGATTTTGATTGGCACCGATTTTTCGAATGCCTGCAAGCTGAACAGAATCAAGTAAAACTTTCGGTTTAGGATTGCTGACACCAAATGGAGCTAATAAGCTCATTTCCTCAATTGTTTGAATGGAAGCCTCTTCAATATGTACGGCTCCATCTAAGCTCACTACAGGAATAAAATCTTCCGCTGTTAATTGTTCAGCCGCCAATTGATTTAAACGCATACGCAATTCGGGCACATCATCAATTTGTAACGTCATTCCGGCTGCCATTGGATGACCTCCGAAATGAGGTAATAATTCGCGACAAGTAGATAAATTCCGAAATAAATCAAATCCAGCAATACTGCGTGCTGATCCTTTTGCTAAACCTTTTTCTCGATCATAACTTAGAACGATTGTCGGTCGATAATAACGCTCAACAAGCTTTGAAGCGACAATTCCTACAATACCTGAATTCCATCCCTCTTTCCCAACAATCAGAACCTGATTATTAGCAAGTGGATAATGTTCTTCTACTTCACGAATCGCTTCCTCTACTGCTTCTGCTACAATTGCTTGACGTTCTTTATTGAGCTCATTAATTTCTTCTGAAAGCTCAGCTGCCTCTAACAAATCTTCTGCCATTAATAAATCAACAGCAGGATCTGCAGGACCTAAACGTCCGGCTGCATTTAAACGCGGCGCCAAAGAAAAACCAATCGACTCTTCCGTTAACGAACTTTGCTCAATGTTCGCTACTTTCATTAAAGAAACGAGACCTGGTCTTCTCGTTTGGCGCATCTTTTCAATCCCTTTTGCAGCAATCAAGCGATTTTCCCCAATCAACGGTACTAAATCTGCAATCGTTCCAATCGCAGCAATTTCTAGTAAGTCTTCCGGCAGTTCTCCAAGCAGGGCATGTGCAAGCTTGAATGCTACCCCAACTCCAGCTAATTCTTTGAACGGATAGCTGCTATCTTCTAACTTTGGATGAATGATAGCGAATGCTTCTGGAAGCTCTGGTCCTGGTTCATGATGATCTGTCACAATATAATCCATCCCAAGCTCACGGGCAAGTGCTGCTTCTGCTACGGCAGCAATTCCTGTATCAACGGTAATTAATAGCTGAACGCTTTCACTAGCAGCAAGACGAAAAGCCATCTCATTCGGCCCATATCCTTCTGTAAAACGATTAGGAATATAGAAATCTACGTGAGCGCCTAGTCTTTTTAGCGTTGTCATCATCACCGTTGTCGATGTGACACCATCCGCATCATAATCGCCGAATATGCGAATTTTCTCGCCACGGTGAATCGCCTCTTGTATACGATGAACAGTTTTATCCATATCTTTTAATAGAAATGGGTCATGAAACGTTTGTTTTTTTACATATAAAAAAGATCGAGCAGCTTCGACATCATCTAAGCCTCGATTAACTAATAGCGTTGCTACTAGAGGTGTAATATGAAGCTGTTCCACTAGTGCAGTAATTTTATTTGAATCAGCGGCTTGTACATTCCACCGCGTTTTTGGCTTTAACATGAATTCACCCCTCAATCTATTCATTATACAAAAAAGAGAGGAGCAGTTTCAATTTTAATTTCACACTCAAAAAGAACGCCTCTTATCTGCCAATTCCATAAAAAAAGAGACTGACATATTGCCAGTCTCTCCATTCAAAAGCTTATACTTGTCCTTCTAAGCTTTCTCTTTTCACTTTTTCTGTTTTCAATGTACCTTTTTGCTTTAATTCCTTCGCTTTCAAATCTAACCAGAATTGAGAAGCAATGCATAGAGAAGAGTACACGCCACAAATCATACCAATGAATAAGGCAATCGAGAAGTTGCGAATTGATTCGCTACCAAAAATCATTAAAGCGATAATCGTTACAAGAACCGTTAATACCGTGTTAATCGATCTTGTTAAGGTTTGACGAATACTAATATTCGCGATTTCCTCAAGTTCTTCCACTGTTTTAATTTTCTTCTTCTTACGCAAGTTTTCACGAATTCGGTCAAAGGTAACAATTGTATCATTAATCGAATACCCGATAATTGTTAAAATCGCGGCAATAAACGTAATATCTACTTCTAATCGCAGAACACTGAAAATCGTAATGATGAAAAAGGCGTCATGTATTAAAGCCACAACAGCTGGTACTCCCATTCTCCACTCAAATCGTACAGCAACATATAAAATGATTCCAAGTGAGGCAATGGCCACAGCAATTAGCGCATTTTTCGCTAATTCTTTACCAACTGTTGGTGAAACGGTACTAACATTTGGCTCCACACCAAAGTCTTTACTGAAATGATCTTTTAGTTCAGCAATTTCCTCTTTATCTAGAACACCGATTACACGAACGACACCAATTTCTTGATTCGTACCGGCAAAATTAATATCCTTCACTTCAATGTCCAGCTTACTCATTTCTGTTTTAATTTGTTCTGCCGTTAACGGCTTTTCAGCACCAATTTCAATACGTGTTCCACTTGTAAAATCAATACCAAGATTTAAATTGAACACAAACAAGAAAATAATCCCGATAATTGTGACTGCTGTAGAAATGCCGTAAAACACTTTTCGAGGTTTGACAAAGTCAATACGATCAAAAGGTGTACGCAGATCAACTAAATCAAGTTTTTCCGATAACTGATGAATGTTTTTCTTTCTGACCCCAAACCAGCCCGGATGCTTATCAAAGATGCCGCTTTTTACCCATAAGCCTAAGAAAAGACGTGTACCGTAAACAGCAGTGATGAAACTCATTAGAATCGAAATAATTAACGTTGTAGCAAACCCTTTAACTGAACTTTGCCCAATAAGGAACAAAACAGCTGCTGCAAGCAATGTTGTTAAGTTGGCATCCAAAATCGTTGCCAAAGAGTTTTTATTCCCTTCTGCAACGGCTGCTTTCACGGAACGACCTAGTTTTAATTCATCTTTAATTCGCTCGTAGCTAATAATATTCGCATCTACAGCCATCCCAACTCCGAGCACCAATGCTGCAATTCCCGGAAGCGTTAAGACCGCGTTCATCCAATCAAACACAAGCAGTGTTAAGTAGATATAGATCGATAATGTCACAATTGCGATAAAGCCTGGGAAGCGATAGTAGAATAGCATGAATAAGAAAATCAACGCAATCCCGATAATACCAGCGTAAATAGTTTTGTTAAGCGCTTCTTCCCCAAACTGTGCGCCTACAGACGTTGAGTATACTTCTTTTAAATCAACAGGAAGAGCACCTGCATTTAATAAATTCGCTAATTCCTTTGCTTCTTCTACTGTAAATTGACCTGTTATGTATACTGTATTCGTATTAAATACTTCACTTACTTGTGGTGCAGAAATCATATTATCTTGTGATTCTATTTTCGCAAATGAATCTTTGCCTTCTTCAAAGTCTAGCCAAATCGCTAAGACATTTGTTCCTGGTTCCATTTGTGAAATCTTTTGTGTAATTTCTTTAAATTTGTTGGAATCTTTTAACGTAATTTCGACAACTGGTTTATTATCTTGGAACGTTTGTTTAGCACCGCCTTCTTTTAAGTCGGCACCTGTCATCATTTCCTTATCGTTGAAATCACGGAATGATAGTTTAGCTTGAGTCGATAAAATTTTACGGGCGTTATTTTGATCCGTTACACCAGCTAATTGAACGCGGATGCGATCCTTGCCTTCAATTTGAATATTCGGCTCACTAACCCCAAGTACGTTGATACGTCTTTCAAGCGCACCTTGTGTACTTGTCAATATAGACTCCGTAACTTCCCCGCCATCAAGTGTTTTTACTTCATAAAGTACTTCAAAACCACCTTGAAGGTCTAGTCCCAATTTAATATTATCGAGAATACCCTTGGATGTTGTGCCCATTGCTGAAAAAATCACAATAGCAATGAGGAAAAACGCCACAATCCTGCTTCTTTTTACCATTATATAGTAGGCCCCTTTCTATAATATGCCTATGACCTTGATGTTATATTGCTCATTCGAATCGCATTCGAAAGAAGTGCCTGTGTTACCGCAAACTTTACCTTTTACCAGAAAAATGCATAACCATAAGTATTATGATTCAAATTCAACCAACTGTCAATTTTTTCGAAGAGCCGCTCTTCTATATGCACTTTAGTCACGTAACAAATCTTTCAATTCCTCTGATGACAAAGGTTCAAAAAGGCTCGGTGCTTTATAAGCAGCAATCATTTGAAACGTCATAAATTGACTGCTTGAAAGAGCTAAAATATCGGCGACAATTTCATGAATACGAACCGTTTCTTGTGGACGCTTCCATGTTTTGTCTGTTAAGTAACTCCAAATGTCCTCTTCAGTCACCGCATGTAATCCGAGCATCCTAAACTCTTCCCGCTTGCTTTTTAAAGCTGGCTTTACCTTAATGTAATATCGTTGATAAGGATGATTCTGTGTCATCGCTTTTCCCCCATCGAAGAAAGATTATTTGTATCTAACGCAAACACTTTTGTCATGCTTTGTCCAAGTCACTGCATATAGTTAATTGTATAATATGACAGCTTGTTTGAGAAGGCAGGGATTGTAAGCAATGTCAAAATTCTTAAAAGGAACATTAATTTTAATCGCAGCTAGCTTAATCACGAGGGTACTCGGATTTATTAACCGAATTGTTATCGCCCGCTTTATCGGGGAAGAAGGGGTCGGGTTATATATGATGGCACTCCCGACATTATTTCTTGTTATTGCGATTACTCAATTCGGACTTCCAGTTGCCATTTCTAAATTTGTTGCTGAAGCACATGCACGGGGTGATGAGCGAAAAGTAAAAAAAATTCTTGTCGTTTCCCTCGCCTGTACTTTTTCGTTATCCATGATTTTCACACCACTGTTAATTATACTGGCTCCTATACTTTCTGAAACTTTATTTACAGATCAACGTACGATTTGGCCTTTACTAGCAATTTCCCCTGTCGTACCAATTATTGCGATTTCTTCTGTTCTGCGCGGTTATTTTCAAGGCAAACAAAATATGAAACCATTTGCCCTTTCTCAACTGATTGAACAAATAGTACGAATCACCTTTATTGCAGTCTTAACGAAAACCTTTTTACCTTATGGCATTGAATATGCGGCGGCAGGAGCCATGCTAGCATCCATTATTGGAGAGCTCGCCTCCCTTCTTTACTTACTGCGTGCCTTTAAATTGAAAAAACACTTTAAATTACGTAAAGGCTTTTTTAAGATGGCTCACTCAGGCAAAGACACGTTTACCGAATTAATGGGCATCGCCGTTCCGACAACGGGCAGTCGAATGATCGGTTCTTTTGCTTGGTTTTTAGAACCGATTGTAGTCGCTCAAAGTTTAGCGATTGCGGGTGTAGCTACAACTGTCGCTACTAAGCAATACGGGGAGTTAACTGGATACGCCTTGCCCTTATTAATGCTTCCTTCCTTCATTACATCGTCCCTTGCTACATCACTTGTTCCAGCGGTAAGTGAAGCAAAGTCAATTGGAAATATGAAATTAATTGAACATCGATTGCAACAAACATTAAATATTACCTTCAGCACGGGTTGTTTAGCCGTTATTGCTCTTTATGTGTTTGCTGACCCGCTTTTAGAGCTGATGTACGGCTCCTCAAACGCTGCGGTTTTTATTAAATTTCTCGCACCTTTTTTTGTTATGTTCTATTTTCAAATTCCTTTACAAGCCATGCTTCAAGCATTGAATTTAGCGCGAGCAGCGATGATTAATAGTTTGATTGGCGCCATCGTTAAAATTGTAGTGATCTTCTTATTAGCGACAAAAGAGAATTTTGGCATTATGGGAGCAGCCATGGGGATTGCTGTCGGAACAGTGCTCGTGACTTTTTTGCATTTCTCAACGGTCTTAAAAGTCGTACCGTTCACCATTCATGTTCGCAGCTATTGTTCTGCTCTGCTCATTGGCCTCATCTCGGGTGCCAGCGGTTATTATATGTTCCATTATCTTTTAACCAATTTCTCTATTAGTACCCGATTACTAAGTTCACTGACTATTCTTCTGATCACGTATATTGTACTGATGCTTGCTACTGGTAACATTAAAAAGAGTGACCTAAAGCGCATTCCGCGAATTGGACATTTTCTAGCCCGTTTTGCATGGCGCCCTTAACTGTCACTTTGATCAATATACAGCGTTCCGTTCTTATAGCTACATAGGGATATTTTCTTTATATCTTCATAGCCCCGTTTCTTTAATTGCTGACGAAGCCAAAACTGATTTTGCCCAATGTGTTTGAGGCTATCCTCCTGTACTTCGCCATCCATAATTAGGGGAAATGCAGTCTCCTTATGTTGGGAAACTGCCTTGTTATCTCGTTGAATAACAGACAGCTTACCTGTTGTTTCTAAAATGGCGAACTGAACCTCGTTGATATCAATAATGCCTTTTTCACGAAGCTGCGTCAGTAAATCATCAAAATTATAGCGTTGCTGGCGCATTGCTTTTTCATCAATCTTCCCATTGTTAATAATAATACTAGGACTACCGTCTAGTACTTTACGAAACTTCGAGCTTTTCAATGACATATATGAAAATAAGAGTTGAATAACGAGTAAAATAAGCATAGGAAAAAGAATTTCTAGAAAAGGTTTTTCCTGTCTTTCAGCAGCAATAACAGCAATGTCCCCTAGCATGATAAAAACGACTAAATCTAAAATACTTAATTCACCAATTTCACGCTTACCCATTAAACGAAAAATAATTAAAATAAGCAAATAACTGATGACTGTTCTTAAACCAATCGTGGCATACAACTCCACATACATCCACTCCCTTGCTCATTAAATGATCATTCGTTATTAGAATGTGCAAGAATTGGGAAAATATTTTTCCATTTTTTAATCGTTTGGTCTAGGCAAGGGTTTCTGCGAATATGCTTGTACTAAAAAGGGGGGAACGACAATCGAAACAAAAAGAATGAGCTTCGCCATCCTATACGGTGTTAGCACCATTTTTGTTTTAGCGATAATTGCCAGTCTTATCTTCTCTACATTGCTTCGCTTCACAGCATTAACAGAATCGTCCATAAGTCTCGTTGTAATGATTGTCACATTTTTATCGATTTTCATTGGAGGCTTTGTATCAGGAGGTAAAGGACGAAAGCAAGGAATCCTACTCGGTGGAGGCACCGGAATTGTCTACTTAGCGATTATTTTATTATTTCAATATTTAGGACACGATTCATTATTTTCTGTAAAGCAATGGGTTTCTTATGGATGCTTCATTGTGACGGCTACAATGGGAGGAATACTTGGAGTAAATATAAGTAAAGGAGAATAAAGAAACCGAGCGGGAATCCGCTCGGTTTCTTTATTCTTAAGCTTCTACCTTCTCAGGCGCACTTTCAACGACTTCGCGAATAGCTTGTCTGTCAAAAGTTAATTTTGTACCGTCTGGTGATTTAATAACCAGTTTCAATTCATCAATTGAATCGACTGCTCCATGTAAGCCGCCAATCGTCACAACTTTGTCGCCTTTTTTCAAGCTGTTCTGCATTTGTTGAACTTTGTTTTGGCGCTTCTTTTGTGGACGAATAAGCAAAAAATAGAACAATACAAACATAATAAGTAATGGTGCTAATTGTACTAAACTGTCCATATGTAATCTCCTTTCTACGTAATATGTATGGAATTAGAAGTTTTTCGCATTCGGTTTATTAAAACCATATTGTTCAAAAAACTCTTCCCTAAAGTCTCCAAGACGATCTTCTCTAATAGCTTGTCTGACCTGCTCCATTAAGTTTAACAGAAAATGAAGATTATGATAAGTCGTAAGTCGAATTCCAAACGTTTCGTCACACTTAATTAAATGACGGATATAAGCACGACTGTAGTTTTGACAAACATGACAAGTACAGTTTTCATCGAGCGGACCAAAATCACGAGCGTATTTCGCATTTTTTACAACAAGTCGACCATTACTTGTCATCAGTGTTCCATTACGTGCAATACGTGTTGGAAGAACACAATCAAACATATCAACTCCGCGAATTGCGCCATCAATTAAGGAATCAGGAGAACCTACGCCCATTAAATAGCGCGGTTTATCCGCTGGTAATAATGGTGTTGTAAACTCAAGAACGCGATTCATAATGTCTTTTGGTTCACCAACCGATAGACCACCAATCGCATAGCCTGGGAAGTCTAAAGATATTAAATCTTGAGCACTTTGCTTACGAAGATGCTCATATTCGCCACCTTGAACAATACCAAATAAACCTTGATCTTGCGGACGCTCATGTGCTTTTAAGCAGCGCTCAGCCCAACGCGATGTACGCTCAACCGATTTTTTCATATACTCTTCTGTTGCAGGGAATGGCGGACATTCATCAAACGCCATCATAATATCAGAGCCCAGCGCATTTTGAATCTCCATCGCTTTTTCAGGGGACAAAAATAATTTATCACCATTCAAATGATTTCGAAAATGAACGCCTTCCTCTTCAATCTTACGAAAATCGCTTAAGCTAAACACTTGAAAGCCACCCGAATCTGTTAAAATCGGACGATCCCAATTCATAAATTGATGTAAGCCGCCTGCTTCTTTCACAATATCATGACCTGGACGTAACCACAAATGATATGTATTGCTTAAGATAATGCCTGCCCCCATTTGTTTTAATTCCTCAGGTGACATCGTTTTTACAGTAGCCATCGTTCCAACCGGCATAAATGCTGGTGTCTCAAAAGAACCATGAGGTGTATGAACAATTCCAAGCCTTGCCCCTGTTTGTTTACATGTTTTAATATGTTCGTATCGTATTGCTGTCAACTCATATAACTCCTTTCAAGAGCCATTCACTCTTATTTAATAAACATTGCATCTCCAAAACTAAAGAACCTGTATTTTTCTTCCACAGCTAGATTATAAGCATGAAGCACGTTCTCTCGACCAGCGAGCGCACTAATCAGCATAATTAACGTAGATTTAGGCAGATGGAAATTGGTAATCATTGCGTCAATTCCCTTAAATTCATAGCCAGGATAAATAAAAATACTTGTCCAACCACTTTCTTCTTTAAACACACCATTATGACGAGAAGCAATCGTTTCCAGTGTTCTCGTTGAAGTGGTTCCAACCGTAATAATGCGTCCGCCATTCGCTTTCACTTCATTTAACAAATGAGCCGTATCCGCTGTCATTTGATAAAATTCTGAGTGCATATCATGATCATCAATATCCTCGACATTTACCGGACGAAATGTACCCAGGCCAACATGAAGCGTAATAAAGGCAATATGAACGCCCATCTCCTTCACCTTCGCTAACAGCTCTTTCGTAAAATGAAGTCCGGCTGTTGGCGCTGCTGCTGAACCGCGTTCTCGTGCATATACCGTCTGATAACGGTCTTGGTCATCCAGCTGTTCTTTAATATAAGGAGGTAATGGCATTTCCCCTAATTCCTCAAGCACTTCATAAAAAATCCCGTCATACTGAAATCGTAACATGCGTCCACCGTGCTCAAGTACACCTGTACAAACAGCCTTTAATTTCCCATCTCCAAAGAAAATCGTTGAGCCTTCTTTAATTCGTTTCGCTGGTTTCACAAGCGTTTCCCATTCATCATCTTGCTGCTGTTTTAATAACAGCACCTCTATATTAGCACCCGTATCTTCCTTGCTTCCATGCAGGCGCGCAGGCAGCACCTTTGTATCATTTAATACTAAGCAGTCGCCTGGTTGCAGATACTCTGTAATATGTTTGAATACATCGTGCTGTATGTCTCCCGTTTCTTTATCTAACACCATCAGTCTGCTTGCTTCCCTATTTTCCAATGGGACTTGAGCAATCAATTCCTCCGGCAAATGAAAATCAAATAAATCTAATTTCACTTCTTCCACTTCCTCATAAGTTCAATCTTGAAGTATCTTTCATACTTAGGCTATGTTAATTCATTATGTTAATTCATGCGCTTTTTTTGGACTGTTCATATGGAATCTTTGTTTTTAGATAAGCAAAAAAACATCACAGTATGTAACAGAGCCATTATTTAAACCTTCCAATAACATAAAAAATCGCCGATAAAATCAAGCTGACAATAATCGACGTGACAATCGGAAAATAAAACGTTGTATTCTCTTTTTTAATGACAATATCACCTGGAAGTTTACCAAGATTAATAAATTTCATCGCAAAGCCAATAATAAAAAGAATAACACCAAGAGTCATCAAAATCTTAGGCAACCCTGTCATTTCGGCACCTCCATTTGAAAATGCTCATATACAAGAGGTGTGGCCATTCGACCACGAGGGGTTCTTTGTAAGAAACCAATTTGTAATAAATACGGTTCATATACATCTTCAATCGTATGAGCTTCTTCTCCGATTGTCGCCGCAATCGTTTCTAGCCCTACTGGTCCACCGCGGAATTTTTCTATAATTCCTTTGAGAAGCTTATGATCAATATGATCAAGGCCTAGGCGATCAACTTGTAAAAGCTCTAAAGCATAGTCAGCTAGTTCCTTTGTAATTGTACCATCCCCACGCACTTGAGCAAAATCTCGTACTCTTCGAAGCAGACGATTGGCAATTCGAGGCGTACCGCGTGATCTTCTCGCAATTTCCCCTGCCGCTTGCACATCCATTTCTGTATCCATAATAACCGACGTTCGCATGACGATATCTGTTAATTGATACTCCGTATAATATTCTAAGCGACTCAATACGCCAAAGCGATCACGTAACGGGGCCGATAAAGCACCGGCTCTTGTCGTAGCTCCAACTAAAGTAAAAGGCGGAAGGTCAATCCGTATTGAACGCGCCTCAGGCCCCTTCCCAATAACAATATCAAGACAAAAATCCTCCATAGCAGGATACAATACCTCTTCTACAGCACGCGGCAAACGATGAATTTCATCAATGAATAACACATCTCCTGGTTCAAGCGCACTTAGAATCGCCGCCAAATCACCAGGCCTTTCAATAGCAGGTCCAGATGTTGTACGAATATTTACGCCCATTTCATTCGCAATAATAACCGCTAATGTCGTTTTCCCAAGACCAGGTGGTCCATATAATAGTACATGATCGAGTGTTTCTTCACGCATCCGTGCCGCTTCAATAAACACACTTAAATTTGCCTTGACCTTATCTTGGCCAATATATTGCTGTAATGTTTGTGGTCGCAAGCTTTGTTCAAAGGACAGTTCGTTCGAATCAACCTCCTGATTCACTATTCTCTCCTCCATTACGCCACCCCTTATCTTAACATCATTTGTAATGCTTTTTTAATATACTGTTCCGTCGTGAATGTCTCTGCACCAAGCTGCTTTGCTACTTTTTGCACTTCTTTATCCGAATAACCTAGTGCCTTTAAGGCAAGAATGGCTTCATCTAGTTCCGTTGACTTCGTTTCTACGCGCTCACTCGGTTCATGAAATAAACTCGGAAAAGCATCGGGAATAATATGTTCCAGTTTCCCTTTTAAATCCAAAATCATTTGGCGTGCTGTTTTCTTCCCAACACCTGGGAACTTCACAAGAAATGATTCATCCTCCTGTTCAATAGCCTGAACCACTTGATCAACTTGACCAGATGCTAAAATAGCAAGCGCCCCTTTGGGACCAATTCCCGTTACACCTAAGAGTTTCATAAATAACGCCTTTTCTTGACGTGTTTGAAATCCGTAAAGTGCAATTAAATCCTCTCGAACATACTGATATAAATAAATTTGAATTTCTTTTTTTAATTGATTGGAAAAAACAAAAGGATTTGGTGTCACGACCTGATACCCAATTCCCCCATTTTCTACTACTATGTATTCCGGTCCAATATAGTCGACCATTCCTTTTAAATAATCATACAAATCTCTTCTCTCCCTGATTTTGCTGTATCTCTCATTGTACCATAGATTGAGGAATTTGCGGAAGGAAGAATCTATTTCCTAATGAGCGGAGTTAGAAGGCATCGAATATACTTTATATTCCTTAATTAAGTTAGTAAATTGCTCCTTACTGATAATCGGAATACCTTGCTGTAATTCCTCTTGTTGATAGGCCTCAAGCTTTCCAACATCCAATTGAAAGAAAGTATGAATCACTTTTTCATACTCTGGTTTTCCATTAAAAATAGACAACGTTCCATCTTCTGTTATGCCGAAATAACCGTTCGCTTTAAGCAAAGGGGAAATATCATTTTCGAATTTATGCAGCACAAGATGTTCTTTTGTCTGTTCAACAATTTGCCACTCTCGATATTTTTTTTGAAACTGAGCCATCGACCCAATGACTTCCATTACTTTTTCTTCGCTCAGCTCTCCATCTAAATATTCGCGTTGAAGAATGACCTTTCTTTCAATAGGCTGGTACTCTTGAATCGATAGTTCTGCTGATCCCGTCCAGACGAAGGAAAAAAACAGGAACATGAAACAAGCCAGAATTCGTATTATCATAACCCTCACCTCTTGCGGTATCTGCTTTTTTTATTAGTGTGACCGAATAAAAGCTTTTTAACCAAAGGCTATGTTAATGAATATTGTTTAACAAAGGTAAACAAAAAAGGACTGACTCCAAGATTGAAGTCAGTTCATGTTGATTACCTAAGATGATCTTCGTGAATGTCCAGATTATCAAATAAATCATCTGCATCTAAAATCACTACGTCTGTCGGACCTCCATCACGTAAATTGTTATCAAGTGTCATCGTGCGGTAATATACCCCTGTATCTGTTGTTACATGAAGAGTTCGCCCTTTAACAAGCGGCTGTACTTGTTCGATAACAACATTCTTAATCGCTCTTGCTTGTGCATAATCATCAAGCAAAACCGTTACAAGTACATCCTTTTGCATCACAATTGCCCGAGTATCCTTCACATTTGGAATAGAATTGACCTGACGATTAATACGATCGACGAGATTACCTTCATAAGAATTATAATATGAAGACTTCGCATGAAGTGGTTTACTCGCGTGACCATGATAATTACGGTCCCTTTCACTGTAGCTATCATTGCCATTGTGTAAACCATCTTCCGCATCATCTAACATCGGTATTTCATTATTTATATTTCGAACAAGCTGATCTTTTTCTGTTGACTGATAGCTCGTTCGGTTAAGGAAGTTTTCATTTTCTGTTGCTTGTTGGTTATTACAGCCGCTTAGTCCCACTACTACTGCTAGGCATAAGGGCCCTATCCATAATTTCTGTCGCAATAACAACCCCCCTTTGATTGCTCATTTATAGCATTAATAACAAGGGGGGATTTTACTCTGTTAGTTATTGCCCTATTTAGAAACGAGCTGTGCCAACTGCTTATTCAACTCCATTCGTTTCTCAAAATCTTCAACGGTTATTTTCCACACATGATCTAAACGAAAACGTGTTTTAAATAAAAGGTTCCACTCACGAAAAATATCAGACGGATAAGCAAGGGCATACAAAAAAGCTGGATTTTTTTTATATGCTGCAATTTGCCGATACTTCCAAACGTCCTTAGACGGGTTATCCAAATGAGGTAAAATCCGATTCGCATATTGTAAATAATCTATCATACGTGGAGCTTTAGCAATTAAATCAAAATCAATTAAAGCCAGTGTCCCGTCTTCCTTACGGAGAAAATTATGATGGGCACAGTCCCCATGAATAATCGTATTGGTTTCTTGATTTATCTCCTTTTGATAAGTCTCTAAGCCCTTTAAGGACCACTCTGCCCAAGCAATCCATTCTTCCAAAATAGACTCTGGAATATGCTCGCGAATATATGACACATTTTGTCGGAATAAAGCTAAGCGATCTCTCCATTTATTTAATTGATTATAAACGGGAAGTGATGGTAATGAAATCTGGTCAGCACTGTTATGAAATGCTTCTAACAGCTGCGCTCCTTCTTTTCGATTAGACTCATTAGCAAAATTAAATTTATTGGCACTTGGCGGCAAAAATTCAATAAAACTGTACCACATGCCATCTAGCTGAAATGGTTCTGGCTCACTGTACATACTATACGTACGGTCAAAACCCTTTTGTTTTAATAAAGAGGTCAATACTTGCTGACGATACCATTTCTCACGACTAGTAAAGCCCTTTAAAATAAGGGGAGGATGATTTTTAAAGGTAAGTAAATACACATCCCCTTGAAGTTGCTTCATTCTCTCCGGTCTGCTTTTTAACCCTTTAATTTTAGAAAAAAGGCGATTTTTAAAGCGATGATTTCGACTAAAAGTCATTGCTTTCCTCAGTATACGTTGGCATACCAAATGTCTCAGGCGCACGAACCCCACCGAATTGATCTGGAATAAAAGGTCCTGGCTGACCGCCAAAGTGTCCTGGTACATTCATGCCCGGCTGTCCACCGAATGGAATGGTCGCATATGGATTATCTTGTTGTGGCAGATACGGATTCAAACCATGCTCCCCTGAATAATCTTGTTGCTCTGCTGGATTCTCTCGTTGAGTATTTTTATATTGACCTGACATATGCTTTGGCTGAGCATACATATTTGGAAATGGCTGTTGATAAGACGGCTTTGTTTGGGTTCCCGCAAATGGTTGCTGGTACGACGGTGACGCTTGGGTACCTGGCTGTTGTTGATACGGTGGCTGTACTTGCGTTCCCGCAAATGGTTGCTGGTACGATGGCTGTACTTGCGTTCCCGCAAATGGTTGCTGGTACGATGGCTGTGCTTGGGTTCCCGCAAATGGTTGCTGGTACGATGGCTGTGCTTGGGTTCCCGCAAATGGTTGCTGGTACGATGGCTGTGCTTGGGTTCCCGCAAATGGTTGCTGGTACGATGGCTGTGCTTGGGTTCCCGCAAATGGTTGCTGGTACGATGGCTGTACTTGCGTTCCCGCAAATGGTTGCTGGTACGATGGCTGTGCTTGGGTTCCCGCAAATGGTTGCTGGTACGATGGCTGTGCTTGGGTTCCCGCAAATGGTTGCTGGTACGATGGCTGTGCTTGGGTTCCCGCAAATGGTTGCTGGTACGACGGCGGCGCTTGGGTGCCTGGCTGTTGATACGATGGCTTCATTTGGATTCCCGCAAATGACGGCTGAGACGGCGACTCTGCTTGTTCGCCTAGTTGTTGATACGATGGCTTCATTTGGATTCCCATAAATGACGGCTGGGACGGCGACTCTGCTTGTTCGCCTGGTTGTTGATACGATGGCTTCATTTGGGTTCCCATAAATGACGGCTGGGACGGCGACTCTGCTTGTTCACCTGGTTGCTGATACGATGGATTCATTTGGGTTCCCATAAATGACGGCTGGGACGGCGACTCTGCTTGTTCGCCTGGTTGCTGATACGATGGCTTCATTTGGGTTCCCATAAATGACGGCTGGGACGGCGACTCTGCTTGTTCGCCTGGTTGTTGATACGATGGATTCATTTGGATTCCCATAAATGACGGCTGGGACGGCGACTCTGCTTGCTCACCTGGCTGTTGATACGATGGATTCATTTGGATTCCCATAAATGACGGCTGGGACGGCGACTCTGCTTGCTCACCTGGCTGTTGATACGATGGCTGCGTTTGTGCACTCGCAAATGGTGGTTGATACGGTGTGCCTGGAAGCGGTTGTTGATACGGCGAATAATTTTGCGGCTGTTGATAGGGTGCGTTAGAAAAATTTGGTTGGGTATAAACCGCTTGCGGATATGGGTTTTTCCCTTTATCCGGCCCATATGTTCCTATAGAGCCTTTACTACATCCACAATCCTCTGATTCTTCTTGGTAAGTAGGCTGTACTTGAGTTCCCGCAAGTGGTGGTTGATACGGTGTGCCTGGAAATGGTTGTTGATACTGCGAATAATTTTGCGGCTGTTGATAGGATGCATTAGAAAAATTCGGTTGGGTATAAACCGCTTGCGGATATGGGTTTTTCCCTTTATCCGGCCCATATATTCCTATAGAGCCTTTACTACATCCACAATCCTCTGATTCTTCTTGGTAAGTAGGCTGTACGTACGGCTGTGCTAGAGATGCTGAAGGCTGCATGTTCATTGATTCATATCCATCATATTGCTGTGCGGGCTGCTGCGGTAATCCTCCTGAATATGGATTAAATGTCGGTGTCTGCATCATGCCTGGCATACTCGCACCAGCCACATAGTGAGCATTCACCGGAGCTTCCATAGCGAATTCCCCCAAAACATCTGGACTTTCTTCATAGACTTGTGGGTTCATTTGTCCCCCTTCACATTGCCCATACATCCATTGCTGCGGGATTGGCGGTGGAGGCGGATAACAAAATCCTGTTCCTGGCAAAATTGGTGTCACCGGAATACATGTCTCAATAGGCTGCTGTACCATCGCTTCAATCTGAACGGGTGGAGCTTGCGGAATTTCTGGGGGCTTCGGTACTTCAGGAACTTTTACTTCTTCCTTCGCCTCAGGTAGAGGTGTAACCTGCATCTCCTTCATGCTTAACGTATAATTATTCGCCATATCCGCCTGTGGGATGACCGGTTCAGGAATAGGTACCTCTTTTTGAACAACGACTGGTTGTTCTTTCTCAACCGGCTTTGGCTGCATAATAGGCTGTTCCTCTGCCATTGGCTTTAACTGCATAATAGGTTGTTCTTCCTCTTTAGAAACTTGTGGTGGAGTGGAAGGAATCTGCGCTTCCTTTATTCCTTTATGAACAATTTTGCTCGGCTTGACCGCCTCTTTCTTCACGTTGCCAGCTGAACCTGGTATTTTTAGTTTCATACCCGGCATTAATAAATCCGGGTTGCTTAACTGTGTGTTTAATTTTTTTAATTCTTCGAAACTGACGCCATACTTTTTAGCCAGCTTCCAAAGCGTGTCGCCTTTTTGGACTATATGAATTTTCACGCTGCAATCCCTCCTGTGCATATGTCCATATATACTATGAAGCGATTATTAAATTGATAATATTTCATCATCAAAACTTATGCCAGAAAGAAAGACTTTATGAAAAATTTATATACATTTCACTTTTCACCTTCGAAGTTCAAACCAAGGGAACATATACGAAACAGTAAAAAGACCTGAATCATGTTCCATTCAGGTCTTCTTCATGATCATTTATATTGTAACATTCGATTTAATGCAAGAATGGCATCATCGGCAATATTTTTTTCTACCTTAATTGGATTAATCACTTGCCCTTTACTAATCGATTCAAGAGACCATAGTAAGTGCGGCAAATCAATTCGATTCATCGTCAAGCATGGACACATATTCGGATTCAAAGAGATAATATTCTTATCCGGATGCTTAGCCATCAATCGTTTAACAAGATTCATTTCCGTTCCAATTGCCCATGAGCTGCCCGGTTCCGCCTGTTCAATAGCGTTAATAATATAAGAAGTTGAGCCATTATCATCCGCCATTGCCACTACTTCACGGCGACATTCGGGATGAACAATAATTCTCATATCTGGTTGCGTTTTACGCAGTTCTTCAATATTAGCAGTTGTAAAGTTTTCATGAACAGAGCAGTGGCCTTTCCAAAGCAATACTTTAATGTTCTCGATATTTCCTTCATAAATTAATTCATCTTTATGCGGATCCCATACAGCCATCTGATCTAAAGGAATTCCTAAATCATAAGCCGTATTTCTCCCTAAATGTTGGTCAGGTAAAAATAAAATCCGTTCCTTCTGGGATAGAGCCCAAGATACCATTTCCTTCGCGTTTGAAGAGGTAACGGTTGCTCCTCCATTTTTACCCACAAACGCTTTAATCGCTGCTGTTGAGTTTACATATGTTAAAGGAAGAATTGTATCACCAAACAACTGTTGCAGTTTTACCCAAGCTCGATCTGTTTGATGAATATCCGCCATATCCGCCATCGAACAGCCTGCACGCATATCCGGTAAGATAACTGTTTGTGCTTCCGTCGTTAAAATATCCGCTGTTTCTGCCATAAAATGTACACCACAGAAGACAATAAATTCAGCCTCTCGATTCGCCGCAGAAATTTGAGCAAGCTGCAGGGAATCACCCGTAGCATCAGAAAACTGAATCACTTCTTCACGTTGATAGTGATGCCCTGGAATAAACAAACGGGATCCGAGCTGTTTTTTTATCTCCCAAACACGCGCTTCCATTTCTTCTGTTGTCATCGTTTTATATACTTCCGGTAAAGCTGTTGCGACTAACGCTTGTTCTAATAAACTCATTAATACACACCCTCCCGTTCTCTTACCTTGGCACTAATATCAAGCGCACGTACACTATGCGTTAAGCATCCTAACGAAATCATATCTGCTCCACAATCTCGGTACAAAACTAAATTCTCTAACGTAATTCCTCCCGATACTTCTGTCACAATATGAGGCGGAACTAATTGAACAAGTTGTTTAATTTCCTCTGGTGTTCGATTATCAAACATAATAATATCAGCAGCAGCCTGGACTGCTTCAATCACTTGCTCTTTTGACTCTGTTTCGACTTCAATTTTAACTGTATGACCGAGCTTCGCTTTAACGATCTCAACAGCCTTTGTAATCGAACCTGCAAAGGAAATATGATTATCTTTAATCATAACCGCATCATACAAGCCATAGCGATGATTGAAAGCCCCGCCAGATTGAACGGCATACTTCTCTAACATACGTAGACCCGGTGTTGTCTTTCTTGTATCACAGGGCTTCGTCTTCGTTCCGGCTAATATTTGCACTGCTTTATTAGCTTCTGTCGCAATGGCCGACATTCGTTGGACTAAATTCAGCACCACTCGCTCTCCCTTTAAAAGAGCGGCCATACTCCCCGTCATTTGCGCAAGCTTTTGACCAACTTCAAACGATTCACCATCTCTTACAAACAACTCAATTTCAATGGTTGAATCTAACATCGTAAAGCCTGTTTTAATGACGTCTCCTCCTGAGAAAATACCAGCTTCTTTTGCCAAAAATGTTAACGTACCTTGTGATTCAACTGGAAATAAAGTGTCGCTCGTCACATCGCGTTCGCCGATATCCTCAATAAAGAATTGCTCTAATAATTGCCTAAGCTTTAATAAATTCATATACAACGCTTCCTTTCAAACGTTTCATCACTTCATGACGATCTAATATTATGGAAGTATCCAGCCAAACCGCATCATTTTCCATTGGATAATCACTTCGGAAATGACCACCCCTGCTTTCTTGCCTTGCTAATGCCGATTCAGCAATCAACCATGAGACAATAATCGCATTCACTTTTGCTAACTGCTGGATCGAAACATCCTCACATGCTAGCTCGAGCAAACAATCAATCTGAAATGATTCCAACCAGGCTTTTAAGCGGCCAAGATCCTTCGTATTCCGAACAATACCCGCATAATGCATAAGATGCTTTTGAATATCCTCTAATTCAGGCAACATAATTAAAACATGACTGGTCTCTTTTAACGTTTTCTTTTCTTGAGGTAATACTCTTTCAGGAGCTTGCTGCAAATAGCGACCGAGAGTGCTCCCAAAAACTAACCCCTCTAATAGTGAATTGCTAGCAAGACGATTGGCACCATGAACACCTGTACAAGCGACTTCTCCAACAGCATATAAACCTTCGACAGAAGTTCGCCCTTTCCCATCCGTTTCAATTCCTCCCATTAAAAAATGATTGCCGGGAGCTACAGGAATTTTTCCTTCTTCAAGATGGATTCCATTTTTTAAGCAAAGGGCAGCAACTGTTGGAAAACGCTCGCTAAAATTAGAAATCATCGAAATATCTAAATACACGTTTTCTCCACGTTCAATATAGGAGTAAATCGTTTGCGCGACAATATGACGTGGCGCTAAATCTGCTAAAGCATGAACATCCTTCATAATCGCTTTTCCTGATGCTGTTACAAGCTTTGCTCCTTCACCACGAACGGCTTCAGATACAAGTCCTTGTGTTTTGCCGTTACAATATAATAAAGTCGGATGAAATTGAATAAACTCCATATCACGAATACGCGCTCCCGCTTTAAGAGCTAGAGCAATTCCGTCTCCAGATACGGTGTTGGCATTAGACGTGAACTGAAATAATGAACCACATCCGCCAGTTGCTAACACAATATGTTCACCATACATCGTTTGAAGCTGGCCTTCAGGATCCACTATCTTAACACCAATACAGGAAGCATCATCCCCCATTATGAGCTCAACGACTGCTGCATCTTCCATCACTTCCACCTTTGAAAGAGCCAACTCTCTAAGCAAATGCTCGATGATGTATTTTCCAGTTGCATCACCATGACTATGAAGAATTCTACGCTCACTATGAGCCCCTTCCATCCCGAGCATAAGATGTCCTTCTGGATTACGATCAAATTCCATCCCAGATGCTATTAGTTCTGAAATGGCAACAGGAGCTGTTTGCACTAATGCTTCTACCGCTTTTACATTGTTATAATAACGGCCTGCTTGAATCGTATCTTCTCTATGGGAAATCGGTGTATCCTCTTTAGACATAGCAACGGCAATTCCACCTTGTGCTAAATACGAGTTGCTATGACGAAGCTTAGATTTTGTGATAAGCATCACATGTTTGGTTGTACTCGCTTCTATTGCCGTTTTTAATGCTGAAATTCCACTGCCGACGATAATGACTTCCATATTATTCATTTTTACCGCTCCTTGATTTAACAAGTGTCTTGACACATATATTTACACATTATTAAACTATAATCAAGAGTTTTTTAGAATAGACCTGTTAAATAACGGCATTAGGAAAGATAACCATTCTCTATAACCTAATCCTACACTATGAAGTGGATGTGACCATTTTGATTTATTTTGACTACGCAGCAACAACACCAATTGATTCTGATGCTTTAAAAGTATGGATAGATGCTTCACAGCAGTTTTATGGAAATTCAAGCAGCCTTCATGATTGCGGCTCCCAGTCTGCCAAGCTACTTGATGTATCACGTCAACAGCTCGCTGCACTACTACACGTTGAAAAAGAGCATGTGATTTTTACAAGCGGCGGGTCTGAAAGCAATGTACTTGCGATTGACACCTTATTGTCATCTAAACATCCACATAAAAACCATATATTAGTTAGCCAAGCGGAGCATGCCTCCATCTATCAATATGTTGAAAAGCTTAAAAACAACGGCTATCATATTACGTACCTTGAGCATCTACAAGATGGCACAATAGATCTCGATTATTTAGAAAACCAGCTTTCGGAACAAACATGTCTCGTCATCGTTCAACACGTTAATTCCGAAACAGGAGTCGTACAGCCAATTGAAGATATACGAACAATCCTACACAACCGAGATACTTTTCTTCATGTCGATTGTGTCCAATCTTTTGCTAAACTGCCACTACAATCGATTAGCAGAGCTTGTGACAGCATGGCAATCTCCAGCCATAAAGTATATGGTCCAAAAGGTGTCGGAGCGGTTATTTTTCCAAATAAACATAAACTAAAACCGGCGCTTCCAAATGTGACTCATGAATATGGCTTTCGAGCTGGTACTGTCAACGTGCCAGGAATTGCCGCTTTTGTGACAGCTGCTACAAAGCTAGTAAACCAGCTCGATCAGGAATTAGCACGCATATTCACCTTACGCACACAATTCATTGAGCTGCTGCATGAATCGAATGTACTCTTTGAAGTCATAGAATCAAAAAGAAGCCAGTTGCCGCATATTCTTGCGTTAACCTGCTCAGGACTGCAAGGACAATATATAATGATTGAATTAAATCGACGTGGATTAGCTATTTCTACAGGAAGTGCTTGCCAGATTGATAAGCAGGAGCCTTCCAAAATGATGCTTGCTATGGGGAAAACCATTGAGGAAGCACATCAGCTTATTCGCCTTTCATTTGGCAAAATGACGACAGAAGCAGATGTGAAAAAATTAGCCGAAAACTTTATTCAGGCTGTGGTACAATGAAATAATTATTCGTTTTTAAACATTGAGGAGAGATCATATGGACACGAAAAAAAAGTTACTCGGTGAAGAAAGACGATTGCAACTACTGCACATTCTCCAATCAAGTGACCGGCCTATTACAGGAAGTGAGCTTTCAAAACAAGCTAATGTTAGCCGACAAGTAATTGTGAGTGACATCACACTTCTAAAAGCCCGAAATGAACCGATTATCGCAACAAGCCAAGGCTATTTATATATGCATACAGCAAACAAAACACAAAATTATGAGCGTACCGTTGCCTGTCACCATGAGCCTTCACGTACAGAGGAAGAGCTAAACTTACTTGTTGATATCGGGGTAACTGTTAAAAATGTGAGCATTGAACATCCTATATACGGCGATTTAACAGCATCTATTATGGTTAGCAGCCGCAAAGACGTTCAACAATTTCTTACTAAAATGTCAGAAACAAATGCTTCCTATTTACTAGAACTAACCGATGGTATTCATCTTCATACATTAAGCGCATCATCAGAAGAGCTGTTAGATGAAGCGGAAGCTGTCTTAAAAAAAGCCAATATTCTTGTGGAATAGATTTAGAAAAGCCCTCATTCAATAAGAATGAGGGCTTTCCTTATCCCATCTTCACAGCTGTCTCCACAGCGAAGCTCGGATAACTTCCAAGAATAGAAACCTTACAACCAAGTGCTTCTAATTCAGAAATAGTACCTGGAATAAGCACTTCATCAAGCGCCATTTCCACATCAATAATAAAGAAGTAATTTCCTAATCCCGTTTTCATTGGGCGGGATTCAATTTTGGACAAGTTCAATTTGCGCCATGCAAACGCTGAAAGCACTTGGTGAAGGGCTCCAGAATGGTCAGCAGGAAGCATCACCATCAGCGTCGTTTTCCAGCCTCGATTAACCGTTACATGCCCTTTATAGTCGACACTCTCCTTCGACACGACGATGAACTTCGTATGATTATAAGAATAATCATGAACATTATGTTGAACAATCGTTAATCCATATTCCTCGGCCGCTAATTCATTCGCAATTGCAGCAATCTTTCGTTCCGGTTGCTCACTAACCATTTTCGCTGCCGCTGCTGTTGATGTCACTTCTTCACATGGAATACCTTTCCATTCCTTATGTAAAAATTTATGACACTGTGCAATAGCATGCGGGTGTGAGTAAATCATGTCTGGTTTAAAACCAGGTACAGCCTGATCTGGATGCACCATAAAATGCTGCTGGATCGGTGTAATCACTTCTCCCTGAATCGGAAGCTGAACCTCATGAATTAAATAATCAATTGTAATATTAACGGAACCTTCTAATGCATTCTCAATTGGAACAACAGCAATATCAGCTTCTCCTTCTTGAATAGCGTCGATACAATCTGGAATTGTAGCCTTTGGCATTTTTAATTCATTCGGAAAAAGCCGAGAGACCGCTAAATCTGTGAATGTAGCCTTAGGTCCGAGAAAAGCAATTTTGTGCGACATCTAAAAACTCTCCTTTTTTCACGACAATATAGCTATTTGCCCTATTTACAGGCCTGTTATCGTTATTTACCATTAGATATATCCCTTTATTTTATGCTATTTTCAGACTTTTTACAATACTTTAACCCCGTACAAATTATCTACCCTTTCTTCTTTATACGCAAAAAAGCCCGTACAATTGATATGCACGGGCTCCATCATTACGCACCATTTCCTAATATTTCAACTTTTTCAACAAACTCCATTTTTCGAAATGTGGTAAGTAATTCATCAATGTCCATCGTCATTCCAGCCGTATTTAAAGAAAGCGTAACATTGGCACGTCCTTGCAAAGGAATCGTTTGGTGAATCGTCATAATGTTGCAGCCAGACAACGCAACGACTCGTAATAGCTCTGACAAAGTGCCTGAACGATCTTCAAGATAAAAGAAGAGCGTAATCAACTTTTCTTTCACAATTGTATGAAAGGGAAATACCGTATCGCGATATTTATAAAAAGCACTTCGACTTAAATCCACACGCTGAACTGCTTCCCAAACAGATTCTACTTTACCGCGTTCAAGCATTTCCTTAGCATCTAACGTTTTCTTCATGGCCTCTGGAAGGACATCTTCGCGAACGAGGAAAAACTTCTTATCAATGCCGTTCACTTACCTTCCCCCTCTGCCCAACCGTTATTAATCAACAAATTCAAATTCATATTCTAAAATACGAACAATATCACCATCTGTTGCTCCTCTTTGACGAAGGGCTTCATCCACTCCGAATGAACGAAGCTGTCTTGCAAAACGGCGAACAGATTCTTCACGACTGAAATCCGTCATTTTAAATAGACGCTCGATTTTAAATCCAGAAACAGCAAAGCTGCCATCTGGCTCGCGCGTAATGTCAAACTCATCTTGTTGCGTTTCATGTTTATATAATACTCGATGAACCCCTTTATCTTCATCTTCATCATGATCAAGCGGGAATTCTGGTGTCTCTTCTAACTTATCTGCAATCGCAAACAACAGCTCCCGAATTCCTTCTCGTGTTAAAGCTGAAATTGGGAAAATCGGATAATCTTCTTGTAATTTCTCTTTAAATACCGCCAAATTTTCTTCTGAATCTGGCATATCCATTTTACTTGCCACAATAATTTGCGGACGCTCGGTTAAACGCAAGTTATATTCCTGCAACTCTTTGTTAATCGTTTGATAGTCCTCGTAAGGGTCGCGACCTTCAAGACCAGACATATCAATCACATGAACGATGACTCTCGTTCTTTCAATATGGCGTAAAAACTGGTGACCGAGTCCAACACCTTCCGATGCCCCTTCAATTAAACCTGGCAGGTCAGCCATAACAAAGCTTCGATTATCTTCTGTTTCAACTACACCTAGATTCGGCACAATCGTCGTAAAGTGATATTCAGCAATCTTTGGCTTCGCTGCTGACACAACAGATAATAATGTCGATTTCCCTACACTTGGAAAACCAACTAAACCTACATCAGCAAGTAATTTTAATTCCATTACAATATAGCGCTCTTGCCCTGGCTCACCATTTTCAGCAATCTCTGGAGCAGGGTTAGCTGGTGTAGCAAAACGAGAGTTCCCGCGACCGCCGCGACCGCCTTTAGCAATAACGGCACGCTGTCCATGCTCGACTAAATCGGCAATTACTTCTTTCGTATCATCGTCAATAATAACCGTACCTGGTGGAACTTTCACAACCATATCCTGTGCATTTCGACCATGTTGATTTTTCGACATTCCGTGCTCGCCGCGCGATGCTTTAAAATGACGTTGATAACGGAAATCCATTAATGTTCGTAAACCTTCCTCTACTTCAAACACAACGTTCGCTCCGTTACCGCCATCTCCGCCTGCTGGGCCACCTTTTGGTACATATTTTTCACGACGATATGCAACCATTCCGTTACCGCCATCTCCACCTTTTACAAACACTTTGACTTGATCGACAAACATGCTATCACTTCCTTGTTTTCTATATGTACTATCTTGCTGTATGCGTCATTTCTTATTCAAACCTCACGTCCATTGTGAAAAAAAGCTCCTCTTCACTCAACGATTGCACATTAACTGTTTGCTGCTCTGTTAGTGAATTAGTCAGAAACTTTGTCACAGTGTCCTGCTCTTTTAGCTTGCCTTGTAAATGGAAAGAACAACACATATTTCTGATTTCTTTTTTAGAAACCTCTATCGTAAGCATATTTTCAGTAAACGGATTTAACTGTTCTCCTAATAACTGAAAGTAGCTTCTCGTCCATTGATACATCAATTCATCCATGGATTCAGATGCTTCAAAAACATCTACGATTTCATATTCAAAATTGAACGTCCAATTTTCCCAATTTGCCGTCATTAGCAGTTCGCTAAATTTTGGCATATTTAAACTAGAAAGCCGAGCTTCTTGCTGCGTTTCAATAATAATTTCTTCAATAAACCCTTTTACACGATCAATCTTATTTAATTCCAAATTGCCTTTAATAATTTGGATTTTATTTAACCAATCATGCCGCGTTTGTCGAAGTACTTCGACAGTTGTCCAACTTTTATCCATTATTAACACCTTCAATGTATGATAACATGAAATTTCACTCCTTAGAGTATCAGTTGAATCAATGGAACTTTTATAAAGCTTGCCTCTAACAGAGCACTCACTCCCATTAATTCCGGACAAAAACTTCTCTTCAAGCTCTATCATGCTGCTATTTACCAGTATATCAAAAATGCACAAGTCCGGTCATGAATACTCGTTCATAAATGACATGAATGCCCCCGTCCAAAAAAAACAAATCTTGCTCCTTTGAATTCTTTGGACGATGGTAGAGCAAAAATTAAGGCTTTGTTGTAAGGCACTATTGATTTTCGGCTCATTTTCACCAAAAATTGTGTCAGCAACACTATGATTGAACAAAGCCAAAATAAAAAATAAAGGGCCGATTCCATCTAAGCAATATATATCCAACAATATCGCGATATATATTATCAGTAGAAGGAATCAGACCCTTTTGAGTCATCCTAATTTCAAAGATGCAATTATGCTTCTTGTGCAACTGGATATACGCTTACTTTTTTGCGGTCACGTCCGAAACGCTCGAAACGTACAACACCGTCTACTTTTGCGTATAGAGTATCGTCTCCACCACGGCCTACGTTCTCACCTGGATAGATTTTTGTTCCGCGTTGACGGTAAAGGATAGAACCACCAGAAACGAATTGACCATCCGCACGCTTAGCGCCTAAACGCTTAGCTTGTGAATCACGACCGTTCTTTGTAGAACCTACCCCTTTCTTCGATGCGAAGAACTGAAGATCTAATCTTAACATATGTTCCACCTCCTATTTACTAAGAGTAATTTGAATGTATTTACCATAATCACGTTCAAGAGTTTGCAATGATATAAGCAAGGCATTTAAAAGAAGCTGTACCTTTTCTTCGGATTCCGTTGAAAGATTCTCTGGAATCACACAGCGAAGATATCCACCATCTTTGCCTAACTCAATCTCCGGTTCTACATCCGTTAAGGACATAATTGCATTCACCATTCCAAATGAAACAGTGGATGCACCAGCGCAAACAATATCGGAACCTTTTTTAGCGAAATCAGCATGTCCACTCATTGTAAACGAAGTAATTCGTTCATCGGGAACATTAAAGGTTACTTTAATCATCTTAAATCAGCCTTACGCGTTGATTGCTTCAATTACAACTTTAGTGTATGGTTGACGATGACCTTGTTTTTTACGATTGTTTTTCTTCGCTTTGTATTTGAAAACCGTGATTTTCTTTTGACGACCTTGTTTTTCAACTTTAGCCGTTACAGTAGCGCCTTCCACGAATGGAGCACCAACTTTCACGTTTTCGCCACCTACGAATAAAACTTTGTCAAATGTAACAGTTTCGCCTGCTTCTGCGTTTACTTTTTCGATGTAAACTGCTTCACCAGCTGCTACTTTTACTTGTTTACCGCCAGTTTCAATAATTGCGTACATACCTGCACCTCCTTGAATGTCTCAGACTCGCCATGTACAGGCGTTTTACATAAAATAAAACTTAAAACCTGATATGAGCGGTTGTAGCACGGGTGCTACAAACATAACGTTACAAGTCTACCATGCAAGCAAACTATTTGTCAATACGTTAAACGAGATGCTTCATAAATTTCCTGATAGCTCCCGAATCGTTTAATATGATATTGATTCAGCGGTGTACTACTAATCGAAAGAACAAGTTTTTTCGCAATCGCTTCTTCTAAAATGGGGCGGTAGATCTCTTTTTCTCCCAATAAAACATCCGCAACCGCTTGATTCACTTCCACCCATACCGCTTCATCATCCGTTTTTCGATGTTCCATTAATTCTCGCTCTAATTGAAAAGCAACTGTTTCTGGACTTAGAACTTTTCCGCTGCCGCCGCAAACTGTACAGCTAACAGTTGTTCTTTCATATAGAGAAGGAGAAGTCCGCTTTCGAGTCAATTGTAGAATGCCGAGTTCTGTAAAACCAATGACTTTGACACGCCTGTCATCCTTCACCGTTTCCTGTTTCATCAGCTTCATCACTTCTTGCTGATGCTGGCGGCTGTCCATATTAATAAAATCAATGAGTACAATCCCGCCAATATTGCGAAGACGAAGCTGTCTAGCTGCTTCTTTCGCAGCTAGAAGATTTGTTTGAAATAACGTTTCTTCTTTTTCAGTTTTACCAGTAAATTTCCCGGTATTTACATCAATCACTGTGAAGGCTTCTGTTTCTTCAAAAATTAAATAGCTCCCATTCTCAAGCCAAACGATTTTCTTCATTGCCTTGGACAACTGAATATCAAGGTGATGCTCGAAAAAAATATTTTTCGGCCCTGCCTCATATGAAATTTTCCATGTCCCACCACCGCTTGAAGCTTGTTTAGACAGCTCCTGATACAGATTAAAATCATCCAAAATAATTTCTCCCTGCTCTCCTTTGTCCATCTCAGCTAACAATAATTCGACGAATGTGTCCTTTTGCAGTACTAATCCAGGATGTTTTAAAGCGCGAGCCTGTTTATGTAACTCATTATACTGTTCGCGAAGGGCGTGCAGTATGTGAACAAAAGACTCCTCACTTTGATTCTCCATGGATGTCCGAATAATAAGTCCTTCATCTTGGTTCTTATGTTGAAAAGCTAGGTTTCTCCAATACTTTTGCCGATCTTCATGTTGGAACTTTTTCGAAACACCAACATAATCTAAGCCCGCTATGTATACTAAAGATGAAGATGACAGCTCAATCAAGCCTGATAACTTAGCCCCTTTATTTCCTGTCTCGTCTCGTTTCACCTGTACGAGCAGCTTCTCTCCTTGACGGATATACTGACTGATTGTTCCTCCTTTCAATGGTTTATCAGCAAGCTGAAAAGCCGGTAATTCGTCTCGGTGAAGAAAGCCATGCCTCTCTGCCCCGTAATCGACAAATACCGCATCCATGCCGGGCAGAACTTTCGCTACTTTTCCCATATATATATTGCCTACCGCACTCAATTGATTTGGCGGCATGCTCTCTATTTTCATCACTTCATTTTGCTCCAACACCGCATATCGCTTTTCACGCGACGACAAGTTGGCAATTATTTTTTTCATAAAAAAATCCTTTCTCTATTTTGAAGAAAGGATACCATACTTAATAAGAATATAACAGGTCACCGATTCTATCTTCTGTCCTCTTTTGAGAAAAATAAGCATATAAAAGCTCTGTCTCATCTAATGTGCCGCTTTCTTTGCCATTTTTCATCACAATAATGGAATGTTTACATCCACGTTGAAATAGCTCTAACACTTTATAGATGGGTTCATTGACATCCACTCTAATCGGCTTCAATGTCACTAAGTCTTTGCTATGCCCATAGTGCCGTTGAAGTAAGAAGCGCATAAAAGCATAATAACGCTGACGCCATTCAAGTAAAAGCGAGATACTAAGAAAGAAAGCAATCATCCATGCATTTAAGTTAAGAGGATCAAGGACCATCCATATTACAAAAGCAAGAACGGCAAAAATAGCAGATATATAAAGCGTATATTTCTGCGCCTCAAGAAAGGAAACATATAAAGCTATTCCGTTAAAAAGTAAACGCCCTCCATCTAAGGGCCAAATCGGAAGTAGATTAAATAAGAATAAAATAATGTTCATATGAAAAAATACCTGATAGACGTCATAGGAAAGAAAAGAGAGCAGATAAAGAATATACGCTCCTCCAATTAACCAAATATGCTGCAAGGGGCCTGCAAGAACAACCGCTATATCTTCTTTTAAACTTTTATTTCCATACTCCTCTGTTTCAAGCGTACCACCAAATGGCAAAAGCTTAATGGACTTAATCCTCCATTTAAAATATTGGGCACAAACAGCATGCCCCATTTCATGAACGAATACAATCACAAGAAGCATCATCATTTCTATAAAATGAGCTGTAAGAACCGAAATGCCGACAACAAACCAAAGCGTTGGATGCACATTGATTTTGAGCAGCAGTTTTCCATACTCATTCAAAGGAAATCACCTGTTTTGGATCAATAAAAGCTCCATTTTCTTTGATTGCTAAATAAAACGTTCCTTTTGAACCGTCTTCACTTCCTGTAACCTGTCCGATTTGTTGCCCTTTTTTAATCGGCTCATATAAGCCCACATCAAACGATTCTAATTGTCCATACCATGACTCACTTTTATTTTCATGTTGAACAATAATCGTTTTCCCAATCCCTTCCTTCACCCCAGCAAATGTCACAAACCCTTCATTGATTGCCGATACCATCGAGCCCTTCGTTGTTTCAACGATAATACCTTCTCCATTTGTCTCAAAAGTTTGTGTAATTTTAGCCGTGGCAGGCAGTGCATACGACTCATTAACCGTTTCTGTTTCATTCTCTTTCTCCTGTGGCAAAAAAGCAATTGGCTTCCCAAAAGTCGATTCATACCAGCTAGAAATCGAGGCAAATTGAAAATCTTGTTCCATCGTCTTAGAAACGTAATCTCTTGCTGTATCCAATTGCTGTGACGGATGCTTAAAGATAACCGCTATAATTAAAAACAAACAAACAGCCGCTAACATTTTAAAGAGAAAATATTCTTTTTTAAACAGTGGATGATCCGGACTACTCTCATAGGCTGTATATGTGTACAAATCTTCATCATGGTTATCCACATGCCTCCAAGCACCTTCCGTCTTTCGTTCACTGATTTTCCGTCGCTTTTCAATTCGATCACGGATATTTTTTCTGCGATTATCCATTCCGCCATCTCCCCCTTGCAAATCCCAAGCTTCTTTAACAAACTTATGATGAACTTGTCCGGAGTATACCTGTAAACCAATGATGAAAACATAGCTGCCTAAAGAATCCTTTTGCATCTGCCCACCTTTTCACATAGCCTTTAGGACAACGCTTTATTCAGCCTCCAAAGCAGCTTACGGGCCTAGAAGTGAAGCCGCCCTTTGACCTTTCATCGTCTGGGTAGAACGCGACCTTAATGGGCTAAGCACTTAGCCACCATTCAATGATTCAATGATTCAATGATTCTATAATAGAAAAAAGCGTGATTCAAAAGGTCCTGCACTCGACCTTTTAATCACGCTTTCTTCATGAACACGATAGAAAATCCGGCATAAAGTCATGCCTCATTATTCACTTACCATGCGAAAGGAGGCTCTCAAAACAGCCTCTTATATGTATATAGAGTACATACAAACTATACACGCGCACCGAAAAATTTCTTCACTTTTGCAATAAAGCCTTTTCGTTCTTCACCAATCGGTGTCAATGGAATAGACTCGCCTAAAATACGGCGAGCTATGTTTCGATAAGCAATTGACACTCGATTATTAGGGTCATAAGCAATTGGCTCTTTTCTATTGGCCGCAACAATGACTTGATCATCATCAGGAATAATACCTAGTAAATCGACTTTCAAAAAATCGGTCACACCGTTAATATCCATTTCCTCATCCTCATTAAGCAAATGACCACGGATACGATTAATAATTAATTTAGGAGCCTCAATATGCTCTTCTTTTTCTAACAACCCGATAATACGGTCCGCGTCATACACCGCCGGTCTTTCCGGGGTTGTCACAATAATCGCCTTATCTGCTCCCGCAATCGCATTGCGAAACCCTTGTTCAATACCCGCTGGACAATCGATGATAATATAATCATAATCTGGCTTTAAATCGTTAATAAGCTTACACATTTGTTCTTCATTAACGGCTGATTTGTCACGCGTTTGCGGTGCAGGAAGCAAATATAATAAATCTTCAAAGTGTTTATCTTTAATAAGCGCTTGATGAATCTTACAACGCTCTTCTACAACATCTACTAAATCGTAAATAATACGATTGTCTAGTCCCAGAATAACATCTAAGTTTCGCAGACCAATATCTGTATCAATTAAGCAAACCTTTTTGCCTAGAAGAGCTAATGATGTTCCTAAATTGGCAGACGTAGTTGTTTTCCCAACGCCGCCTTTTCCAGATGTAATTACGATTGCCTCTCCCACGATTAGAGTCCCCCTTCTAATCTATTAAAATTTGGTCTATATTTCCTCAGTACATGTAGCTTATCTATAATAATTTCATCATCATTCATGAAAGCACATTTCACTTCATGACCTTTTTTCTGATCAGGTGCTACGTTTATTTGGTCCGCAATCCGCAATTGTGCAGGTGTCATAACAGATGCCGCAATAACCGCTTGATTATTCCCATAAAAACCAGCATGAGCAATGCCCTTCAATTGCCCCATAATAAAAATGCTGCCTCCTGCTCGAACCGTACCAGCAGGATTCACATCACCAATCAATAATAAGTCACCCGGAACCTCTATAATTTGTCCAGAACGAACAACTTTATTAAGCGTCGTCACTTGATTTTCTTCTTTCCAATGCTTTGCTTTTTCTACCGTCACAACATTACAAAGAATATCTGAAACCGTTAGTTTTTTCTGTTTATGAATAACCTCTTTTATTTGGTTCTCTTGTTCTGGAGTTAAATAGCGATTACCTGTATGCAGCTTCACAGAAAGAACGGGATCATTTTCTTGAAACTGATAATTCTCAGATAGCTTCGCTGCTAGTTCTTTTAACAATTCGGAAAAGGAACAAGAATCATCGAGATGAAGCATAAACCCGTCTTTTGTCCCTTTTATCATTACATTTTGCTGAATCCTTTTATTCATGACGTTTGTTTCACCTCAATGAAATATAATTCGACACAAGAAAACATTTTTCCTTTTTCTCACTTGGCAAAAGCAGAAAAATTCAAGACTCCATTTCACTTTTTGTCACAATTTTTCGAATAAGTTTTTGGATTGGATAATAACTTGCGATAATAAACACTAAATTCAACAATGCAGTTGGCCACAATCTCCGCTCTGCAAATTCCGCAAAGGTTAATGCAGCAAACGACATAATTACGTTCATTTCATAAACAATCATTTCTGAAATCGCAATAAATACAGTCGATATGACAATGACAATCAACCAATTAGATTGCAAGACTTTCATACACTTAGCCATCAAGTATGCTAAAAAAGGAATTAAAAACATAAAAATCCCGAGAATTTCTGTATACACAACATCATAAGCAAGTCCAAGAGCTGCTCCGTAAATCATACCATATCTTCTTGAACCAAAAATGGTTAGAAAAAAGATAAATACCATCATAAAATGTGGAACCAAGATGTTTCCTTTTCCGAACAACTCACTGGCAAATAATTGTGCAAAAATGCTATCGAAGACAAAGAAAATCAAGGCAATCAGAGAAAGGATGAAATGCTTCACTCTTCTTCCTCCTCCAATTGAATTTCTTCCATTTGATTGGCTACATTCCGTTTCACAACGATTACATCACTAATATCATAAAAATCGGTCGATGGTTCAAGATAAGCAGTTTGATTCAACCCATATTGATTCACCTTTACATCCACTACTTTTCCGATTAACAATCCTTTAGGAAATACGCCGCCATAACCAGATGTTACAACGTAAGAACCTTTTTTGATTTTTTTATTGTAAGGAATCTTATTCATTAATAACAGATTTGTTTTCTCATCGAAGCCCTCAATCAACCCAAATGCTTTTTTATCGCCTTGAACATAAGCGGAAACTCGATTGGCTGTATCCATAGATGTTAATAATTGAACGGAAGCTGAGAATTGCCCAACATTTTTAACCTTTCCAATTAAACCTGTTGCCGTTATAACAGCCATATCCTTTTCGACACCATTTATTTTCCCTTGGTTAATCGTCAGGATTTCGTGCCAACGATCTGGATTACGCCCAATGACTGCGGCATGAATCGATGAGTATTGCTTTAAATCATCTTCTTTTTTCAAAATTTTGCGCAGTTCTTGATTCTCTTCTTTTAAATCCTGAACTTGTGTTTTTAATAAAACATACTCATCGAGGCGCTCTTTTAATTTTTGATTTTCTTCATATGTATTTTGAAGATCACTTAAGTCCCCAAAAAAACCTGTCACAGCCGATACAGGCTTATTAAATACATTCACAAACCAACCCGTTGTATCTTTTAAAAACTGCTCGGGCCAACTTAATTCTTCTCTCTCTCTTAATGAGAACCCAATCAATGCCACGAGAACAATAATACTAATCAGTAAGAGAAGAAGTTTTTTATTAAAAAACTGTGGCATGGTGTCTACACCTCAATTTACTTTAGTTTACTAAGAAAGCACAAGGCGCCCGACTATTGGCGACAAGTGCTGAAAAACCAGAAGGTGAAGTTTCACTTCATCGACTGGTTAGACAACTTGAAGGGCCTAGGTATGGAACACGGCTGCACTCCTTTTTAGGCGACTGCCTAAAGCGGCTCATCGTTTTCCTAATACCATAAAAAAATCGGCTCTTTACCAAAATTTCGAGCCGACTTCCTCTACATCAAACACATTTACCTATCGTAATCATTCGTTCACATTTCATGTGTATAGCTGATCCTACAGCGTGTAACAAAAAACCGAATATGACCTTATAGAAATGTGCAGTTACAGCCTTGCCTTCCGAAGATAGTTAATCTTATTTTTATCCAAACAGTACGAATATAATTAGCGAGAATCTTTTGATTTTGTTTTAAATAAATGAATATGATCTAACGCTTTACCTGTTCCAATAGCTACACAGTCTAATGGATTTTCTGCAATGATCACAGGCATTTGTGTTTCCGCGCTAATTACTTTATCTAAATTGCGTAATAATGCTCCACCGCCGGTTAAAACAATTCCACGATCCATAATATCCGCACCAAGCTCTGGCGGTGTTTTTTCTAATGTATTTTTGACCGATTCTACAATCGCTGATACCGTATCACGTAAAGCTTGTGAAATTTCTTCTGCCGTAATTTCAATTGTTTTTGGTAACCCTGTTAATAAATCGCGGCCACGAATCTCCATGTTCGGGATGTCTGTTGTGTCGCCAGCAGAACCGATTTCCATTTTAATCGCTTCAGATGTACGATCACCAATCATTAAATTATAATGTTTACGAATATACGCGACAATCGCTTCATCCATTTCATCACCCGCAACACGAACGGATTGGCTTGTTACAATTCCTCCAAGAGAAATAATCGCAACTTCTGTCGTTCCCCCACCGATATCAACAACCATGCTGCCTGTAGGCTCCCAAACAGGCAAATCCGCACCAATTGCCGCTGCAAATGGTTCTTCAATCGGATAAGCATCACGTGCACCTGCTTGTCTTGCTGCATCAATAACCGCACGCTGTTCTACTGCCGTAATCCCCGATGGTACACAAATCATTACATAAGGTTTATTACCAAACACACCTTTTTTTTGCGCTTCCTTCATGTAATATTTTAGCATTGCAGCTGTCGTTTCATGATCCGCAATTACACCATCTTTCATCGGACGAAGAGCCACAACATTTCCCGGAGTTCGTCCAATCATGTTTTTCGCATCATTCCCAACAGCGACAATTTGTTTCGTATCTGTTTGTACAGCAACAACAGACGGCTCTCGTACTACAATTCCTTTTCCTTTTACATAAACAAGCGTATTTGCTGTTCCCAAGTCAATTCCAATATCTCTCGCACCAATTCCAAACATCTCCGTATCTCCCTTTCGTAAAAAAAATGCTCTTATATAAGGTCAATGAAAGCTTGTCAATCTTCCCACAATAATTAACTTTGAAAAAGTTTCCTCTTTAAAAATCACAAACAACATTATATCCTATTGACAAAAATTTTGATAGTGTCATAAATAACCTTTTTCCTTTAAGCTCACATATTTATGTTCACCAATAATAAGATGATCTAATAGGTCAATCCCTATTATCTTACCACATTCGACTAGCCTTTTCGTTACTTCAATATCTTCTTTACTTGGAGCCGGATCTCCGGAGGGATGATTATGGAGACAAATGATAGAGGCTGCAGATCTTCGAAAGGCTTCTTTGAATATCTCTCGCGGATGTACAATCGAGGCATTTAAGCTGCCAATAAAAATGGTTCGCTTATGGAGCACTTGATTTTTCGTATTCAAATACAAACAGACAAAATGCTCTTGTGTTAAGAAACGCATCTCTTCCATACAATACTTCGCACCATCTTCCGGGGAGCGAATAACATAACGTTCTTGATTATTGACTCGATGGATGCGTCTACCGAGTTCTACAGCTGCCAACAGTTGCATAGCCTTGGCTTCACCAATTCCTTTAATAGCGGTTAACTCTTCAATCGATGCTTCTTTGAGCAACCGTAATTCCTCAAACGCATCCATCAGTCGGTTAGCCATTTGTAAAACCGACTCTTCCTTCGTACCTGTTCTGAGTAATAAAGCAAATAACTCTTGATCAGAGAGGCTTTCCGGACCATCTTGTAAAAACCTCTCGCGCGGCTTTTCTTCTTTTCGATATTCTCTCATTAACATCAAGCATTCACACTCCTTTATCCACTTAAAGGGAGCGTGCCGAAGTAATAACTGCTCGCCGAAACAAATCCAGTACTAAGTCTTCAGCATGAAGACCATTTTGCTTGCATTGCCTTTAGTTCACGAGCAAGTCTTGAGACAGGAAGACCTACTACCGAAAAATAATCACCTTCAATTTGCTTTACAAACAATGATCCATACCCTTGAATGCCATAGCTGCCGGCTTTGTCAAAAGATTCGCCGCTATCGAGATACTGTTCAATATCCTCTTCCGACAGCTCCCAAAAAGTGACCTTCGTTTTCTCTAAAAACACAGTGCTGTTTTTCTTAAATAGAATCGCTACACCTGTATACACTTCATGTGTTTGTCCTGACAGCTCGGTTAACATTCTTTTCGCATCATTACGGTCAAGCGGCTTTCCTAATATCGTATCGTTTAAAACGACAATCGTATCCGAGCCAATGACCCAATGATCGGAATGTGTACGTGCAATAGCTGACGCTTTACGGAAAGCTAATTCCTTGACGACTTCATCGGCTTTCATCTGTTTTGGAAAATCTTCATTCACATTGGCATTCATACTTTGAAAGGGAATTTGAAGAAGTTTCAGGAGTTCTTTACGACGTGGGGAAGATGAAGCTAAAATCAATGGTTGCATATACGTTAAACACCTTTCTTTTACAATTAGGAGATACTATTTTATCGTACCAAATAAATGAGTGCTCGACAAATTTCTTTATAAAACAATTTTTCACTTCTATAAAAATAGCCGTCGCAAAAGGGAATAGTGGTTCCCCTTTGCGATATTTCCCGAAAAATAATATTAGGAGACAATCGTTTGTAAAAATAGAAGCAGCTTCTCTTGAGCCTCGCTCGCTTGATTTTTTTGTAATAGTTCGCTAGCTTCCATTAATCGCTTCTTACCTTCTTTGTTTCCTGATAACTGCACTCCATTGAGCTGCTTCGTGACTTGCTGCAGGTCTACACTTGAATCAGTATTGCGAAGCTTCGCTGCAGAAAGTTCCGCAAGCGATGAATATACGTCTACAGCCGCATCATCCTCTGCGATTTTCGCTTTAAAACGGATTTCTTTCCAAAATACATCCACATCCTGCGTTTTATATTCAAGAGCAAGCTCCTTCGTGGCAGCTAGACTTTCCGCGACACCTAAAAATAAATAGTATTCGTTTTCCATCTTAAACACTTCGGCTGGAAGTTTCTTTGCCTGAAGAGTCGCCTGCACTTCCTTCGCTGCCTCTTCTGTACTAAATACGCCGCCCTGCACTAAAAAAGTTTGCACCGTTGCCCCTTTACTTGTTTGTTCAACCGGTGGTACGACTGCCGGTGTTTCTTCTTCAACTTCTATCGGTGGAGTAACAGTCTGCTCTGCCGTAATCGTTCGAATAGCAAGAACACCAAGGCTTGTTCCAACAACAATCGCTACAATAGCCAGTATAAACGGAGTCTTTAACTTCCACGGACGACGAGGCTGAGGATAAGGATGAATTTTTCCCTTTTTCTTCGAATTCGGCGCCGGTATAATTTCATTTGGTAGAACCCAATCGAAACTTTCATCTGGCGATTCGACAGCGGCTGCTTCCGTTCGCCCTTCTTCTATAGGAGCTGCCGAATGTTCTTTAAATGATTTCTCTTGACCATTAATTTTAATCGTAAACCCATTCTCTTGATTAGACTTGTCCACGTTTTCTCCCCCCTTCGCAGCATTTTTTTCCATGCTATCATAGAGATCAAAAAAAAGAACAAGACTTTTGTCGTCTTGTTCACAATAGCTTTCGTCAATTTTCTCCATCCACTGGCACTGGAACTTCAATGTTTGTTCCCGCCATTAATATCGTCATATTATTCCACTTTTTAATCAACACTTCTCCCGCTCGGCTATTGTAATAGCGCATCGAGATACGGAAAAGTGTGTCTCCTGGCTGAACTTTATACGTAAACACTTCGTAAGTGATATTGTCTTTTTCTACGATGTTTCCTTTTTCCGCTTCATTCTTTGGCGGAATTTCTACTTTTGGTTCATATAAAGGATTTTCTTTATCACTAGCTGGCGGTGCTTCGTAGTTTGGTAGCTGTTGAACGAGTTCTTCTAATTCCGGATAATAATAGAAAGAAACGACAACCTGAAAAGAAAGATTCTCCGGTTCAACTACTAGTTCTCTTGCTTCTTGTGTGCCTGCGAATTGAAGGCTCTCTACTTTTGCCATACGCGGCAACTGTTCAATCTCTTTCACAAACGTTTCTAATTCTTTATAAGAAGGAGCGATAACCGTCATCTCTGCTTGGATTTGTTTCACACCGCCAGGAAGATTCTCTGCGCCTTCAGCTGTCTTCTCTGTCTCTTTTTCAATACCGAGAGCGTCTTCCGTTTCCGAACTTTGCTGCTCATCTTCCTCTCCTTCTTGAAACGTCAAACTTGTAATCAACGTTCCCGATGCGACCTCCGCTTCTTCAAGAGATAACACAATTTGGTCGGTTAAAGGTTGAACAGGGATTTTTTGTTGCAGCTCACTTGTATTGACTATCTCTTTTTTCGCAGAAGATTGGCCTGTTTCATCTATCATAGCCAATTCTTGCTTTTCTTTTGTAATAGATGCTTCTAATTCATTCACCTTCTGTTGCAACGGCTGAAAGTGGAAGAAGTATACATAAAGTCCACCCCCGATAACAACAACCATCGTTAAGATAAACAAAAGAAGCTTGGATGTTTTAGAAGTCAAGGAGATCCCTCCCCTTCTTGAAGCGCCTTTTCATTCACAACAAAACGATAGGATGCCATATATCTTGGCAATACATTCTCCTCTTCTACTGTATCTTCTTCAGAGGAGATAGATTCTGTCTCTATACTTAATAATTCCGCTTCTTCAATATAAGGGGAGTTCTGCAAGCTTTTTAAATAAAAAGCAGCTTCTCGTGAACTATCGAATTGGATTGACAAATCTGCCGTCTTGCCTTCCGCAAAAGAAAAGTTCATAAAATACCCTCTTTTCGGCAATAAAGAGGTGATATGTTGTAAAAGAAAAGAGGTCGATGTATCCGTTTCTTCCGCCCATGTAATCGCCGCCTTCAATTGCTCCACTCCGTTATCACTTGCGGCTTTAGATAAACTTTGTTCCTTTAATACCTTTTCTTCTTTATATTGTGAAAGCACCGTCTCCAGTTGCCTTTCTTTCGCTACTTGTGTCTGATACATCTTCCACGCAAAAATCCCTGCAGCTACAAGAACGATAACACCAACGAGAATAAAAATGAGAAAAAAGGATGCTTTCTTTTCTTTTTTCTGCAATAAATTTATATCAACTAGCATGTAGACACCTACTTTAATGCAAGACCAATACACTCTGTATACACAGAAGGAATGTTGGTTCCTTTTTTTGTTTGAAAAATCGGTTGCAGCATCGATTGTACGTCCATTTCAAATTCAAACGATTCTTTCATATTCCGATAAAAAGCTTCTATACAAGGATGGTCGCCCATCACTAATAGTTTGGAAATTTCGTATTTACCGCCTGTTAAATTGAAACGATAATAGGAGATAAAACGCTGAATTTCCATCACAATATCACGCGCATGTCCCGCCAGCGTTTCATCGTCATCGTGACATGTATAGTATTCTGCCCCTCTTCTATTCTTAACAATTTCAAACGACTCGTCCGAGAATGATGGGCGGAAATGATGGACAAATACAGGTTTATATTGATGAAAAACAGAAAGAATCATCGTCTTTAAACCGATTTGAACCATCAACACATGTTCATCATTCGTTGCTAACCCAAGATGAAAATAAGTGCGATAAGCGGCTAACATGGATAAGTCAGCCACAACCGGTTTTAATGAAGATTCTCGGAACAGCTCAGAAAACTCTTGCAGCACCGATTCTTTTGAAGCAATCAAAAGCACTTCTTTATTCTCCTCTGTTTCCTTTAATAAAACAGGTACGAGTAGTGGATCTTCGAAAGGCAAATGAATGCTTTCTCCTAATTGCATATATAAATAACCAGTCAGTTCCTCTTCCATAATTTCAAGCGGGACAACTGTTTTTCTCAAAATGACAAACTCATTGGGAACACAAAACGACATCTTACTCCCTTTCAGCTTCCAGTTGTCCACCATCTCATCGATAATCATTCCAAGCGTGTCTCGCTCCTTAATCTGCCCTTCAACGACAACACCGGGCGGCAGACACTTTTGTCCATACGTATGAAACGTCCGATTGCGATCGCTCTGGACAAAACGAATATACGAATCGCTAATCGTAAAATGAACAGAATGCTGCCTGTTGCTTCGTAAAAAATTCATATTTTCACCGCCTACATGAACATCGAGAAATACCAGCTAATGATGTTCTCTCCATAAAAGTAAGAAAGAAGAGCCCCAACTGCAATAAACGGACCAAATGGAATGAGCTCTTTTTGTTTATGCTTCCCAAGCAGCATCCCGCCTACACCAAATACAGCTCCTAAAAAAGTGGCCATCAAAAAGGTAAGCAATGTTTGCGAAAACCCGAGCGCAATTCCAATCACAAAAAAGAGCTTAATATCGCCTCCGCCCATGCCGCCTTTGCTAATGACGGCAATCAACAATAACAAACCAAAGCCAAAGAAGGCACCAACTAATGGGTCCCACCACGGAGTAAGCGGAATGAACAACCGTTCAAGAAAGAAAAGCGGCAAAAAAAACAACAGCACTTTATCAGGAATAATCATATACTTCATATCCGACACAAATATAATCACTAACAGTGAAATAAGTGTCAAGGCGACAATCAGTTCACCTGTCAAACCAAACTGATACAACGCCAGCATAAACAAAATTCCCGTCGCAAGCTCCATAATTGGATAAAACGGCGAAATCTTACTGCCGCATCCACGACATGTTCCTTTTAAAAACACAAAAGACAAAACCGGAACTAAATCCAATGTACTAAGCGTTCGCTTACACGTCGGACAATGCGACCGCGGCCTTACAATCGACTGCCCCTCCGGAACCCGAAGCCCGACAACATTATAAAACGACCCTAGCACAAGACCGAGCACTAATAAATAACTATATATAAATATCATCATCTTCATGTTCCTCTGCTTCTTCTCTACTTATCCATAATTCTATTATAACGAAATACAACATGATTCGATAGTAGGATGGTGGGATATGTAGGAATAGGTAAAAAAATAACTCCTTGGGAAGGAGTTATTAAAATTCACAATATTTTTATTCTACAATATCTCTTTTAAGTTCCGATGGTTTTTTACCTGATATACCTCTTTCACTACCTTCAAGAGTTACAATATATGATTTATCAGTTCCATTATACATTACGTAGGCAGTAGCTTCCGGGTAGGATGTACCATCCTTATCCGGATCTTCAATTGCACTTTCTAAGTATCCAGCACTTACTAATTCTGTCATAGTAATTTTGCCACCATCATTAGCATTATTACCACTGTTTGCCCATAATGATTTCTCATTCGCCGCAACCGCCAATCTCGCAGCCCCAATCAATTGTTCAGCATTTGCCACATGCGCATCTTTCTTACTGTTGTCAATAATGTTCGCAATACTCGGCACCGCAATCGCTCCAATAATCCCCAAGATAACAACAACTGCTAGTAATTCAACGAGTGTCAAACCTTTTTGGTTTTTTAGTAATTTTTGTAATTTCTTTTTCATACCTTTATCCCCCTTTTTTATTTTAGAAGTAGTGTGTATGTAAATATTCACTAAATCTAGTAGTTTACCAGTTTCAAAGACTTAAAATTGGCGGGGTGCACTACTAGCTCCGGATCATTCAAGTGCCCACATACGAATAATCTTTCAACGCTTCCAACTTTACCTTTTATTTTATTATATAGGCATTTATCCCCAAAATACAACGCTTATTTTTGTACATTTCCTTACATTTTACCTAAAAAAATTAATAAAATGTTTCTATTTATTGAATTGTTTCAAATATCTTAAACATCGGAAACGCAATAGCACCTACAATTCCTCCAACAGCTCCTGCTAAAAAGACAATGAGCATCGGTTCTATTAATGATTTCACTTGATCCGTCGCATTGTCCACTTCCATGTCGTAAAAATCCGCTACTTTCTCAAGCATGACATCAATTGACCCGGATTGTTCCCCGACCGCAATCATTTGTGTGACCATCGGCGGAAAAGCCCAATGCCTTTCCATCGGAACAGACATCGATTCTCCTTTTTCAATCGAGCTTCTTGCCTCTTTAACAACTCGAGCTATGACTTCATTCCCAACAATTCTCTCAACAATGGTTAACGATTGCAAAATCGGGACAGAACTTGAAAAAAGCGAGCTAAGCGTCCGCGTCATCCGCGCCATTTGTGCTTTTTGAAGCATGGAGCCGAATAACGGAACTTTTAAAAGAGCATAATCCCAATAATATTTCGTTTGACGATTTTCAAGAATTAAACGAATACCGATATATAGGGCAATCGCAAACAGAACAAACAGCCACCAAAACGATTGAAAAAAGCCTCCCATGCCGATGACGATTTTAGTAATAAGCGGAAGCTCGGCTCCTGATGAAACAAATACCTTTTGAAAGGATGGAACGACGGTCGATAAGAGAAAAATAACAATTGTAATCGTGATAATTCCAACAGTTGCAGGATAGGTCATCGCCGCTTGAACTTTTTTTCTTGTTTGATATTGCTTTTCAAAATAAACAGCCATTCTTTCTAAAATCTCATCAATATTACCGCCCGCTTCTCCGGCACGCATCATGTTGACAAAAATTGCAGGAAAGACGTTTGGATGCTTTTCGGCACCATCTGAATATGGCTTCCCAGCTTCTAAACTATGAAGTAAGTCTATGAGCGTTTTCTTTAATATTTTACTAGATGTTTGCTCGGAAAGAATTTTCGTTGCTTCTACTAAACTGATTCCAGCTTTTAATAGCGTCGAAAATTGGCGCAAATAAATAACAAAATCTTTATTTTTTACTTTTCTCTTTCCTAACGAGATTTCCTTATACAAAATACCGGTTAATTCTTCAATTTGAATGACGGCAATTCCTGTTTCACGCAGCTTACTTACCGCTTCTCTTCGGTGTTCCGCATTTACTTTGCCTTCTTTCTTTTTCCCGGTACGATCTCTTCCTACATAACGAAAAACAGCCATTACACCATAACCTCTTGTAAATAAGGAGCAGCTGACTGTGCATCGATTCGATTTTTTTCAATCAGTTCTCTCATCGACATTTCAAGCGTATGCATGCCGGCTGATTTACTAGTTTGCATAATGCTGTGGATTTGGTGAATTTTTTCGTTTCGGATTAAGTTTCGAATCGCTGAATTATTAATCATAATTTCTGTCGCTGCGACCCGTCCTTTTCGATTTTTTGTCGGAAACAAGCGCTGCGAGATAATCGCCCCTAATACAGAGGCAAGCTGAATGCGTACTTGCGGCTGTTGATTCGGCGGAAATACATCAATAATTCGATCAATCGTCGCTGGAGCATCGGTTGTATGTAACGTACCTAACACTAAATGTCCGGTTTCCGCTGCCGTAATCGCTGTCGAAATCGTTTCTAAATCTCGCATTTCTCCTACTAAAATAATGTCTGGGTCTTGACGAAGACAAGCACGAAGACCGTTGGCAAAATTGCTCGTATCAAAACCAACTTCTCGTTGATTGATAATACTCATACCATGTTTATGCAAATATTCAATCGGATCTTCTAACGTGATAATATGACGTTTCAAATGTTTATTAATATAATCAATCATCGCCGCCAGCGTCGTTGATTTCCCGCTTCCTGTCGGTCCTGTCACAAGCACGAGTCCTTGCGGTTTTTCAGAAATGTCTCGTAATACATTCGGCATGTTTAGCTTTTCTAATGTTGGAATTTCTGTCGGTACAACCCGGATAGCAAGGCTTAAACAGTTCCGCTGATGATACGCATTGACACGAAAACGCGATACTTGTGGAATACTATATGAAAAATCTAGTTCTCCATTCGTTTTCAGTTTCTCCCATAAACCTTCTGGAACGATTGCTCGAGCCATCGCCTCCGTGTCAGCGGGCTTTAACACGTCCTTACCATATTGCTTAAGTTCCCCATGAAGCCTCATGATTGGAGGAACCCCGACGGTTAAATGAATATCGGACGTTCCTAATTCAAACGCAGCCGTCAGCAAGTAATCTAGTTTTTCTTTCATATTGATGTCCCCCTACTCCTGAATCGTCACTCGCAGCACTTCTTCTACCGTTGTCAGCCCCGCTTTCGTCTTTAATAATCCATCGTCCAGTAAAAAGATCATCCCGCTGCGCATTGCATACTGTTTAATTTCCTGAATCGATTTATTATTCATCATCATGGAACGAATCGTATCATCAATCATTAACACTTCATGAATCGCAAGTCTTCCGCGGTAGCCGCTGTTTTGACAAGTATTGCAGCCTGCTCCTTTATATAATGTATCGACTTTTATTCCCCGTTTTTGATATAAAGATTTTTCCATTTCTGTTGGATGATATTCTTGTTTACATTGACCGCATACTTTCCGAACTAACCTTTGTGCTACTACCCCAGTTAGAGAGGAAACAACTAAATACGGTTCAATGTCCATATCTAGTAAACGAGGAATCGTTAACAACGCACTATTTGTATGAAGCGTACTTAAAACAAGATGGCCGGTTAACGAAGCACGAACCGCTATATCCGCTGTTTCCGTATCACGAATTTCCCCAATCATGATAATATTAGGGTCTTGGCGAAGGATGGAACGCAACCCTGCCGCAAATGTGAGACCAACCGTTTGATTCACTTGCACTTGGTTGATGCCGGGAAGCTGATATTCAACAGGATCTTCAATTGTGACAATGTTTACTTGTTCTGTATTCAGTTGATTTAAAGCCGCATAAAGAGTGGACGTTTTCCCTGATCCTGTTGGTCCTGTAATCAACACCATACCGGACGGACGTTCAATCATCGACATAAACTTCTGGGCGTTCACTTTATTAAAACCGAGCTGTGAAAGATTCATCCGCACACTCGTTAAGTCCAAAATCCGAATAACGACCTTTTCGCCATCCACCGTTGGCAAGAGTGAAATCCGTAAATCAACCGGTGTCAGATTAACATCCAGCCTAACTCGTCCATCTTGCGGCAAACGAGACTCGGTAATATTTAAATTTGCCATAATTTTAATACGTGAAATAAGTAAATTGTAGATGTTTTTAGACAACACTCGCTCTGTCCGTAAAATGCCATCGACGCGATAACGAACGAGTATTTTCGTATCATGCGGATCAATATGAATATCACTCGCCTTTAGCTGAACCCCTACCGCCAAAATTTGATTCATCAGCCGGACAGCCGGCGCTTCTTCATCCTCTTCGTCATCCAAACCTTCTAATTCCATATCTTCAAACGTTTCCGACATGTTGTAATATTTATAAAGCGCCGACACAATATCTTCCTTCGTTGCAATAACTGGTGAAATCTGAAATCCTGTCGATAGCCGCATATCATCGAGCGCAATATAATTCATTGGGTCATTCATTGCCACAATGAGCTGATTATCTTCTTTTTTAATCGGCAAAAGCGTATTCCGAAACGCAAATTCCTTCGACACAAGATTCAACAAACTCACATCGACCGGATACCGATATAAACTAATATGCGGAATCCCCAGCTGAAACTCCAGCACTTCAATTAACTGCTGCTCACTAATCAATCCCCGCTCAAGCAGCGCATCCCCAAGCCTCTGCCCGCTCTTCTTCTCCCGCAACGTCTCCTCGAGCTGCTCCTCAGTAATGATTCCCGCCTCGACGAGTAGATCGCCTAGGCGTTTTCGTTCTTTTACCATGGTATTCACCTGCTACTTTTTTTGATTTAAGACGTAAATGATCCCATTACTATTCCCACAAGATGTAACATTTTTAACCTCATAATAAGTAGGAGGATTATTTTTGAAAGTGGCCTGACCCTTTACACAAATGCTCCCTTTATCCGGTTTTATAAATTCTCCATTAAAATGGGCATTACCCCTTACTTCTAATTTTGCGTCGTTCTTCAAATCTAAATCCTCAAAATAAGCATCACCCTTGATTAACATTCCACCGCCATTCTTACCATTCTTTATCTCAACTTTATCCTTAAAAGTAGCATTACCGTTAACTAAGAGTGTACTATCGTTATGCATCGTCACTGTTTTCTCAAAAATAGCATTACATCCTACAGTAATCATAGACCCATTCTTCATGGTTAAAGTACCTTTGGCGTATAGGTTCTGTGCTACACTATCTACTTCACGATTTTTCAGCTCTGTATCACTACTATATACTTTATCACCTTCCTTAATTTCTGAAGAGTTTGGTAGGCAAACACCAGGCTTTACTATAGGTACAGACACAGAAGATTCATTCATTCGTCTCCCTTCAATCACCGTATCTATGGTAAATTGATTATGATTTTGTTGATCAGTCAAGGTAAATTGAACAGGCAAAGCTTGAGAAGGATCTATTTCCTCTTTACAAGTAGTTTGATTTACAGTTGTTTTACCAATAGAAACTTTTTCTAACAAAAGCCCCTGTTTAGAAGGTAGTTCATTTGCAAGTAACTCGTCATAACATATTTCATAGTTTGCTGTTGCCTCTTGATGCCGTTTTCTCATTTCAGTAATAATTAAGTTAGCTTCTTGTCTTAAATTAATGTGAGATTGGGTTTTATTATTAGATTGGACCGAATAGGTAAAAACACCATAAACTATGCCTATTAATAGTGTTGAAATAGCTAGCGCTGCCAATAATTCAATCAAGGTTACCCCTGATTGTTGTGATATATATTTTTTCCCCACTTATCACACCACACTTTTAATAGAATGAAAATAATAGTTTACTAATTATTAAACATAATTCTTTAGTCTTTGATAGCTGTTAATAATTCACTACTTTTTAATAAAATTGTCCTAATCTTTATTATAGTTTGATATATACTTATTAAAAAGACACTAGGTGGTAGAAATTCGTGAACAATTTTAAAAATAATAACGGTTTCACTCTTATAGAAGTGCTAGCATCTATTACGATTCTCGGCATTGTGTTAACCGTGTTCTTATCTTTCTTCTCTAATTCAATGACTTTTTCTGTGAAAGCAGAGGATAAATTAACAGCAATCAACCTGGCTGAGAAGGAGCTTCATGACGTAACTAACAGCATGGAAACTTATTGTAAAATGGAAAATTGTGAAGATCCTAATAGCATTCCAGAAGATACATATACTCGCTCACCTATTGAGTTAAACAATAAAACCTACCTTTCAACTATGACACCTTTACCTGAAACCACAGAAGAAAGCTCATTAGGTTTACTTCCTATTTCTATAACCATCCATTCAGAAGACAACAAAGAACTAACAGCCGTATATGGATATGTAGAACTAGATTCCGACAATTAGGAGAATAACTACATGAAAGAAAAAAATGAAGCAGGCTACACATTAGTGCTTGTACTACTAACGATTACATTAATTTTTATCTTTTCATTAACTTTGATTAGCAGTGTTTTAAACAGTGCTAGTCAGAATAAAAAAACAGAAGAAAATATACAATTAAATCGATTATCAGAAATGGGAGTAACTTACACGGAGACGGCAGTAAAGGAGGCAAATAAACAAGCAAACGCAAGTATAGTAGCGTGGCTAAATTCTGATCCTGCACCTTCTAACCCCAATATTCCCTACGAATATCAGCTTAGGTTTGAAACAGCCTTAGATACACTAATTAAGTATGAGACAAATTCTATACTAGAAAAAGAATTAGAAGAAGATAGTGAGCGATTCAAAATTGTTATTAATGCTATAAGTCTAGAAAATACGAATACTATCAAAGTCGTTTATACAGTCACCGCCTCCTTAACAAAGGAATACTCTAAAACACTTTCATCTCAGCATACAATAACGATTAACTTAAATATTAATTAGTTGGAATGTAATTTTTTAAGGTTAAAAATATATTTCTAACACCTAATCAAAACCGGCTGATCCACACCAGCCGGTTTCCT